>JBAQJS010000018.1:0-4088 GCA_049300435.1 Candidatus Acidiferrales bacterium | reverse complement strand
GCGCCCGACTTCATCGTCGACGGCAGATGGCTCTTGCGGCCCTGGATGTCGATCTGCTCCATGGAAACGCGGATGATCTGCTCGTCGCTGGTCGGCACCGTCTTACTGGAATTTTGGAAAATGTTAACGTTCGACATGGCCTACTCCTTCAAACCTTGTGACCGTAACGCGGTCGCTCGGCGTGCTGCACTGAACGCGAGCCGAAATCCATCGTCGCTGGCCGAATCATGTCGCGCACTTCGGATTCTGACTGCGCAACTTTCACGTTGTCCTGCGCCGGCATCTCGGTTGTTTTGTTATTGAAAATATCCATTACGCGGCCTGCGGCATCGGTTGCGCCGGCTTGGGCGGCATTGAAGCCGGCGGTTGCTGCGGCTGGCCCTGCGCCTTCAGCGCCTGCTGCATGCCGGCGTTCTGCTGATTCTGAATCGCCATCTTCTCGATCTGATTCTTGTCGGCAGCGTTGCTGTTCGTGCCGGGAGGAACGTGCTTGCCGAGAATGCCGATGGCCTTGTGAAGCGCTTGCCCAAGCTCGGACGCGATGCCGACCGTGGGTAAAAGCTCCGTCATCGCTTTGACCAGAACCCCCACCCGCTGCATAGCCGCCGCCTCATAGCCTTTGTTCGGCGTCGGACCCGTGGCCGAGCTCGAACCGAACGGAGGCTGTTGGGCTTGCGGCGCCCCTTGCGGAGCCGCTGCGGGCGGGGTCATGGGAGGCATCGCTTAGTGACGGCCTTTGCGGTGCATCTTGCGCTTGAAGCGGATCATTACCGGCGACCCTTGCGCTTGTGCTTCCGATTCCGAACCATATTCATCTGGTTCTCCTCTCAGGTTGGACAAGCCGTCACGGGGATCGCCGCGGCAAAAGCATCATTCTCCACCCCCATAGAATCAACCTAATTGGGCTTCTGTGGCGGCCTATTGCTTCTGCGAATAAGGCTGGTATTATCGTCGCTCATGAAAAAAACGGCACCCGTCGAGCCCCCAACATCGGACAAAAAATTTTGGACAATAAAAGATGCTGCGCGCTATCTCGGCATCAGCCAATACACCGTGTATGACTGGCTCAAGCCGAACAGAAAAGCGCCGCGGCCATCTAGCATCTCAGCGATGCCGCCGGTTTATCGTTTCGGGAAACGCCGCGGCCTACGATTCCCGATCAAGGAATTTATCGCGTGGGCTGAAACCTTCAGACAAGGACCAGAGTAATGCACGTCATCTCGATCGCCTTCGGAAGCGCACCGGCCATCTGGCAATTCGTTTTCAAGACTGAAGACGCCGCCAAGAAGGCGTGGGATGAAATCGCCGTGGCCGACGAGGCCGTGATCACTGACGACTTCGGTCAGAGCGCACGCTTCAAGGCCAAAGATATCGCGGGCCGCATGATTGAAAATCTCGACATGTCCCAGGTCGCGCACGTCGAACGCTCACTGCGCCAGCAGCGCATGCAGGCGAAATTCCAGAAGGCAGCCGAGAGCGATCCTGAAATCCGCGCCGCAATGCGCGGTCCCGCCGTACTCAGCCCGATGGGAATGCCGTTCAACGGGCGCGGCAACTAGCGCTTGCCACCGCTAAGCTGCTTCTTGGCAAGAAAATCGCCAATATCGGGGTTTTCTTGTAGCAATTTCTGCAGCATCGCCTGCTTCTGCTCGTCCTGCGCCTTGACCTGCGCACGCGCTTCTTCCTTGTTCGGAAACGGCAAGTTGTCGAGCACGTATTCCTTGGTCACGACACCAAGCTTCTGACCGGCCAGGATCAGCTGCTCGTTGGCATCCGAGAAGATCGGACTTGACGAGTGCGAGTCAACCGTGACGCGCCAATCGTCCGGCAAATCCGTCAGCTTGAACCCGGTATCCTCCATGGTCTGGATCGTGGAACCATCGGTCCAGTAATTACTGGCGTCCTTGGCTTCCTTGAGCGCCAGCGTCTTGTCAGCCGCCGTCGCAACCTGACGTTCCACCAAGAGCGCGCGGTCACGCAGATACGGCGAGGCCGTTTTCATCAAGGTGTTGGCGTGAGCATCGGCGCGAACGCCGGGCTCGCCTTTGCCCTGCATGATGTCGGGAAAGCCCGATAGCCAGTTGATCATCTCGATGACGAATTTGATCATCGGCAACATTTCGGGAAAAATCTTCGGCGTCAGATCGTCGACCTTCGATCCGGGCGCCAGATTGATCCAGCCAGCGCCACGGAACTGGCCGTATTTCTCGTCATCGATGCCGTTATCACCCATGAAGGCGAGAATCTTGTCGACCTGCAAACCAAACAGGCGCTTGGCATCGTCGCACCATGTCGACAACAGCGCCTGCGGTTCAATCAAATCGACCAGTTCCGAGCGGCCCCAGAACCAGTTTGCCACTTCGTTCGGCTGAATCAGCGTGTAAGGCTGCAAGCCGTCGACGCCGGTCAGATTCATTTTCTTGCCAAACGGTGCGATGATGATATCGGGATCGACCATCTGGATCGTAGTGTAATCGGTATCGTCCTGCACCCACAATTCGTGGACGTTGACGACCTCGGCACCGACCTGCGGTCCCATGATCGCGTAGTTCGGATCGTTATTGAGCTGCACGATGCCGCCAGGCAGCGGCCGAGTCGAACCCGAGACGCCGGTCTGCAGCGCCGAAGTCGACAGCACCTGATGAAAATACGACTGCGGATCCGACATCGCCTGCCCGCGCATGGCGTGCGCGCGAATTTTCTCGAACAGCTTCTTGGCATCCGGCAAGTGATAAATGCGCCGCCACACTTCCGGCAGCGTCAGCGTCGTGGTCTCGACCATTGCCGGTTGCCGGCTGATCTCGTTCTCGGACTCGTTATAGACGCCGAATTGCCACGGCATTACCAGTTTCTTGTAATAAACCGGTGCGCCGTCGGTGCCTTCGGTCTGCACCCACTGCTTGAGCAGACAAGCGCCGTATTTCAACGCCTGGAACACGCCCAACGCGAACATGTGATCGGTATTGGTACGCTCCCAGGAGCGTGTCAGGATTTTTCCGACGACCGCGGCGCGCTGTAGGAAATTCTTCGGGTACGTGCGCTCGAAATCGACGGCGAATTTCAACTCAACCGGACTGAACAGATGGGATGTCGTCCGGTTGAGATGCGTCGTCAGCATGTTGATGAGCGCCTTGGTGCCGTCGTAGCGCCCGGTCTCGGCAATTGCGTTCATCAGCCGGCAGTACGATGCCCGCATGCCGACGCTAATGCGGCACATCTCGATATGTTCGTTGGCAAACGTCAGTAGATCGCGCTTGTCAGTGGGTACGGTGATCATTTACCACTGCTGCATTCGGCGTTGCACCCGCTGCGCTGCCCGCGCCCCGGCATTCGGCTCGATCCCCGTCGTGATCTTACCATTGAGCGCCACGGCGCCGGTCGAAATGCCGTTGCTGAATTCCGCGCCGTTGGCCTGAAACCCGATATTCATCGGCGTGCTCGATTGCAACCGCTTCATGGCAGCATCGGCCTCCTTGGCCGCAATATCACCAGCCCGCATATTATCGGCCATATCGGTAATCCGCAGCGCCGCCATGTCCTCCTTGGCGGTGCCGGTCACTTCCGCAGCGCGCTCGACGCGCACTTCCGATCCAGCCTCGATATCGCGGTAGGTCTTATCGACCGCCTTAGTCTTAGCGCTGCGCAGCGACGGCATCTGAATGACCTCGCCGCGGTCGGGGATGCCGATTTCTTCGGTGCAAAGCGGGCAGACGCGCGGGAACGGCAACGCAGCTTCCCACGGGAAAGCCTGCCGGCAGAACGGACAACGAAGTTTCACCGGTATCTCCAAGCGTTGCGCATCATCTGACTATGCTGCACGGCGCGCGTGACCTGCTTTTGCCGAAAGAACATATCAAGATGGTTGCGATTGAACAAGGCAACCTGGTCGACGATCGACGCGCGCTTCTTGGCAGCTTCCGCTTCGCGGGTACGCCGTTGAGTTATCAGGTTATTCTTGATCTTGGTGTCCCAATAATACGCCGCCATCGCGGCAGCTATCACGCGATCATCCCGCATCGACTGCGGAGCACCAATATGATCGCCCTCGCGCGCTATCGTCTTCATTTCCTCGATCAGCGACGCCGAGC
>JBAQJS010000017.1:0-16727 GCA_049300435.1 Candidatus Acidiferrales bacterium | reverse complement strand
TACAAGTCGAACAGAAGAGCTATGAGATGCCCCCGCGCGAGGGGATCAGCATCGCGCATTTTCTCACCGTCGCCGACGTCGAGCGATCGGCTCGCTACTACGAAAAGGTCTTCGGCGCTCGCATTCTGACCATGGGTGATGGCAACGCGCCTCCATACCTTCAGCTAGCGAATATCTGGATGATTCTGAACGTCGGAGGCGGGCCGACCCCGGATAAGCCGACGGTAACGCTCAGCGTCCCCGACCCGAATCACATCAACAGCTTTATGAATTTCCGTGTTGCGGATATTCAAGCGTGCTACGAATTGTGGAAAAGTCGAGGGGCCGAGTTCCTAACGGAACCGATACCAAAGTACGGCGAAATTCGCTGCTACATCCGCGATCCTGACGGTTACATCATCGAGGTCGGACAGAGCACCGAGCTCAAGTACGGTTAACGCTTGGCGCGGAGTAGGATGCCGACTCTGCGCGTCGTCGCGCTTCTGCCGATCTTTGCCTTGAGCTGTCACTCGCTCTGACGTGGAGAGGAGAACCAGATGGATGGCACAAATGGACTGAAAGAGACCACGCTTGGTGTGAACGTTTTTACCGCCCCGGGAAAGGCTATGGTCGGCGAGCGGCCAAAGCCCCTGGGCGAAGCGTTCGGCTTTGACCCGATGACGTCGACTTTAATCTTCGGCGAGTACGACGCGGTGCTGGTAGATGCAATGACGACGGTGGCTGAGGCCGAGGCTCTGGCGGATTGGATTGCTCTGCACAACCGCAACCTGGAGACCATCTATATAACTCACGCCCATTTCGACCACTTCTACGGTCTGAGCATTCTGCTCGACCGTTTCCCGGGCGCTCGGGCCATAGCAACGCCCAAGACGGTGAATGCCGTGCAGGTGTCTTTCTCTCCCACGGTGGAGCGGTTAGCCCGCCGGCTCTTTCCTGGGCAAGTGGCCACCAAGTTGGTTCCACCTGAGCCCTATGAGAACGAGACGTTCACTCTCGAGGGCCACGAATTGCGCATCATCGAGCAGGGACGCACCGATTGTCCCGATTCGACGTCTCTTCACGTTCCATCAATCGGCCTGATCGTCGCTGGCGACGTTGTGTACAACCAATGCCACATGTACGTCGGCGACACTACCCCCGAGAGCCGAAAGAATTGGATCGCGGCGCTAGACCGGTTGGCGGCACTGAACCCGGCGATCGTTGTCGCCGGTCACAAGAAGCCTGGCGCGCTCGACTCTCCCTCGACGATCCAAGACACCAAGCGTTACCTGCAGGACTTCGATCGGGTGCAGAAAACCGCGACGTCTGACCAGGAGCTGTTCGATCAGATGACGGAGCTATACCCGCATTGGGTAGCCAATCAGTCGTGGTTGTTGTTCGGATTCCCGCAGCCATAACCCACTCCAACCGCTAATGCGAATGTTTCCTCGCGCATGATGGAGGGTTGTCCCTCGTTGAAAAGGCGTCGGAAATCGCATTTAAGATGCGTTCCATGAGTCTTCAAATCGCGGTGGGTATTCTACTCGTCATTCTTGCCGTCCTGATCGTATATAACAATCCGAATTGGCTCCCGGAGTTGAGCGGAGAAGGGCGCGCGGAGAGGGCGATATATACCCTCACTCCCGATGTCGTCATTGCGCGTCGCGGAACCCCGATCAGCGACAACACGGAAGAGTTTCCTGGTGTGCAGGGCATGGTGACAGTGTTCCACAACATGCTCTACAACGGTGGATCCGGAACTGTTGTCCTCACGTTCGTTCGCTCGGACGAAAAAGCCAAGAAGGGAAGGTGGGTTTTGAACGCGATGAACGTTCCCGTGAGCCACTTTAGGTACGGCTCGGGAAAGGCGAAGTTGGTCGCCCTGCCGTGCCTCGAGGGCAGATAATCAGGGTTCGCGTGCTGGCGGAGAGCGAGCGTGAAACTTGCGCGCTATCACTCCCTGTGCTAGTTTTTCACACGCGTGTCCCCGAGTGAAACTGAGTGAAAGCAAGTGAGCTTCTGAAGGCTGCCAACCGCGAAGAAGCGGACCTTCTCAATAAAATTGATCTGAAGCAATTGCCCGAGCACCTGGCCGTGATCATGGACGGGAATGGCCGCTGGGCGCAGCGGCGTCATTTGCCGCGCGTGGCGGGGCATCGCGCGGGCGTAAAGGCGGCGCGGGAGATCATCGAAAGCTGCGCGCAGCTGAAGCTGCCGTGCCTCACCCTGTACGCTTTTTCGCTGGAGAACTGGCGCCGCCCGCAAGCCGAAGTGGACTTCCTGATGCGCCTGCTGCGCGAATATCTGAAGCGCGAGCTGCCCGCCATTCACAAAAACAATATCCGCCTGCTGGTGATCGGCCGCTCCGAGCAGCTGCCCGACGCCGTCCGGCAGGACATCGAAGACGGCATGCGCCTCACCGCAAAAAACACCGGCATGAAGCTGGTGGTCGCGCTGAATTACGGCGGCCGCGCGGAGCTGGTGGACGCCTTCAACGCCATGCTCGACCGGGTGCGCTCGAACGGCATGTCCGCCTTTCGCGCCGACGAGCAGACCATCTCCGAGCATCTCTACACCGCGGGCCTGCCCGATCCGGATTTGCTGATCCGCACCAGCGGGGAAATGCGCGTGAGCAATTTTCTGCTCTGGCAGATCGCGTACGCCGAAATGTACGTCACCGAAACGCTCTGGCCCGATTTTTCGCGCGCCCGGCTGCTCGAAGCCCTGGCGGATTTCCAGAAACGCGAGCGCCGCTACGGCGGCCTGGGCACGCCCCGCGAACGCGGCAAAGCCGCCGCGGCCGCTTCCTCCTCCCACAAATCCTCTGACACCTCAGGCCGGAGCTGACGCCGGATGCTGCTACGGCTCGCCACTGCCGCCGTGCTGATACCGATTGTGGTGGCCCTGGTCTGGTGGGGTCCGCCGGCGGTGATTGCGGGGCTGGCGACGCTGGTGTGCATCCTCGCGCTGCTGGAATTCCTGAATCTGGGCGAGCGCGTCGGCATGCGCGGATTCAAGATATGGACTTTCTTCTGCGCGGCGCTGATCTTCTACGCCCAATTTTCGCTGGGGCGTATCGAAACCCGTTCTTTCTCCGGCGGCGTTTCGATCGTGCGCGACGCCGCGGGCGGCACGCTTTCGCTGGATGCCGCGCTGCTGGTATTTCTGTTCGGCTGTGTCGCGTTGGGTCTTTCCACCCGCCGGCCACTGCACGAAGTGCTGCCGGCCATCGCCATCAGTTCCGCGGGTCTGCTTGTCATCGCTTTGCCGTTCAGCTACATCGTTCGCTTGGACGAAATCGAGACGGTCGGCCGCCCGTTGGTCCTGTTCACCTTGGTGCTCGTCTGGGCCGGCGACATGCTGGCTTATTTCGTGGGCCGCTCGCTGGGTCGCGTGCCCATGGCGCCGGCGCTCAGCCCCAAGAAGACCTGGGAAGGCGCGCTGGGCAACGTGCTGGCCTCGATGATCGTAGCGGTCTTCTTCGCCCGCTGGATGCAGATGGACGTGCTCACCCTGCTGGTGATCGGCGGCGTGGCCAATATCGCTGGGCAAGCCGGCGACCTGATCGAATCCGCCTACAAGCGTGGCGCCGTCGTAAAAGACTCCGGGACGTTGCTGCCGGGCCACGGCGGGATGCTGGACCGCATTGACAGCCTGATCCTCGCCAGCCCAGTCGTCTGGGTGCTGTATCAATGGTTGGGTCAAGGCCATTAGCGCCGTCCGTCGCGCCCTCGGTGTTCGTGCCGCAAACGGTCCTCGCACCCCTTGCGAAACCGAAGTTCGCATAATTCCCCAAACCTCTATAAAATGAGATTTACGCCCCGATGAAACGAATCTCCATACTGGGCTCGACCGGCTCGATCGGCCGCCAGTGCCTTGACGTGGTCGCTGCCCACACCGGAAAATTCCAGGTGGTCGCAATCGCCGCAGGCTCCAACGTGCGCCTCGCCGCGGAGCAGGCGCTGCGCTACCAGCCGCAGGTGGTTTCTGTAGGCAGCGAAGCCGGGGCGCGCGAATTCTGTGACGCGCTGAAGGCCGCTCGCGCCAAGGATAAAAACGCGCCTCAACCCGAAATCCTGTTCGGTGCCGAAGGCATGGAGCGCGTAGCGACGCATCCCGACGCGGAAATGGTCCTATCCGCTGCCGTCGGAGTCGTCGGCCTGCCGGCCACCTACAAGGCAATCGAGCAGGGCAAGCACATCGCGCTAGCCAACAAAGAGGTGATGGTCGCCGCCGGGGAAGTAGTCATGGCTGCGGTAGCTCGCATGGGCGTCGCGCTGCTTCCGGTGGACAGCGAGCACAATGCCATCCACCAATGCCTGCGCGCCGGCGAACATCGCGAGGTCAAGCGGCTGGTCCTGACCGCCTCCGGCGGGCCCTTTCGCAAGACTCCCGCGTCGCGTTTCGGCCGCATCACACCAAAACAGGCTTTGGCGCATCCAAACTGGAAGATGGGCGAACGCATCACCATAGATTCCGCCACGCTGATGAACAAAGGCTTCGAAGTCATTGAAGCCAAATGGCTCTTCGGCATGGACCTCGAAAAAATCCAGGTGGTGATTCACCCGCAGTCCACGATTCACTCCATGGTCGAATTCGTGGATGGTTCAATCCTGGCACAGCTTGGCCCAACCGACATGCGCATGCCTATCCAATATGCGCTAACCTATCCGGAGCGGGCGCCGTCCAAGGAGTGTGCTCTGGACTGGTCCTCGCTGCGAAAACTGGAATTCGCCGCTGTTCCCGTGAAGAAGTTTCCGTGCCTGGCTCTGGCGAAGGAAGCTTTGCGCCAGGGCGGGCCGCTGCCCTGCGCGTTGAACGCCGCGGACGAGATTGCCGTGGCTGCGTTTCTGGAGAAGAAATTGCCGTTCCTGGGGATACCCGCGGTCATCGCAGGCGTGCTCGAAAAAATGCCCCGTGCGACGCTCGGCAGCATCGCGGACGTGCTGCAGGCCGACGCCGAAGCGCGCCGGCTGGCTCGCCTGGAAGTTCAACTCGAACTCCGGCGCCGAAAGAATTAAAATACACTCTGAGGCCTTATGCATAATTTCCTGATTGACCTGGTAACCGTCACCATTGTGCTCGGCATCATGATTTTCGTGCACGAGTGGGGGCACTTCATGGCCGCCAAGCTCTGCGGCGTGCGCGTGGAGGTCTTCTCGCTGGGTTTTGGCCCGCGCCTCTGGGGCGTGCAGCGCGGCGATACGGACTACCGCTTGAGCGCGCTGCCTTTTGGCGGCTACGTGCGCATGGCCGGAGATAATCCGCTGGAAGAGCGGACCGGCGCGAGCCATGAATTTCTCTCCCGCCCTCGCTGGCAGCGCGTAATCGTCGCCGTCGCCGGCCCGGCCATGAATTTCCTGCTCGCCCTGGTCATCTTGTGGGGCATTTACTGGAAGATGGGTATCGCTACTCCGGTTTACGAGCGCCAGAGCGCGGATGTAGTTGCCGTGCCGCAGGTCATGCCCGCCAGCGGCGTGCAGGCGGGCGACCGCATCGTCGCAGTGAATGGCGTTCCTACCAACACTTGGGAAAAGGTGTACGCCCGAATTGAAAAGGGCAAGCCAGGCAGCGAGGTCAGCCTTTCGGTCCTGCGCGCTGGCGCTGCCCAGACTGTCACCGCGACGCTCCCCGACCAACTCGGCTCGCTCGATAACGTCCTCGGCTACCCGCTGCTCCCTCCGGTGATCGCCGAAGTGGATGGCGGCACGCCGGCCGACCGCGCGGGAATGAAGCCCGGCGACGTGATTGTCGCGCTCAACGGCAAGCCCGTGGCCACCTGGCAGCAGTTGGTGGAAGGCGTGCATCAGTCCGGCGGCCACCCAATCGAATTTTTGGTGCGGCGCGATGGCCAGCAAGTCACCTTGAACATCACTCCGATGCAGGGAATGGATATGGACGGCCAATCCGTCTGGCAGGTCGGCGTGTTGCCCCAGGCCAACGACGATTACCGTCGCCAGACGTTCCTGGAAGCGGGCCAGAACGCCGCCGAATCCACCGCCTCCGGCATCGAGCAGATCGGCCAGGTAATCATCGGCCTGTTTAGCGGGAAGGTTTCCATTCGCCAACTCGCGGGCCCGGTGGGAATCGCGCGCGTTTCCGGCGAGGCCGCCAAGCGCGGCGCGGTGACGCTGCTCACGTTCATGGCCGTCATCAGCCTGAACCTGGGCCTCCTGAATCTGCTGCCCATCCCCATCCTCGATGGCGGGCACATCCTGCTGCTGGTGATCGAGGGCGTCTTGCGCCGCGATCTAAGCGTCGCCGTGAAAGAGCGCTTCGTCCAGGTCGGCCTGGTCTTCCTGCTGGGAATTTTCGCGTTCGTGATGTACAGCGACATCCTGAAGGCAGTGCAGAGCCACCACTAGTTCGTCGCACGCCAAATGGCGCCGGGTTTTCTGCCGTTGCTTCGTTCGTTGAGCTTGCGCCCTCTCGCCCAGGCCCGGAATAATTCGCGTCCCACTTTCAGATGTGACTCAACCCTTGACTCGTTTTGGTATAATCCTCGAAGACACCATGGCTGCCACACCCGCACATCGCGTATCCACCGGTGAACGCATCAATCACGAGCTTCCCGGACATTTGCAGCGCGAGCTTGGCGCGCGTGGCATCCGCCTCACTCGCCAGCGCCGCGTGCTCCTGCAGGTGATGGACAACGCTCGCCGCCATCTCGACGCCGGGGAAATTCTCGAGCGCGCGCAGAAGCTGGATTCGCGCGTCACCCGCGTCACGGTGTATCGCACCCTCGACCTGCTGAAGCGGCACGGCCTGATTGACGAACTCGACCTGCTGCATCTCCGCGGCGACCGCCATTTCTACGAGAGCCACGGACCGCGCGACCACATCCACGTCGCCTGCATCCGCTGTGGCAAAGTCCGCGAATTCGAAAGCGAGCTTTACGAACAGTTGAAGAGCCAGATCTCCCGCGACTGCGGCATCGAAATCACCGTAACCCGCACCGAAGTGGGCGGCCTCTGCGCCGACTGCCGCAAAGACCGCTAGGGCAAACGCCCCCAACCGCAGCGGAAGCGTCACAAGAGACGGAAGAAATTCGGAAAAAACGGAGAAGGGAACTGCGCGCCAGGTTTTCTCAGCAGACTCTGCGGTAAATCCTCAGTCTGATCGCACCCCAGACCCCGAACTAGTAAGGCATCGTCCCGTACTTCCCCTCGAACTCCGCCAAAGGCACCATGTCAATCGCGTCCCAGGGGCATCCTTCCAGAAACGATCCATCCGGCCCCTTGCTGGTGCACAACTTGCATCCGATGCACAAAATCGGATCCACCAGAATGCGTCCGAACGGCGGATGGTCTGCGTCCGGCACCCAGAACATGCATTCCGCCACGGGACAATACTCGACGCACGCGGGCGACCCCGCGCAGCCCGTGCACATTTCATTGATTACCGCGACGATGTGCGGTTTGCGTTTGCGCCGCGTGCTGGTTCCGTCGGAGATGGGCGCATACTTCTCGATCTCGCCGTTCACATACCGCACCACTGCCGGGGTATATTCGGTCATGGCCGCTCCTATGGAAGCGCCAACTCGCCCACATTCTCGACGCATGCAGCAGGGAAGTCAACGATTTGCTGCTGCCCTGCCAGCCATCCGCGGCTGAATTGCCAACGGCCGGCTCTGTGCCGCGCGATCACGCGAACGCCCGAATCACCGCCTCGGCGAACTCCGCCGTGGACGACTTCCCGCCCACGTCGCGCGTCAGCGATTTCCCTTCGCGATACACCTTATGCAGCGCGTCCTCCACTCTTTTCGCGGCTTCCATCTCTTCGATATGCCGCAGCATCAAGATCGCGCTCATCAATAGGGCTGTGGGATTCGCGACGCCCTTGCCCGCGATGTCCGGCGCGGTGCCGTGCACCGCCTCGAAAATTGCCACCGACTCGCCCATGTTCCCGCTCGGCACCACGCCCAATCCCCCCACCAGACCCGCGGCCAGGTCGCTCATGATGTCCCCGTATAAATTTGTCAGCAGCAGCATGTCGAACTGGTGCGGGTTCATCACCATCTGCATGCAGGCATTGTCCACGATCAATTCCTTGTACTCGATCTCCGGATACTCCTCCGCCACCTTGCGTACCGACGTCAGAAACAATCCGTCCGAGAGTTTCATGATATTGGCTTTGTGGATCGCGTGAATCTTCTTGCGCCCGTATTTCCGCGCAAACTCGAACGCGAATTTCGCCACGCGCGTCGAAGCTTTCTCGGTGATGATCTTCAGGCTCTCGACCACGCCCGGCACGACGGTATGCTCCAGCCCCGCGTACAGGTCCTCGGTGTTTTCGCGGATCAGCACGATATCCACGCCCAGATAACGAGATTGCACCCCCTCCAGGTTCTTCACCGGCCGCACGTTCGCGTACAAATCCAGCGCCTTGCGCAAAGCCACGTTGATGCTCGGCGGCCCGCCCACTGACGCCGTCGCGAGTGGCCCTTTCAACGCCACGCGGTTCTTACGAACGGAATCCAGCACCCCAGCCTGCATGAAGTCCTGTCCGCGCCGCTCGATCTCCGCGCGCGCCGGTATTTCTTCCCACGCAATCTGCACGCCCGCCGCGCCCAGTATTTGTTTCACCGCGGCCGATACTTCCGGCCCGATCCCGTCGCCAGCTATCAACGTAATTGTATGTTTCATAGTAGGCATTCATTTTAGAGGAAGCTCCGCACCTTGTACACGATGGCAGTACGCACGCGAATCCGATCGGTAAGCGGCGTGCATGAAACATAAGTGCCGGAAGCCGTGAGCGTTCGCCCGCGATCGGCAAGCAAGGTCGGTGAATGCTCATCGCGACTGGTAAGTCGTCGCGACGGGTGTATGTGTGACCAAGGTCGTTCGTTGATGACCGGCACACGCAGTTAGTGCCGCTGTAAGCGCAATCCAGGACTGTAAGTGTTCACCGCGATTTAAAACGCTCATCGGTGAACGCTGAGCGCCCTGCTAACAGTCTGGGAATCGCCCCCGGAGCCCCACATCCAGGCGAAACCCCGCGCCGTATGCGCAATTCCAATATGCGACCCTCGGTGGAAGACTGGCGGCCACCTTCTTTAGCGCCCGCTCGCCACAACCTCAAGCCACTTCACCCCGCCGCGATGCCAATCGCTCGAACTCAAAGAATCGCCAATCTCCAGCAGGTGGACAGAGCACTTTGTGGAGAGATTACTCCGTGCACGGACCACTCCATTGAAGCGCCGCCCTGTCGGAGGACCGCCCTGTGGAACGACGAACCTGTAGAAGGCCACGAGCCGGCTCGCCCAAGAGGCTCTCCCGCGGCAGCGCACCTCCACATGCAAAGAAAAATCGCACCGGCCCGCCCAAGGTTATCGCCCGTCAGCACGATCCCACATCCGCAGCAAAACTGGCCCCACCCGCGAAAGGGTCCCCCCTTCGTAACGCACCCTCACATCCGCAGAGAATCGGGCCGGCTGGCGAAAGAGGCGCTCTCGTCGTAACGCGCTCCCCGCATCCGCAGCGAACCCGTGCCCCCCGGCGAAAGAGGCCCTCTCGTCCTCACGCACCCCCACATCCGCAAGGGCCTAGCCCGCCCGACCAAAACGCTGTCCTGCGGAAGCGCAACTCCACATCCGAAGGAAAATTGCACCGGTCCCTGCAAATCCCTCGTTCAAAGCGCTCCGACCGCACCCAATTAGCGCATCCGCCGAATCCTCGGCCGTGGCGCTGCCACAGTTACCGTCGCAGCTACAGCTTCAGATACATCCACAGCCACAGCTGCAGCGATAGGCACAACCTCAGCGAAGCATAGCCACAGATGGCCTCAGGCACGCCGCATACCTCGCCGACCCGCCGCAAGCAAACGCCTCTGACAAGCGGTAACATAATACAAATTCTCGGAAAGCAAGAGGAAAGTGTGGGGTGATGTGGTGTTTGTGGGGGCGCGATTTGTGTTGGTTGCGACTGGAGGATCAAGGCTGGGGAGACTGGCGAGTTAAGCGGCCGGACGCGGGGCTAGTGGGCTCGGGAGTGGCTGTCGATTTTGGCTGGAGAACGTGGGGGGGAGGTGGGCAAGGTGGGCGAGCGGAGGGCGAGCTGAAGGCGGTTTGGAGGAACGAGTCGCGCGTGACGGGGTGGGGAGAGACTTGCGGCCGCGCCTACGGCGGCGGGAATACAGCGCGGTAACCGCTGCCAGTGAGTTGCGGCGTAAAATTGCTCGTTAACTTATCCGGTGGTTATGGCGGCGTGGATTGTGGCCGCGTAACTCCGCCGTTAGTTATGGCGGTGTGGATTGTGTTTGCATGAGTACGCCGCTGGTGATGGCGATCTGGATTGGCCGCGTGACTCCGCCGCTAGTTACGGCGGCGCGGATTGCGGTGGCAGGACTCCGCCGTTAGGTATGGCAGCGTGAATTGTGGCCGCGTGACTCCGCCGCTAGTTACGGCGGTGCGGATTGCGGTGGCAGGACTCCGCCGTTAGGTATGGCAGCGTGAATTGCGGCTGCGCGACTCCGCCGTTAGTTATCGCGGTGTGGATTGTGTTTGCATGAGTACGCCGCTAGTTACGGCGGTGTGGATTGTGGCTGCGTGACTCCGCCGCTGGTTATGGCGATCTGGATTGGCCGCGTGACTCCGCCGTGAGGTATGGCAGCGTGGATTGTGGCTGCGCGACTCCGCCGTTAGTTATGGCGGTGTGGATTGTGTTTGCATGAGTACGCCGCTGGTTATGGCGATGTGGATTGGCTGTATCGTTAGGCCGCTGGTTACGGCGGCGTGGGCACCCCAACTCGTGAGGAGGTGCTTGTGTGTTGTGTGTGACGGCGGGGCGACGAGTTGCCGAGCTAGCACATCGCGCTGTGCCCTAGGAACGCTTGCGCGTGCAGGAGCTACGGGCCGGCTTCGTCTAGGGGCGATGACGCGCCGCGTGACTCGCCGGCGTTAGCCGCAGCAACTCCGGCCGGAAACACTTGCTTCGACCCGGCACGCAGCCGAATTCTGGTGTGGGATTGCGCGCGCTTTGCCTCCAACGGATGGTCACGGCCACGAAATGCTGGTTTTGCGCTACCTGACCACAGGTGATGGGCGGCGGGCGACTCATTCGGTGCTGCCACCCCGTGCGGCACCGCTGGGCTGGTTGCGGGCGCGTGGCGGGGCACCTCGGCGTACCTCGGCGCGAGCCTGGGTTCGCGCTGCTGGCTGGAGCGATCGTTAATACTACCCAGCATTGTGAACTGCCGACGGCTTTGGCGCCCACTCACCGCGCGAGGTCATTACTGCCGCACCGTGCGGCACTGCCGGCCTGGTTGCGGGCGCGCGGCGGGATACCTTGGCGTACCTCGGTGCGAGCCTGGGTTCGCTGTACTGATTGCAGCGATCGTCATTAACACCCAGCATTACGAAGTGCCGGCGGTTTTGATGCCCGCCGAGTGAACTCGCTACTGCCACACGGGCGGTGGTCGCTGCCGACTGCGTCACTTGCCTGCTCCGCGGCGCGGTGTGTTCTTGTTGCTCCGGGCATCTGGTCGGAGTCCCGCGACACTCTCATTTTGGTATGGCGCGCCGTCGGAATCGAGCGGGAACCGTTCTTGCAGCTGCGAGTGCGCCTTTGTTACGCGGCAGCGCCGGTCACCGTGATTCACCGATGCCTTCGATTACGCGCTGCTGCGCCTGCGGGAGCGCAGCGGTTCCCTCTGGACACTTGCGGCGGGCTGGGTGCGCGGCGCGCGAAGCTGGTGCGCGGGGTCAGCGGCAGTGGCCGGTGCTGCAGAGTGCGGCGGTTCCGGCGCCGGCGCCGATTACGAACCAGAGCGCGTTGCGGCGCAGGCGCTGCCAGAACGTGCCGCCCTTCGCGGCGGTGAGTGCGGCGTCGCGTTCGCGGGTGATGGCTTTCAGTTTGGCGGAGTTGTCCACCGAGTCTTGCTTGGCGGCGGCGAGTTGGGCTTGGCAGGAGCGGCAATCCTGCACGTAGTCGTAGAGCGGCTTCAGGTCGGCGGCGGGAATTTGCGCGGAGGGAGCATCGGGCAGGTCCTGCGTTTGAGGAGCGAGCGCGGGGGATAGCAGGGTGCCGGTTGCCGCACCCGTACCGCCGGACTGCGCATTCGATGTGGTCGTGGGTTGGGCGCACCCGGATTTTGGAGCCTTTGCGGCGCTCGCGGCGCAGGGAGCTTTTCCTGATGGCGCAGTTCCCTGCCGGACCGCCGACGGCGAGGTGCTTGCCGGCGAGTCCAGGGTGATGGGCTGCGGCAGCGGCAGGTACTTCGGCAAATCGCGCAGGATCTGCGCGGGCGTTTGCGTGGCGCGTTTCAGCGCCTCGATTTGCGCGAGGGTGCCCTTCAAGGTTGCGGTGCGATCTTTTTCGCGCGCGTCGGCGGCATCGAGAGCCTGCTTCTGGGTGGCCAGCGTGGATGCCATGCGCAGGCGGTCGTCGTGCTCGGTGAGCCAGGCGTGGAAACCCATCGCGGCGAGCAGAATCGCCAGTAGAGCCGCCGAAATTTCGAGAGTGAGGCGCATAGGAGTGTTGAGGCGAGAAACGAAAATCATTACTGAGCGAGAGGTGCGACGCGGCGCGGCCGCGGTGGCGCACGGAAATGCGCCGCTATACGTGCCGCGCCGACGTCGGGGATGCTACTCGACGGTGACCGCCAGATTGGAAGGCGAAGTGGGGGTGATCTGCGCCGAGGGAGCGACGGCTACCGCGGAATAGATCACGTTGCCGTTGGCGTCCAGGCCCATGGTGCGGGCATAGAACACGACGGCGCCGTAGGGCGGCCCTTGCGTGAATTGCACGCTGACGCTGGTGGCGCCGCTGGCCGCGGTGGTGGTGGGATTGGGAGCGATGCCGATTTTCACGAGCGTGGTGCCGCCGTCGGGCGTGGTGCCGTACTCGAAGCCGGTGACGCAGCTCTTGGTCACCGTGGTAGTGCACACCGGGTCCACAGTGTAATTGAAGGACCAGGCGAGCGTCACGGTGGCAGCCTGGGCGACGACCGCGGTCATCAATTGCGCCGCGATGGCGATGCCGACGAGAGCGATGGCGGCGATTTTGCTTTGGAACGTGCGAGTAGTTTTCATGTTCGAGGGCTCCTTGGGATGAGGAATACGCAGCGGCGCATGTGGCACGCGCCGTCGCGGTTGCGGTGGCGCTAGCGAGCCAGGGCGGCCTGCAGAAGCTGAAAAAATCGTCGAGGATGGTTGCCGTTTCTTGCTGCGGGCCACTGACCCGCCTTGGCGTTTCCGCACAGGCAAGATCGCGTGTGACAATCAATCCGGGCATCGGCCGACTAATTTCAGCCGTTCCCGATCACCGCAGCGACGCGGAGGCCCGCGAAGAGCGCGGATATGCGCGCCGATTACCGCAAATCGCCGAAGTTGGTGAGGTCGCGCGCGGGACGCAGGCGCATGGCGCGCAGCCAGCGGTAACGCGCGGAAGACGTCCACCAGGCGCGGAGGTCGGTGAGGTTCCAGATGATTTGCGCAGTCATTTGCGTTGGGGAACTTGCGCCGGGGCATTTGCGTCGGTGCATTTGCACACGACCACTCACACTCGATCGTTCACTTCCCTGCCGTTCGCACCAGGCGCGCCGGGCCGCGTAGCGCTCGCGACTTCAGTTGAAATTACTTGTAGCGCGCGACGCGCTGCAGCACCTGCGCCGCGTAATCGGGGTTGCTGCCACCGTTCCACAGCGTGAGGCCGCGCGCGACGTCGCCTTGGGCCGCAGCCAGCTTGGAGGCGAGAACGGCGCAGCCAATCTCGAGCCCGGCCGCCGGCTCGCACAGCGCGCTGAGAAACTTGCGTTCGAATCCGTGTTCGCGCGCCACCTGCCCCATCACCTGGAGCAGTCCCCAGGAAATCGAGCGGGCGATTTCCTCGGTGGGAGGCAAACCCAGCGGTGCGATGTACCGCGCGCGAAATCCCGGCTCGTAGCGGATGGCATGCGGGTCCCAGGCGGTCTCCTGCTCGACGACCGCGCACAGCAGCGCAGGATCCAGGTGGTGCCGCGCGGCGCTGGCGCGCGCCAGGGCGATGATTTCAGCGGTGGGGGCCATTCAAATTCACCCAGCGGATCGGCGGCTCGGAAGGCGTTTCAATTCCCTTGTCGTCGCAGAGCCTTTTCAGCAGGCGGTAAATGTGCGGCAGGTGATTCATAGCCATGTCCTCGACGAACACGCGGGTCATCTCGTCGTTGCGGATGCGGCGGTAGAGCCAGCGCAGGAACAATACGAACTGCACCAGAAAGGAAAGCATCAGCGTCAACCAGTAAGGGTCAATGATTTCTCGCATGATCGTCGGCTTCGCCCCGGACAAATTTGCATGTGCGGCGGCGCACTTCAGTGCGCGGCCGAACTCGCGCGGGACATCGTCCGCGCTCGGAAGACCGCGGTTGCAACCATCGAGCATTCGCCTGCGCCGGACGGGAGATTACCCAAACAGCGACGCGATGCTGCTGCCCAGGCCCAGCATCCCGCCGAGGCCGGCAGTGGAGGAGCCGCCCGAGGCGCGCTGGCGCACGCCGAGCAGCTCGGACGGCACGCCCATCGCTTTGCCCAGGAGGTTGGTATCCACTCCGTAGGTTTGCCCCAGCGCGCTCAGGCCCGCGAGCTGTTCCTTCAATTGCTGGTTGGCGAAAGTGATCTGGTTCTGCTGCGCTTGCGACGCGTCGGTTTGCGCCTGTTCGCGGCCGAGCTGCGCGGTGAGGTCGTTGTAACCGGCGGAATTGTTGGTTGCGGCGGTGCGGTTCGCGGCCTGCTCGCGCGCGGCGTCAAAGGCGGTGTTCGATGCGCCCATGCTCTGCTGGGTGATGGCCGATTGCTGTTGCGGCGTGTAGCCGGTGCTGGTGAGCAGGCTCTGGATGGTGGGCATCAGCAGCGAGCGGTCCTGAGCGCCCGACTGACCTTCCTGCGAAATCATCTGGTTCTGCTGGGCGAGCTGCTGGTCGGTAAGATTGCGGGTGGTTTGGTTCGCGCCGCGAGACATGTGTGCCTCCGTGGAAAAATCTTGCGAAACGGTGAAACGTTTCAAAGTGGAACTGCACTATCTGGCAATGGATTTGTGATGCGTTCCAGTTAGACCGGGCCCGGTACTAAGCAGGAGCGTGTTGCGAGTTATTGCAGAACTGTGGCTCTTCTATTTGCGTTGCGGTCTGCTCGCCCGAGCGCTAGCGCATGTGTTTGCGCAGGCGAAAACAGTGGGGAGTCCAGGCGTCGTCGCGAATCCAGCCCAGCGCGGCGAGCCTGCGGCCAAAGCGCTTGGCGATGGGTGGCGGCAGCCAGGCGTGAGCGTCGTCCAGACCGCGCGCTAGCAGGTCTTTTTCACCGGCCTGGTGCAACGCCAGCAGCCGCGCATAACGTTCCCGCGGGCTGGCACTTCCCTTCTCCGCAGGCGATTCTGCTTCCTTCGCGCGATCCATCAGCAAGTACATCTCGCAGGTCAGGCGCGCGAGCGATGCCATTACCACTTGACCGGCGTCGTCCTCCAGCACCAATTTCGAAATGAAGATGGGATCGCCGAGGTCCGGAAAGGCGTAGTCGAAGCCCTGGCGCGCGTGCAGCCGGCGCAAAGAATCGAGGTCCGCGGGCGTGTATTCGCGTATGCGCATGATGGTGACTAGAAGACGCGATGGCGCAGCAGCGGATGCACGCGCGCCAGAACTTCGGCCGCGTCGAAAGTAGTGGCGCCGGGCGCGACGCCATACGATGCGAGCGCGGCCTGTGCCGCGGGTGAAATCGGGCGCTGCGCGAGCGGATTCGGCAATGCCTGAAATCCGGCGTCGTCCTCGAGCGCGAGGTGCGCGCCTTCGTCGGCCTCGATGAGCGCGAGGATCGGCGTGGTTTCACTCGGCGCCGCGGCGGGCGGCTCTTTTTCCACCACCGCTTCCGGGATCGCGGGTATTGCGGCGCTTGCTGGTGATAGCGCTACCCAGTGCGAAGTCGTCAAGCGCGCGGCGTGCCGCTGCAGCGCCCCGAACGTGGTGAGGTAGTAGGCTCTTCCAGTCATAGAGTGATTCGACGAGATTTGGCGCGGCGCTGCAAAGTCGCGCCGCTTTCCGTTGCGGCGGTTTTCAACGGCTGAAAAACGGCACGCGAGGCTCCCGCACTGCGCTACGAGCTAAATGTGTAATTGTGGGTCAGCACCGACGCGGCGTGCCGGCCCGCGTAAAACTGATGCGTGGGTTCGCAGCTCACCGTAACCTTCTGCGAATCCTCGGAGACGGCTTCGATCTTGCGCAGCGTGAGGCGGCCGAAGCGCCCGACCAGAATGTCGGACAGGCACAAGCGCTCGGCGCGCATGGGCGAACCGTCCGCGAGCGTGAAAATATGGTGCGGGGTCACGTCCAGCGTTTCCTGGTTGGAAAAATGGAGGCGTATGAAAGTGTCCGCGTCGCGCACTTCCAGCCTGATGAGGCGCGTCCATCCCTCGCCCGCAGCCGCGCCCGGGCAGCGCAGATATTCGCCGGGCCGGCAAGTTTCGACGGGCACGGTGCCGTGTTCGCGCGTCAGGACCATCGTGCCTGCGCGCAGGCAGCTGCCGCTGCCGCCGCCCGAGCCGCCGCCGCTGCCGGAGGTGGTGGTGGCCGCGATCATCGCGCCCTGCGAAAGCGGAATCAGCCCCTGCAGCGATTGCTGTTGCGCCGCGGCGTTGGTTTTCGCGGTGAACGCGTTCGCCGGACTGCCGGCGCTGCTGCCCAGGCCTCCGACCCAGGCGAGCGCGAGGGCGGAATCGTCCCAGTACGGATAAAAATAATACGTGGTGCCCGCGGTGAGGCCGCTTACGGTGAGCGAGCCATTTGCC
>JBAQJS010000016.1:0-2186 GCA_049300435.1 Candidatus Acidiferrales bacterium | reverse complement strand
GGTGAACGCGGCCATGAGAACCGGCACCAACGAGTTCCACGGCACAGCTTATGAGTTCTTCGCAATACGGATTTGAACGCGATCGGATACACCTTCGACCCCAATCCCGCGTTCTTCCGGAAGCGCTGCAGCACAACCAGTTCGGCGCCACGTTCGGTGGTCCGATCACGGCCCTTTCGGCTAGTACTGAAGACCTGACATCCAAACACGCTATGGTAAACTTACTTTTGTTGAGCCGCCGGGCACCCGGAAACAAGCGCGCGTGGAGTGAACCCCAAAAGTGAGACAGCAAGTTAAGGGACGAAATACATTGAATGGAGTGAGGCATGGATTTGTCCCGAGCTGTCTACAGTCGCGATCTGAAGATCGCCGCCATGCGCGCCCTCGACGCCGGTTCTGCGACCGGTGAGATTGCGCGAAAGTATCAACTGAGTCCGAAGCTGCTGGAGCGCTGGCGTGGAGAGTGGCGCGCGCAGGGAGAGTTGGCGTTTCCCGGTATTGGTCGGCGGGGAGCCGATCGGCCGGTGCTCGACGACGCTCGCCGCATTGCTGAGCTGGAACGGAAGATCGGCCAGCTCACCATGGAGAACGATTTCTTAAAAAAAGCCTTGCGGCATTTCAGGGATCATCACCCGCCGGCCGTCGTCAGTGGCGCGGATGTCTGTTTGAAGAAGTCGGGCAGGCAGCCGCGAAAGGCGAAGCCGTGAGCGCGCTATGCCAGATGACCGGCCTGAGCCGGGCCGGCTTCTATCGCTGGCGTGTGCCGCGGCAAGCCACGCCGGTGGCGATGGAGTTGCGCGATCGGATGCAGAGGGTGGCGCTGGAATGTCCCGCGTACGGCTATCGAAGAATCACCCGCAAGCTGCAGCAACACGGCTTTGAGGTCAATCACAAGCGCGTGCTGCGGATGATGCGCGAGGATAATCTGCTGTGCGTGCGGCGGCGCGCTTTTGTGGTTACCACCGACTCACGGCACCACCTGCCGATCTACCCGAATCTGGCCCGCGGAATCACGCCCACGGCGATCAACCAGTTGTGGGTTGCCGACATCACTTACATTCGCCTGCGTATGGAGTTCGTGTACCTGGCGGTGGTGCTGGATGCCTTTTCGCGGCGGGTGATCGGCTGGGCGCTGGGGCGGACTCTGGAGGCCGGGCTGGCGGTTGCGGCGTTGCGCATGGCGCTGATCGAGCGGCAACCGGCGCCCGGTCTGGTGCATCACTCCGATCGCGGCGTGCAGTACGCTTCGCAGGACTACACCGAGCTGTTGAAGCAGCACCGCGCCACCATCAGCATGAGCCGCAAAGGCAATCCGTACGACAACGCGGCCTGCGAATCCTTCATGAAGACGCTGAAATACGAGGAGGTGTACCGCAACGAATATCGCGACTTCCATGACGCGTGCGCCAGTATCGGCGAATTCCTCGAACGCGTTTATAATCGGAAACGCCTGCACTCGGCTCTCGGCTATGTTTCGCCGGCCGAGTTCGAGAACGGTGTCACGCAATGAACCACGCTTGCCGTCCACCAGACGGGGGCTCCGCCCCTGCGACCCTGGGATTTAACGCAGTTGCGCCAGAATGGCTGGCTTTTGAAGGGGCGGCTGACGCCGCCCCGGCCGTTCCGGCCGCTGAGTCGACGCTCGGGTCGCATCCCTGCGTTGCCCTATCCTCCGCTCAGGTCCTTCCAGAGTGGAGCAATCGCAACCTCGCCAACAACGCTTTCCCAGCGAACGGCGACAACCCCCTTAACTTCGTGTCTCACTCCAGGGGTTCACTTCAGTCCGGCGCAGGTTGCCCTTGAGTGTTTCCTCGGACCATTCAAAATCCCATGGGTCAAATCCCACCTGTTGAACTTCACGAAGAAGAGCGTTTTTCTCCTCTTTCATGAGCCTTATGTCATCCTGCATGGCGGGACACTCAGAGAAGGATTTGCTCTACACTCTTTCCTTGCAGGACGACGAGCAGACTTCTTTCCCTCCATCCGCTCACGTTTTATGACGCCGCGTCAGCGTCACTTCAGTGTACCCGAAGACGCTTGACACTAATTGCTCTGGCGCTCAATCTAACCCTCGCACTGCGGCTGCCGCATGTTTCAAAGCTTTCGGTACATCCGTCTCCCGAAGTGCAGCCTTCAGGCCTTCAATCTCTGCCAGAATCTCGCACGCCTTTTTATTCACCATTTGG
>JBAQJS010000015.1:0-24779 GCA_049300435.1 Candidatus Acidiferrales bacterium | reverse complement strand
GCGGCGCCCCGAGCCACGTTTCGTACGGCAATCCGAACTATAACAACAATGCGGCGCGGCAGATTATTCCTGCGTTCCCTTCCTCCGCGAGCACCAATCAACAGGTGATGTACGCGCTCGCCAGCGGGACCGGCGGCTTCACCATCATGAACAGCAACGATCTGATGAACGGGCTGGAAAAAATCGCGCGCGAACAGAACGAATACTACCTGCTGGGTTACACGCCGCCGGAATCGCCGGCGGGAAGTTGCCACACGTTGAAAGTGAAGCTGAATCGCGGCGGGATGAACGTCCGCGCGCGCAGCGGATTCTGCAACATCACCTCCACCGATCCGCTGGCTGGAAAGCCCATCGAGCGCGAGCTGGAATCGCGCGCGGCGGCGTCAGGCGCCTCCGCGGAGCACGGCGCTCCCGGCGCGACGGCTGCCGGTAGCCAGGCGACCGCAGGCTCGCTCGAGGCGCCTTTCTTCTACACCTCGCCCAGCGAAGCGCGCGTGCACCTGACGATGGAGGTTGCCCCCACTTCCTTCGATTTCGAGAAGGTGAAGGGCAAATATCACGCGGATGTGAACGTGCTGGGCATCGCCTACCGCCCGGACGGCACGGTGGCGTCGCGCTTCAGTGACGAAGTGACGCTGGACATGGACAAAGGCGAATGGGAGAAGTTCCTGCGGACGCCCATGCACTACGAGAACCAGTTCTCGGTTGCGCCCGGCCAATACCGCCTGAGCGTGGTGTTGAACGGAGGCGGCGAAAAATTCGCGAAGTTCGAGGTTCCGCTGGCGATTGATCCGTACGATACCAAAAAGTTCAGCCTGAGCGCGGTGGCCTTGAGCGATCAGATGCAGCCGGTTTCGGAGCTGGGCGGCACGCTGGACGCGGAGTTGCTAGCGGATCGCGCGCCCTTGCTGATTCACAATCTGGAGCTGACGCCTTCGGGCAGCAACCGCTTCAAGAAGACCGACCCGGTGGTGATCTACGCGCAGATGTACGCGCCGCAGCTGGGGAGCGCGCTTCCGCCCGCACTGAAGTGCACCTACCTGATCGTTGACCCCAAGAGCGGCAAAATCGTGGGAGAGGCGGTGGGAGTGGAGCTGGCGAGCTTCCTGCAAAAAGGAAATCCCGTGGTTCCCTTTGCGCTGCACCTGCCCCTCGATGGCGTTGCGCCGGGAGAATACCTGCTGAAAGTCCAGGGCAGCGATTCCGACGGGATCCGCACGCAAATTCGCACCGCGACTTTCGTGGTGGAATGAGCCTGCCGCCGGTACGGCGGCGTCATTCGGAGTGTTAAACCTCACGGCAACCGCCCGCCTGCCGGCACAGCCAAAATCGGGCTGCCTACATCTAAGTGGGTGGCGCGAAATAGTCCGCAACTCCGCGCTTGGGTTGGGGTTGTAGGTATCAGCGGGAGGCGCTCGCCGCGGGCGGCGGGAAGGCCATCCGCGCGACATTCTGAAATGCGCTGGCGCCCGCCCACGCGCTATCGCGTCGCTGCTCTTCTACAGCAATTCCCCGGGGCCTGTACTGACTCCTAGGGGTTGGCCCTCCGCCCAGCGGACCGCGACACTGTCTGGGGCCAGTCTAGCTGGACGCATCGAGGAGGATTTCTCTTGTTGGCACGGAAAGGAGTGCATCATGGGCGGCGTCGCGCCAGGTCAGGCCGCGCCGTTTGCGCGGCGGTGCTGGCCGTGGCCTTTGCTTGCCTGCTCGCGCCGCGGGCGCGCGCGGATGCGGGGGTGCTGCTGAACGAATCGCTGGATACCAGCGTCGCGCGCATTACCGGTTCCGGGCACAGCGCCGTGTACCTCTCGCGCATCTGCCCGGACAATTCGCCGGTGCGCATGCGTCTGTGCCGGCCCGGCGAACAGGGTTCGGTGCTGAGCAATTACACCACGCTGGGCGAAGATCAGCCGTACGAGTGGAACATCGTGCCGCTGAGCGTGTACCTGTATGGCGTGGAAGATCCGCGCGACCGGCCGCTGGTCAGCTCGAAAGCCATCAAGGCGGCGCTGGAGGAGCGCTACCGCGATAAATACCTGGCGGCGATTTGCAGCGAAGAGCGCTGCCGCAAAGGAAAGAGCGCGGAGTGGCGCGAGATGGTGGGAGCGACGCTGGAGCGCAGCATGTATCTGTTCCTGGTGAAAACTACGGTGGAGCAGGACCGCGCGCTCATCGCCGAATTCAATTCCCAGCCCAACGTGAACCACTTCAACGGAATGACACGCAATTGCGCCGATTTCGTGCGCCGAGTGATGAACATCTACTACCCCGGCGCAGTGCGCCCCGATTACCTGAACGATTTCTTCATGACCAGCCCGAAAGCGGTGGCGCACTCGCTGACGCGCTACGCCGCAAAGCATCCCGAGAGCGATTTCCGGGTGCTGCATTTTTCGCAGGTGCCTGGCACCATCAAGCGCAGCAGCGAATGCCGCAGCGGAACCGAGCAACTGTACCACTCGAAGAAACTGGTGATTCCGCTGGCGTATTTCGCGTGGCAGGGAGTCCCAGCGGTGGCCATATCCTACGCGATCACCGGACGCTTCAATCCCGAGCACCAGTTCGAGACGCATCCTGCGGCGGATATGGCCGGCAGCGACAGCGATTTCCAGCCGGTACGCGGCGGCGGCTACACCGTTAGCGTGCAGCAGCTGGCCGCCGAGGAAGCGCTCGAGCGCGATACGATCGTGGGGACCAAGGATGAATGGAACGAGTATCAGGGCCAGTTGACCGCGCTGGTGAACCAGGCGATTTCGAGTGAGGTGCTGCCCGACCGCGAGTACCTGAAGCACGTTTTCAAAACGCTTACGGAAACCAGCACGATTTCCGCCGACGCCAACGGAGCGCTATGGCTGAATTTCCCCGGCCAGGAAACGCCGCTGCGCGTGGGCATCAGCGCGAGCAATATTTTCGCGCCGGGCTCGGACTCGCAGTACGGTTACCAGATTATTCTGGCGCGCATGGAAGGCGAATTAAAAAGCCCGAAGCACAGCCGCGAAACCATGCTCGAATTCAAACAGGATTGGGTGCTGCTGGCGGAAGTGCGAGCGAAGGGTCCAGCTATCGCCGCGGCACGCCGCGCGTCGCAGGAAGACGCGCCCGTGGTTACGGCGATGGGCGCGGCGGCCAGGCCGGGCATGCCGGCAGCGGCCAGTGAGTCATTTTGAACTACCGCTCTGCCGCTGACACCATTTCGATGTGGCAGTTTTTCTCCAGAAGCCTGAAGTGAACGTGGAATCTATCAAAGAATCCAGCTTGCCCCAATAGTCCCATCCCAAACTGCTCCAATCCCATCGTGAAACCAAGGTAGGTTTTGTATCGAACGATGCCCTGAAGGTCTATCGTGACATCCGCGTAATGGGTAGGAACGTTATTGCTCCCCATTCCTGATGTCATCTCCGTGGGACAAGCCAAAGGATCAAGACCCAACGGCTGCATAAACGAGCGGGGAAACACACAGTGATCCGCTCCTGAATCAATGATCGCGTAACAAGAAAGATGTTGACCCTTGTCCGCGTTTATAAGCGTTAGCCGGATGACAGGTCTTGGAGCCCTGCGCCCCTGTGGGAATGCTGCGCTCGCGGCAATGTCGAAATAGCTATAGGGAAGGGTGTGAACCGCCACAGGCACCTACAGGAACAGTGTGGAGTTACCCTCTTCGGGGACCCGCATCACCACGGGGTTCGGTTCTCCGAGTTCCTTAGCCTTAGCCAAAGCGTCCTGCAATTCGGCGGCGAAGGCAACGACGCGCGATTCGTCGCTCGACAAGGCTACCCACGCACCCTTCGGAACAGAAACAAGCAACTTGGAAATATCGTTTACAGCGAGCATGTGTACCTCCTGTGCGCCACTATCAACCTTGGACGCAGGTCGCGTCTTGCGGGGAGCAGTTGCACACATTTATTCCCAGCAAACCTTCTGCCCTTCCCAGCCACAAATTCCGCTGAGATTATCTTGAGATTATGCCTCATGAGTTGGCGGTTATTCTTACAGAAGGGGAACCCCTGTCAACACATAGTTACGCGCCCACGGCGGGTACACCAGCCAGGCCCACCACGATTCCGATACTCCCCAGACGATCCGAGATGCCAGCTTCCGTCACCCGTTGGCGGTCGTCGCGGTCGAGCACCTCGCCAACCGCCCGACGATTACTCCACGTCTAGCGTGAAATTCAGGCTGGACGTCGCCGCTCCGCTGGATCCGTTGATGACAGCCGACGAGGAACCAGTGGGCGTGCCGTTGCCGCCCGTGTTGCCTCCACCACCCCCACCGCCTCCGCAACTGGCCACCAGCAACAAGGCAACGACGAGGAGCGCGAACGCCGCGCCGGAGCGCAGCCGCGGCCTGCGCCAGGTGAGCAGCAGCAGGCCGATGCAGACCAGAACGCTGAGCGTCAGGGCGATAGTAGTGGCGCGCGGCCCTGCGGAGAGCGGTTCCCGCGCGGGAGCCAGCAGGCTGGGGGCCGTGGTGCTGACGGTAAGCAGGGTGCTGGCGCTGGTGGTGGTGGCGGAAAGCGCAACCGAAGGCGGATTGAAGCTGCAGCTCGCGCCCAAGGGCAAGCTCCCGCAGGAAAATGTGACTGTGCCACTGAACCCGCTCTGCGCCGTGACCGTAGCGCTCATCGTGCCGGAGTTGCCCGGAGCGGGAACGTCCACCACGGGCTTTGCCGACGAGAGCGAGAAGCTCGAAGCAACACCGCTCACCAGGTTATTGGCGTTGACGCTGCCCAGGCCGGTTGCCAGGGAATATTGGGTGCCCGTGGTGTAGCCGGTGAGGATGCCGATGGAATCACCGGAGTTGGTAACCGTGCAATTCGGGGTGCCCTTTGCGCAGGGCTGGGCGTTGGTGCCCACGCTGATGTAGCGGAAAACGCAGGTGCTGGACGGGTTGGCGGAATTGCAGTTGGAGGCGGAGTCGTGTGCCGCCATGCCGTACAACATCGGATTGAGGTTTCCCTGCCGCGCTTGCGACTGTTGATTCATCAGCGCGACCATGCCGGCGAAAACCTGCGTGGAGACTGAGGTTCCGCCGAAACCGGCAAAATCCGCGTAGCCGTTTGCGCTGAGATTGCAGGAGGTGGGCTGTCCGGTGGTTCCCTGATAATCCTCCTCGCAGACGATGTAAAAGCTTCCGGCAAATCCGTCACCGGCGAAGAGGGAGATGTCCGGCACGTCGCGCTTACCGTCCGAAGGAACCCCCGTGCCGGTCTGCCAGGAGGGCTTGGCGTATCCGCCCGAGCAGGAGCTGACGGTCTCGCTATTGGAGACCGTGCAATTGCTCATGCCGCCGCTGCCTCCGACCGGACCGATAACGAAGTAACCCTGTTGCGCGTCGGCGAAGTCGTTGCAATTCGTTTCGGCGTCGGTGCTGAAATAGCTTTCCAGAATCGCGTTGGTGCAGGAATCGTTCCAGGTGGTTTCCGGGATGTAACCTTTGGCCGAAGCCTCGGTGCCGGAAGCGTTCGAGGAACTCCAATATTCGGCTGGATTGCTGAACTGATTGAAGTCGGTGCCGCCCACGGCGACGTCATATGGGGTGGAAGCCAGGCCGCTCACCGCCAGCCCGAATTCCGCCGGCTGGGGCGTAGGCAGCGCAGGAGGCGTGGGCGGCACATCGTAATCGCAGGCCGACGAGCCGCTATCGCCGGCGGAGACGAGCGCGGTGATGCCTAAGCCGGAAGCTTCTTGCCACAAGCTGTTGTAAAAAGCGTTCTCGCTGGTTCCCAGACCCAGCTCGCAGGCGCCGTAACTTTCACTTAGGATGGGGGCAAGGTTATTGTCCACGACGTATTGCGCGGCCAGATCCACGTTCTGCGCAATCACCAGGTCAATCGTTGCGTCCTTGGCTACGGCGCCGGACCACTCGATGTCAATATCCGCCTCGCACTCGTCGCCGCCGCTTTGGCAGGTCTGAATCCCGGGATTCGAGCTGCTGCTGCCGGGCGCGTATTTGCGCTGAAAGTTGGCGCTGGGCAAACCGAAGAGCGAGCGAAACTGGCTCAGGTCGGTGGGATTGACGTCGCTGTCGCTGACGATCGCGATGGTGATCCCCTGCCCGGTGATGCCGGCGTTCCACAGCGGCGTCACATTGTAGATATTCGCGAAGTCCTGCGGGCCCAGCGCGTAGTACGCATACCCTCCCGATGTGAAGGTGTACTGCGGGCTGGTGGGTTCGGCGCGGCTGCTGCCCAGAGGTTTGCGAAACGTTCCGGCGAAGTGATGCATGGCCTTCTTGGGGAAGTTATTCAGACCGATCGCGCCCGCCACCGCCGAAGTCAGCGCCTGCGGAATCGAAGGGTCGCTGGCGTTGGCCCAGTGCTGCCGGCCGTTGACGAGGTAGGAATGGATCGCGGTGTGAAACGCCGCCTGCACCTGCCCGGCGTTGCCGGAAAATTCAATCACGTTGCGGCCGTTGGAAGCCTTCACGGACTGAAATCCGCGCGATTCCAGCCAGGTAGAAATTTTCTGGACGTCCTCGTCGGCAACTCCGAACTGATCGCCGAATTGCGCCGGAGTGAGCCACTTGTGATAGTTGGCGGAGGATTTATCGGTCTGCTGCGCCAGTAAAGTTTCGAGCGCGGACTCCTGCGGCGCAGGGCGCTTCAGCACCAGCATCATGCGGTTCATGGGCAGGCTGGGCGATACGGCGCCCTGGTCGTATTGCGCGCGGGCCAGCGGATGGGTATTGCCGCGCAGAAAGGTGAGCTTGCTATCGTCCACCGGCTGGGTGATGAGCGGGCGAGCGGCGCCCGACTGACCCGCACTACGCTGCGAAACCAGGGCAATCGAGAGGGCCGCGAGCACTAGAGAACACAGAACGATGGGCCGTAAACGCATAAGTCTCCCCAGAACCGCTGATTTGAATCCGCCGCTGTGGCGCGGACGGTCGTCTTCCTGACACACCGCGTCTTGCAAACTTCTCCGCCGCGGAGGGTGCGCGGCGTACCCCAGCTCAACCTGACCAGTATCGCACGCAAATGCGGGCGGCGCGGCTTGCTACGGCCGCGCCCCAAACTTCCGGCAGTTCCTTGGATGCTGCTTACTCCGCTTAGTTTGCTCGCCGCCCATTGCCATTTCGAGCAATTTTATGCGCGCGACTGCCGATCTGCTACGGGCCGGGTCAGAAGCCCGGGCCGGGATCGGGAGGCGCGCCGCCGTCGTCATTACCTCCGCGCCCGCCGAAGCCGCCGCGGCCACGCGGACCGCCGTGGCCCATGTTCTCCTGCATCTGGGCGTACTTGGCGCGTTGGTCCGGAGTGAGTACTTTGTAGATCGCCGCGTCGGTCTTGGCGCGGGCCAGAGTGTTCTGTGCGGTGAGGTTGCCAATCGTCGTTGCGGCCTGTTCCATGCCCGCGGCGTCGTTGGCCTGCACGGCGGTATTGAGGCTGTCGTGCGCCGCCTTCATGCTGGCGCGGACGGTGGCCTCATTCGAGTCGCCGCTGCCGAGAATGGCCGCCACCTGGGTTTGCTGCGCCGAGGTAAGCGACAAGCGATTGGTGAGAAACGCGACGCGGCGCTGCACGCCGTTTCCGCCCGCGGGCGCATCCGGACCCTGAGCGAAAACCTGCGGTGCGGCGCATATCAAGACGAGTAAGAGTGCGATTGCTGCCTTTTTCATGACGGTACATCCTCCTGAGATTCTGCTGCGAACAACGCAGCGCTTTGTGGTCGTAGCGGCGATCGTCGCATCGCCGTGGATCCGCAGTTCGTCACCACGAGCGCTTTGCAGACCGCCGCTACATGAGCGCCGCAGCGTGAGTCACATGATTCACATAATGAATTACCCGAAATGGCGGGAAAAGTTCCGAAAATTCGTGCCTGGCGAAAGGGCGGCGGCTGGTCGCTTGCCTGCGCTAGCGGCATCATCGCCTCGGGCGGACTCTTTCGCCAGATTTCGCTTCTCGCCGCACGCGAATCGAGTATAAACCGTACGGGCACATGCCCCAGGAGGAACGTATGAAATTTCTTTCGGGCCAGCGATGTCTCGCAATCTATTCCGGAGTCCTTACGGTGGTCTTCGCGGCCACGGTCCTAGGCGGATTCGCGGCGGCGCGGAACCAGTCGTTCGACCAGATCAGCGTGCACCGCATCAATTTTATCGAGCCCGATGGAACTCCCCGGCTGATTATTTCCGACCGCGCCGAGTTTCCCGGAACGTTCATGCGCGGCAAGGAATATGCGCGGCCGGACCGGCGCGACGCCGCCGGCATGCTGTTTATGAACGACGAGGCTTCGGAGATGGGCGGGTTGATCTGGGGAGGGCTGAAAGACAAGGACGGCAAAGTGCAGAATCACGGGCACTTGAGCTTCGATCAGTACGAACAGGACCAGATTTTCGCGGTAGATTCCGGCCGCGAGGACCAGGACGCATTTTCCGCCATTCGCATCGGCGAACGCGGCGACTATCCCATCCAACAGGCCTACGACGCCAGTCTGCTTATAGATAAACTACCCAAAGAGCAGCAGGACGCGGAGTGGAAGAAATTCTTCGCCACGCACACGGGGGACGCAAATCGCATCTACCTGGGCCGGTCGCCGGATAAATCCGCGTCATTGCGTCTGAAGGACGATCAGGGACGCGACCGGCTGATTGTGCGCGTCAACGGGGCGGGCGATCCGGTGATTCAATTCCTCGACGCGCAGGGCAAAGTGACCAACGAAATCAGCGGGAGTAAATAGGCGCGCAGGCATACGGAGCTGTTTAACGCGATGGGGCCAAGGCGGGAGGAACGCAGACACACCCCGACACCGTGCGAAAATCCGCACTACCCACCAAGGCGTGTGCTGGGGTGAATGCCTGCTAGATGATGGCCAGGTACTGCCACTGACCGTCCACGGATTTCAGTTGGTGCACGCGGCCGTCATCAGCATGGAGGAAATAGCTGCCATCCGGAATCGGGTGATGGTGCGCCGCACGCACGGAACACCGGGTCCACCGGCCACCGCGCGCCGCTCCCCATCCGCCGCCATGCTCCCTGGCTTCTTCGGTGAGTTCGATGCCATACTTCACCTTGTACTCGACGCCGGTCAAGCGCGTCGGGACAAGACGTCCACTGCCCTTCAGTTGTTCTTTGCTCATGTTGAAATTAGACGCAGCTACCTAGCGAAAGGTTTCGCCGGTCCCCTCAGACTATTAAAGTTATACTTCACGTTGCCATCGGTTGCACTATGATCATAGCACATGCGGGCGTGAAGTCCTAGCACCAGTTTGGCGCCGCGCGCGTGAGAGGGGCATGCTGGCGGTGACCCCTTGTATCTTGCTTATAACACACTGGATGCCTTAATGTGTGCAGCACGCGCGGAGCCCGGAGCCCGGATCGGCCTGGTGCCACGGGACTCGCGCCTCCTGTCGCCGCGACTGTATAACGTGCGGTCCGAAGCTCGCCTAACCCGCGCGAGCGACCGGCGTCGGTGCTTCCACTCGTCGGACAGTTTCGCACGGAATGCCGCAGGTCACTTCCGTCTCGGCGCAGCACGCTCCCCGGGCAGCGGTTCGGCCGGTTCCGTACCATTTGGCGGAACATGTTCCACTGCAAGCCAAGGCACGTCAGCGGGCGCCGCGCGTTGTGTGATCGCACCTCGCGTCACTGTGATATTATGGGGATCACCGCAGGGAAAACGATGCGTTCGGCCCTTTTTCTGTTTTCGATTTTCCTCGCCATCGTGCTCTTCAACGGCGATGCGCTCCCGGCTCACCCATCCGCGGTTTCAGTCAGCGCGGTGCCCGCTAGCGCGACGAGCGGCGGCAGCAACGCGCCGGAGGCAAATCCGCAGATCATCGTCATCGGCTTTGTGGGCGGCTTCGTGCGGCGCGACGATCCGGTGCACAGCGGAGTGCAACTTGCCGCGCGCCTCCGTGACGAATACCCCTCGGGCGTGTACGTGAACACCTTCGAAAATCATCAAGGCGACCAGGCGCACCAAGTGGTCCTGCGTCTGCTGGATACCAATCACGACGGCGCGCTCTCCGCGGCAGAAAAGCGCAACGCGCGCGTGGTGATCTACGGTCACAGCTGGGGCGGGTCGCAAACCGTGGCTCTGGCCGACCAGCTCAATCGCGACGGCATCCCGGTGCTGCTGACCGTGCAGGTGGATAGCGTGGAAAAAAACGGCGAGGACGACGGCCTGATTCCCCCGAACGTGGCGCAAGCGGTGAATTTCTACCAGAGCGACGGCCTGTTGCACGGCCGCGCCACCATCCGCGCCGACGATCCCGCGCGCACGCGCATCCTGGGAAATTTCCGCGAGAGCTATGACGCGCACCCGATCCGCTGCCCTGCCTATCCCTGGTGGGATCGCATTTTTATGCGCTCGCACATCGAAATCGAGTGCGATCCGCGCGTGTGGAAACAGATCGAATCGCTGATTCGCTCGAAGTTGCCGGCGCCGGGCGTGGCTCCGGCGGCCGCGGTTCGCGCGGTGTCCGAACCGCTGCCTTCGCGCTAACGCTGCTGTCCCGGCGGCCCGCCGTCCGGCTTCCACCGCCGCGCTTTGAAGCCGCCTCCCTGCTCGATTATCCGTTATATACTTGCGCGCACAGTATTCCATTCCGAACGCATTGGGCCCCATCGCACGCAGCGCGCTGGCTTTGCCGCAGCAAAGCTCGCTGCCAGGAGGGCGTTCATGTCCAAGAAGATTGTTTTTTGCGCAGATGGCACCTGGGAACGCCCCGTGAATCCCGGCACGGTGGCCGCAGCCGACACCAACGTCTATAAGCTGTTCAAAGCGCTGCTGCACTCCGCCACGCAGTTCCCTTACTACGACGACGGCGTGGGCGCCGACGGCAATCCCGTCTCGCACCTGCTGGGCGGCGCGATGGGCGAGGGCTTGTTCGGCAAAATTCGCGACGGTTACACGGCGATCGCGCACGTGTACGTGCCCGGCGACAGCATTTTCCTTTTCGGATTCAGCCGCGGCGCTTACACCGCGCGCAGCCTCGCCGGAATGCTGGCGATTTGTGGAATTCCGGACGCGAAGCGTTTTACTTCACAGTCGGTGGCCGATGCCTTCGCGGCTTACCGCTGCACCGACGGCGATAAACGCGACACGTTGCTCGCCAATTTGAAAACCAATTATGGCAACCAGCCGGCGACCATCGCGCTGATCGGCGTGTGGGACACGGTGGGCGCGCTGGGAGTTCCCGGCTTTCTCTTTTCGGTTTTCGATGAGAAGGAGTACGGCTTCCTGAATACCTCGTTGAATCCGGCGATTGAGGCCGCCTACCAGGCGCTTTCCATTGACGAACGCCGTCGTGAATTCGTGCCCACGCTGTGGCAACCCAATCCCGCGGCGCCGCCCGAGCAGATTGTGGAGCAGGTGTGGTTCTCGGGCGTGCACAGCGACGTGGGCGGCGGCTACGCGGAAACCGGATTGTCGGACATCGCCATGGGTTGGATGCTCGCGAAGGCGCTAAAACACCAATTGGAGTTGGACGAACCGGCGATCGCGCCGTATCGCCTGCCACTCGATCCCAAGCACAGCGCTGACACGCTGCACGATTCCTGGCAGCTCTTCTACGGCTTTCCCCGCGCGCGGACCATACCGCCCGGCGCTTGCCTCGCCAATAGCGTGCAGGTGCGGATTGCGGAACTGGCGGCGTATCGGCCGGCCAATCTGAATTTAACGACCGGCAATCAATTGCAGGACTATGCGATGGTGGGCGTCGTGTCCGACCCGAATGGTGCCGGATGATCGCGTGCCGCGCGCGCGGCCGCGCATGCAGCCACCTGTACGGGCGAACAGGGTAACGCCGCGGAAGCAACCCGCCCCGCCGCGGGCCAATCCGCGCGGCGGTGCCGTTAAGATGAGCTATGCCCGGAAGTTCAGCTTCGGATCGTCCTGGACCGCTGCCCGCGAACGCCGGCGCGAAGGCTGGCGCGCCCGCTGCCGCCCCTGACGCCACGCAAACGGCTGCGAAGTCGGGCGCTGCGCCGCGCCCCGCGAGCATAGCCGCGCCCTGGGATCCCGCGCCTGCCGCTCCGCAGGCCACAATTCCCTGCCCGAAATGCGGCGCCGCCGTCCGCGAAGTGGCGCGCTTCTGCCAACGCTGCCACATGACCATGCGCTACGAGTGCCCCTCTTGCGGCAATAAGCAGCGCACCGGCGTCACCTGCGAGAAATGCGGCATCAATTTCGTGAAGTACATCGGCGCGGTGGTCACCGCCAAAAAACCCGCGCAGGATGTCCTTGACGAAAGGCACGACCAGCGCACCGCGCTGCTGAAAAATATCGTCGCCATCCCGTTCACCGGCGGGATTTCGCTGTTCAAGCAACTGTTTCGCCTCGGTTCCCGAAAATCGTAGCGCGCCCGTGCGTTTTCAGCGCGCTGCGATACTGCCGGCGGGCGCGGCGTCGTACCGTTCATCATGAATGAAAATAGCGTGACGGCGGAAAGAGCCCGCAGCGCGAATACTCGCGGCCTGCCGAACGCTTCACTTCCTGTATCCAGTAATCGAAGGTGCCCTCAGCCACGCCCACCAGCTTGATAGCATTGCGGTACTCCATGCTGTGCAGAAAATAAATCTCGAAAAGCTTCAGCCGCCCTTTCCACTGCGGCCGGCGCAACGATAGTCGGCCGATGCGCTCGAAATCCGCCAGGAATTCGCAGGCGCGTCCGCGCGCCGGGCGCCAGGAATATCCGGACGCCGGAGATTCCAGATCCACCGCGCGGACTTTGCCGGTGGTGTCCTCCAGCCATTCGTGCAGGCTGCGGTAGCGTCCGTAACAAGAATCGAAGATTTCCGTGGCTTTCATGATTCCTCCGCGCCCGCGCTGGACATTGTTTCCGCGGCGGCGCTGCATTCCGGACGTGCGCGAGATCTTGCGCCCGGAGCGCAATGCCGCTCGGCGAATCGCCACCACGCCCCACTCAGTTTTCCGCGCCCGGAGGTTTCGGCGCCGTCGGGAAGAACGAGCCGACTTCCCAGGCATCGTCCACGCGCGCCACTTCGTCCTCCACGGCGGACAAGCAAGTTTGAAAACATTCGCGCCAGCCGGCCATGTAGCCGCGCGCATACTCTTCCGCGAGCCGTTCGCGTTCGCGATGCGCGCGCTGCATCTGGAAAACCTCGCCGCGTTCGAGGGCTGGCGCTTGCACCGCGATTTGCACCCGGTAAATCATTTCGCGTCCCGCGCGCAGCAGCCAGTGCAGCGGCGCCGGGTAATACACGCCCACGCGCCGCCGCGGTTCGTACCACGCCATACGCCATCCCCGGGGAATCACACCCCCGTGGCTTACTTCCTTGCGCAATTTCCAGCGTTTCTTCATGGGCGTCGCGCCTCCGGGCCAGTTCCCACGGCGAGCTCGCGGCGCACGCCCTCGTCACGTTCGGCGCGAAGCAGGCGCATGCGCTCCCGTAGCTGCCAGGGAAAAGTCTGTTGCGTGGATGGCCGCGCCGCTTGTATGGCGGCGGGCCCTTGGTTTTGGTTTTCGATGGGACGCGGCGTTTGGCTTTGATTCCAAGACTGGCGGGAATCTTGATTGGGCAATATGTTTTTCGTTTTGTCTGGCCAGGAGGTTTTCAGGTCGTGCTGCTGCAGGGCGTTGCGGAACTGGCGCCGGAATTCCTGCTGTTCGCAGTCTTGAATTACTTCTGCGTTTGCAAGATGCGCGCGGTTTTCCACACCCCTGTGAATTTCGTTTTGCTCTTCTTCTTTTATTCTTACTACCGATGAACTACCTATCCCCTCCGCAACGCGCGCATTCGCGGGGTTTTGTGCGTGATTCGCTACGCAGGTTTGCGGGCCCCTCTCCGCGACTTTGCGTACGCCCTCCGCAACTTTGCGGGCGCTTTCCAGGGGATTTCCACCGTGCGCGGGCAGCAGGTGTTTCTTGGCTTTGAGTATCCGTACAATCACGCCGCCGGGCGCGGTTTCCGTCACGATGTATCCGTGCCGCCGCAATGAGCTCATCCAGCGCTCCAGCGTTCGCTGGTTGAATCCGGTTTCGCACTCGATCTCGCGATAGGTGATCGGCGCGCCGCCCAGGACCCATCCCGTCGTTCCGGTCTGATGCGTCTGGCGCAGCACCAGCCATCCGTACAACCAGATGGCCGAGCCCATCCGCGCATAGTGCCGCGCTTCGAACAGCACCCCTCGCAGCCCCGTGTTGTAGTTCTTTTCACGCATACGCGCTGCGGCCGGTTGCGCCGCCCGTTTCTTCTTCTACGTCGAACGCACGGCGAGCCCTGCGGCGGGCCGCGCGCGGGTCAAAACCCGACTGTCAACAGCGCCCGCAGTACGGCAGCCGTACTTTCGCGTATCCGCCAGTGGCCGTACGTGAGGGCTCCAGCCGCGTAACGTCCTCGACCGCGGGCCGCTGATGGCAGAGCGCGCAAATCCGTTGCGCGGGCTTCGCTGTGATGCTGGGACCGCGGGCCGCAGAATCGCTGCTTGCGGAGCCGCTGTTCTTGCGTCGCTCCTGATCTTGCGCCCAGCGCACCGGATCCGCGCGACGCCGGCGCATGGATTCGCGATTGATCTGCCGCCGCCGGGCTAGCTCGTCGCAGGAACTCTTGCGACCGGAAGCGTTCGCTTTCACGCCGGGTTGTGCCGCTTCTTCGGACATGGGCCCTCCTTGAGCCGCCGCTCCGACATCGGTAGAATCACGCGCGTTCTCCGCGCGATCCCGCCTGCTCGTAAGCGTTGCTCGTGGCTCATGCGTGCCGGCGCGCGAATGCCCTGCGTAAACCGCGCAGGTTGCCGGGGTCGGCGCATCCTGAGGACCGCCCCCGTTGCCCACCCGGGATGTTGCGCCGTCCCGTTTTTGCACTTTTCATCAAGTACTCCCGCTAGGGTACTATCAGTGCATATAGTCTATCTGTTACTGTTCCGTCCCTGTCTCGCATCCCGCGAGCCTTCGACCCGGGGAGGACCGGCCCATGCCCAGCTCACACCCATCATTTGAGTCGTTGCTGACGTTCTCGCAGCATTGCCTCGAAGGTTTTGAACTCGCTCGTCGTGACCAGGCCTGCAGCCTCCGTAGGGAGCTGCGCGACGTCGTCGAGGAATGGATCGAATTCGAGATCGAGGCGCGCCTGGCGCGCTGGATTCGCGATTGCCGCGCCGCAAGCGACGGCGAGTCCGCTTCCGGTGAACAAATAGCTCCGGCGCTCGCTGCGCCGGAATTCGCCCTGCGCGGGCTTGCGCACGGAGCCTCCGAGCGTGACGCGCCGCTTCCTTTCCGCCACGGCGCGCCGGCTGCAGCGAACACCGCTTCGGCCGCGAAATCCGTGGCCGCCACCGCGTGCCGCGAATCCGCGGATGAGATATTTCCCGAGCCCTCGGCGCGTCTGACGGTTTCGCAGAACGCGGCCGTGGCTCTGCAATCGCTCGAACGGTGTGCGCAGTGCACCGCGCAATCGCTCGGTACGCGCCGGCGCGCCGCGTTACATTCTGGCGCCCGGTGCTTGTCGCCCGCCCATGCGTATCTTCCGTTTCGGCTCGCGGCGGCGGCGTGTGCGTAGTCGGCATGGAAGCAAGCCCCGTTCGCCGCGCATGTACCTCGCGCCAACGCGTACGCCCCTCGCTGATCCGGCTGCTTTGTCGCAATGTCCGCTTGCGTCACGGTCTGTCGCCCTCCGTGCCGGCACCCGCCCGACTGTTACCGCGCCAACCAAATGCCCTGCTCCAGCGCCTTCCACAACCGCGAGCGCGTGGGCCGTTGCTCAGATTTCCGAGCCCACGTGAGAATCAGCCACGATAACGATTACAAAAACGCCGGCCACGGGCGCTTTCGCGACCGAATGCGCTACTACATCGTCGAACGCGTTGCCTTGACTGCACCGTAGGTCATCTTCGTGCTACCGAGCTGGCTCCAAGCGTTTCACCCGATGACGCCGCACGCAGGTCAAGTATCGCAGCGCAACGCGTCAAGAGCGGCCGCCGGTGCCTGCGATCACGCGCCATAGCCAGCTTGCTGGGCGCAGATTCAAGTCGCGGCCTCGTAACTAGGTCATCAGCCAGAATCCCGGTATTCCCGACGCTCGAAATCCGCGCCGTCTTTCTCCTCGATCACGCACCGACCGCATCTTCGGAAGCGCCGATTTGAGCGGCGGTTTCGCAACCTGCGACGTCGGTGCGGCTCTGCTCGACTTCCCACGCTTCGCCAGTGCCAGGTGCTTCCGCGATCGCGTCGCGCTCCCAGCTCGCTCGACGGCGACATAAGTACGAGCGGCGTAACACCGTTCATGGGCACAGCTCCGCTTGGCTCCCGCGCCGATTCAAGAAGCTGGGAATGTTCAAGCCCTCGCACCCGCCACAAACTGCGTCGTGCTGTACCCGCCGAACCCGCATCCGTTCCTCCGAGTCTGCGACCGCTCCGCGCCCCGAACAGCATCGCCACGCTCGCGCAAACGCTTCCGCCAAATCTCGCTTCGCAATTGCAAGTCAAGCCGCACTCAACGCCTCGCACGCCAACCACTTCTCGCCCGCCATCCAATTGCGCGCCCCCGCAGTTCAGCCGAATCCCCACCGCGTATTCCCGACCATACTCTACAAATTCTCGGAAGGGTGCTGGAGCATCAGGCTGCTGATTGGTGTCATCGAGTTCTGTTCATTGATTTGTGAGTTGCGTTGCTTCTGCGATGAGTCGGAGAGCTTGGGACGGTTGACGCGAAAGAGTTGCACGCCGCGACTTTCGGTTGCGGGGATGCGACGCGACGGGGAGCGAGGTGTTCGAACGATGGACCGTTTAGGCGCGAGACGTCGAACCGGTGTGCCCAATCGCCCCGCTACACCTCGAGTTCGAGACGACGGAGCACGGCGATGGCTCGTTTTCAGCGCCGAGTGATTTGATACAGAGAGTGCGAGTCGGGCGTGCGACAGCGTCACGATGTACTGGACACGCCAAGCCATCGTAGGGATTTATCACGACGTACGGTGGCGTCGCTTGGTCGCGGGACGAAAGGCCGAGAGCTCGACGGGTGAATTCACAGCGAGACGGAACCGCAGTGTCACACAGTGCGCAAGACTGCACTCCGCGCGGAGTCGAAGCGAGCCGAGGCCGCCACAATGCACAGAGTGCGGAAACCGCGATGCGCGGATCCGTCGTGAGACCAAACGGCGAGATTGCGGATGCTGCTAAGACAATACTCGCGAAAGCATTGAGCGAATGACGAAACTGCGAGCCTCGCGGGCGTACGGTTCGCAGCGGGAGCGAATCGGCGCGTGCAGGACCTGCACAGCTGCAGGATCGTCGGCAGACGAAGCGGAGAGATTGCGGAGCGTGCAGGCACTGGGGAGCATGCAGGGAGGGCGCGTTTGCAGATTGGCCGCGAGGTGGGGCATCGTTAATGCGGAAAATCCGCGTCCGATTTTGCGCTGCGTCACCGCATGTGGTGACCGTAGGCGGCCGATGGGGCGAATCCACAACAACGATCTGGTAATGCCACAGACCGCACACGCTGAAGACCTCGACTTCCTATCGCGGAAAGGCTGGATCTTGTCGCAGCAAGCTCGTCCGAGCTCTTTGCGCGACCGTACGGCCCTGATGACCTCATGCAGGCCAACTCAGTTGTGCTGCGGCGTCGTGCGAGTCGCGGCAGCCGCAAAGACTGAAAAAACGCGATCCGTGAGTCGCCGCGATTTCAGCGAGAACAAGACGATCGAATGCCTTGTCGCGGTCATCCTCGCGCCCACGACGAAATTGAGAACCCGAATCCCCGGAGCATTCCAGGGACGAAAACTTGCGCAGCAGCTTCAAGCCGCAAGTCGCGAGAGCGGAGCTTCCGCGCTCCAGCGACAGCAACGCGCACGCTCCAAACTCAGGATTTTTTCGCGGTCGGGGGCCAGGACTCGAGCAGCTGTTCCTTGCGATAGATTAGCGCGTTGATGTCGTAAGGCGCCAGCTCGATGCTGTGGCCGTGGGTGATGGCGTCGGTCGGGCAGGCTTCCACGCAGTAGCCGCAAAAGATGCAGCGCGAGTAGTCAATGTTGTAAACCTTCGCATAGCGTTCACCCGCGGAAATGCGATTGGCGGCCGTATTCTCCGCAGCTTCAATGTAGATGCAATTCGCAGGACACGCGGCGGCGCACAGGAAGCACCCTACGCACTTTTCGTAGCCGTGCTCGTCACGCTGCAGCACGTGGATGCCACGGTAGCGCGGCTGCACGCTGGGGGGCACATCCGGAAAACTCTCCGTGGTCGTCTTGCGGAACATAGTCCGCAGGGTCACGCTGAAGCCCTTGTAGAGCGTGAAAAATGTCTCGCCGACTTCCTGGATGAGGGACGCCATCGAGGTTCACTTTAGCAGAGTCGGCGAAGGCAGGCAAACCGCCGATGGCGGAGAACCGTTCAAGAGTAGCATCTGAATATTTCTCTGTCGTTGGCTACGAACGAGTGACGCGCGTTTCCGGTGCTGGTCGCCGCGGGGACGGGGACCTTCCGAATAACGGCTCCCCTCTCGCAGGCCGGGAATAGCCGAAAAAACACCGGCAACCCCTGCGTGCGCGACTGCAGTGGTATCATCCGCCACAGTGATGCCTTGCTCCGGCGGTGGACGATGGATGCTCAATCTCCAGTTCAGAAACTGATTGGCGGCGATTATTCTTCGGCCGATTTGGCGCGGCTGGAGGAATTTCTTCAGGCGCGCGGCACATTGACGCTCCGGCCGCAGGCGAATGGGTTGTTCACGGCGGCTTCCGGCATGGCGCAGACTTCCGCCACCGGCTATCAGGATCTGTGGCTGCGTGACAACGTGATGATTGCAAGTTCCTTCCTGGGGCGCGGCGATGTGCGGACTGCCGTCAACACCGCTATCGGCCTGACCGGCTTGATGCGCACGCAGGAAGCGCGTTTCCGCAAAATTATCGCGGAGCCTGCCGCGAAAGAGGACGTGCAGGAACGGCCGCACGTGCGCTTCAATCTGGGTGGAACCTCGGAGAAGTGGTCGCACGCGCAAAACGACGCGCTGGGATACGTTCTGTGGCTGCGCTTCGTGCTGGCGAATGCCGGCCACCTGCCTCTGGACCCGGCGGAATTCGCGCTCTACCGCTTGTTCCCTTTATATTTTCGCGCGATCGAATTCTGGAACGATCCCGACAGCGGCGCGTGGGAGGAAGATCGCAAAATCAATAGCTCGAGCGTGGGCGCGGTACTCGCCGGACTGCGCGCGATGCAAACGTGGATGAAAACGAACAGCGCCCTCGACGGCGACGGAATCGGAAAAGTTGTCGAGGATTTGATTCGTGAAGGAATGCAGAGGCTGCAGCGCTCTCTGCCGTTCGAATCGCCGCCGCAACGCCTCGCCGATTCCGCCGTCCTGCTGCTGATTCATCCCGCAGACGTTCTGCTGCCCGAACAAGGGGACGCGGTGCTGCGCGTGGTGCACTCCGACCTGGAAAGACAGATCGGGATCCTGCGCTACGCTGGCGATTCCTACTACGGCCAGGATTATCCGGATTGGTTCAGCGCGGAGCAGCTCAGCGGCGATTTCAGTAATAACGTCGCGCTGCGCAACGCCAAGCTGCGCCCCGGATTCGAGGCGCAATGGTGCATTTTCGATCCCCTACTTTCGGTGATTTACGGCAAGAGGTTTCTCGCGGACCGTCACAACGAGGTAGCCCGCGAAAAACAGGTTCACCATTTTAATCGCTCGCTCAAACAACTAAGCGACGCAGCCCAGTGCCCGGAACTTTATTTCTTCCGGCACGAGAAATGGATTCCCAACCCGCACGTGCCGCTGGCGTGGACGCAAGCCAACTTGGCGCTGGCGCTGCACCTCATGCAAAAATCCGCTGCGATCTGAACCGCCTGTGCCACGCAACTGCCACTTGCTTCAGCAGAGCTGACGCCGCGCGTTCCGGCGCGCCCCGACTTCCGCGTGGATGACCTTGTGGTGGGATTACGTGATGCCGAGCAAAGATGGGCGCAGTAAGCAGCGCCCCTACCAACACAACGCAAAACCGGGCGGCGGTATTATTTTGCCGGGGTTTCGCCAGACTGCAGCGCGCGGGATTGCGCCACGAGCTTTTTCAGCTTGCCTTCGATGGAGGCGTCGCCAATCTGCTCGTCCTGGAGGACGCCGTCCGCGTCAATGGTGAAAGTGTGCGGGATGGCGCTGACATTGAACAACTTCGCGACTGGGGCGTTGAACCCTCCATCGCGATATTGCAGCCAGGTCATTTTGTGTTGGGCGACGAAGTCCTTCCATTTCTGCTCGTCGGAATCCAGACTCACGCTGAGAATGACCAAAGGCTGGCCCTGAAATTTCTTGGCGATTTCCTGAAGATGCGGCAACGCTTCGCCGCAGGGCCCGCTCCAGGTGGCCCAAAAATCCAGCAGAACTACTTTGCCCTGGAGATCGTCCATGGAAACGTGCTGGCCGTCCAGAGTGGTGATGGCGAAGGCAGGGGCCATGCGGGCGCGGGCCAGTCCGGGATTGCTGATGTAGCGAGCGGCGCGTTGGCGGTCGGGGTCGTCCGGTTTCGCGATTTTCAGGTACTCCGCAAAGCGGGCTTTCGCGGCATCGTCTTGCTGCAGGCGGGCAAGAGTAGTGCCATCGAGGAAAAGAGCCCCCGGGAAATTCGCGGAGGCGGCGAGAGCTTGGGTGAGCTGGTCGTGGGCGCGAGTGAAGCACTCGTCTTTGTCTTTTTGCACACCCTCGGAGAGGAGCACCACCGCGAATTCATAATGCGCCAGGGCCGTATCGCGCGCGCCCTGTGCCTCCCCCACCATCTCCTGCACGGGCAGTTCGGCCGTCTTCCAATCGCCGGCTTCGACGCCGTACTTGATCATCTGTTTTTGGCACGCGCGGCAGTGGTTGCCATCCTGCTTGTCGGCTTTCTTGAAATTGTCGAGAGCCGCGGCGATATCCTGTTGATGCAGGTATTGCAATCCTTCCTTCTAGATTTTCTGGGCCCTTTCATTGGTTGGGCCGTCTGGCTGGTCTTGGGCTGAGGTCATCGTCGCAGCACAGGCCAAAGCCAGAATGATAAATGCAAATCGCAGACATCGCATAAGAGCCCCCCGGCGCTGCGGAGATGCGCGGCAACGAGCGCTGCCACCGAAGTGACAACGGTCGGCGACCGTTTAGACCCGCAGTAATAAACATCTGGGTTAATTATCGTAGTGGTATCACTCGCCGTGCTGACAGGTCAAGCGAAAGCCCGAAATACCGTGCAGGAAGTGTTACACCCAGAGGTGCAGGTGGATTCGTCCGGCGGGGCGGTCAAGACAGTCGGCGCCGTGCAACGACCGATCACCGCACCCACCCGGTCGTGACCGCTCGCGGCTACAAATTCAGCGCCCGCATGAGACTTGGCTATTCGCCGGGAGGGGCCACGGGCTCCTGGTCGGAAAGCTTGCCCTTGCCGGTGATGGCGGCGATGATCTGGCGCCCGTGGAAGCGTCCATTTTCAATGAAGATGTGCGAAGTATCGTCGCCGCCGATCACCACGCCCGCGAGATATATTCCGGGGACGTTGCTTTCCAGCGTTTCCGGATCAATATCCGGCTTGCGATTGGTGCGCGACAGGCGAATGCCCAACCGCTCCAGAAATTCGAAATCCGGGTGATACCCGGTCAACGCGAATACCTGAACGGCCGGGACGGCCTGCTCGTCACGCCCGTTTCTCACCAGCACTTGGCCCGGTTCGAAGGCCACCACATGGGTGTGAAACATCGCGCGGATTTCGCTCGAACGGATGCGATTCTCGATGTCCGGCTTCACCCAATACTTCAGGGTTCGGCCCATTTCCCCGCCGCGGTGGACGATGGTCACTTGCGCGCCCGCGCGAAACAAATCCAGCGCCGCCTCCGCCGCCGAATTCCCTCCTCCGATTACCACCACCTCCTGATTCCAGTACGGGTGCGGCTCGGTAAAATAGTGCGAGACGTGCGACAGGTCTTCGCCGCGCACCCGCAAAAAGTTGGGATGATCGTAAAATCCCGTCGCCACCACGATTTTCTTCGCGCCATATTCCTGCGCCTTGCCGTGCGCATCCACGGTGTGCACCAGGAAAGCCCCGTCGTGGCCGCTGACGCGCTCGACTCTTTCGTACTGATGCACTTCGATTTCGAAATGCTCCACCGCCCGCCGGTAATATTTCAGCGCCTCGGCGCGCGTGGGCTTGCCGCCGGCGGTGGTCATGGGCAACTCACCGATTTCCATGCGCTCCGGAGTGGTGAAGAACGACATGTTCACCGGATAGTGGAACAGCGAATTGCACAGGCAGCCTTTGTCAATCACCAGCGCGCGCAACCCTTCGAACTTCGCTTCGATGGCGGCCGCAAGGCCCGTGGGGCCCGCGCCGATGCAAATGATGTCGTAGGATGCGGTCATGCGGATAGTGTGCGATGGGATGGCGCCGAATTCAACTGCCTCGCGTGAAAGTTTTATGACGCAGGGCGGCCTGCCGTTTCAGACGCGATGCAGGCGCGCCGTGCCGCGATCCACCAGGATCACCGCGCCAATCACCATCGCGGCTGCGACGGCCACAAGCGGCGTAATCTTCTCGCCGGCCAGCAGCCATCCCAGGAGCACCGCGACGATCGGATTCACGTAGGTGTGCGTGGACACCAGCGTCGGCGAATAGTGGTCCAGCAGCCAGTTGTACGCCGAAAAAGTGATCACCGAACCGAACACGATCGCGTAGCCCAGCGCAATCCAGGAGCGCGTCGCCACCCCGGCGAACGTAAACCCGCGGTATTCGCCGCTCAGCGTGGCCGCCGTCAGCAAAAGTAGCGCGCCCGAGAGCAGCGATAGCGCCGAGAGCAGCAACGGGCTGCCGGAAAGCACCGAACGGCGCGAATAGACAATCCCCGCAGCCCACGAGAACGCCCCAATGAGGATGGCCACGGCGCTCACGAATGCCCCGGGCTTGGCCACGACGAAACTCCCCTCCATCAGCAGCGCGACGCCCGCCAGTCCCAGCGTAACGCCGGAAATCAGCGCTCCGTTCACCTCCCACCGGCGCGCGGCCCATTCGGACAGCAGAAACACCCAGATCGGTTCGGAGGCAATCAGCAGCGCGGCCAGCCCGGACGGTACGCGCACCAATCCCCAATGTAATGTCCCGTGGCCAATGAAGAAGAAGAGAAACCCGATCACGAATCCCGCGCGCACCTGCGCCCACGTGGGCCGCAGCCTCTTGCGGATGCACAGGCCCAGCAGGATCAGCCCCGCAGTCAGATGGCGCGACCCGGCCGCATACAGCGGAGGAATCGTCGCGACCGCGTAATGCACCGCGAGATAGGTGGAGCCCCAGATGAAGTTGATCGCGAAGAAGGAAAACACCACGCGAACCCGGTTGATGTGCGCGTGCGCCGGTGCGGGAATTTCCGTGCCGTCTGTTTCGATCAACGCGGGAACCGGTTCGGTGGCCATTTAATTCTAGAGGAGTAGATGAACATAGAGCCGGCGCAGGATTCAAAGAATTCCCTGCCGCGGATTCCCAGGCGTGACTGCCAATTTGGAGGAGCCCAAGCGCGCCCGCGCAAGAAATTCGGCGCCGCTTGCACCATACCCGCCGCCCAGAGTGCCTGTCAGGTTTGCGGCAACAGCCCTTCGCTCAATTCCGCCGCGAAAGCATCGAGTTCCGTCAGCCGCTCGCGGCTCGCTTCCACCTGCTCTTTCTTCCACACGAAGTACTCGCGGCCATCCCGCTGCACCCGAACGCTGAAATTGCCGCCCACCAGATACGCCACCGTTCCGTAAATTTGCAAGCCGCCGGCCGCGGCCGGAGCCAGCAGCGCCGCGCAATTCCCTTTGCGGATGCCGGGATAATTCGCGTACATGGGAAACGCTACGATTTGAAATCCGCGCGCGTACAGCCGCTCCAGAATTGCGACGTGCTGTGGCAACAGGTCCATCAAGGTTCAGGATCGCAGGCGAGCCATGGTCGGCGAAAGAGTTCGTAGTCCGCGGCGCACAAATCCCGGAGCAGAGATCAAAAACTTTCCTGCCGCGGCGAACCCGCCGCCTACGCCGCGGAGGAAGAAATATTTCCGGACTCGATCTCGCGCAAAATCTTGCGCAGCACCGCAGCCAGCTCTTCGCGGCTCACCTGGCTCTTGCGGAATTGCACGCGCACGTGGAAAGAATCGTCCTCGGCGCGATAATCGAAGAGGAAGGGCTGCGGCCGCGGCGCGGATTCGGTTTCTTGCTGCCGCGCGCGGCGCGCTTCGTCGCGCGTCAAGCCGCCTTGTGCGATGCGCTGCACCATCTCCTGCATCTTTTTCTCGGTGGGCTGCCGCGCCACCTGCAGCAGCAGCGATTTCGTCAGGATCCCCCGCTCGATGCACGCCTTGCGAATCTCGCTGGGAATCACGTGCAGGGACATCGTCTCCGTGACGCTGGACCGCGCCCGCCCGATTTTCTTGGCGATATCGTCGTGCGTGTAATCGAAATGATCCGCCAGCCTTTGCAACCCATCCGCTTCTTCAAACGGCGTCAAATCCTTGCGCTGCAGGTTTTCGATCAGCCCCAGCTCCAGGGTCTCCGCGTCGTCCGCGATTTTCTCGATGCATGGCAACTCGTGCAGCCCCGCGGCCTTCGAAGCGTGATAGCGCCGCTCGCCGGAAATAATGTAGTAGGTGTCCTCGCGCGGAATGAAGCGCACCAGCAGCGGTTCCAGCACGCCTTTTTCCCGGATCGAATCGGTCAACTCGCGCAAATCGCCCAGCGCCTTGCGCGGCTGTTCCGGGTTTGGGCGGATTTTGTCCGTCGGGATCATGCGGCCCACCGCCGCGCCGCTGAAACTGGTCAGCGTCTCCACATAATGCGCGTCATGCCGCATCTTGAGAGTGACGGGTAACCCGATCCTCTTGGACACGTTGTAATACCT
>JBAQJS010000014.1:0-1932 GCA_049300435.1 Candidatus Acidiferrales bacterium | reverse complement strand
GGCCACCTGTAAGCTATGACGCCTTTTAGCGACCGCACGCGGTCCCGAACTGCGTGGCCGTCGTTACCGGAATGCACCACCCAATTCCCAGGTCCGCCACCAGAAATGCGTCCAATATGATGAGGCCAGACAACAAGAACACCAATAGCAGGGCCAGCAGCGGGTGAGCCGTAATGAGACCAGTTGCGCGCCAGATTGTACGCCGGATCCATGACTCCAAGCTCACGTCGCATCTCCCATCCGCACCAGGCGCGCGGGCGCGGTCCTATTGAGTGCATCATATGCGCCAGACCATAACCGAGGCCGGTCGCGAAGTCAGGTGCAACGCGAGCACGATGATACCTGTGGTGTGCAAGCGCCGGACTGATCAGGAAGATCGAGACAATAAAAACGACGATGCCGCGTCGCATTTTGTCGCTCCTTATTTTATCCCAAATAGCTCAATGCTACCTGATGCGATGTTTCCCGACGAAAATAAAAGTTCAAATCCTGTTATAGCGCCGTTACCGCCATTCCACCATCCTGAGAACGATACCGTATTTATACTGGACGAAGTGGCTGGGTGTGAAGTTAGCCCCGTAAATTGTTTTGGACTGACGGTTTGAGAAGGACTATATATTCTAGCTGTACCGGAAACCCCCGCACCACTGTTGGATACCAAGGACGGACCCGATAATTGAAGAAAAGTGGTAGCTGCAGAAAATGCGCCCCCCGAGCCATTAAAATAGTCAGTAGCATTGAGATAGCTTGTATTTTGGTATGCAGCGCCGCTATAGACTTCTAATTCCAAAGTTGTTGACGTGGTAGCAGGAAGAAGATTGATAAACACCAATTCATAGCTACTATACCCACTGTAGGTGCTGAATACAGCATTGTCTCCTAACGTCGCTGAATTACTAGCGGTCAATGTTTCCAGATAAACTCTGGATCCGCAAGGTAATCCGCCGCCGCTTAGTGCGCCTGACGAATTAGCTTGAACGCACTGCGTCGAACCAGATATGCCGGTGTCGGTAACACCGCTAAATGTCCCTGCACTTGCCGCTCCGCTGCCTATTGCTCCCGGCGATGCAAATGTCGCGCCGCTAAGACTGCTGGCATTCAAATTTGGCACGTTCGTTGTCGATGCGACAACAAAAGGCGGGCTTCCTGTGGATTGAGTCGACGTGATTTGTCCCGAAGCAGAGACGGACGTAAAATATCCTGGCTCGGCGGTTGTTGCGCCGATTGCCGAGCCGTTGATGCCGCCGGATCCCCAAGTGCCGCTATCTGGCCCAGTCGCTGTGCCGCTTATTGTGAGGCTCGAAATAGTCGGCCCAGGAATAGTCAGTCCTGAAGGCAGCGTCGTCGCCCACGACGGCACGCCGGAGCCGTTCGAAACCAAGACGCTGCTATTGGCCTTGGTCAACGCGCTGATCGCGCTGGTGCTCGAAAAATATAGGAGTTCGTTGGCTGTCGGCGTGCCGATCGCCAATCCGCAATCCGAGGCCAGCGTACCTGCAGTATTGCCCCAACACATCAAATCGTTCAGTACCGTTGTACCGGGACCAACAATACCGCCAGGCGCTGAGAATGGAAACGGATACACCGTCCCATTGATTGTCATCGATGGCACGCCGGTCGCGCCGTTGTAGCTCGTCCAGGTAAAACCGCCACCGGTCGACGTGGTGTTGAAGCAAAGCTGATTATAGGCACCGGCTGTTGGCAAAGCCGAGCTCTGACAAAGAGCTGGTCCCGATGCAGTGACTCCGAGCGTGGTCAGGAACGAGCTTACGGCGGTTCCGCAATCCTGAATGACCCCATTCGTTGTCCAGCACGCCATGTGGGTCGGCGTAACGGTGCCCGACTGCATCACCGTCGCGCTCGCCGGAGAGACGAACAGCGCGGCGAGTATGGCGAGGATAAATCTCACGGGAGAGGCTGATAAAAGATCGC
>JBAQJS010000013.1:0-110721 GCA_049300435.1 Candidatus Acidiferrales bacterium | reverse complement strand
CGGCACACCCCACCACGCTCCATGACAACCCGCAAAGCAACAAGGCCGTCAGAATTGCTGATTCTGTTTTTCGGCTGGGCATTTCCCTATCTTTTTTCTTCTGCAAACGGCTGTCCGAAATCTCGATGTTTCCCCGCCGACGTTTCCAGGGAATGCGCCAACGGCAATTCCAATCGAAACGTGGTCCCGCGTCCGGGCTCGGATTCGAATTCTATCCGACCATTGTGCAACTGCACAAATCGAAAGGTGTTCGCGAGCCCGATCCCGGTGCCACCGGGCCGCGTGGTGAAAAACAGCTGAAATATCTTCTTCTGATTCTCGGGTGAGATTCCCGCTCCGGAATCGGCCACGGCGATCTCCGCGAAATCGCCGCTGCGGCGCAAGCTCAGCGAAATGCGGCCGCCCGGGCTCGTGAAGTCGCTCGCATTCAGCAAGAGATTTAGTACGGCTTGGTGAATCAACTGGCCGTCCACCAGCACGGAAGGGAATTCAGCAGGCAAGTCCACCCGCAGCTCGATGCCTGCCTTGGCGATGGTCGGCCGCGCGGCGTCCAGCACCTCGTCGAGCAGCGCGCACAGGTCGGTTTCCTCCAGCTTGATCTCCAGCGGCTTGGTGAAATTCAAAAAAGTTTTCACCGCGCGGTCCAGCCGGTCAATTTCGCTGTCGAGCATTCGCACCGCTTGCTGTGGTTCGGGGTCCACGGGCATATTGGCTTTCAGGACCTCCAGCCACAGCCGCATGGAGTTCAGCGGATTCTTTACTTCGTGGGCCACCCCGGCAGTCACCCGCCCGAGCGCCGCCAGCCGTTCGGACACCTGCAGTTGGCTGCCGATGCGTTCGAGCGATTCCACGTCCCGCAAGGTGATGAGCGCGCCCATAGGAATGCCGTGCTCGCGAATCACCTGCGCGCTCAATCCGATTCGTTGCGCGCCGTGCAGCCCATCGAGAGTGATTTCCGCATTTTCGATGTGCCCGATCTCGTCGCCATGGATGCCAAGCGCCTCGCGCGCGGGATGGCCGGGAGGAAAAATCTCGCTGACCCGCAATCCCCGCAATACTTCGGAGCGCCGGCCCAGAAATTTTTCCGCCGAGGGGCTCACCAGCACAGCGTGCCCGCGGCCGTTGAAAAGCAGCAGGCCGTCTTCGAGGCCGCCCATAACCTGATCGAGGTTCTCGCGCAAGGTGCTGAAAATTTCGCGCACGTCGCGTAATTGCTTTCCGATCCCGATGATTTTCGTGCTCACCGCGCCCAGTTCGTCGCTGCGTTGCACCGGCTCGAGGTCGAATTCGCCGGCGGAAATGCGGTCCAATTGCGCGGAGATGCGGTCAATCGGCGCCAGCGAAGCGCGGCTGACAATCAGCGCCAGCAGCGTCGAGAGCAGCACCGCCGCCAGCGCGTAATACCCCGCGGATTCCAGTCCGGGCGAGATTTCGTTGCGAATCAGCACCGAAGAAAGCCCGATGCGAATGTCGCCAAAGGGTCCGTTGATATTGAACGGCAGCGAGTCTTCGTACACCAGTGGTGGGCCGTACAGCGTGCGCAGTTGTTGGAAAAATCCGCCGCGGACCAGCGAATCCACCGGCGGCCGCTGCGCGATCTTTTGTCCGCGCAGGCTGGCGTCGCTCGACACCAGCACGATCCCGTCGAGATCGCTGATGGTGATTTCGTAGATCGTCGGCGAATACCCGATCGCCGATTCCATCACCGAGTTCAAGGTGCTGCTGTTATCCAGGGCGCGTTGCACGAACGCCCGCAAGTCCGCTGGGCTGGATGAAGCCGGCGATTCGCCGCGGGCTGCGGCGTCCGTTAGAGAATTCTGGCAGGCCAGGTAAATCTGCTGCGCCACGAAGCGCGCCCGGTCGTCGGCTTGCCGCAGCGTTTGCCGCGTTAGGCGCGCGATGTACAACCCCGAAACCGCGGTTACGACGGCCAACACCAGCAACGCAGTTGCTAGCGTGAATTTAGTTTTCAGGCTGAGACGCATCTCTCCGCCCCGCCTCGTACTCTTTCAATTTGTTGTGCAGTGTTTTCAGGCTGATTCCCAGCAGTTCCGCGGCGCGCGTCTTGTTTTGGCTGGTCGCGCCCAGCGTTTGCAGGATCAGCTCGCGCTCCACGGCATCCACGGTCGTGCCGATGGGGAAGCGCAGTCCGCCCAAGCCCGAAGTAGTCATGGCCGTGGCGCGGCCGAATTCAGACGGCAAATGCTGCCGCAAAATCGTGCCGCGATCCGAGGCGATCGCCGAGCGTTCCAGCACGTTGCGCAGTTCGCGAACGTTTCCCGGCCACGGGTAGGACTTGAACAGTTCCATCACGTCGCTGCCCACGCCGGAAACTTTTTTTTCGTGCTTTGAAGAAATATCGGCCAGCAGATGCTCCACCAGCAGCGCCAGATCCTCCTTGTGCTCGCGCAGCGGAGGCAGGTGGATGTGAAACACGTTCAGGCGAAAATACAGATCCTGGCGGAGGTGTCCATCGGCGACCGCTTGCTCCGGGTTCTTGTTCGTCGCGGCCACCACGCGCACGTCCACGGGCGTTTCAACCTTGCTGCCCAGGCGGCGAACCTTGTGATCCTCCAGCACGCGCAGCAATTTGGCCTGTGTCTGCGCGGGCATTTCGCCGATTTCGTCCAGCAGCAGCGTGCCGCCGTCCGCCAGTTCGAAGCAGCCGATGCGGCGTTCGGCCGCGCCGGTGAACGCACCCTTTTCGTGCCCGAAGATTTCGCTTTCCATCAGCGATTCCGGGATGGCCGAGCAATTGACGGCGACGAACGGCCGTTCGGCGCGCGGCGAGAGCATGTGAATCGAACGCGCCACCATTTCCTTGCCCGAACCGGTTTCGCCGGTGATCAGCACGGATGCGGTGGAGGGCGCGGCGATTTCCACCTGGCGCATCACATCCTGCATCGGGCCGGACTTGCCCACCAGCGTGCCGAGCTTTCCCGCGGCGCGCAGATCGCGCGTGAGGGCGATCACCGCTTGCTGATCCCGCACGCGTCCCAGTGCGCGCTCCAGCAACGCTCGCAACACAGGAGGCTTCAGCGGTTTTTCGATGTACCAGTAGGCGCCGGCTTCGATGGCCTGGACCACGCGTTCATCGCTGCCCCGCCCGGTAATGATAATCACCGGGATGCGTAGGATTTCATCGCCTAGTTGCTGCAGCAGGTCGAGCCCGTTCATGCCGGGCAGTTCCACGTCCGCGAGGATCAGGCTGGGCTGAAATTCCTGAAACTTTGCGAGGGCCTCTTCACCGCTGCCGACTCCCAGAATTTCCCAGTTCCACTTGCGCAGCAGGGCTTCGTACCCCTTGCGTGCGTTGTCTTCGTCCTCAACAATCAGGATGCGCTGCTGGTTGGAACTTGTGTTGGCCATCGGAACTTTGAATCTACCAGCAGTCCACGTGAAATCCAATAGAACCCGGTTTCAGCCTCGGTCCCATTCGATCGTGGCGGCGCGGCGGAGGCTTCGCGAGAAAATCAGCCTGCGGGCGTGCCGCGGCGGACTCCCGACGCTCTCAAAGCCTGCTGAAATACAGCGGACGCTCCAGCACCAGTTCCAGCTTCATGTTTTGCGGAAGCGTCAGTTCCTGCCCTAACCCGGACGTGATCATGAACGCAGTAGCGGCGGAAATGGCCGCGCCCATCGCCGCATCCTTCTTATTTCTCGCGGCAAACCCCGGTTCCGCGCCCACGAACGCAGCCTCGGCGGCGGCAAAAGCGGCGTCTTCCTGTTTGCTGCTCGTGGCCTGAATTTCGCCTTCGCGGTCGTACAGCACGCGGATGGAATGAACTCCCGGAGCGTCAATCAATTCTGCCACCAGCGGCGACCAGCCACTCGAGGTACGAATATCATCGAACGTCAGCCACAGCCGCGCGCGCCCTACCTTGCCGGCGGGCTGCACTTTATCAATGTGGCCGCGCACGTCCGCCCCGGCTGGCAGCACGGTGCCGTCCGCCGTCGCGATGGGGTCGAGCGTGCGGGCCAGGAACCGCTTTCCGGCGGGATCTTCTCTTGTGGAAATGCGGGTCTGCAGGGAAACCAGAAAGCGGGTTCCGCGCGAGGCCGCGTCGGGCGGTGCGTCCTGCCTCTGGGGGGCCGGGTCTTGCGACTGCGCGCGGGCAGCGACACCCGAACAAACGAGCAGCAGGGACGTAATGAGAAATATCCTCCAGCGTTTCATAGACTCCTCCAAATTTTCGTTTGGCGCTTTCAGCTGGAGGCGAAAGCGGTTACTCAGTTAAGCCGACTATAGCAAATCGCTCGCGCCAATGCGAGGAGCGCTTGCACCGCGGATAGTCGTGGTTTCTATCGGGGAAGAACTTCCGTAGCTCAGTCCTGACGCAGCCCGGAATCTTCCTCGCAGCCGTGCCGATGGTGCGGCAGACTGCGCCGATCTCGCCGCGCCCGGTGTCCGGGACCAAGGCCGAGAAAATACTTTACTGGAACAGACGCGCGTGAATTATAATCCGCCCAGTTTGGCAGGTTTAAGTGGGACACGCTCGCAACTCCCGTTTGGGCCCCCTTTGAGTCCTAAATTTTTTTGATCGCCCCGCGTCCGGGGCCAAGAGTGAGCGCGGCGTCGAATGCAACGGCGAGCGCGCCGCCAGATCGATTCGGCAGTGTAGCGAGGAGGCGTAACTTGAGATTGTCAGAACGTGCCGCCATTCTGGCTGTGGCCATTCTTTTGGTGCTTCCAACCAGCTTCGCCGATGATGCCAAGCCGCATCATCCGGACGACACTGCAAACTCGTCCGCGAATTCAGCCTCCGGTGGTTCGTCCGCTAGCGATCCAAACGCGAAGCCCGCGACTTCCGCGTCCGCTGCCCCCGCCGCGCCCGGCAGCTCGGCGCCAGCCGCAGCGCAACCATCACCTGCAGGACAATCAGACCTCGGCGCCGCTAAATCCCATCCGAAGCGGCTGCGGCGCGACGATGAAGATTCCGAACAGCCCCGGTGGACGCCGATGCCCGCGCTGGACGGCAATCCCGGCTTATTCACCCTGGAAACGGGCGAAACCCTTCCCAAACACGGTTTTTCCCTGGGCATTGGGGTCAACAAGTTTTCGCGCATGCCCGGTGACATCACCTCGCTGCAATTGATTCCTGCGGCGGGATACGGCGTCAACAACTGGTTCTCGCTGTTCTTTCAGATTAATTCGTATGATTACATCCATGTCGGTGAGCCCAGCCTGCTCAGCTTGGCCCCCGTCAACGCGGGCAACCCTCAATATCAGAACACAATTTACAACTCGATTATTCCCTCCACCGGTTTTGCGCCCGCTTACGTCGAGGATGCTCCGTTCGCTTCTCACAACGGCTCCGGCGTCGGAGAAGTGGATCTGGGGTTCAAAATTGGCCTGCTCTCCGAACGGCGCGGCAAGCCCATCAGCTTGTCCATTCGCAATGATTTTTTCATCCCGACCGAGACGGGCCTCACGAATCTGCTGGCAAACCAGGTGCAATACGGCCAGTTTAATTACGGCCTTGGCGTCGAGGCCAGCAAGACGTTCTTGCACGGCGGCATCACCGCGACAGCGAACTGGTCTTACCGCTTCACGCGCGATTCCAGCTACACAGAGCTCATCGGCGGCGTGCCCGAAACCGTGGTCCTGAACCTGGCGGACCAGATGCAAATCGGTGCCGGCCTTCTCATTTTCCCCACCAAGCGCTTTCAGATCATGACCGAGTACGACGGCACGGTTTTTGTCGGCAAGGGCATCCAGAACACCACGTTCGGCGCGCGCGATCCCGTGGACAACATCATCGGCTTCCGCCTGTACGCCATGAAGTGGGCGGCGCTGGACGTCGGCTACCGCTATTCGCTTGATCTCACCAATCATCGCGATCGCAACGGCTTCGTCATCAAGCTGGGCGTCGCGCACTGGCCCGAAAAGCCCCTGCCACTGGACGTCGTCACGGCCGCCTGCGCGGCGGACCGGCCTTCCGTCCTGGAAGGTTCGGGCGATTACATTGCCGCCACCGCCAACGCCACCGACGCGAACGGTCGCCCCTTGACCTATCTGTGGACCGCCACTGGCGGCACTGTGGATGGTGCGGGGCCCTACGTTCGCTGGGATTCTGGTGGTGTGGCTGCCGGAACTTACACCGTGTCAGCCCGAGTGGACAATGGCGCGGGCAAGTCCGCCAGTTGTTCCACAAACGTGACGGTGCAGCCGAAGCCAGCGCCTGCCGCGCCGACAATGACTTGCTCCGCGGATCGTTCCACGGTTCTGGCCGGCGAACGTGCGGAGATCACCGCCAACGTGAACGATCCGTCGGGAACTGCCATTCGCTTCACCTGGCAGTCGAATGGCGGCCAAGTCGTCGGCAGCGGGTCAGTGGTCCAATTAGACACCTCGGGTCTAGCGCCGGGGGTCTACACCGTCACCGGGCGCGCGGAAAATGAATTGCACAGCGCCTGCGATTGCACCACGGCCGTTACCGTGCAGGCGCCCCCTCCCCCGCCGCAGGCGAGCAAGGTCAGCGCCTGCGATTTCGCGCCGGGCAGCGCTCGCGCGGACAACGTCTGCAAACGCGATCTTGACGACGTAGCCGTGCGCTTGCAAAGCGATCCCAAGTCCAAGGTCGTTCTGGTCGGTTATGCGGATCCCAAGGAAGCGCACGCCGAAAGACTGGCCACCGAGCGCGGCGCTAGCTGCCAGAAATATCTGCAGGAGAAGAAAGGCGTGGATACGTCGCGCGTGGAAGTTCGCACTGCCGCGGGACAAGCCGGCGCGGGCAAGGAAAACCGCCGTACCGATGTAATCTTTGTCCCCGACGGCGCATCTTATTAATTGCATTCTCTGAGGGTGAAAGGGAGCAGTAACACGCCCCGCGACAGGCGCGGGCGGTTGTGAGTAGGCGAGAGGTTTCGTAGATAGTACCCGTATTGCCGAACTCCGCCAGAGTCGGTTCCATCCGGGGCTTGGGATCCATACAATCTGTCACCTCCCGCCGCTTTCGCCGCAGTGTTTCTCGTTCGGGCGTGTACGGCCGGCATCCAAAATGACTTCGTGTAGCAGGCCCTTCCGATTTTTCCCTATCGCTGTGTTAGCGGTGGCATTTGTATCCGCGATAGCGCTGCCGGCGCGCGCGCAAACCTGGCGGCCCTTGGGCCCGGCAGGTGGGGACGTTCGCGCCTTGGCGAGCGACCCTGCGCATCCCGAGACGTTGTACCTGGGCTCTACCGACGGCGCGATTTTCGTGTCGCCAGACGCGGGAGCCGATTGGGAACCGCGCGGCGTGGTCGGTGAAAATCAAAACGCAGTCGTGACATCCATCATTATTGACCCGCGAAATTCCCAGCGAATCTACTCCGCCGCCTGGATGCCTGACGCGGGCGGCGAACGCGGCGGCGTGTTTCTCAGCGCCGATGGCGGTCGCTCCTGGCGCCCGTCCGGCCTCACAGGTCACGCGGTTCGCGCGCTGGCTCAGTCCCCGTCGGATCCGGATATGCTCGTGGCTGGTGCCCTCGATGGCGTGTTTCTGTCGCGCGATTCCGGCGAAACCTGGCAAAGAATTACCCCCGCCGGCGATTCCGAACTGCGCAATTTTGATTCGCTGGCGATGGACCCGCGAGATTCCCGGATCATTTATGTCGGAACATTTCATCTGCCTTGGAAGACGGTTGACGGCGGAAAGACCTGGGTTCCCATCCACGCGGGAATGATTGACGATTCCGACGTGCTCAGCCTGGCGCTTGATTCGCAGGACCCTGAGCGCGTTTTCGCCAGCGCCTGCTCTGGGATTTACCGCAGCGACGCCGCCGGCGCGGCCTGGCGCAAGCTGGAAGGCATTCCTTATTCTTCGCGCCGCACGCTGGTGATTCGTCAGGACGCGTCCCGTCCTGCCATTCTGTATGCCGGAACCACCGAAGGACTCTGGGAGACCACGGACGGCGGGGCGACGTGGCGGCGCGATTCGCCGCGAAACTGGGTCATCAATTCACTGCTCATTTTGCCGCGCGATGGCGCTGCGTCCCGCGTACTGCTGGGAACCGAACAGCACGGCGTGCTCGCAAGCGATGACGGCGGCGTCCGTTTCACCGCGTCGAACGCGGGCTTCCATCACCGGCGCATCATCTCTCTGGCGGTCAATCCGCAAGACTCGCGCCGCCTCGCGGCGGTGTTAGCGAATGCGCCCGATCCTCTGGTCGCGACCGAGGATGGCGGCGAGACCTGGGTTCCAATGGGCACGGGCCTCGATGGGGCTGCGGTGCGGCAGATTTTTTCTTCGCCGGCCGGTTGGTGGGTCACGCTCGTGTCCGGTGGCTTCGCGCGGTTTGATCAAAACACCCAAGCCTGGACGCGCATCGGCGTGCTGCCTCAATCGTCTGCACCCGATCCAGTCGACGATTTTCCTCGCGTGGGCGGCGATGCGCCAGCCTTTCGTCTCGTCGTGAATGATTTGTCCTTCGGCGACTTGGCTTGGTTCGCTGCCACGGAACGCGGACTTTTCGTTTCGCGCGACGCCGGCAAGTCGTGGACGGCGCTGCCGTTCGGTCCCGGAGAATTGCCGGTCCAGTCGGTGCGCGCCTCGCGTAACGGCGAAAAGATCCGCCTGGTCTCTTCCGGCGGCATGGTTTTTTCCGATGATGCGGGGCGCACCTGGTCTTGGCATGACCTTCCGCTCGAATCCGGCGGCGCGGTGCGCATTGAATCGGCGGGGGGTGACACTTTACTGGCGGTTGCACGCGCTGGTTTGTACGTCTCACGCGACGCGGGCGTCAGTTGGACCAAAGCACAGGCCGGCCTGCCGGGCGCGCTGGCGAATGGCCTGCTGATCCGGCCGGATTTCTGGCTGGTCTCGATGCAAAACGCCGGACTCTATGTTTCGCGCGACGCAGGCGCGACGTGGGCGCGCGTAACGAACGGCGATCCGAGTCTGGCGGGAACTGCCAGCGCCGCCCAGTTCTCTGTGCTGGTTGCAGGTGGCGAGGCGGAACGGATTTATGCCGGCTCTGCTAACGACGGATTATACGTTCTCGATTTGGCCGGCGAATCCGCACCCCGCTCGTTCGCCTCAGAAGCCGCTGGCGGCCACTAGGAATCCCACAAAAGTCCGCGAAACAGCCTGCCTGACCGTCTATCCAGTCGTCTAGCTGCGCCTTCCCTTTGTGGAACGCAGCCGTTCCCCATCTTGCACCGCATACCAGCCATTAGACTTGTACGCTTGCGTACAATTACGGACTTGTTAACTGTTCCATTTTGACTCTACACTCCCCTCCTTGCTCTGCCGAATCGAGAGTTAACCGCTTCTATTTCGCGCAGATCCGGAATCGTTCCCATTTGGTCCCCGTGTTGCACTTGACCTCTGGAAACGGAACTCGGAGAGGGGATCGAATACGATGGCCGCAGGCACAGTATTCACTTCAGAACGTCCAATGTCGGCGACAGTATTGATCGTAGATGATGAGGACGCCACTCGCAGCCTCTGCCACGATGTGGTCAGCGACTCGGGCTTGCGCACGCGCACGGCTTCCACCACCGAGCAAGCGCTCGAGATCCTCGACCAAATGCCCGTGGACATTTTAATCACCGACTTGCGCGTTCCGCAGATCGGCGGCCTGGAACTTCTGAAATGCGTGCGCAGCCGCTTTCCGCAGACCGCCGTTCTGGTCCTGACCCAGTACGGCACCATCGAAAGCGCGGTGGAGGCCACCCGTCTGGGCGCCGCCGATTACATCACCAAGCCCTTTCACATCCCTGAGCTGCGCAGCAAGCTGGACCGTATGATCCGCATGCTCAACGTGGACCAGGAAAACCGCGTGCTGCGCGAAACCCTGCGCACCAGGCCCGGCTTCGCGGACCTCATCGGCGTTTCCGTGAAGATGCAGCGCGTGTACCGCCTGATCGAGCGCGTGAGCCAGCATGCTTATCCGGTCCTCATTCTGGGCGAAAGCGGCACGGGCAAGGAACTGGTGGCGCGCTCGGTGCATTTTTCCGGCGTCCGCCGCAACAAACCGTTCATCCCGGTGGATTGTTCCTCGCTGGTGCCCACCCTGATTGAGGCCGAATTGTTCGGATACGTCAAAGGAGCCTTTACCGGCGCCATGCACGCCAAGCAAGGGCTGATGGAAATCGCCGACGGCGGCACCTTGTTCCTGGACGAAATCGGCGACCTCCCGTTCGACATGCAAGCGAAGCTGCTGCGCGCTCTCCAGGAAAAGGAGGTTCGCCCGGTCGGTTCCACGGACCGCGTCCCGTTATCGGCGCGCATCATCGCCGCCACCAATCGCGATCTGGACGCCGCGGTGCGCCAGGGCACCTTCCGGCAGGACCTTTTCTTCCGCCTGAACGTCGTGCAGATCAAAATTCCGCCGCTGCGCGAGCGCAAAACGGACATCCCCATCCTAGTGAATTCCTTCCTGGAAAAATTCAGCGAGGCGAACGGCAAAATCCGCTCCATTTCCGAGGATGCGATCGCACGCATGATGGCTTACGACTGGCCAGGCAACGTGCGCGAGTTGGAAAACGCCATCGAGCGGGCCATCGCCCTTGGTTCTGGACCTGTCCTGCACGCCGGCGACTTGCCTACCAGCCTTCACTACGCCGTGAGCGACCGCTTGCCCCAGAATGACGAAGTGATGCCTCTCGACGAACTGGAACGGCGTGCCATCCTGCGCGCCCTTCGCGAATCCGGCGGCGACAAACTGGCGGCGGCCCGCCTGCTGGGAATCGGTAAGACCACGCTGTATCGCAAGCTCAAGCAGTACGATGGGCAATCTCAGCCGAACTGATCGGCCCAGGCACGCACTCGTCGCCGAAACACCCGATCCGCGCCGTCAACTCCCGCAATTCGCGCGCGGCAAGAAATCCCTAGAGGGGAAGACCCGTATCGAACTGGGACTTTGTTCACTTTTCGCTCGCCACACGTATTCCCACCGTGCTGACAGATAACAACTTAGGCGCAGCCGCTTGGTACGAATAATGCAACGGCGTGATTGTGAACATCGTCGCGAGTTTCAGCCGGCGCCACATCCAATCGAGGATTGTAGGTCGTAAGCCGAACGGTGCTGCGCTAGAAGTCCTTGTGTTTTCGCGCTCCGGATTCTCCGGAAGCCATTGGCAAGGGCCCCTATGAAGCAGGCCTCCCAGCACGCTTTGCCCTCCCGTCCTAACGCCCACGCGTCGCTTTCCTCTGCAGTGATCGAAGGACGCGTCGAAACGGATCCGAATTTGGAGAACCCGGGCTTCCGTTCCGTCTTCGATTCCAGCGCCGAAGCGCTGCTGGTAATCAGCGCAACAGGCGTCATTCAGCAAGCTAATCTCCGCGCCGCCGAACTGTTGCGCGGCAAGCAAGCAGCGCTGCTTGAAACCGAATTGGGCGCGCACCTGTCCCAGCCCTCGCCGGCGGAGTTTTCCAGGTTGTGCGCCTTGCAAAGGCATTCCTGCGCGCTTGCCAGCGTGGATGGCGTACTCGTCACGGGCTTTCCGGTGCGCATCGGCTTCCGCGCCAGATTTGCCGGATCGCAAAATCTACTTTTGTGCCTGGAAGAGGGTTCCGTTGTGCAGCGCGCGGAGCGGGAGCGCCTGCAAGTGGAAGCGGAACTGACCAGCGTGCTCGATTCCATTCAGACCGGAACGATTCTGTTGGACGCCGCCGGCCGCGTCCGTTTCTGCAACGCACGCTTCGGACAATACTTCGGCATGGAGCGCCGGCAGTTGCAATCCCTGGCGTCCTACGAGAATCTCGCGGCTCTGGTGGCGCCTCGTTTCCGCGTGCCCGAGAATTTCGCCGCGCCTTGGAACTCCTTTGCGCAAGGTCGTGGAGAGCCCGGGCACGACGAGCTGGAAATGACCCGCCCCACCCGCCGCATCCTGGAGCGGTTCGCGCGCCCGGTGCTGGACCGGGAAGGCCGCGCCGTCGGCTGGCTCGAGCTGTATTACGACGTGACCGGCGACCGCCAGATCCAATCCAAACTGTTGCAGACGGAAAAAATGGCCGCCGTCGGCCAACTGGTTTCCGGCATCGCGCACGAACTGAATAACCCTCTCACCGCCATCATGGGCTATGGCCAATTGCTGCTCGGCCAGGGCCTGGCGCCTGAGCAGTTCGCCGAAGCCAGCAAAGTGTTTCAGGAAGCCGAGCGCGCGCGGCGCATCGTCAAGAATTTGCTCTACTTCGCCCGGGAAAATAAGCCGGAGCGCACCCGCGTGCACCTGAACGAAATCGTGGAACGCACCCTGGCGCTGCGCTCCTACGAGCTGCGCGTGGAGAACATCCTGGTGGAATGCCAGCTCGCCGCCGATCTGCCCGAAACCATGGCCGACCCTTTCCAGTTGCAGCAAGTGGTGCTGAATCTGCTCATGAATGCGGAGCAGGCGCTGCTGCAGGAGCGCGGGCAGGGCAAGGTCATCATCCGGACGCGCTTGTCGGATGGCCACCGCATCGCCGTGGAAATTTCGGACGACGGCCCCGGCGTCCCGCGCGAAATCGCTTCGCGCATTTTCGATCCATTCTTCACCACCAAGCCTTCGGGCGTGGGCACAGGGTTGGGCCTTTCGATCGTATACGGAATCGTCCGGCAACATGGAGGGGAAGTGACCTTCGAAAACCAGGCAGGAGGCGGCGCGCGATTCGTGGTCGAGCTGCCCCTGCTTGAGGTCCCGGCGGACTTGCGCCAGCCGGCCCCGCCCCAGTTTGACGCGACGCAGTCGCCCGTCCGCCGCGGCCGCATCCTGGTCGTCGAGGATGAGCCCAGCGTCGCGCAACTGATCGTGGATGTATTGCGTGAAGAGGGCCACCAGGTCGAGGCGGTGCTGGAAAGCCAGGAGGGCCTGGCCCGCCTGGCGCGCGCGCACTACGATCTGGTCGTCTGCGACCTGCGCATGCCGCGCCTGGATGGACCCGCGTTTTACGAAGCCTTGGTCAGTGCGGGAAGCCCGGCGCAGGACCGGGTGCTGTTCGTCACCGGCGATACCCTCGCGCCCAGGACCATGCATTTCCTGGACAGGAGCCAGCTACCCTATCTGGCCAAGCCCTTTCTCGTGGAGGAACTGAAGCTCGCCGTGAATCGCCGTCTGGAACGCAGCCGCCAAACCGACGAGGGGGCTGTCGTTTCCGGTCCGGCCGTCGGCCGGGGCCACAGGCAGTGAGCGAACTCCCCATGCACATGCCCACTCAAGAAAAAGAAATTGCCGTCGCGCGCGGCGCGCTTCTCTGCGTGGCGGACGCCGCGCTTGCCCAGCGCCTCGCTCACGAGATTGAGCTTTACGGCCAGGCAAGAGCAATTTCTGTCGCGGCGGATTTGCCGGAATTTATCGAGCGCATGGAACGCGATTCCCCGTCCGTGATTCTCCTGGACGACGCTCTATTCCCGGAAGCCCCGCTGGCGGAATTTCTGCGTCAATTGACGAAAACCGCGCCGGTCGTCTTGCTCGCGGCTGCGGCGCGCCAGCCGGAGATTCTGCGCATGGTGGCCGATGGTGAGGTGGAATTCGTCGCGCGCGATGGTGAATTCGTTCCGCTCGCCGCCTGCCTCGTGGAGCGCCGCTTGCGCTGGTCGCAGCGCTCTGCATCGTCCGGCGGTTCGCCCTGGGCGGAAATGCCGGACGACGTCGCCGAAATCTTCCGTCACGAGATCAATAACCCGCTCACCGGCATTCTCGGCAACGCCGAACTCTTGCTTTCGCACGGCGTCCGCCTCCCGGCAGCGGACACCCAGAGATTGCAAACCGTGGTTGAGCTTGCCGTGCGGCTCCGCGAGACGATTCGCCGCCTAAGCAACGCCTGGGAAAGCCAGACGCGCTCGCTCAAATCCGCATAGTCCGGCGAACCCAGCCTGTGAGCCGCTTTCGCCCTCGGCGAAAACCCAATGGCCGAATCTCGCGCTGGCGATCTCGCGGCTGTCCGGGGTAGCCGAGGCGAGCGCCGTAATCGAAAATAACAGCAGCGGCGCAACGAAGCCAGGCTTCACGAGTGACTCCTGCACCGGCGGGCAGCGTGATGGTAAGCCGCGGCCCACGAAGCGTCAACGCGTCCTCAGTTGGCTTTACTGGCCTTCGGCTCGTCCTTGAGCACCAGCACCAGGATCCGCCCGTCGGAATGAAAGCTTCCGCCGGTTGCGGTGTCGGCTTTCGTGAGCGGGTCGGCAGGAGTCACGTGCGTGCGCTGCACCACCAGCCCGGTGCCGGAGAGTGTATCGTTCACGTACTCGCGCTCGCCGTCCACCGCCGGATCAATCTTGTGCGTCACGCCGTTGTTGCGCTGATCGCGCTCGAAGCCGATGTCGTGCGTCGCCGCCACGCACCAAAGCGGCTGCCCGTCCACCACGTACGGCGACTTCCACACCCGCAGGTGATTGCGGGACATCGCCACGCGCACCGGCTCCGCATGCGCGAATCCGTAATCCTGCGGCCTCTTGAAGAGGTACAGCGTGCTCATCGGCATCGTCAAATAGTCCTTCTTCTGCAGTGAGTCAATCACCGCGTTGACCACCGTATCCTGCACCGAGCGGTCCACCGGCACCCATCCGGCGGTAGTGAACGCCTTTACCATCTGCTGCTGTGTGCCCACGATCAGAATGTTGACCATATCCCCCGGATTGCCCTGCGCGTCCGAAACCCGCCGCGGAATTTCCCGCAACAACGTTGCCGTGATGGAGGGCACCGGAGTTTCCGGTGGGCCGCCGATGGCCATGGCTGCGGCGGTGCTCAGTCCCGGTTTGATCACTTCGATCTTCACCTGAAAATTCCCTTTGGCTCCGCCCGCGTCTCGCAGGCTCTGATTGATTCCCAGAAACAGCCGCCCCGCCACCTGCGCTTCATAGTCCGCGCTCACGCCCACCGCGAACGTTTGCGCACCGTCGCCGGAGCCGAGCCGTCCGACGAGCGACCCGTGTCCCGCGTTTGTCACTGCATATTCGTGGATTAGATCCTCGAAGCTTCGCGCCAGTCCATCCGGCCCGAACGTCTTCCCGTCTGGATGTTTCTTGTCCGCGGGGTAACTGATGGTCCCGGTCGCGGTCAGCCGCAATTTCTCACCCGCGCGCAGACCAATTTTCGTGTCAACCCACTGTTTGGTTGCGTCCACGTCAATCTGATACGCAGCGACGCTGGCGGAACCCGTCTGCGCGGCGCTCGATTGCGCGCCAACGGCTGCGGCAGCACACGTCATCGCTCCTACGGCGAAAGAAACCACGATGACCGGCGTCGCGAAAATTATGGCTGCGAGCCGGAACGGCGTGCCGGAGCTCCGCCTTCTCGGCGCCGCCATCAGTGGGTTTGTCGTGGGAATCACCTTAATCTCTCGAGAGGTTTTTGGGCGACTTCTGGTTGAGCGTGGCGATCAGCAGCTTGGCGCAGTCCGGCGTGGGAACCTTGCCGTACAGCACCACGTCCTTGGCGTTCACGTCTTTTCCGTAGAGTATCTTGTTCGCGCTGTTGTCCGGGCGCAAGGTCGAGCCCGCCAGCGAGATGCCCGCGAAAAGTCCGCGCGCCCGCGAATAGGAGAGCACTTCCGCCCGCATCGTCACGTCCGTTTCTGCCGATAAGTTCCGGCCTACCGGCCCGGCAGCCGCCGAAGCGTCCACTCCCAGCTTTACCTTGCTGGTTAGAATGCTGCTCGCCGCGCGATGGTTCATCAGCAGCAGCACGAAATCCGTCGCCTGCCCGCCCAATTGCACCCCGAAGCTGCTTCCTTCCAGCGCCATCATAGTCGGGGCGCCCCACGGCCCCTTGAATTTCGGACCGCTGCGGCAAGTCATCAGCCCTCGTCCATAGCTCGCGCCGAATACGAACGCCAGCTTCACCACCGAAGGCAGCACCACCACGCAGTCCGCCTTGCCGATGACGCTCTGCGGGATGTCATCGGGGATGTTCATAATCTCTTTCATCACCTGTCCCGCGGTTTCGGCGCGGTCACATTCTTTTTGGGCGGCGGGCGCGGTGAGCATCAGTGCCGCGAGCAGCCCCGCGGCGGCAAATGCACGAATCATCAATTCTCCTGGCGTGCTCCTACTGCTACGGACTGCGGGGATTCGGCATGCAGCTAATCGAGAGGCCGTTCCCAGGAACGTAATCGCAATTTCATTAAACCGACCGAATTCTACATGGGCGCGGAACTACGGGCAACACCGCGGCCTCCGACACCGCCTTGAAAAACCGCGCAAACCAGCCGCGCCTATTTACTTCGGGCGCGAGTTTACCTACCATGTGCGGTGCCAGCAAAGCCGCTCCTGGGCAATTTTTCATTATGCTGGCGCCTCGAGAAAGTAACCAAAACCGATGCCACGCGCCGCACGACTCGTTGTAATTGAACCGAACGGAGTTCGCCGGGAGGTTTCCATCACCGGCACGCCTTTCCGCATTGGCCGCCAGGCCGGCAATGAACTGACCTTGCGTGATAGCCGCATCAGCCGCGAGCAAGCCCAGATCATTTCCGACAACGGCACCCTGGTGCTCGAGGACATGGGTAGCCGCCACGGCACCTTCGTCAACGGCCAAAAAGTTGTGAAGCACAATCTCCAGCCGAAAGACCAAGTGGACTTCGGCATGGCCGATTCCTACAAGCTGCTGTTTCTGGGCGAGGGCGCCACCATCGAGGAGCTGGTCGAGCGCGTCGAAGCGCCCGCTCCAACTCAATCGGGCTCGCGCGAGCTGTACCACTTGGGCGTGCTGCTGGAGGTAGCCCGCACCCTGGGCACCGGACTTTCCCTCGAAGACGTGCTCACAGCCGTAGTGGACGCCGCCATTCAGGTGACCCGCACCGAACGAGGCGTCCTGCTTCTCGCCAACGAGGGCAAGGAACTCACCATGATCGTCGCGCGCGATGCTCAGCGCGGCACCTTGCGCCCAGACCAGTTGCAGGTTTCGCAATCCGTCGTCAAGCGCGTGGCCCAGACTCGCCGCGAACTGATCGTCAGCGATACCGGCGAAGATGGCGGAATGAGCCAGCAGGAAAGCGTCGCGCGCCTCGAGCTGCACACGGTCATCGCTATTCCCGTGGACAAGCTGCCCGTCATCGAAACCCTCGACGCCACCATTTCCACGCGCCAGGGCGAGCTGCTCGGCGTCCTGTACCTCGATAGCCACGTGCCGTCCAGCGCGTTCAGCGATCTGGACCGCGAGGTATTGCGCACGCTGGCGCGTGAGGCTGCCACCGTCGTCGAAAATGCCCGCTTATTCGCGGCGTCGCGCGCCAAGCAGCGCTTGGACCACGAGATCGAAATCGCCAGCCAGATTCAGAAGCAGCTTCTGCCCAAATCCCTTCCCAATCTGCCGGATGTCGCGGTCGCGGGCTCCACCCTCTCCTGCCATTCCGTCGGCGGCGATTGCTTCGACGTCATCGGGCTCGGCGGCGGCCGCCACGGATTTTTCGTCGGCGATATCTCCGGCAAGGGCGTTACTGCCGCGCTGCTGGCCACGCTGCTGCAAGGTGTCTTCTTCACCACCGCCGCGATGGATATATCCCTGCCCGGCGTTTTCTCGCGCGTCAATCAATATCTCTGCGAGCGCACCGGGGAAGATCGCTACGCCACCGTCTTCTACGGAATTCTCGATAAGATGGGCCGCTTCGAATACGTCAACGCCGGCCACGTTCCGCCGCTCCTGAAGCGCAAGGCCGGCGGCCTCGAAGGCCTGGGCTCGGCGAACTTTCCGGTGGGCATGTTCTTGGAAGCTGAATATCAGAGCGCCCGCGTGCAGCTCGAGCCCGGCGATTTTCTGGTCATATACACCGATGGCGTCTCGGAAGCCACCAACACCCGCAACGAGCTATTCGAGGAATTTCGTCTGCGCCAGATCATCGAGGACTTCACCGGCGAGAACGTAACCCAGCTCGGCGACGCCATTCGCGAAGGAATGCGCGTATTCACCGAAGGCGCCGCGCAGTCCGACGACATCACCATTCTGGTCATCCAGTACAAGGGAAATCTCGCGTGAAACGCAAGGCCGCTACGCCCAGCGAAGCCGGTCTACCGCTCGACACACTCGAGCAGGTGGTGGCCACGCTTAATCCCGAATCCGATCCGGGCGAACTCGCCGCCCAAGTGGTATGCGCCCTTGCGGCCCCGGGACGGTTCGAAGGCGCTCGTTTGTGGCGCGTAGTGAAGGGCTCGCCGGCCGTATGGCAGGAAAGCGGCGACCTGCCGGCGCCGGACCCCGCGCACATCGAGCGAATCCTGCAAGGGAAGCATTCCGGCGCGAACGGCGACAACTGTACCTGGGTGCTGGGTCACGGGACGAATCCCGTGGGAATCTTGGAAGCCCGGCCGAAGGGCAAGCTCGACCCGAAAACCTATCGCTGGCTCGAACTTTTCCGCCGCTACGCGGAAGTGGCCCTCGAGAGCAGCGAGCGCCGCCACGCCGTCATCGAGCTTTCCACCATCGTCGAAGCTACCAAGCGCCTGAATTCCACCCTCGATCTCGCCGAACTGCTCAACATTATCTTGCAGCTCACCATTCGCCACACCGCCGCGGAACGCGGCACCGTCTTTTTGGTGGACCGCGAGCGCAACGAAATATGGTCGCTCGTCGGCTTGGGCCTCGATCAGCACGAGATTCGCCTGCCCGTCCGCCGCGGCGTTGCTGGCTGGGTCGCGCAAAAGGGCGAGACCGTCAATCTGGAAGACGCCTACGCCGATCCCCGTTTTGAATCCGAGGTGGACACGCGCCTCGGATACCGGACCAAGTCGCTCCTATGCCTGCCCATCCGCAGCAAGAACGGCGAAACCATCGGCGTGCTGCAGTTGCTGAATAAAAAATCAGGCCCCTTCTCCAGCGAGGACGAAAATCTCCTGCGCGCAATCTCCGATCACGTGGCTCTCGCGCTCGAAAACGCGCAACTGCATCGCGATCTGCTCCACAAGCAGCGCATGGAGCGCGACTTGGCTCTCGCCCGCAGCATTCAGATGGGCCTGCTCCCGGAGCGCCCGCCCGAACTCGCCGGATTCGAAATTGGCGTGGCCCACCGCCCCTCGCTCGAAGCCGGTGGCGATTACTACGATTTCATCCCTCTCGGCCCCGATACGATTCTCACTGTCGTCGCCGATGTCGAAGGCAAGGGCGTCGGTTCGGCCATGGTCATGGCCAACCTGCAGGCGACGCTCCACGCCCTCCTCGCGCATCTGCACTCGCTCGAGCGCCTGGTGGAATCGCTCAACGACATGATGCTGGCCGATACCCGCGGCCAGAAATTCATGACCATGTTCGTGGGATTGCTCGATCAGCCGCACCGCACGCTCCATTACGTGAACGCCGGGCACGTCCAGCCGGCGGTCGTGCGTCTCAATGGCGAAGTGGAATACCTCACCGAGGGCGGCATGGTCGTCGGGCTTTTCGCCGGCATGCGTTACGAACGCGGCCACGTGAAGCTATTCCCGGGCGACGTGGTGGTCGCCTGCACCGATGGCATCACCGAAGCAAATAATTCCTCGGAAGAAGAATTTGGCACCCAGCGCCTGGTGGAACTCGTAACCCGCGACCGCCATCTCCCTGCCCAGGAAATTGTCCAGGCGGTAATGGCCGAAGTGGATTCCTTCTCCCTCGGCGGCACGCACGAAGACGACCGCGTCATTCTCATCCTCAAAGTTGTCTGATTTTGCGGCCGCTCACCGCCCGCCTGGATATTTCTCAAAGAAACTGACCACGCGTTTTTCATACTCCGCCGGATCCTCGCCCAGCGCGGAGGCGTGCCCGGCCCCCTGCACGATCCACAGTTCTTTTGGTCCCGTCGCCGCGTTGTAAATCGCCTCGGCGTGGCGGCAGGGGATTCGGTGATCGTTCGTCCCGCAAATCAGCAGCACCGGGAACGGGCGTTCGGTCACCGCGGCTTGCGGCGAGACGTCGTCTGGGTTGAACCCGCCCGCGGCAGCCATCGCGCGCAGCGCGAAAATCGAAGCCGGGCGAAACAGCGTCTTTCCAAGAAGGGGGCTCGCATCCAGGCCCGCGTAGTCGTAGCTGACTTCGCGAAGATCCGCAAACGGGTCTTCGGCGGAAACGGCCGCGATCCGAGGCTCCACCGCCGCGGATTGCAACGCAATCGCCGCACCCATCGAAACTCCAAGCGCGTAAAGATGACGCACTCGCTCCGTGGAATAAAGAGCGTCGGCAATCGCAACCGTGTCGTAACGTTCCTTCCATCCATAGGTCGCCATCTCGCCGCCGCTTTCTCCGTGGGCGCGCGAGTCCATCATCACAACGCTGTACCCATGCCGCAGCAGAAATTCGGCAGGCCCCAAAACGCCGGTGCGATTGTCGGAAACTCCGTGCAACAGCAGAACCCAGTCGCCATTTGCTGATGCCGGGAGCACTTTCCAGCCGTGAAGTTCAACGCCGTCGCTTGCGCCTACCGTGAAATCTACTTTCGTGGCATTCGTCCGCCGGAATATTTGCTCCGCTTCTTGCAGGCGCTCGGTATTGAGCCGTGCCGGCCGCAGCACTCCCGGACCGATGGCCATGCCGATGAAGCCGGACGCTGCGAATAGCACCGCGAGCGCGGCCAGCGTTATGCAGGCGAAGCGGAGCATGCAGGCCTCTGAAGATGTTACGCAAATGGCCGACTCAGTGTTTCGCGACGGCGGGAAGTGCCGCCGCCCCGCTTCAGGCTTACGACCCCGTGGAAGAGTAGTGGCGCGTCCCCAGATTCCACAGCGAAATCGCAATGGTAAGAAACACCACGGCGACCACCGGCACCAGCGGCGCGTATTGCGGTGAGATGGTCCGTCCCAGCATCCGCACACTGGGATAGTACGACGCCAGCCCGAACGGCACGATCCAGCACAGGAAGAATTGCACCACGCCGCTGTAGATCGAAAGCGGATAGCGGCCGAAAGCGATCACGTTCCACACCGGCGGATGCACTCCGATGCGGTCTTCGAACCAGAATGACACCGTGGTGAGAATCAGGAATATCGATACATAGATGATGCCGGCGCACAGCCCGAAGAAAAACAGCATGCCGAATTTCGTGGGCGTCCACGCCAGTCCCAGATGATGCGTGGCCCACCACATGCAGAACACCCCGGTGGCCACTTCCTGCAGCGATTCGATGCGAAACGTCTCGAACAGCACCTGAAACAGCGACCAAACCGGCCGCAGCAATACGCGGTCGAATTTCCCTTCAATGATGTAATTATTCCCGAAATCGTAGAGATTCAGGCTCACGATGTTGAAAATGCCGTAGGGAATCAGCGAAAAGCCGTACAGGAACAGAACTTCCTCAAAACGCCATCCGGCAAGCTGCGGAACCTTGCGGAACAGCACCACCACGAAGCTCAGCGCGAAGATCGTAGCCGCGAAGCTGGTAGCCAGGCTGATAAAAAAATCGCCGCGGTAGCTCACGCGTACCTTGGCGTACTGCGAGAAATAGTCGAAGAACAACAAAAAATGACGCCGCGCGGCGGCCACCAGCCCGGCGAGGCCGGTCTCTTCGGCGATAGGCAGTGTCGTTGGCATCGCTCGCGTAGCTCTCGCCTTACGTTCTACCCTCCATGAATGGTAATCTTCCGCGACGCTCGTTCCCACCACAGGTGCGCCAGCCCCAGCAGCACAATCACCCACAGCCACTGAATTCCCAGCGCGCGCAGCGCAGACGCCCGGTCCAGCTTCCCCAGATAAATCTGCAGCGGCGTGTAGGCGATGTGCTCGAACGGCAGCCATGCCAGAACCTTCTGAACTGCGTCGGGAAAAAACGCCATGGGGATCAGCAGCCCAGAGAGCAATTCGATCAGCCAGTACTTCGCGCGAATCAGCGCCAAGATGGATTTCAACGGAATCGCGCAAGTGCCGATCATGAAATTGATCGCCGCCATCAGGAAGAAACTGCCCAGCACGCCCACCAGGAACAGCAGGAAATTCTCCCGCGACGCCGGCCGTTGCACTGGAAACACCAGCGCCACCACCACCGCAGTCGGCAGCGTCAGCAGCCCCAGCCGGAAAGCCGATTCGCCGATCGCCCGCGAAATCCACATCCACTGCACCGAAACGGGCTTGATCAGGTCCATGGCGATCTTGCCTTCGATCACCTCGTACGCCATTTCCTGGTCAATCGTGTTCCAGTAGAACGAACGAATCATCCATCCCACGCTCACGTACGTGATCATCTGCTTCAGGTTATATCCGGCGATCGCCTGCCCTCCGTGATACACCGCGCTCCAGATGAAGTAATACACCGTCACGTTCAGAAAATAAGTGATGATCCCGGTGAAATACCGTAAGCGAAACGCCAGAATGTTTACGAACCCCACGCGCGAAAACTCCGCGTAGGGCGCCAGCGCCTGGACCCAGCTGCTCACACGCCTACCTCCAGGTGCGCTTCGCCGGCGTAAATGCGCTTGATGATCTCTTCGATCGGCTCGTCCTCAATCAGCAAATCCCGCACTTCGACTGCTGCCAGAATCCGCCGGATCAGGTCGGACGTCGAAATCTTCACGCGATCGAACCGGATGCGATACGTCAATTCGTCCACCTGATCCAGTTCCAGCCCCTCGTGGGAGAAAGCATCCAGGCAAGCGGCCTGGACGCGGTCCTTCAGCACGAACTTGATCTGTTTCGTGCGCAGCAGTTGCTGCTTCAGCTGCGCCAGTTGGCCGTCGTACAGCACTTTGCCGTGGTCAATAATCATGATGCGGCGGCAAAGCTCCTCGATGTCGTCCAGGTCGTGCGTGGTCAGCAGCACCGTTGTGCGGAATTCGCGATTGATGGCCCGCAGAAAATGGCGAATGTGATCCTTGGCCACCACATCTAGGCCAATCGTCGGCTCGTCCAGGAACAGCAGTGGGGGATTGTGCAGCAATGCCGCGGCCAGATCGCAGCGCATCCGTTCGCCCAGCGAAAGCTTGCGCACTGGCGTGTGCAGATAATCGCGGATGTTCAGGATCGCGTCGAAGTGCTCCATGCGCGCGTCGAAATCGTGCTGCGAGACGTCGTATATCCGCCGCAGCAGCTTGAACGATTCGATCACCGCGATGTCCCACCACAGTTGCGTTCGCTGCCCGAACACCACGCCGATCGTTTTCACATACTGCCGGCGCTGCCGGTACGGCACGTACCCGTTGATGCGGATTTCGCCGCTCGTGGGAACCAGGATTCCCGTGAGCATTTTGATCGTGGTGGATTTTCCCGCGCCGTTCGGTCCGATGTACCCCACCATCTCGCCGCGCTCGATCGAAAATCCCACGCGGTCCACCGCCGAGACCGTCCGGTAATCGCGTACGAAAAGATTTTGAATCGAGCCCCACACCCCTTCGCGCCGTTTGAACGTGCGGAAGTGTTTCGAGAGTTCCGCGACGTGAATTAGCGAGTCGGCGCTCATCCGTCTCTGGATTCTAACACCGGCGGGGAACCGGCGCTGCCGCGGCGGAGCGTGCGGGCGCGCGCGAGGGCAATTCACGAGCTGTCCGGCGGCTAACCTTTATGGCAGACCGGGCAGTGCTTGGCCTCGTAGTGGTCCATGGTCACTTCGAACATATTGTTGCAGCCGATGCAGACGCGATGGATCTTGGCGGGCGCCTTCTCGGCTGGCTGGGTCTCGCGCATATCCGCCGCGTGCGCGCTCGGTTGTGTTTCGCTCATGCGCGGATTCTAGCATGAAGCGAAAACCCCCGCCCACCGCGACTCCATCCCGTCAATTCGCGCTCCGCAGGGACTCCGGAGCACGCCTCCGGCGTTTGCGCGGGCAAGCGGCGAACGGGTCTGCTACAATTTTACGGCTCGGGTGAAGCTCGCCCTGTGGGTGTGCGCAAGACTTCATGGCGGAAAATAACACGCGAAAATGGGTGATTGGCGCTCTCGCCGTGGCTTTATGTCTGGTTCTGCTGCTTGTCCTGGCAGGCCGCGGACCCGGACCGCAGGTTCAGGTCGTCAGCGTGACGCGCGAGGATATAACCGCTTCGATCACCAGCAACGGAAAAGTCGAGCCGATTACCCCGGTGGTCGCCCGCGCGCAGTTTCCCACCTTCGTCACGGAAGTGAAAGCCGTCGAAGGCCAGTCTGTGCGCAAGGGCCAGTTGATTTTGATCCTGGACTCTGCGGACATTCGCGCGCAGCTTTCGCAGGCCCGCGCCGATTTGCTCGCCGCGCAGACCAATTTGCGCAATGCTCGCGCCGGCGGTCCTCCCGACGAAGTCGCGCAGTTGCAGGGAAATCTGCAAAACGCGCAGACTCAGGTCGCGAGCCTCGAACGAACCCAGCAGGCGCTCGAACAATTGGCGGCCAAGCAGGCGGCCACGCAGGATGAAGTCGTGCAAAATCAGGCCGCGCTCGCGACCGCGCGCGCCAATCTGCAAACCTTGCAGCAGAAGAAAGCCGCCCTCGCCCAGCGCGCGTCCGTCACTGCGGAAAGCGCCGCCTTGCGCGTCAAGCAGGCGCAGGATCAGATTGCCGCCCTCGAAGAAAAAGTCCGTTCGGCCACGGTGATCGCGTCGGCCGATGGCACCCTCTATTCCTTGCCGGTACGCAAGGGTGATTTCGTCAAGCTCGGCGACGTTCTGGCGGAAATGGCGGACTTGCGCCACGTCCGCGTCCGCGCCTTTGTGGATGAGCCGGACCTCGGCTCGCTCGCGCCGAACCAGGACGTGCAAGTGTTGTGGGACGCCGTGCCCGGCCGCATCTGGCCCGGCAAGGTCGAGCAGATTCCCAAGCAGGTGGTGGCCCGCGGTGCGCGCAGCGTCGGTGAAGTGCTCTGCTCGGTGGACAACAGCAGGCTCGAGCTGCTCCCCAATATCAATGTCGAAGTCCGCATCCTGGTCCACGAAGAGCACGGCGTCCTGGTGATCCCGCGCGAAGCCGTGCGCTTCGACCAGGGCCAGCATTTCGTTTACGCGTATGACGGAGATGCGGTGCACCGCCGCGACGTGAAGGTCGGAGTGGCCAGCGCCGCGAAGTATCAGCTACTTTCCGGCTTGGCCCTCGGCGACAAGGTGGCGCTGCCCGGCGACGTGGATTTGCAGGATGGGATGAAGGTCCGGGTGGCGGAGGCCCAATGATCGCAATGAAAAGACCCAATCGGAAAACCGCGAATATCCCGCAGGCCCTGCGCGCCTCTTTCGGCGCCGTAGCCTGCCTAGCAGTAGCCAGCTTCGTGCCGCACGCGACAGCCGCCCGAACGCCCGAGCTTGCTCCCTTTTTCGCGCCGGCCGTCGCCACGGATTCTTCGGCGCTGATGCAGGCCGCCCAGCGCCAATTCAACGCCGGAAATTATTCCGTTGCCATTGCCACTCTGCAGTCGGCCATCACGCAGAATTCCAGCAACGCCGAGGCCTACTTCTGGCTCGGGCGCACCTATTACGAAATTCGCGATTATGACAATGCCATCACCGCCGGCGAAAAGTCCGTGGCCCTCGAGCCCAGGAATTCCTTGTACCACCAGTGGCTCGGCCGAATCTACGGCGGCAAGGCCGACCGCGACCGCAGTTTTTCCTACGCGCGGAAAGTGAAAAAGGAATTCGAGACGGCGGTGCAACTCGATCCCTCCAACGTCGCGGCGCGCCGCGATCTGGAAGAATACGATTTGCAAGCTCCGTGGGTTGTCGGCGGAAATAAGGATGAAGCTAAGTCCCAGGTGGATGCCATTGCCGCGCTCGACCCGGTTGCCGGTCACCTGGCGCGCGCCGTGGAAGATCTGGACGGACTGAAGAAGCCCGACCTCGCCGAGAAGGAATACCGCGCGGTTCTGGCCGCCAAACCCGCCAAAGTTGAACCCTATCTTGAAGTCATCGCTTTCTTTCAGCAGCAAAATAAGCCGGCGGACATGCAGGCGGCGATTCAGGCCGCCGCTCTTGTCAGCCCCAACGACCCGCGCCTGGGATATTGGCGCGGCGTCGCGCTGGTGCTTTCGAATACCAACCTCGATGACGCCGAAAAATATCTGAAGGCTTATCTGGCCAGCACGCCCGATCGCAGCGATTGGCCCTCCCACGCCGCCGCGCGCGGCTGGCTGGGCCGCGTGTATGAAGCCCAGGGGAAGCGCAGCGACGCCGCCGAGCAATATCGCGCGGCGCTTCAGCTCGATCCCGACGATAAGGACGCCAAGGCGCGCCTCGACCGCCTGGCGAAGTCCTCGCGTTAAGCACGTGAAACAAACTTTGGAAACTCTCGGCGTCCGCGGCGCATCCGATTCGGTGGTGCCAGCTATTCCTCCAGCGCGGACCAATACCCCCATTCTCTGGGCGGAAACCTGGAGCCTCGCGCTGCAAGCGCTGCGCGCCAATAAAGTCCGCGCCATGCTCACCATGCTCGGCGTCATCATTGGCAGCGCCTGTATCGTCTTGGTCGTAACCGTCTCGCTCGTCGGAAAACGTTACATCGTCGGACAAATCGAAGGCGTCGGCGTGAACCTGATTTACGGCGAGCTGGTTCACTCCGGCGATGCCCAACACACCGCCCTCGCGGATGAAATTACTCTCGCGGATATGGCCGCGATCAAGACCGCCCTCCCGCACGTCGCCGAAGCCGGCGGCACCCACGACATGCCCATGACCTTCGTCGTCAACGGCGTCAGCCGCCCCGTCAGCCTGGTCGGCGTCAGCGACGGCTTCCAGGAAATTCGCCGCCTGGTCATTCTCCGCGGTCGCTATTTCGATCAGGACGATATGATTTCGCACAGCAAAGTGTGCCTCCTCACCAGGGAGCTCGCCGACCTGGCCTTCCCCGACGAAGATCCGCTCGGCAAGGATATTCGTTTGGGCGATCTGCACTTCACCGTGATCGGCGTGTTTCACGAACGCACCGCCACCTTCGGCGAGACGGAAATCACCCAGAATTCCGTGCTCGTTCCCATCGGCCTCATCAAGTACTACACCGGAGAAGATTACCTGCGCACCTTCTACGTTCAGGCCACTCGCCCGGAGGATGTGCCCGGACTCACCAAGGCCGTCGCCCAGCTCCTCAGCAGCCGTCATCGTCCCGGCGCCGAATACCGCGTGCAGAATCTCGGCTCGCTGTTGGATTCCGCCCGCAAGATTTCGCTGGCGCTCACCGTGCTCCTCATCGTGGTCGCCACCATCGCGCTCACCATCAGCGGCATCGGCATCATGAACATCATGCTGGTCACCGTCACCGAGCGCACCCGCGAGATCGGCATCCGCAAGGCCATCGGCGCCCCGCGCAGCGCCATCCTGTACCAATTCTTGATGGAAGCGTTCCTGATCAGCGGCACCGGCGCGCTCGTCGGCATCGCCATCGCCGTGGCCATTCCCGCAGTGCTCAATTTTGTCATCTCGCTGTTCCCCGAAGTGTCCGGTGTGCACATTCCCGTATCCTGGGTCTCGGTGATTCTGGCGTTCCTGGTATCCTGTTCCACGGGCATTCTGTTCGGGTATCTCCCAGCGAATCGAGCGGCACGGCTTCATCCTACGGATTCGTTGCGCTATGAATAGGAATAAGACGACATTGCCGGTCTCGCGCTGCATCGCCGTTTCGCTCTTGCTGTTCTTCGCCGCCATTCCCACCCGCGCGCAAGACCAACGCAAGCTCAGCATGCGCGAAGCCGTCGCCCTCGCGCTGCAGAATAGCCCCGACCTCGCCCTCGCTCGCGTCCAGTACACCGTCGCGCTCAACGAAGCGGGCCTGGATCGGGCGGCATTTCAGCCGAATCTTTACACCGGTTCTGGCGCTGCCTACACCTACGGGTTTCCATCTCTGGGCGGAGGTCCGCCGGCAGTCTTCCAACTGAACTACAGCCAGGCGATCTTCGACCCCATGCTGAAAGCGCAGCAGCGCGCCGCAGAAGAACACGCTAAGACCATGAAGCTGGAAATTGACCGCACGCGCGACGACGTCATCGTGCGCACCGCCGCTGCCTACCTCGAGCTCGCCGACGTGCGCCACTCTCTCGATCTGTTGCGCAGGGAACAAGCCAGCGCTGAAAAGGTTCTGGAAGTGACGCGCGAACGCGTGCAGGCAAGTCAGGAGCTTCCTATTGAAGTAACCCGCAGCGAATTAACCGCCGCGCGCGTTCAGGAACGCATCGTTAAACTCGAAAACCGCAACGAAATCCTCACCGCGCAGATTCGCAATTTGACCGGTGTTCCCGACGACCAATCCATCGAAGTGGACACCGAAGAACCGTCCTTCGCGACCGACCTGCAGGTAAGCGAGCTGGCCAATCTCGCGATTCAGAGCGATCGCGGAATTCAAGAGGCCACCAATGACCGGCTGGCTCATCAAGACATCCTGCGCGGCGCCAAGCTTAGTTATTGGCCGACCTTCAGCGTCGTGGGTCAGTACAGCGTTCTGGCCCCGTTCAACAATTACACCCAGTATTACAGTGGCCAGTACCGCGCCAATAACTTTGCCGTCGGGGTGCAGATTACGATTCCTCTCTTCTCGGCCAAGACCCGCGCCACTGTAGCGCTCGCCAAGAGTCAATTGCAGGCTTCCGAGCTTTCCCTCGGCAATAAGCGCCAGGAAGTTCGCCTGGACGTGCAACAGAAAGCCCGCAGCGTCCGTGCACTCGACGCCACCCGCGAAGTGACCCGTCTGGACCTGCAACTGGCCCAGGAAACCCTGCAGCTCGTCCAGGCCAAATTCGATCAGGGCCGCGCCACTCTGCGCGATATCGAGCAGGCTCGCCTCGACGAGGACGACAAATGGGTCGCGTTCCTCGACGCCGATTTCGCGCGCGAGCGCAGTCAGTTGACTCTGTTACAGGCCACCGGCCAGCTCGCCAAGGTGTTTCAGTAGCAACGCTGCGATAAAACCATGGCTTGGGCTGCGCGCCAAAATCGAGTAAAATTGACCGTTCGTGCTTTGGCCAGGATTTTGACGTCTTTATGGAAGACCTGAGGGGGTCATAGTACATGTCGTCTGTTATGAAGACTTTGTTTTTGAATCCGCCGAGTTTCGCCAAGTTCGACGGCGGCGCGGGCTCGCGTTGGCCCGCCACGCGCGAGATTGAGTCCTACTGGTACCCGGTCTGGCTGGCCTATCCCGCCGGCATGCTGCCGGGCAGCCGCCTTCTCGACGGCCCTCCGCACGGCATTACGCCTCAGGAAGTGGTCCAGATCGCGCAGGATTACGAGTTCGTGGTGCTCTTCACCTCCACGGTTGGCTTCTACAGCGACTTGCGCATGGCTCGCGGCATGAAGGAAAAGAAGCCCGGCCTGAAAATCGCTTTTGTGGGGCCGCAGGTGCAGATTAAGCCGGCGGAAAGCCTTCTCGCCAGCTCCGATATTGATTTCGTCGTCCGTGGCGAGTTCGATCTCTCGGTCGTGGAATACGCGCAGGGCAAGCCACTCTCCGAAATCTTGAGCGTCAGCTATATCCAGGACGGCAAAGTGGTCCACAATCCCGCCCGGCCCATGCTCCAGACCGCCGAGCTGGACGCCCTGCCTTTCGCCACCGAGGTGTACCAGAGAGACCTCACCATCGAAAAATACAATGTGCCGTTCCTGCTCAATCCTTACGTCTCCTTTTACACCGCGCGCGGTTGCCCGGCCCTTTGCACCTTCTGCCTCTGGCCTCAGACGCTCTCCGGCCACGCCTGGCGCGTGCGTTCGGTGGAAAGCGTCTCCCGCGAATTCAAGCAGGCCCACAAGATGTTCCCGCAAGCCAAGGAATTTTTCTTCGATGACGATACCTTCAACATCCGCAAGGATCGCGTCCTCGCCCTCTGCAAGGAATTCAAGCCCGTGGGCTTCCAGTGGTCCTGCACCGCCCGCGTGCACAGCGATTATGAGACGCTCAAAGCCATGGCCGACGCCGGCGCGCGCCTCCTGATCGTCGGCTTCGAATCCGGCGACCCGCAAATCCTGAAAAATCTCAAAAAGGGCGCGACCATCGAAATGGGCCGCACCTTCGTGCAGAACTGCAAGAAAGTCGGCATCCACGTGCACGGCGATTTCATCATCGGCCTTCCCGGCGAGACCAAGCAGACCATCGAAAAAACCATCGAGTACGCCAAGGAACTGGATTGCGAAACCATCCAGGTCTCCATGGCCCACGCCTATCCCGGCACCGAGCTTTACAATCAGGGCATGCGCGAAGGTTTCCTCGCCGGCGAAGCCATCACCGACGATCTCGGCCACCAGCTCCCACACCTTCAATATCCGCACCTCTCGCGCGAGTACATGGTCGAGTCCGTCAACCGCTTCTACGACGAATACTATTTCCGCCCGCGCGTCGCCTGGCGCATCGTCCGCGAAGCCCTGTGGGATTCGCACGAGCGCAAACGCCTCTTCCACGAAGCTGTGGATTTCATGAAGTTGCGCCACGATCGCCGCAAGGTCGCCAGGAAGGGCGTGCAGAAAAAAGCCATGATTCAAGTGCCGCCCATCGAATCGCAGCCCTCTAGCGTCGCGGGTGAATCTTAGGGCGCATGACGCATTCGCAAGGCCTGCATCTCAAAACCTGCGTTTTCCTGTTGTTCATGGTCACGTTCGGCCCCCTGGGCGACGTGTTTCTAGCCGGCGGCATGAAAAAAGTCGGCTCCGCCGGAGCCTTCTCCACCGCGGAGCTTTTTCATTTTTTCGTTCGCGCTTTCACTTCCGGCACGGTCTGGCTCGGCGTCTTTCTCCTGATCGCATTTTTCGTCTCCTACACTCTCGTCCTTTCCTGGGCGGACTTCAGTTACGTGCAGCCTGCTTCCTCGCTCTCCTACGTGATCGTTGCGCTGCTCGGCCATTTCTTTCTCGCTGAAGTCGTCAGCCCTCTGCGCTGGCTCGGCATTGTAATCATCGGCCTCGGCGTGCTCATCGTCGGTTACACGCCGCCGCGCACCACCGGGCAAATCTGATGGCTGGGACGGTCGCTCGCGATGCGCTGCTCTTCCTCGCGCTCGCTTCTTTCGCCTATTACCTCGTCGCCATCGTCGCCGCCCTGCGCTTCTTTCGCCGCACCGCCGCCTCCGCGGCGCCGCCCGCTCTCGCTCCGCCCGTCAGCATCCTGAAACCCATCTACGGCCTCGACCGCGAAACCTACGAAAACTACGCCAGCTTCTGCCGCCAGGAATACCCCGATTACGAAATCCTGTTCTGCACGAGCGACGACCAGGACCCCGCCATCCCCGTCATCGAACAGCTCGCCCGCGATTTCCCCGGGCAGCGCATCCGCCTCCTCATCGGTTCCGAACCCTTGGGCGTCAGCGACAAAGTCAACAAGCTCTGCCGCATGGCCCGCGAAGCGCAGCACGAAATCGTCATCGTCAGCGATAGCGACGTGCGCGTCACGCCCGAATATTTGCGCGCCGTCGTCGCGCCGTTCAGCGATCCTGCCGTCGGCGCGGTCACCTGCCTCTATCGCGGCCTCACCGACGGCTCCCTCGCCGCCAACCTCGAATCCATTGGCAACAGCACGGATTTCACCGCCGGAGTCCTGGTCGCCTGGCTTTTCTCGGATGTGAATTTCATGCTGGGCGCCACCATGGCGACCACCAAGAAACACCTGGCCGATATCGGCGGGTTCGAATCTCTCGTGGATTATTTCTCCGACGATTACGAGCTTGGCAATCGCATCGCCGCGCGCGGCCATCGCGTCGCGCTGCTCGATTTCCCGGTCTCCATCGTCTATCCGCAGCAAACCCTTGCGGACGCCTTCCGTCACCAGCTTCGCTGGAATTTGAGCATTCGCTTTTCGCGCCCCGCCGGGCATCTGGGCCTGCTCTTCACCCAGGCGCTGCCCCTGGCAGTCCTCGCCGCGATTTTCGCGCCGTCCGCGGCGTGGGCGGTGGGCTTGCTGCTGGCTTATCTGCTGCTGCGGGGGATTTCGGCGTGGGTCATCGGTGTGGCAGGCATGGACGACGCCACCCTGCGCAAAAATATGGAATTGTTGCCGCTGCGCGACGCTTTCGCATTCGCCGTCTGGCTCGCCAGCTTCTTCCCTCAACGCATCCACTGGCGCGGCCGCGAATACCAGGTCCGCGATAAACGCCTCGTCGCCATCGCCCCGCGCCAATCATGATGCGCGGTCTGTCGAATGTGTACCGGCCGTCGTTGCTTTTGACTATGTAGCGGCCGGTTCGGCTCCGCCGAACCGGGCCTGCCGTTGCCTTACTCCGCCTTCTTCAACGACCGATACACTTCATTCGCCGCGGAAAATTCCTGCTCCAATTCCTTGGATGTCAGCCGCGTCCGCAAATACTCCACCGCCTGCTCCATCCGGTCGAGCGCCCGCGCGATATTCACCGTATTGGTGTGCACAATATCCCGCCACAAACCGAACGGGCTTCCCGCCAGCCGCAGCATGTCCTGCAATCCCGGCCCCGCCAGGGTTCCCGGCAACCCGGTTTCGTCCGTCTCGTCCGCCACCACGCGCGCCAGCGCCACCGCCAGCAGTTGCGGCAAGTGCGACACGACCCCCACCGCCCAATCGTGCGTCTCCGCGTCGCACCACACCGGCTCCGCATCCAGCGTGCGCAGCAGCGCGGCAAATCCCCGCACGCGCGCGTCGGAATCGTCTTCCGCTGCGACCAGCGCATACCGCGCGCCGCCCAGCAGGTCCGCGTCCGCCTGCGCGATTCCCGCGGTTTCTTTCCCCGCCATCGGATGCCCGCCCAGAAAGCGCGCCGTGCTGCCGCCAAACGCATTTTGCGCCGCGCGGCAGATCGCCGCCTTGGTGCTGCCCGTATCCGTTACCAGCGCGCTGGCCTTCGCCGCCCCCGCGATGGCCGGCAGCGCTTCAATCGTCGCTCCGATCGGCAGCGCCACGTAAACCAGGTCCGCTTCGCGCACCGCCCCTCCCAGGTCAGCCGCGCCCTCGCGCACCGCGCCGCGCCGCAGCGCCGCGTCCAGCGCGTGTGCGCGGTCGAATCCTACAATCGAGATGTCCGGGAAATTGTTGCGTAGCGCCAGGCCGAACGATCCGCCGATCAGGCCGGTTCCGACAATGGCCACGCGCTGGAAGGGAACTGCGCTAGTCGTCGAGGGCACGCGTTAGTTTAATGCAAAAGGTTGGATTCCGTCAGCGCGCGATGCGTGCCGCGCGGCGCTCGCCCGCCGCTTCATCCGGCTCCACCACTTCCACCTGCGAGACGTCTTCGAGTTTTTCGATTTGCCGCACCAGCGTATTCTCCGCGCGGTCTGCCTGCACGGTCATCTGCACGTCCAGAAAGTTTCCGTCCTCGCTCGCGTCCGCCGTCAGGTGCAGCAAATCGAAGCGCCGCCGGCGCGTCACCCCCAGAATCCGCACCAGCGCGCCTTCGCTCTGTTTCACCCGCAATTGCAGCGTGAACTTGTTCACCGCGCAACCTCGGGCGCCGCTTCGTGCTCGTGCATCATTTCCGAATTCGATTTTCCAGGACCCACGATCGGCCACACGTTCGCTTCCTGATGAATCAGCACGTGCGCCAGCACCGGACCTGGCTCCGCCAGCAGCCGCTCGATCGCCGCCGGCACCTCCGCGCGCTCTTCCACGCGGAACGCCGGAATCCCCATGGATTCCGCCACGCGGCAGAAGTCCGGATTGTCGGAGAGATCCACTTCGCTGTAGCGCTTGTCGTGGAACAATTGCTGCCACTGCCGCACCATTCCCAGCGCGCGATTGTCGAACAGCACGATCTTGATCGGCAGATCGTAGCGCCGCAGCGTCGCCAGTTCCTGCAGGTTCATCATGATCGAGCCGTCGCCCGACACATTGATCACGCACGCGTCCGGAAACGCCAGTTGCGCTCCGATCGCCGCTGGCAGCCCGAACCCCATCGTGCCCAGCCCGCCGCTGCTCAGGTGCTGCGAAGGCCGGTTGAAATGGAAATGCTGCGCCACCCACATCTGGTGCTGCCCCACGTCGCAAGCGACGATGCAGTTGTCCCCCGTGCGGTCCGAAATCTCCTTCAGGAAGCCGGGCGCGTACACTTCCGTGCCGGGCGCCGCGTAATCCCAGCTGTGATTCTTCTTCGCCGTAATGCACTCGCGCCGCCACGTCTCGATATCCAGCGTGCAAGCGAGGGCTCTCAGCGCCTGCCGCAGGTCGCCGATCACCGGCACGTCGGCGCGCCGCAGCTTGCCGATTTCCGCGCGGTCCACGTCCAGGTGAATCACCTTCGCATGTGGCGCGAAGGCGTTCAGCCGTCCGGTGGCCCGGTCGTCGAATCGCGCTCCGACGCAAATCAGCAGGTCGCTGTCCTGCACTGCGTCGTTTGCGGTCTTCGTGCCGTGCATGCCCATCATTCCCAGCGCCAGTTCGTGCGTGGTGGGAATCGCGCCCAGTCCCTTCAGCGTCGCCACCACCGGGATGCGCGTCGTTTCCACGAACGCCCGGAATTCCGCCAGCGCGTTGCCCATGCCGATCCCGCCGCCCGCGTACACCACCGGGCGGTGGCTCGCGCGCATCAGCTCGATTGCCCGCGCGATGGATTCAGCAGCGGGCGCTGGCGCTTCTTCGCTGCGTGTGTCCTCGTGAATTTCAAAATCGGCAACCGTATTGGCAATATCTTTCGGCAAATCAATCAGCACCGGCCCCGGACGCCCCGAGCGCGCAATGCGGAACGCTTCGTGTACGATGCGCGGCAGTTCCGCCGCCGTCTTTGCCAGGAAGCTGTGCTTCACCACCGGCATGGTGATGCCGAAAATATCTACCTCTTGAAACGCGTCTGTGCCCATCAGCGAAGTCGCCACTTGGCCGGTGATCGCTACCATCGGCACCGAATCCATGTACGCGTTCGCGATTCCGGTCACCAGGTTCGTCGCTCCGGGCCCGGACGTAGCCATGCACACGCCCACCTTTCCCGTCGCGCGCGCGTATCCGTCCGCCGCCAGCGCCGCGGCCTGTTCGTGCCGCACAAGAATGTGCCGGATCTTGGAATCCAGCAGCGCATCGTACACCGGCATAATCGCGCCGCCGGGATACCCGAAAATGATCTCGACGCCCTCGTGCTCCAGCGCCTTCACCAGAAACTGCGCACCCTTCATTTGGCACCTCGCGCGGACGTCGCCGTCTCCGGCTTCAACCAGGACATTTGCGCCCGCAATTCCTGTCCCACTTTCTCGATCGGGTGGTTCTTGTCCTTATCCAGCAGCTTCGCGTACTGCGGCCGCCCCGCCTGATTCTCCAAAATCCATTCCTTCGCAAAAGCGCCCGACTGAATTTCGTCCAGGATCTTCTTCATGCTTTCGCGCACGTGCCCGTCAATCACCCGCGAGCCGCGCGTAATGTCGCCGTACTTCGCCGTCTCGCTGATGAACTGGTGCATCTTGGCGATTCCGCCTTCGTAAATCAGGTCCACGATCAGCTTCAATTCGTGCAGGCACTCGAAGTACGCCGCTTCCGGCTGGTATCCGGCCTGCACCAGCGTTTCCCATCCCGCCTGGATCAATTCGCGCGCCCCGCCGCACAGCACTGCCTGCTCGCCAAAGAGGTCCGTCTCGGTTTCTTCCTTGAACGTCGTCTCAATCACGCCCGCGCGCGTCCCGCCGATCGCCCCCGCGTACGCCAGTGTCCGGTCAAACGCGTGGCCCGAAGCATCCTGATGCACCGCCAGCAGGCAAGGCACCCCGCCGCCGCCTTCGTACGTTCGCCGCACCAGATTTCCCGGCCCCTTCGGCGCAACCATGGTGATATCCACGGTCTTCGGCGGCGTGATTTGCCCGTAGTGAATGTTGAATCCGTGCGAGAACAAAATCATCGCGCCCTCTTTCAGGCCGGGCGCCACTTCGTTGTGATACAGCGCGGGCTGCGCCATGTCCGGCGCCAGCATCACGATCACATCCGCTCCCTCCGCCGCTTCCGCCGGCCCGCTCAACTTCCAACCGTCCGCTTCCGCCTGCTTCCACGACGGCCCGCCGCGCCGCAGTCCCACCGTCACGTTCAATTTGCTGTCGCGCAGGTTCAACGCGTGCGCGCGCCCCTGGCTCCCGTAACCCAGCACCGCAATTCGCTTCCCTTCCAGCGCCCGCGGATTGGAATCCTTCTCCCAGAACATTTTCGCCATTGTCATTTCTCCTTGTGCCTGCGATTTCTATGCGGCGCTGGTCACCGCGCCCTGCGACGCCGATGAAACCAGCTTTGCGTATTTCGCCATCACTCCACTCGTGTAATTCGGTGCGGGCGCCTTCCACTGCGCGCGCCGCTCTTCCAGATTCGCCTGCACGTCCAGCCGTCGCGCGCGCACGTCCAGGGTGATAATGTCGCCGTCCCGCAGCAGCGCGATCGGCCCGCCGCTCGCCGCTTCCGGCGCCACGTGCCCCACCATCAGCCCGTGCGTCGCCCCGCTGAATCGCCCGTCGGTAATCAACGCGATGCTTTCATCAATTCCCTGGCCCACCAGCGCGCCGGTCACCGCCAGCATCTCCCGCATTCCCGGCCCGCCCCTCGGCCCTTCGTAACGAATCACCACCACGTCGCCGGGTTTGATCTCCCGCTTCTGCACCGCCGCGAACGCCGCCTCCTCCGAATCGAATACCCGCGCCGGCCCGCTGTGCAGCACCCGCTCGTGCCCCGCCAGTTTCACCACGCATCCGTCCGGCGCCACCGACCCGTGCAAAATCGCCAGGCCCCCGTTCGGCTTGAGGGGCCTTGCCAGCGGCCGCAACACTTCCTGCCCGGACGTTTCCGCCGCCTCGCGAATTTCCTCGAACAGCTTTCGTCCCGACGCCGTAATCCCGTCGTGCAACAGCCCCGCTTCCAGCAGCCGCTGCCCCAGCACGCGCATCCCTCCCGCGCGGAACATATCCGGCGCGGTAAATCTCCCGCCGGGCTTCAAATCCGCCAGCAGCGGCGTCTTCGCCGAAATTTCATCGAAATCCTTCAGCGTCAGCGGCACGCCCGCGTCCGACGCAATCGCCAGCAGGTGCAGCACCGCGTTGGTCGAGCCTCCCGACGACGCCACCGAAGCAATCGCGTTGTGCAGCGATTCCCGCGTGATGATCTGCTTCGGCCGGATATCGTCCTTCAGCAGTTGCATCACCAGCTTCCCGCAGTCGAACGCCGCTTTGCCCTTGCGCGGATCGGTCGCCGGAATCTCGTTCACGCCCATCGGCGAAATTCCCAGAAAAGTGATTGCCGTCGCCATGGTGTTCGCCGTGAATTGCCCGCCGCAAGCACCCGCGCCGGGGCATGCCACGTTTTCCAGCTCGCCCAGCTGCTTTTCCGTCATCTTCCCGGCGGCGCACGCGCCCACCGCCTCGAACACGTCCTGAATCGTCACTTCATGCCCGCCAAAATGTCCCGCCAGAATGGACCCGCCGTACAGCGACAGGGAAGGCAGGTTCAGCCGCGCCAGCGCCATCACCGTCCCGGGAATCGTCTTGTCGCAGCCGCAAATTGCCACCACGGCATCGAACGCGTGTGCCCGCACGAAAAGCTCGATCGAATCCGCGATAACCTCGCGCGACACCAGCGAAGCCTTCATCCCCTCGGTCCCCATCGTGATGCCGTCGGAAATCGTGATCGTGTCGAATTCGATCGGCGTGCCGCCCGCCGCGCGGATCCCCGCCTTCACTCGCTCCGCCAGTTCCCGCAGATGAAAATTGCACGGCGTCACTTCCGTCCAGGTGTTCGCCACCGCCACCAGCGGCCGCGCCAGGTCCGCGTCCGTCAGGCCTGTGGCCTTCAGCATGGCCCGCGCCGGAGCGCGGGATATCCCCTTCTTGATCGAATCGCTGTGCATGGTTTCTCCTGTAGTAGGCGTCCGCCCCTATGATAAGTCCAATTTGTAATTCTTCGGGAATTCATAAAAGCAGCTTATATGCCGTTTTGGCACTCGGCGCTTGACGCCGCCCCCGGACTCTCGTATAGTGAGGCGTCGTAAGTGCTTGCTATTAAGGATATCCAAGGCGCGTGGGTAATATGTCTTATTACCGTTTCGCTTTTACTTACCGCTTCTTCTATACGGAGAAGCGGGCCGGCGAGACGCGCGCGGAGCACCTGGTAACAAGCACCTAAAATCCGCACCAAGTCTTTCTCGCCGGCCGCGACCCCCCAAGGGAACGCGGCCTTTTTTGTTTTAGGGATGATTTTTTCGGCCACAAGGGAGATGCGGGATGAGCGAAATCAAGATCGGCGGCTGGCGTACCAAAATTGACGCGATAGACACCACCCTGCTCCACCTGCTCAACGTCCGCGCGGGCTTCGCCCTCGAAGTCGGCCGCCTCAAAGGCGCCCGCGGCCTCGCCCTGCGCGTCCCCGCGCGCGAACAGGAAATCCTCACACGCCTGAAAAAACTCAATCCCGGCCCGCTCGATGGCCGCGCCGTCGAAAAAATCTATCGCCAGATCCTGCACGAATCCATCCGCATCCAGGAAAGCCACGGCTTCGGCTCCGCGCGCCTCGCCCAACGCGAAAAATCGCGCCCGCCCGAAAAACGCCGCAAGTTGGCCGCCGCATGAATCGCCCCGCTTCAACTCGCATCGCTTTCCAGGGCGAGCGCGGCGCCTTCAGCGAAGAAGCCGCGCTGAAGCTGCTCGGCCCGGAAGTCTCGCTCGTCCCTTGCTCCACCTTCGACGCCACCTTCAGCGCCATCGCGCGCCACGCCGCCGATTGCGTCCTCGCGCCCATGGAGAACAGCCTCGCTGGCTCCGTTCATCGCTCCTTTGACCTGCTCGTCGAAAGCGGCCTGCAAATCGTCGGCGAAGTCATCATCCCCATCGTGCACAATCTCATCGCCGTGCCCGGCGCATCGCTCCCGCAAATCGTCTCCGTCGAATCGCATCCCGTCGCTCTCGCCCAGTGCGAACAGTTCTTCCTCGCGCATCCGCGCCTGAAGCGAATCGCCGCGGAGGACACTGCCGGCAGCGTCCGCGAAATCCAGCGCGCCGGCAATCCCCAGCGCGCCGCCATCGCCAGCAAACGCGCCGCCGAACTCTATGGCGCCGTAATCCTGCAGGAACATCTCGAAGACGACCGCGAAAATTACACTCGCTTCTTCCTGCTCGCAAACGCGCCCGCCCCCGCGCAATCCGCCGCCGACAAAATCTCGCTCGTCTTCCAGCTCGCGCATCGCCCAGGCGCTCTCCAGCACGCCCTCGAACCTTTCGCGCGCCGCAATATCAACATGATGAAAATCGAAAGCCGCCCGGTGCATGGCCGCCCGTGGCAATACCGCTTTTATCTCGACCTGCAGGCTCCGGCGAGCGATCCCGATCTGCAAGCCGCGCTCGCGGAGCTCGCGCAACACGCGGTCGAACTCAAAGTTCTTGGCTCGTACAAATCGGCGGAAACGTCGCAAGCGGCAAAATCCACAACAGAGGGGCTCCTATGATGGTCAATATGTCTGCGCAGGCAACCGAAGAGCAGATCAATCACGTGGTGGCGCGCATTAAAGAATGTGGCTACCAGGCCCACATGATTCGCGGCGAGGAGCGCACCGTCATCGGCGTGGTCGGCAAGAGCGACCATCACCGCAGTGAGCTGGACGCCCTCAGCGCCGCTCCGGGTGTCGAGGAAATCATTCACATCGCGCATTCCTTCAAGCTGGCCTCGCGTAGCGTCCGCCCCGAAGGCTCGATCATCGAGTTGGGCAAGGGCGTCTCCATCGGCGGCCCGGAAATTGTCGTCGCCGCGGGACCCTGCGCCGTCGAATCCCCCGCGCAAATCAATGAAATCGCCGAACGCGTGGCCCGCGCCGGTGCCAAGCTCCTGCGCGGCGGCGCTTTCAAGCCGCGCTCCTCTCCCTACTCCTTCCAGGGCCTCGGCGAAGAGGGCCTCGAACTGATGCGCATCGCCGCCGACGCCAACGGCCTGCTCGTCGTCAGCGAAGTGATGGACCCCTCCCAGATCGAAATCATGCTGCCCTACGTGGACGTCCTCCAGGTCGGCGCGCGCAACATGCAGAATTACTACCTGCTGCGCGCCCTCGGCGAAATTCACAAGCCGGTCCTGCTCAAGCGCGGCATGTCCGCCACCATCGAAGAGCTTCTGCTCAGCGCCGAATACATCATGTCCGGCGGAAATTACAGCGTGATTCTCTGCGAGCGCGGCATCCGCACTTTCGATACCTACATGCGCAATACCATGGACATCGCCGCCATCCCCGTCATCAAGCAGCTCTCCCATCTGCCCGTCGTCGCCGACCCTTCGCACGGCACCGGCCGCCGCGATAAAGTCGGCGCCCTCGCCCGCGCTTCCGTCGCCGCCGGCGCCGACGGCCTCATCATCGAAGTCCACCAGGACCCCGAGCGCGCCCTCTCCGACGGCGCCCAATCCCTCTACCCCGACCAGTTCGCCCAACTAATGAACGAAGCCCGCATGATCGCCCCAGCCGTAAGCCGCCGCATAGCCCAGGAGGCCTCCCAAGCGCATCGCGCCACAAAAATCTGACGCCGCGCCCAGGCCCCCGCGCCACCACCTTAGGGTGCTGTTGCCGTCTGCGTTGCTGTTGCCGTTGACCTTGTAGCGGCCGGTTCAGGTTCATCGAACCGGGCAGCCGTTGCCGTTGAATCTGTCGCACCCGCCGCCCCCAAACCCTCTCAGCCCAACACGGAATGCGGCGGCTCGCCGCCGCTTTCTCCCAGCCGAAGCTTGCTTCGGCTTCCAAACAACAGCGAATCTCCACTCAGCCAGCACAAGCGCCCAGAAGCGTGGGACCTCTCGTGCGGCCGCTATGTCCCGCGCACCATGCGGGATGCCCTCGCGCCATTTCTTGCACAAGCTATAAGGCCGTGCGGATCTTGCGCGGCGATTGCTCGTTGTTTACAAGCGGTCGGGCTGCGTGCGATACTTCGCGGACTGAGGGACGGAGGTACGTCCATGCGTGCAGTTTCTTCTTTTTCGGTACTTCTCGCCGCGATGATGGTTTGCGCGATTTCGCTGCCGGCCTTTGCCTCCGGCGACGACAAGCCTGCCGCTCCCTCTCCCGCGGTCGCGCGGCCCGACCGCGAAAAGAAGGTTTACACCAACGACGATATTGACCAGATGTTTCCGAAGGCGCAAACGGCGCCCAGCGTGTCGCAGGCGTCTGAAACGAGAGCAATCAGGCCCACACCGCCCGGCCTCCCAGCCGGCGGTTCTCGCTCGGCACGCGTCACCATCGTGCCAACGAGCCCCGAAAAAGATCCTCTGTGGTACGCGGCGCAGCTCGAATCGCTCTACGCGGAGCTCGACCAGCTCAGCAGCAGAGAAGCCAGCTTGCGCGAATTCCGCTCCAACGGCACCGCTCCCGGGGTGACGATCGGCCTGCAGTTCGATGCTCCCTGCGAGGGCATCACCACGGATAACGCGATACAGCAGCTGGCAATTCGCAGGCAGGAAATCAAGCGGCAGATCGCCGGGCTTCAGGATACGGCGCAGCAAAACGATATGCCGCCCGCCATCTTTCAGGACCCGTCGGAAATTTTGCAAGCCGCGCGGAAACCGTTGAGCCCGCTGCAGGCGCAAGCCGCGCTCGCGCAAAAGCAGAGTGAGCTGGCTGCCAAGCTCAACGATGTGCACAGCGAAGTGGCGGACATGTCCAGCCAAGCCGCCGCACAGGGGATCGTGCTGCTGCCGCCCACGCCCGACTGGGGAGGCAACCTCACCACCAACCTGATCCAGACGCTCGACAGCCGCGCCGGCGCGATCAAGAACGCCATAGCCGAGAACGAAGACGCCGCTCGCCAAGCGGGCCTGCCGCCATCCGCCCTGCGTTAGGCGCAACCTCGCCTGCGGCGAGGTTGCCGTGGTTGAAAATTCTCGAGTCGTTCGCTTGCGCGGCATGGGAGTGTGCGCCGCGCGCCCTTTCCCATTACATGCGAAGGGCAAAACCAGGAGCGCAGCCAAGAGTGGCTGTGCCACGCTTGGAGCGGCAGGGTCTTATATAGCAGCGACCTGCCCGTCGCCTCCTCCCTAGCTCTGCCTGTACCACCACCCGCGGTTCCTTTACCTCCTCCAATTCCTTTAACTCCTCTACCTCCTGTACTCTCCGCGCGTGTACACACACCTCGGATTTGACACCGATGTTATAATAGTCAATACACTATGATGATATACTCAAAACACGGAACTTACGGCCCAAACGGCGCCTGATGCTCCCAGCAGCGGTGCGGCCCCACCCTCTGCGGCCCGCCGCCCCCGCCTGTCGCATTTCTAATCGCAACACGCCATCATTTAGAAATCTCGTAACTGTATGTAAACAAACAGCGATTTCATTTCTAATCGCAACAACTCGCCCATATTCCCCGAATGTTGCGCGACACGATTCACGAATTTCGACCGACCTATCGCAGCCGCCTGTCACCGGTCACTACTCACCCATCACCAATCACGAACTCCCGCCGCGCCGCTCTCAGGCCGGGACTCCCGCCCCGTCAATCGCTACTGTCCGGAAATCGGAAACACACGTAACTCGTTCAAAATCAGTGCCAAAATGTTTCTCAATCGCTAATTTTGGTCGCAACAAGCCCCGCTGCCGCCCTGCCGCAATTCCACCCCAATCTCACCCGACGGCTCGGCAACTGGACATACCCTCGCCCGCCGCGAGGATGCGGCACCCTCTCGATTCTTGGAAGCGCGCCGGGGCGGCGTCGAAACCGGCCTCGCTCGGTTCGCGCACGCGGCTACTGGACGTCGCTGACTTTTCCGTTGGTGAAGATGACTTTCATGTCCGGGTAGAAATACATCTGCTTCGAACCCAGGTTGACGATTTTCTGCGGCTGGCCGAGGATTCCGACGACCTGGTCTATCGTCTGGCCCAAGGCGATGGTTTTCGGTGCCGCAGCCGGTGCGGCGGCTGGCGCCGGGGCCGCCGGGGGCGCCGAGGAATCCGCGGGCGCAGCCTCCGGAGCCGAGTGATCAACGGTGATGACTTCGGCGATGGTCTTCATCACTTCGTCCGCCGGGGGAGCGCCGCTTTTGGGGAAGGGAAATTTCAGCTGGGCGTAGTAGCGGACATTGTCATACGGATCGCTATAAAGCTAAAAATAGACCCCGTCAACTTTCACCAGATAATCGGTGACCCAAAACTTTTCACCGGCGACGAATCTGCGCTGCGGAAGCGTAGTGGTTTGTTGATTGGCCGGCGCGAGCTCCATGCCCCAGGCCATCTTGGTGCCGAAGCTCATGGAGATCGTCCCGTTCTTGTAAGTGCTCGTCGGCGGGGCGATCCCTTCGACGCTGCCCATCAGCAGACCATCTTTGTGGAGCACCAGCACCGAGCCTGCGGTGACCAAATCCGTGCGGTCGGAAGTAATCTTGGTTCGCGTAAACTCCGAAGTGAGCTTCTCTTGAATTGCGGCCGCCTGAGCCTGCCCGTACAACGAGGGCGCTACGCCCGCCAATGCCACGATCAGAGCGAAATAAACACCGGTCCGCACGACATTCCTCCTGGTAAGCGGAATTTTCCGTTGCGATCCTGCGCGCGACGGATAACGTACACCCGGCGCCGTTGGCATGCAATTGTGCGGCGCGGTTTTCGAGCGGAGCGCCTCTCGGACGGCCGCGGCAAAATCGCAACGCCGAAAACCGCAGCTTGCTTCAGCCGTGCATCCTGGAGCTTGCGTAACCGCGTGATACAATCCCGCGTGAAATTTGCGAATGGAGCGCGCGTATGTCTGCAAAACGCAGAAGGCTGGCGTTGCTGGCTGTGGGCCTTGGATTGGCTTCGATTCCGGTGGGTGCGCAGCAAAAAGCCGCCGGCGCTGTGGACGCCGCGGGCCACCAGTGGTGGCAGAATGCCGTTTTCTACGAGATTTATCCGCGCAGCTTCGCCGATAGCAATGGCGACGGCGTCGGCGACCTGAACGGCATCAGCGAGAAGCTCGACTATCTGAAAGCGCTGGGCGTGGACGCCATCTGGCTCACTCCCTGCTTTCCCTCTCCGCAGGTGGATTTCGGTTACGATGTTTCGGATTACGAAAATATTGACCCGCTCTTTGGCACGCTGGCCGATTTCGACCGCCTGCAGGCGCAAGCCAGCGCGCAGGATATCCGCATCATCCTGGATTTCGTGATGAACCACACGTCGGACCAGCACGCGTGGTTCCTGGACTCGAAATCCTCGCGCGATTCCGCCAAGCGCGACTGGTATATCTGGCGCGACGGCAAAGCTCCGGGCCAGCCGCCGAACAACTGGCTTGCGGCTTTCGGACATTCCGCGTGGCAGTTCGATCCTACGACGGGCCAGTATTACTACCACTATTTCTATCCGCAGCAGCCCGATCTGAATTGGCGAAACCCCGCGGTGAAGGAGGCCATGTTCGACGTGACGCGCTGGTGGTACCGCCGCGGCGTCGCGGGATTCCGCCTGGATGCCGTGGATTCGCTTTTTGAGGATCCGGGCCTGCACGACAATCCCATCTTGCCGGGGAAGAACAAGTACGGCGATCCGAAAATGACCAACACCTTCAACACCAAATTGCCGGAGGTGCACGACGTGCTGCGCGAGTTGCGGGCCGTCGCCGACGAGCATGACGCCGTGCTGATCGGCGAAACCTGGACCCGCGACATCGCCGAATTGCGTGAATATTACGGCACGCACAGTAACGAGCTGCAAATGCCCATGGATTTCATGTTCACCAGCGTGAAGACGCTTTCTCCGCCCGATTTTCGCAAGCAGATTGCCGCCGTGGACGCCTCGGGCGGCTGGCCCGTGTACGTCATCAGCAATCACGATATCGTGCGCTCCTACACGCGCTGGGGCGATGGCGTGCACAACGATCGCATCGCGAAAATGGTGGCGGCTCTGTACCTGACCCTGCGCGGAACGCCGATCATGTATTACGGCGAAGAGCTGGGCATGCAGAACAACGATCCGCAGCGCCGCGAAGACGTGAAGGATCCCATCGGACTCATCGGCTGGCCGCTGGAAAAAGGCCGCGACGGAGAGAGAACTCCCATGCAATGGACCGATGGGCCGAACGCCGGCTTCAGCACCACCGCTCCCTGGCTGCCCATTCCGCCGAGCTATGCGACGCACAATGTCTCGAGCGAATTGCAGGACCCTCATTCGATTTTAAATTTTTACAAGGCGCTGCTGGCGATGCGCCATCAGGAGCCAGCGCTGCTGGATGGCGCGTACGTCGCGCTGAACGAGGACGATCCGAACGTGCTCTCCTACCTGCGGCGGTACAAGGAGCAGACGATTCTGGTGGTCATCAATATGTCAAGCGCGGCGCAAACCGTGAAATTCAATCTGGCGCCGCAGGGCATCGCCAAGCCGAAGGTGGCGATGCTGCTTACGGATTTGGCCGCGCCTCCCCGCAATGGAGCGCTGCGGCGGCTGGCGATGGAGCCGTATTCGGTGTACATCGCGAGAATTTCAAAATAGCGGAGCATTCGGGCGATGGACGCGGCAGCGCGAAAACGCGCCGTGCGCGCTCAACTTTACTGGCAGCTCTGCCGCGCCTTTTGGCCCAGCGCTGGCGGCGGAATCAGCGTGCCGGTACCTTCCTTGAGTAATGCGTCGAGCGGATATTTTATTTCGTCGAGCGGTGAATCGGCCCGGAATCGCGGAGATTCCGCAGCCGCGGCGCGGCCCGATTCTTCCGCGGGGCGTTGACGAAATTCCTTTCCACCAGTAAAGTAGTTTAGGGTCGTGCGAACGGCCCTTTTTTGTTGTCTCCCCTCGGCTGGGAGGTCGTACAATTGGCAGTACATCAGATTCTGGATCTGATTATCCTGGTTCGAGTCCAGGCCTCCCAGCCAAACTTTTCCACGAATGTGCTTCGTGACAACTAGCGCTGCGAATGCAATCCATCCGTGACAAAGACCTGCACACGCCCTGCTGCTTGACGGGCGTCGCTGGAAATGCCCTTCCAAGCTCTCGCCTGGGCGATGCAAATCATGTGAAAGATCAGAAACAACGGCACCAGGAACGTCGGAATCAAGCTCAATGGGAGTATGGTCATGGCGACCATCGGAGCGCTGTGCGGGTTAATCCAGCCGGCTGTGGTGCCTAGAGCAACGGCCGTCACCAGATCCGCGACGCCGAGCAGTTGCCAATAAATGAAACTCCTGCGATGGCTGGGATTGCACCACTTCCATGCCACGAAGGAAGCGGTAGCGCCGATGGCGATGTCGCCATATCCCGCGGGCAGCGCAAATATTGCCGGGAGCACGCCACGCGCCTGCAAAATCAAGAACGTAATTCCTATCACTCGCCAGGACTGCGCAAACGTCAACGCGCGCGGATTCAAAGACAACACAAACTTCCGAAATGGATGCGAAGCGGCAAACCACACCGAGAACAGAACGAGCGGCAGGAAGGCCGCAATTCCGACGGCGGCTCCCACGCGATTGGATTGATTCTGGAAGACGTGCAGCGCGCCGGCAGTCAACGCGAACGTAAACCACACCACAATCAAAGCCGCAGTGAACTTCCCATACCCTTTCATAGCGAGTCTCCTTGGGTTGTAAGCAGCTCTGTGACCTGATTCGTGAGTTGCAGCAGATCTTTCCAGGCTTGATCGCCCAGTTGCTTGCGCAAGCGGCGTTGAACCTTTTCCCAAACAAGCATTGCGCGAGTGAGTTTTGCTTCACCAGCTTGCGAAAGACGCAGCCAGCGTTCTCTGCGGTCTTCGCCGCGGCGCTCGGCGATCCAGCCGTGCCGGCGCATGATTGCTAACGTGCGCGTCAGAGTGGTGCTGTCCATGGCCAGCATTTCGCCCAGTTGGCCCTGGGATACCTCGGTGGCACGGGAGAGCACTTGGAGGATGGTAAGCTGCGTAGCCCGCAGCCCGGCTGGGCGAAGGGCCTGTTCATAGAACTGAGTGAGAGCCCTGGAGGTGCGGCGGAAACTGCCGCACATGCAGGGGAGGGCAGGTATCAGTGAGGATCTCATACCGAATAGATGCATATACATGCAATTACGATGCAGAACTTGTTTGGGATGTTGAGGAACGACGACCCGACCGCGCGCCTCACTCGCTCCATGTAACCCTGAACGCGGGACGAAATTCAGAGGTATGAAATCGTCCAGGCTTGCGGCAGGGATTCCCTCGATTTGACGGCACGACGATGCGAGTCCGCACCGCTGTATCTCTTAGTGGATGCATGGTCGTGCTACCATACGTGTGCGTTACTAGGACTTCACTTATCTGAGAACGGCATTAGCGCTAACGACGCCAACCGATGCGAGAGCTTCGGTCGTGACCTCTCTGCGTATTCAAATTCGGATGGTACCTGGCAATCTGCTATAACGTCTCTCAATGATGACGGGAGACTAGAATATGGACAGACTAATGAACTACCCAGTCCTTGTGTTCGTGCTGTCTTTCTTGGTGATGTGGCTCGCGGCGCGCATCGGGCTTTTGGTTCGTGAGAGGCGGACAACCTTGGCCGAAAGCGTGCACCAAGATCTCGATATTATCGTGACGGCGACGCTGACAATGCTGGGACTGATCATCGGATTCAGCTTTTCGATGGCGATCAGCCGGTACGATCAGCGCAAGACGTACGAGGAGGCGGAAGCCAATGCCATCGGTACGGAATATGTGCGTGCGGATCTGCTGCCGGCCGCCGACGCGGCGAAAGTGCGCGCGCTGCTGAGGGACTATCTCGACCAGCGTATTCTGTTCTATGGAGCCCGCGATCAGGGTGCGATTCGGAAAATCAACAGCGATACAGCTGGACTGCAGAACGAGCTGTGGTCGGCAGTGCAGGCTCCGGCTACGGTACAGCCGACACCCGTGCTGGCGCTGGCGCTTTCCGGCATGAACGATGTATTGAACTCGCAGGGATACACGCAGGCGGCGTGGTGGAATCGCATCCCACCCGGAGCATGGTTTCTGATGGCCGCCGTAGCCATCTGCTCGAACCTGCTCATCGGCTACGATTCGCGCGGCGCGGGATCGACCGTCATCCGCTTGCTGGTACTGCCATTGGTTTTGAGCATTGCGTTTTTCGCGATAGCGGACATTGACAGCCCACGCCGGGGGGTGATTCGGGTGCGCCCGCAAAACCTAATTAGTCTGGAGCAGTCCCTGGAAGGCCACTAATTGCAAATACGAGTTCATCGAGCAACCGGCACGGCGCCAAGTCCGGATTCGCCGGAGTACCGAAGAGGTGAGGCGGCACTTTATTTGTCCGGTAGCGGCGTTCGCCGGGAACTACGCAGCCAGGCGCAGAGCGCGCGACAGTTGAACGATTGTGCTTTTCATTCGCTGCGCAAGGCTCGGATGGGGTCAAGCGTCGCAGCGCGGCGAGCGGGGATGACCGCCGCGACGAGAGCAGCGAAAACGAGCACGACCGCAGTAAGTAACAGGATGCGCGGGTCGTACGGTTTTATACCGAATAGCTGTGCAGCCATCGCGCGGCCCGCAACGATCGTGACCGGAATTCCGATCGCCAACGCGATTGCCATCTGTAGCAGCGCGCCGCGCAGGACGAGCTGCAAGACATGGAGGCGGCTGGCGCCCAGAGCCATCCGGATTCCAATTTCATTGGTGCGGCGTTCGACGGTATAGGCTGTCACGCCGTACAGTCCGACGGATGCAAGAACGAGGGCCAGAAGACCGAAGAGCGAAGTGAGCTTGGCGATCATTGCCTGCTGGTTGAAATTGCCGTCCACCTGTTTCGCGAATGAAGTGAAATCAATAACCGCAAGGTCGGGATTCACGCCGGCCAGTGCGCTGCGCACCTGCGATTCGAGCCCCGGCGCCCTGCCGAGGGTTTTCAATTCGATGGCATCCAGGTAATGGTTGCGGTCCTCAAAAGTGAGGAAACGTGGATCATCGTAGGCCACGCGCTGCGTGGCGGGCAGAAAAAACATTGGCGGGATTTTATGGGTCGGCTCGCGGTATTGAGTATCCTCGGTGACGCCGACAATCTCGAATTCTCCGGCATGTTTCATGTCGAGATCGCCGAAATGTTTTCCGATCGGGTTGTCGTTCTTAAAGAATTTCTTCGCGAAAGTCTGGTTCACCATCGCCACGCGCTGCGAGCTTGGCGAATCTTGCTCGCTGAAGGAGCGCCCCTGAATGATCTTGGTGCCTAGCGTTTCAAAGTATCCGGCGCTCACGCGGACCCAGGAAGCGTTGTTCACGTCGGAATCAGGAGGAGGCGGCGCTTGACCCTCGATGAAAACTGTTTCACCCCAATTGTCGCCTTCCATCGGACTATAGAGGGAAAAGCTCACTTGGCTAATGCCGGGGATGGCGCTAAGCGACTCGTGAATCTGGCGGTAAAGAGCATCGAGCTGAGCGGGCTTATATCCGGCCATCTGCGGATCAATGTGGAGAATGTATCGGTCAGGAGTCTCAAATCCAAAATTTTGGCCCTGCATGTTGCGCAAGCTTTGCGTCAACAATCCTGCAGCAGATAGCAGCACGAGGGAGAGGGCTCCCTGCGCCACGACAAGCGACTTTTGCGCCCATCCGCCGCTTCGCTTGGTGGAACGCCCGGCGCCGCGGAGAGCATCGGCTGGGGCGGTCTTTGCGGTTATCCATGCGGGCGCAACCCCGAACAAGATTCCCGTGAGCACGGCTACGGCAAATGTAAACGCGAGAACCGGCGGCGATGGTTTTGCATGGATGGCCACGTAAGTATCTTGAAACGCCAGCCGCAGAATAATGCGTGTTCCGGCAAAGGCCAAAGCAACGCCGGCCATCCCTCCGAGGGTCGCCAGCACCAGACTTTCCGTCAGCACCTGCCGGATCTGGCGCGAGGGCGGCGCCCCCAGCGCCGCGCGAATCGCAGTTTGTAGCTTGCGGTTTTTTGCGCGGACGAGCATGAGGCTGGCGACGTTGGCGCAGGCAATCGCCAGAACGAGGGCGGAAATCCACATCAAGAGGTGCAGGCCGGACTGGTATTCGTCACGGAGCATTTGAACTCCCGAGCCTCCGGGCGAGAGGTGCAGCGTCTGTTTTGAGACCATCGCATCCTCACCGGGTTGCAGCTTGGCGATGGGACTCAATAGCCACTGCTGAAGCTCGACTTGCAAATGAGCTTCGATTTGTTTTGGGTTGGCCCCCGGCGCGATGCGTCCGATCACATCCAGCCAGTCCTGCTGGGGAAAATCCAGGATGCTGCTGACGCCGTCAATGAGCGGCTCATCGGCAATAGGGATCCAAACCGCGGCCGGATTTGCAAGGCGATCGCCAAAAAAACCGGGCGGGGCGATTCCAACGACGGTGAAGGGCTGGCCGTTCATCGTGACGCCCGTTCCCACGATGGAGCGGTCGCCGGCGAACTTTTGTTGCCACGCGCGATAGCTGAGGACGGCAACGGGACTGGCCCCCTTATGGTCGTCGTCGGGCGTAATAACCCGGCCTGCGTAGGGGCCAACGCCAAACATGGTGAAGTAGTTTCCGGAGACGTATTCGCTTCTGATGGATTGAGCGGGCTGGCTGGTCCCGCTGCGGCGTACGCCGATCAGATCGCCGCCCGCTTGCAATGCGGCGAGTTCGAGGAATCCCGAGGTGTTATCGCGGAAGGTTTTGTATTTGTCGTAAGAAAAGAGCGACCAATCGTCCTGCAGCCCGCCATTGACGCAACAATTCTCGACGTCGCCCACGCGATAAAGTTCACTCGGCTTCGAAACCGGCAGGGAGTTCAACAAGACCGCGTGGACCAGAGTAAAGATGGCCGTGGTCGCGCCGATTCCAAGCGCCAGAGTCAAAACGACGGTCGCGGTGAAAACCGGAGCAGCGGCGAACTGCCGCAGCGCATAGCGAACTTCTTTCATGAGACGGGTTCCTCCCAGTCTCTGATACGAACCCGGTGCTTGGTTTGTTCAGTCGCTGCTCGCGGCGCGCAGCCCCGGGTGACGCAAGCCAATCATTCTCAACGCCAGGCCCGAGCCATCAGGCGATAACTTCCAGGTGGTCGCGCGGTCGGAGCTTGTCCTCGGACGCGGTTTGCTCTGCGCTAAGTTGCCAACTCCTGAAGAGGCGGCGGTCTCGATAGGCGGATGCAACACGAGGTCGAAGTCAACTTGCACGAGTTTCAAGAGCTACGGTCGCTCGCGAACGTTGATTCGAACAGAACACTACCGTGTCAGTTTCTAATTGAGTGCGGCCGGGCACATCGGTTCGCTGGCGGAAATAGGGTCGTATCAATCGCCTAGACCGTTTGGCATCGAGGGGCTGCGCTCGCGCGCGTTGCCGGACACCCTGGCGCCAGGACCGACTTTAGCGGTAGCTATTTGGACGGCTGAACGGACCCCAATAAACGGCGTGCGGATGCGCCGCGTTGGGCGTCTTCGCTGACTATGCGTGGGCCGCGTATTCAGTTCTACCCTTGCAGATCGAGTGAGGGCACTTGCAATCCACGTCCGGGATTTGTTCCATCGCCGCGCACTGCGGGCTGCAATACTTCTCCGAAGTGACCTGACACGAACAAACCGGATGTGCGCATTTCTTGGTTTCGTTAGCTGCCATAGGCGCCTCCTTTGCGGTGGTGAAAAACGCGAGTGTAGCACTTTCCTTCGCGAAAACAGACTCGGGTCTAAGAAAAATGGGGTGGGTCCAGATAAGTTGGGTAACCGAACATTTGAAACAGAATTCCGGTTCAACCGCGTAGCGCTCCCCACCAAGACTGGACAAGCGACAAGGCCCAGAATCTCCCAGAGCGACGGAACGCGCCGTTTCAAACCGGTGATCACCCTGCCTGCGTGGAGAAGGAAACCGACGTAGAGGTTGGACCGGCGCGAGCGGTCCATCCTTCGCGGAGCATCCGTGCAGAGAATCGCCGCGCGCGGAGGCGGCATGGACGTTCGTCGGCAGACGATGGTAAGCTTCTCCGCTCGGTCTGCGCACGCGAGGCGAGCGCAGCATTGCGAAGATGAATTTCATGCAACCCGCCAGGAAGATATCCGATGGATCCCGATCCTAAGAGCGCAGGCAATGCAGCGGCTGGATTGCGGGCTCTCGCGCAGCCGGTGGCTGCGCCGCTCACTCGGGCGGCAATATTCCTGATGGTGACTCTGAAGCCGGGGCCGGAGAGTCGCGCGACGGTGCGGTCATTCTGCGGAGAGCTCAGCGGGCTGCTGCGGGCCGTGGAGACGCGCGACCTGGAGGCCGCGCTTTCCTGCATCTTGGGAATCGGGTCCGAGGCGTGGGACCGGCTATTTGGCTCAGCGCGGCCGGCGATGCTGCATCCATTCCGGGAGATTCGCGCTGGAGAGCGCCACGCGGTTGCCACGCCAGGCGATTTGCTGTTTCACATTCGCGCGAAGCGCATGGATCTGTGCTTCGAGCTGGCGACGCAAATCATGACGCGCATCGGAGACGCGGTTACGCCCGCGGACGAAGTGCACGGCTTTCGCTACTTCGATGACCGCGACCTGATCGGTTTCGTGGACGGCACGGAGAATCCGAGGGGCCAGGAAGCGGTTGATGCCGTGCTGGTGGGCGACGAAGACGCCGCGTTCGCGGGCGGCAGCTACGTGATCGTGCAGAAATACCTGCACGATATGGCGGGATGGGACGCGCTCTCGACGGAGGCGCAAGAGCGAATTATCGGCCGCAAGAAGCTATCCGATATTGAGCTAGACGCTGCGATCAAGCCGAGCTCATCGCACAGTTCGCTTACCACGATCGTCGAGAATGGAAAAGAAATGAAGATCCTGCGCGACAACATGCCCTTTGGCCGGCCCGCGCACGGTGAATTCGGAACCTACTTCATCGGTTACAGCCGTTCGCCGAGCACGACCGAGCTAATGCTGGAGAACATGTTCGTTGGCCGGCCGCCTGGCAACTACGACCGTCTGCTGGATTTCAGCCGTGCGGTCACCGGGAACCTGTTTTTCGTGCCGTCCGCGACATTTCTGGAGGATGTGACGGACGAGCCAGCTGACGACGCGGCGGTCGAAACCCCTCAATCCATGCCGTCAAGGCAGGATGGTTCGCTCGGTATCGGTTCGCTCAAAGGAGATATCCCCCATGAATAACCTGCATCGCGAGCTAGCCCCCATTTCCGACGGGGCGTGGGCGCAGATTGAAGAGGAAACTTCGCGCACGCTCAAACGATACCTGGCCGCACGGCGTGTAGTTGACGTGCACGCGCCAGCCGGCACAGGTCTCTCCGCGGTCGGCACCGGCCATCTGCGGACGATCGCGGCGTCCAGAGAGGGGATCATCGCGCGGCAGCGCGAGGTAAACGCGATGGTCGAGCTGCGGGTTCCGTTCGAGCTGAACCGCCAGACGATTGACGATGTGGAGCGTGGCGCGAACGATTCGGACTGGCAACCGGCGAAAGCCGCCGCGCGGCAGATCGCTTTTGCCGAGGACGGCGCCGTGTTCGAGGGCTATGCCGCGGCCGGGATCCAAGGTATTCGCCAAGGAACCAGCAATCCGAAAATGACGCTTCCAGCCGATGTGCGCGAGTACCCGGATGCCATTGCCCAAGGTTTGAGCCAACTGCGGCTGGTCGGCGTCAACGGTCCTTACGCGGTGCTGCTCGGCGCGGACGCCTACACGGCGCTGGCGGAAACCAGCGACCATGGATACCCGGTGCTGGAGCACGTCAAACGGCTGGTGGACGATAAAATCATTTGGGCGCCGGCCATTGCGGGCGCGTTCGTGCTGACCACTCGAGGCGGCGATTTCGATTTTCACATCGGACAAGACTTCTCCATCGGTTATCTCAGCCACACCGATGCAGCCGTCCGGCTTTACCTGGAGGAGACGTTTACGTTCCTGTTCCTCACCAGCGAAGCGGCCGTCGCGTTGGCTCCTCCCGCGAAGGCATAGACTGGCGTAAGCCCAATAACGTGCAGGATGTCTTGCGCCGATAAGCCGAGGACTCGCTAGCAGACCCGACGGGCGCTCGCCCGCTGGATTGATGCGCTGCCAATTCCGATTCGAGAATGGAACTTTTACGCCCGGTGCGGCATCCAACCGCGCGAGGGAGATTTGCGCATTGCTTGCCCGGCTAAAGAAGCAGCGGCGGCGATGGGCGGCTTTGAATTGTTACGGCAATGTGAATGCGTCTCATCTCCATGCATTTCATATGTCTTGACAAAAGAACGACCGAAGAATAAAAAATGACCGTACACCGAGTTTGAAGCGGATGCGGAGGTCCTCTTCATGCAGACGTCCCGCAGAGACTTCTTCAGGATAGCGGCGGTGGGCGGAGTAGCCGCCACCGTTTTCGGATTCGACCTCAAGCCTGCTTACGCACAATTGAAGGAATTGAAGATCGCGCGGGCCAGCGAGACGCGGTCCACGTGTCCTTACTGCGCAGTGGGCTGCGGCGTGCTGATCTACACGCTGGGCGACCGGGCCAAGAATGTGACGCCGCAGGTGATCCACGTGGAAGGCGATCCGGACCATCCGACCAACCGCGGGACGCTGTGCCCCAAGGGTTCCTCGCTCGAGCAGGACATGCTGAATCCGCGGCGATTGACGAAGCCGCAAGTGCGGCGGCCCGGCGCGACGGATTGGGAAGACATTTCCTGGGATACGGCGATGGATGAAATTGCGCGCTGGACCAAGAAGACGCGCGACGCTTCCTTCGTGGAGAAGGACGCGAGCGGGCGCACGGTAAACCGCTGCGAGGGGATTTCTTTCATCGGCGGCTGCACGGACACCAACGAGTTCAATTACCTGGTGATCAAAAGCATGAGGAGTCTGGGCTTGGTGTATTTAGAAAACCAAGCCCGTGTTTGACACGGCCCCACGGTCTCAAGTTTGGGACCAACATTCGGACGCGGGGCGATGACCAACGGCTGGATTGACATCAAGAACACCGACATGATGTTAATCATGGGCGGAAATCCAGCCGAGAACCATCCCTGCGGATTCAAGTGGGCGATGGAGGCCAAGCGCAACCGCAACGCCAAGCTGATTTCCGTAGATCCACGCTTCACCCGCACCTCCGCTACGGCTGACCTGTTCGTGCAAATTCGCGCCGGCTCCGACATTGCGTTTCTCGGCGGATTAATCCGCTACGCCATCGAGAACAACCGCATCGCGAAGGAATACCTGATCAACTACACGAACGCCGCGTTCATCGTGAACGAAGGGTTCAAGCTGCCGGAAGACGGGCTGTTCTCCGGATTCGACGCCGCGGCGGGGAGCTACGATAAATCCACCTGGAATTATCAGGAGGGCGGAGACCTGAGCGGCAAAGCGGAACCGGCTGAGGCGGCAGCGACCGGCGGCGCGGGCCACTCCGAAGGCGGCGCCCATCCGGCGACGCCCGCGCCGCCGCCGATGTTGCCGCCCAACATCGCTTACGACCTGACGCTGCAGCATCCGCGCTGCGTATTCCAGTTGCTGCGGCGGCAGTATTCGCGCTACACGCCGGAAACGGTCGAGCGGATCACCGGCATTCCGAAAGAGCAGTACCTGAAAGCCGTGGACCTCTACACCTCGATCCGCAAGGACGGCGACACCAAGAAGGTGGGGACGATCATCTACGCGGTGGGTTGGACGCAGCACACCTTCGGAACGCAAATCATCCGCACGGCGGCGATGATCCAACTGCTGCTGGGCAACGTCGGAAGGGCGGGCGGCGGCGTGAACGCATTGCGTGGCCATTCGAATATTCAGGGAGCGACGGACATGGCGGGGCTGTACGACAGCCTGCCCGGCTACCTGAAGGCGCCGGTTCCGACCGACACGGACCTGGCAACGTATCTGAAACGCACCACGCCGACATCTTCGAAGCCGACGCCGTGGGATTCGATGAATTACTGGGCGAACACGCCGAAGTTTTTTGTATCGCTGATGAAGTCCATGTACGGCGACGCGGCGACGAAGGAAAACGGATTTGCGTTCGATTACCTGCCCAAGGTGGACCGCGATTATTCGTGGACGCACATCTGGGACGACATGTACAACGGCAAGGTCAAGGGCCTGATGGCCTTTGGAATGAATGGGGTGATGATCGGGCCGGACACGAACAAGAATATCAACGCGCTGAAGAAAGCGGACTGGCTGGTGGTGGGGGAGATTTATCCGGATGAAACCAGCGAGTTCTGGCGCGCTCCGGGAATCACGGCCGCGGAACAAAAGACCATCAATACCACTGTCTATCGCCTGCCGTGCGCGGGCTTCGCGGAAAAAGACGGCAGCATGACCAATTCGGCGCGCTGGGTGACGTGGAAATATGCGGCGGTGCCGCCTCCGGGACAGGCGCGGCTGGACCAGGACATCGTGGCGCAGATTTTCCTGCGGGTGCGGGACCTGTATAGGAAAGAGGGCGGGAAATTCCCCGATCCGATTTTGAATTTGAACTGGGCGTATGCGGATTCCGCCCACCCGCCGCTGACGCAAGTGGCGATGGAACTGAACGGGAGGGCGCTGGCAGACCTGACCGACCCCGTTACGAAACAAGTGATCAAGGCTGGCCAGCAGTTGCCTGGGTTCGCCTGGCTGAAAGACGATGGCACGACGATGTGCGGCAACTGGATCTATTCCGGGATGTGGACGGAAGCCGGGGCGCAGATCCAGCGGCGCGGCACGGAGGATCCTTCGGGGATGGGCGTTTATCCCAACTGGGCGTGGTCGTGGCCGGCGAACCGGCGAGTGCTGTATAACCGCGCTTCGTGCAACGTGGAAGGGAAACCGTGGGATCCGGAGCGGAAGCAGATCTGGTGGAACGAGGCCGCGGGAAAATGGGTGGGCAACGACGTGCCGGACTTCAAACCAGATTCGCATCCGAAGGACCACCTGGGGCCGTTCATCATGAACCCGGAGGGCGTGGGGCGATTGTTCGCGCCGATCGGAGTGCTGGTGGACGGACCGTTCCCGGAACATTACGAGCCGATCGAAAGCCCCACCAAGAACCTGTTTCACCCCGAGCAGTCGAATAATCCGCTGGTGAAGAAATTCAAGACGCCGTACGACAAGTTCGGCGATCCGCAAGAGTACAGTATCGTGTGCACCACCTACCGGCTGACGGAGCAGTATCACTACTGGACGAAAAACAATCCGATGAACGTGCAACTGATCCCCGAGCCGTTCGTGGAGATTCCCGTGGAGCTGGCGAAAGAGAAGGGAATTCGCGCGACCGACATGATCCACGTGATCAGCGCGCGAGGAACCTATACGGCGAAAGCGTTCGTGACGCGGCGGCTGAAGCCGATGATGATTGACGGGAAGAAGGTGTACCAGATCGGACTGCCCATTCACCAGGGCTTCCGCGGGATCACCGAAGACGAGGGCCGAGATGCGCGCACGCCGGCAAATCTGCTGACGCCAGCAGTGACCGATCCGAACGCCCACACCCCCGAATCTAAAGGTTTCCTGGTGAAAGTCGAGAAGGCGTAGGGAGCGGACCATGAGCCAGGCGGCAACGGAAATAGTGAGAATTTCAGGGCACGCGGGCAGCGTACCCGGCGCCGGCCTGAACCGTGAGTTCCAGGTGTGCAAAGTGGTGGACACCACCACTTGCATCGGCTGCAAGGCGTGCGAAGTGGCATGCCTGGAATGGAACGGGTACACGTTCAGCGAGACGACTTTTGACAACAGCTACCAGACCATGCCGGAAACGGCGTGGAATTACTGGAACCTGATCAAGTTCAACGAGCACGAGCGCGAAGACGGCAGCATGATGCTGCTGATGCGCAAAGACCAGTGCATGCACTGCGAAGATCCGGGCTGCCTGGCGGCGTGCCCGGCGGAGTCGGCGATCGTACAGTACGCCAACGGCATCGTGGATTTTCAGGAAGCGCACTGCATCGGCTGCGGCTATTGCATTACGGGCTGCCCGTTCAATATTCCGAAGTTCAGCCCGGAGGCGCGCAAGGTTTTCAAGTGCACGCTGTGCAACGATCGTGTATCGGTGGGCCTGGAACCGGCGTGCATCAAGGCTTGCCCCACGGGCTGCCTGCATTTCGGAACCAAGCCGGAAATGAAGGAGCTGGCCGAAACACGGGCGGCGCAACTGCGCAGCCAGTCCGGATTTCCGGATGCGGGGGTGTACGATCCGGCCGGAGTGGGCGGGACGCATGTGATCTACGTGCTACACGATGCCAAGAACCCGGAGTTGTACGGCGGTTTGCCGCGGGATCCGCACGTGCCGTGGTCGGTGCGCTTGTGGAAGGGGCCGCTGAAGTGGCTGGGGAATCTGGCGATGGTCGGCGGCGTGGTGGGCCTCGCGTGGCATTACCTGCGTTTCGGGCCGAAGAAGGAAGAGCCGATCCCTCCTGAAGATCGGAGACCGTCATGAGCACAAGCGATTCGGTGCCGCGCGCAAGGAGCGCGAGCGAATTCGACGCGGAGCTGGTTCCGCGCTACTCGTTGCTGGAGCGCGGCAACCACTGGCTGGGAGCACTGGCCTATACCTATTGCCTGGTGACGGGATTGGCGTTCTGGACGCCGTATCTCTTCTGGATGGCCGCGATGGTGGGCGGCGGGTCCGTCGCGCGATTATGGCATCCGCTGATGGGGCTGCTTTTCACCGCGTCGCTGCTATGGACGTTTGTGGAATGGCGCGGAGACATGGCCGTGGACGAAGGCGATCGCGCGTGGGCGAAGGCGATACCGGATTACATCCGGAACGAAGACGACAAATTGCCGCCGGTGGGGCGATTCAATTTCGGGCAAAAGCTTTTCTTTTGGGGAATCTTCTACAGCGTGATTCTGCTGCTGTTCTCGGGGATCGTGCTGTGGTACACGGAGACGCTGCCGTGGAGTTGGCACATTTTGCGCTATGTGGCGATCCTGGTGCACGCCAGCGTGGCGCTGATCTCCATCGGGCTGTTTCTGATTCATGTGTACATGAGCGCGATTCTGGAAGAGGGCAGCTTCGCTTCCATGATTCACGGCAAGGTGACGCGCGCGTGGGCCTGGACGTTCCATCGCAAGTGGTATGACGAGGTTGCCGGCCGAACCCGACCCAGGCAATGACCCCCGCGAAGTGGGATAGCCGCATCCGGCGCGCCAGCGAATTGACCTCCGTTTATCCCTTCTGCGCCGAAGGACTGCGTTTTTACGCGCGAGTCGCGACCTTGCAGCGCAGCCTGTACGGCGAAATACAACAAGCACTGGCGGATTCGCCGAAGCTTACGTCGCTGGGAACGTTGCGCGACGAGCTGGATCTTTTTTTGCTCCTGCCGAAATTTTCAGGATTTCTTTCCGCGATCGAGCAGATTGCGCCGGCGCCGCTGGCGCAGGCGTCCGCCGAGCTGTCGCGAAAAGGCCCGGCGGGATGGCAGCAGGCGATCGAGGATTTCTGGCAAGGAGCGCGGGAATCGCCTGCGGGAGTGGGCGGGGCGGGAGAAGAAAGGGACGACGATGCGGGCGAGGTGCCAGCCGCGCAGCGATTGCTGGCGTGGATTTTTCTGCAGCCGTACGCCGAGTATCTTGCCGACCGGCGCGGGCCTCTGAGCCTGGACGGGACGCCTGCGACTTGCCCGCTGTGCGGCGGGAGGCCCGTGGTGGGCGTGCTGCGGAGCGAGGGTGACGGCGCGAAGAAGTCGCTGGTGTGCATGCTGTGCGCGCACGAATGGGTGTTTCGGAGAATTTATTGTCCGGGATGCGGAGAAGAGCGTGAGCCGCAGATGGCGTTCTACGCGGCGCCGGAAATCGCGCACGTCCGCGTGGATGTGTGCGACACCTGCCACACGTATTTGAAGAGCGTGGATTTGACGAAGACGGGATTGGCGGTTCCGATTGTGGATGAGCTGGCGACGATCCCATTGGATTTGTGGGCGCGCGAGCACGGGTATGAGAAGTTGCAGATGAATTTGCTGGGAACGTGAGGAGCAGGCGCGACGGAGGAGGCGCGGCGTGGCGCGACGGTGCCCAGTTTGGGGAAAGACGGCGGCGGGCGTTTGTAGCGGCAGTTGCGACGGATTCGACGGCAAGAGATACGACAACAGCTACGACAACAGCTACACCAACGGCTGCCCGGTTCGATGAACCTGAACCGGCCGCTACAGAGTCAAAACCGGGCCCGGGCGCATTTTCGCGCAGCGTGCACCGCCGCGAGTGCGCGAGGTTGTTTTGGCGGTTGCTGGCGCTAGCGGCTGGATTGCGCGGTTTGCTCGCGCGCGAACACGCTTCGTTTTGCGGCTAGCTCCGATGCCCAAAGCAGAATGTCAAAGAGCCGCGCTCTTTCGAGATTGTCCAAACCGCGCATGGGATGAACCAGGGCCGCGGCCTGCTGGGCGCAGGTGTGCAGGAAGTGGTCAACCGAAATGGATGCGGCTTCGTCGGGGTCGGCGAAGCGGTTGGCGCTGCAATGCCGCAGGCGCTCGTAACAGCGCGAGATGAAATGATCCACGCAGAGATGATGCAGCTCGAGCCAAGACATGGCGGGGTGGCCGCAATTGGGCGAGTCACAGTGAGCGGGTTTTTGCGCGGATGAGTGGTCCTGCCGGCCTTCCGATGTTTTTTTTCCTTCCGACGGGTGTGTATCTTCGGTCATAGGTCCCAAGGCCTCGAATGGCGTGCGGGCGGCGGCCACGCACACGGTGTAAGATGCCGGCGAGATTGCGTCAAGCGAAGGTGCGTTGCCGGCGGTTGGGTTGCGTATCAGCACGTGCGCACGTCCGGAAAAACTTGCAAGTCTTGCCGAGCGGCCTCGGCAGATTGCGGCAGGATCGCTTCGTAGGTGTGAACTTTGGCGCAAACGTCAATCAGCCCAGCAACGAGGTTGCGCACGGACGGCGAAGACTCCCAGTGGTTCTCGGTGGACTGCGTTACAGTCTCCCACAAGCTGAGGACGCGGATCAGGCGGCGCTCCTTGTGTGAGGTGAGCAGCAGGACCCCGGAAAAACCGGGCTGCTGCTGCAGGCGGTCGGCGATCTGGCGGCGCAAGCAGCTTCGCAAGAGTTGCTCTTTGCCCGGCTTGGCGACGAATTCCACTGCGCGCGCGTTCATGGTGCTGGCCTCCGTGGGTTGACGGGAATGCGGGAACCCGCGGGCCTTGCGGCTAGCGTGGCAGCCGAGAGCTTCCGCCGGCGCTTCCAGTTGCAAACAAGCATACGGTCTCATATCCAGACATGCTCGCTTCCGCCCGAATGCCTGCGGGCGCAGATGGGGAGGCGCACTCCGGTGGGGTTCCTGACCGTCAGGGCCGGAGTGCGCCTGGGGGGATGGTACATCTTGGCTCAACGCCATCGCCTGGATTGGGCCACCTGAACTCCCAATCCGAACTCAGTACAAGTACGCAGTAGTAGTGCGCGGAGGCCGCGGAACGTTTCAAATGCGCGTGGATTATTTTGCCGCGGGCGGCAAGATGAATGCGTTCAACAATTAGGCGGGGGTTGCGCGGGGCTGGAGCGCGCCGACACGAATGGGCAGGGGGGCCGGTTCGATTGCCTGTTCATCGTGGGCGGGATATACTCACACCCCTTTTGAGGCGCGTGTGGAATTCTTTACCTTTGATGCAGCCTACCTGCAACGGCTCCGCGAGCGGGACTTCCCCACGGAGCAGCATTTCGTTGCGTATTTCCGAAAATTGCTGGTGATCAAGCTAAGGTCGCGGCTGAGGGCGTCGCAGGCGGTGGAGGACATCGCGCAAGAGACGTTCCTGCGCGTGTTCAAGGCGATGAGCGCGGAGGGGGGAATCCGGCAGCCCGAGAGGCTGGGAGCGTTCGTTAACTCCGTTTGCAACAATGTGTTACAGGAGTTTTACCGTTCGAGTGCGGGCGCGGAGGCTGCGTTGAATGAAGACGCGCCCGAGACAGTGGATCAGGTGATAGACCTGGATGGGTTCCTGGTGAGCAAAGAGACCCGAGAGCAAGTGCGGCGAGTGCTGGCGCAACTTCCCGAAAAGGACCGGCAACTACTGGGGGCCATCTTCCTGGAAGAGAAGGAGAAGGACCAGGTTTGCAGGGACTTTGGGGTGGACCGCGAGTATTTGCGGGTGTTGCTGCATCGGGCGAAGAACAACTTCCGCGTTTTCTATGAGAAGAGCGGGAGGGAAGCGGCGCGGCCGGCGAAACACTGAAACGGCGAATGAAACGAATTGCCCCCAGGTGTCACTACTGGGAGGATGGAATTCATGGAACATTCGCAGGCGATACAAATGAAGGCGGCGGAGCGGTATGTGTTGGGCGAGCTGCCGGCGGGCGCGCGCGAACAGTATGAGGACCACCTCTTCGACTGCGCGGAGTGCGCAGAGGAATTGAAGTTGGCGGCGGCGTTTACGGAGAATGCCCGGGCGGAGCTGGGAGCATTAGTGGAGGCGGAGCGAGAGCTGGCGCCGACTGCTGCTACGGCGGTGGCGCGTAAGCCGGCGGCTGGCGGCGGATGGTTTGGCGCATGGCTGCGGCCGGGAATTGCAGTGCCGGTGTTTGCGGCGCTGCTGTTGCTGGTGGCGTACCAAAATATTGCGGTGATTCCGCACCTGAAGGGAAGCGCGGGGCGGGCCGTGGTACCGCAGGCGCTGGCATCGTTTTCGCTGATCACGGCAGATTCCCGCGGCGGAGAGCCGTTGACGGTGAGGGTGGCGGCGGGCCAGCCGTTCAGCTTGTATTTCGATATTCCGCCGGATGCGCACTACTCTTCGTATGCGTGCGAGCTAGAGAACGCGGCAGGGGCGGCGGAAATCGGCTTGAACATTTCCGCCGAACAGGCTAAGAATGCCGTGCAGTTGCTGATACCATCTTCGACCTTGGGACCTGGGAAGCATGTCTTGGTTGTCCGCGGGATGAGTACACCCCCGAACGCAGGCGGGCCGGCGACGGAAGTGGCTCGTTATCCGTTCAGTTTCGAAATCTCAAAGTAAAATAAGCATCCAAATGCGGGAGGGCGATGGCGATGGACCCAGTGAAGAAGACCTATCTCTATAACGCGCAGGCCTACGGCTTCAGCGGGGCGATCAATCGTCCGTTCGGGCACGATACGGACGTGCATGCCGGAACGTCGGTGCCGACTAGCGGCGGTTTCGAGACGGCGCGAGCCGAGAATTTCAGTTTGCAGGGAGTCGCGTCGTACAAAGCGGCGTACTCGCTGGTGACCGGCAACAAGAACGAGAAGGATGGAAGCTACAACGCGCTGGCGACGGCGACGCTGGAGGGATTGAACATCCTCGACATGGTGACGGCGGATCGCATCGTCTCGCGCGTGGCTTCGAAACAGTTTATTGACGATCCCGAGCCGACGATCCTGACCATCGGAACGCGGATTGAAAACCTGCGCGTCGCGGGCTGTCCGGTGCAGGCGGAGATGGATAACGAGCTGTTCCGGAAGTTCGGGACGTATGAAACCTTCCTGGCGGAGTACGACAAGAACCAGCAGACGCGGGAACTGATCCAGACGCGTTTGCTGGGGAACAAGCCCAAATCGGACGTACCGGAATTTTTGCGCGAGAGGTATAACTGGTTCGACAAAGGAGTATTCGCGTCGAAGGGGATCGTGCTGTGCACGCTGGTGAAAAACATCAGGACGGATTGCCCGGACGTGCAGATCTACGGGAACGTGATCGTGGTGCCGCAGTTCGGCAGGATTTATCTGGGCGAATTCGAGATCCAGCGTTTCCAGCGCACGCTTTCCGTATTCCGCGTGGAGCTGGGTTCGGGAGTGGCAGGCTCGGCGGGCGGTCCGGGAACCGGGGGCGGGGGATCCACCTTCCCCTGATCGGGTTGCTGTTGTTGAGCGCCTGTGTGGGAGCGGCCGGGTGCAGACGGCGAGGCGAAGCGGCGCAGCCTGCGGCAGCGTACCGGGACGCCGAAGCGAAATTTGAGGAAGGCGATTTGATCGCCGCGTATCAGGAGTCGGACGCGGCGTACCAGGAGTTTTCCGAGCGGAAACCCGAGTGGGCGTCGCGATTTCGCGTATTGGAAGCGGAAATACTGGTTTGGCGCGGGCTGAGCGACGACGCGGTGCGGCTGCTGGAGGCGCCGGCGGCCCGCGGACTCGACGCGGGCGAAACCGGGGCGCGGCGCGAGCTGGTGCTGGGGCTGGCGCAGTGTTCGCTGCAAAGATTCGATGAGGCGGAAACGCATTTTGACCAAGCCGAGCGGCTGGCGGAGCGATACCAGCCTGACTTGCGCGGCGAAATTCTGCTGGCGCGGGGAAACCTCTTCTACGCGCGCGGCGATTTTCACGCGGCGGACAATTCCTACCTGCAATCCCTGCAATTCGCACGAGACAAACGACAATCCTTTCTGACGCTCAAGTCGCTGGGCAGCCTGGGAGCGGTGTCCACGGAAGAGGAGCGCTTCGATGAGTCCATTGACTGGGACGAGCAGGCGCTGGAGCTATCGCGAGCCATCGGCGCGCGGACGGCAACGGAGAAGGTGATGGGCAATCTGGGGAGAAGCTATTACAAGATGGGGGATTTCGAGCAGGCGCTCGCGCTGCTGACCGATGCCAAGGATGCGGCGGTGCGACTGGGGGTGACCAAGGACGAGATGCTGTGGCTGATGAACATCGGGGAGATCGAATACGTGCAGAATGCGTACGCGGCGGCGGAGGGAGACTTTCAGCAAGCGCTGGCGCTCGCGCGAAAACTGGAGAACCGGACGTCCATGGCGACCTGCCTGAGCAACCTGGCGGTGGTGGAGTTGCGGCAGGGGAGCTACGGCGTCGCGACGCAGCAAAACCGCGAAGCGCTGGCGCTGGAGCGCGACGACGGGGACCGCCCGCGGTGGCTGCAATCGCTGATCACCGACGGATATATCGCCGCGGACACGAATGAGTTCGAGACGGCGGAGTCTGATTTCACGGAAGTGAGCCGGGAGAAGGACCTGGACTATTATCTGGCGCGGCAGGCTGAGGCGGGCCTGGCCGACTTGTACGTGAAGCAGAAGAAACCGGCCGCAGCGGACGCACATTTCCGGAAGGCCATGGCGACGATCGAGGCGGCGCGCTCGGCGGTAAGGCGCGAGGACCTGCGGCTATCGTTCTTATCGGGTGTGGCCGATTTCTACGACGATTACATTGATTTTCTGGTCTCGCAGCGGAGAACGGAAGAAGCGCTGCGGGTGGCGGAGGTGAGCCGCGGGCGAACGCTGGCGGAGGGCCTGGGGTTCAGCTCTTCCGCGGTGAGCTTTGCGGCGAAGGATTTTCATCCGCAGCAAATCGCGAAAAAAGTGGATGCGCCGATTTTTTCTTACTGGCTGGGCCTGGAGCACTCGTATTTGTGGGTGATTACGCCGCGACGAGTGGCGATGTTCACGCTGCCCGCGGCGGGGGAAATTGATCCGCTGGTGCAGACTTACCGGCAGGCGCTGCTGGGATCACGCGACGTGCTGGAAACGCGGAATGAGGCGGGGCAGAAGCTGTACGAGCTGCTGGTTGCTCCTGCGTCGGGAATGATCGCGAAGGGCTCGCGCGTGACGATACTGCCCGATGGCAGCCTGTACGGATTGAATTTCGAAACTTTGCTGGCTCCCGCGCCGGAATTGCACTACTGGATTGAGGATGTGGACGTTTCGTACGCCAATTCCTTGACCCTGCTGGCGGCCGGGGCCTCCCGGCCAGCGATGCGCGCGAAGAATCTCTTACTAATGGGCGATGCGGTTTCGCCGGATGCGGAATTTCCGAGGTTGCCACAAGCGGCCGCGGAAATGAGCGAAGTCGAGAATCATTTTCCGGCGGCGGAGCGCACCGTGCTGGCGGGAACCGAGGCGACACCGCAAGCGTATTTTGCGAGCCAGCCGCAGGGCTTTGCGTACATTCATTTCGTGACGCACGGAACGGCTTCGCGCACCAGCCCGCTGGATTCGGCGGTGATCCTGACGAAGCAGGGCGACGATTACAAGCTCTACGCGCGGGACATCATTCAACATCCTTTGCACGCGGAGCTGGTGACGATTTCGGCGTGCCACGGCGAGGGCGTGCGGGCGTATTCGGGAGAAGGACTGGTGGGGCTTTCCTGGGCGTTCTTGCGAGCGGGAGCGCACGGGGTGATCGCGGCGCTGTGGGAAGTGAACGACAATTCCACGCCGCAGCTGATGGATCATTTGTATGAGGAAATGGGCAGGGGCGTGGCTCCCGATGCGGCTTTGCGCGATGCAAAACTGGCGCTGCTGCATTCGGGGGGCGTTTACCGGCGGCCGTATTACTGGGCGCCGTTCGAGTTGTACCGGGGCTCGTAGGATGTTCCGCGGAACCCCGCGCAGAGCTGGAGAGACGCGGGCGCTAGGCAACGCGCGCTGTGGCGCGATCGGTTCGGGCGAAGAATGTCAGGGCGAGCAGGAATATTGCGAAGAGCGCCGAGAGGATGTTTCCGGCGACGCGATCCCAGGTGCGCGCGAATTTCACGTCCACTTGATGGACGCCCGCCGGAAGAGGGACGAGCATTTGCGCCGTTTGCGGAGTTGCGCCGGCGGGGACGTCTTGTCCGTCAATCTTCAGCCGCCAAGCCGGATAATTCAGCAGGCGCAGCGCCAGAGTGACCGGCGCGGGCGATTTCGCGGAGAAGCTTTTCTCGTTCGCAGTCCAACGGCGGATGCGCAAGGTAACGCCGGAAGCGGGGCTGAAAGAGGCGTCGGAAGCGTCGTACTGTTGAATGGCCGGCGAGGGATTGGCGATTAAATCGCCCAGGACGTCGGTGCCCGGCAAATCGTAGCGATTGCTGCCGAGGGGTTGATACTCGTCGGTGCCTTCGTAGCCGTGGCCGGATTGAATTCCAAGAATGAGGGCGGGAATATCTTCGCTGTCCCACCAGCCGTCGTAGGCGAGCGCCGCGCCGAGCATGGCGAGCGCGATTCCGATTGCAAGCCAGCCCGCGCGGGGCCGCGTGCTGCGCCCAATGGCGACGGCCAGGAAGAATGCGAACACGACGCCGAGCGGGCCGAGCCACCTCCAGGGAAACTGCACGAATTGCAGCTTGGGCAGCCAACGCCACAAGAACAGGCTCGGCGAAAACATCAGAAATGTGGCAGCGCCCGCCAGGGCCAGGAGCAGCCACCATAGCTCGGGAAATTCGCGGCGGCGGCGAGCCGCGAAAACAGCGGCGATTCCGGTGGCGAGGAGCACTCCCATGGCCACGCCGGAAACTTTCCAGTTGAAGAAGAGAAACTCAGGAGCGTTGACGTGAGTAAACAGAAAGTTGTTCTGCGGGCTGAGAAGGTCGGCGAGGACCTGATGAATCTGCACCCAGCGTTGTTCCCAGGCCGCGGGAAGAATATAAAAGGCCGCGAGGCCGAAGCCGACCATCATGGAAGCGCCGCCGAGAAGCAACGGTCGCAGGCAGCGCCGAAAAACGCAGGAGACGAACAGCAGAAGCGCGAGCGAGTAGGTGGCCAGCACGGCGGCGGGCGCGTTCGTGAGCCAGATGAGGGCGAAGGGGACAGCCAGGAATTGCAAGGCGCGCCAGCCATCGCGGAACACGCGCAGGGCGCCACAGAGCAGCAGAGGCAGCAGGGCGCTGGCGAGCAATTCGGCGAAGTCGCTGCGATAGTAAACGAGGACGAGGTGATACGGATTCACGGTGTAGAGGAGCGCGGCTGCCGCCGCCTCGCGCGGCGGCAGCCATTCGCGGGCGAAGCGCCACATGCAGGCCCCCGCCAGCAGCAGCGCCAGCCAGATAAATGCGCCGGGAACCATGCTCCAAGGCAGCAGGGAGCCCAACGCCGCGCCAAGCACCCAAGAAGCGGGAGGATAGAAAATGAAGCGCGGCTCGCCAAAACCCCAATTGGCCCATTCCGCCCAGCGCGGGAAGAGGATTCCTTCGCGCCATTGGCCAGCGACCTCGAGCCAGGAAGCCACGTGAAACTGGAAATCGTGACCGGAGGCATTGCCGAGAAAAAACATGGGAGTGATGACGATGGTGGCGGCAATGGCGACGAGCAAGAGGGGCAGGCGCGGGGAGCTAGCGAACTGCTGCGGCGGAGCCGGCCAAGTTTGTTCGGTGGTCACGCTGGATTGAATTGGTTCCGTCCCGTTAGGGAGTGCCAAACCCGAAAACGCGATACAAAGACCGGCGGCAAGAGAATACCGAAACCCGCACCGGTTCTGCCACCTCCGAATGTGGTTCCGGGCGATTCCCTTGCGCGCGAGGGGATTTCCGCGGGCAGGCTGCTTGCCAATGGGCTACCGCTGCGGGTAGAGTTCTCCCGGACTGCGCGATGGCTGCTAGAGCGGGACTTGTAAATGGCCCATCCAGCAGTCTGCGTGAACTGCAGAGGGTAAAGCCCTCTGGGTGTTATCCGTTATAATGTCGCGACCCGAACCGTGACCTGCAAAGAGAATTCATGAGGCGGGTTGCAGGCCCCGTACCTTGTGGCGACTCTGCAAATCTGAGAATCATGCGCTTGCGCGAACATGCCGATGAGGGACATGAATGGAATCCAAGCTGACAGCTGAAGAACAGAGGTTGCGGGCCAGCAGCGAACGTGAAGTGCACTGGAAGCGTTGGGGCCCGTACCTGGCGGAGCGGCAATGGGGCACGGTGCGCGAGGACTACAGCTCCAACGGCGACGCGTGGGGGTATCTTCCGCACGACCATGCGCGTTCGCGCACCTATCGCTGGGGAGAGGACGGCATCGCCGGATTCTGCGACCGTCACCAGCACATCTGCTTTGCGCTGGGGCTGTGGAACGAAAAGGACCGCATTCTGAAGGAACGTCTTTTCGGGCTGACCAACCGGGAAGGAAATCACGGCGAGGACGTCAAGGAGTATTACTACTATCTGGACGCCACGCCGACCAGCTCGTACCTGCAGTTTCTGTACAAATATCCGCACGCGGCGTTCCCGTACGACATGCTGCGGGAAGAGAACGCCAAACGCACCAAGCACGATCCCGAGTTCGAGCTGATAGATACCGGAGTGTTCGCCGAGAACCGCTACTTCGACGTCTTCGTGGAATATGCGAAGGCAACGTTCGAAGACATTCTGGTGCGCATCACGGTGTGGAACCGCGGGCCGGAGGCGGCGCGGCTGCACCTGGTGCCGCAGATATGGTTCCGCAACCGCTGGGATTGGGGCGATCCGTACGACCCGCCGGAAGTGATGCGGGCAAAGGGACTGGAGGGCGCCGAACTTCTGGAACTGACGGAATTTCACTACGGGAAACGCTGGCTGGCGATCGAGGGAAAGCCAGAGCTGCTCTTCACCGAAAATGAAACGAACATGGAGCGGCTGTTCGGGCAGGAGAGCAAAACGAAGTTTGTGAAGGATGCGTTCCACCGCTACCTGGTGAATGGCGAGCGCGGCGCGGTGAATCCGGCGATGACCGGAACGAAAGCCGCGGCACACTTTGCGGCGGAGATCGCGCCGGGCGAGAGCTGGACGGTGCGTCTGCGGCTGACGGACCAGGACCTGGCGGAAAGCCGGCCGACGGCGCGGGATCTGTTCGGACGAACGTTCCAGGCCATCTTCGACCAGCGCAAGCAAGAAGCGGATGAATTCTACGAGATGCGCATTGACGCGAAATTGAGCGAAGACGCGCGGCGGGTGCAGCGGCAGGCGTTCGCGGGCTTACTGTGGTGCAAGCAGACGTACCACTACGACGTGCGCCGCTGGCTGGAGGGCGATTCGACGCAGCCGAAGCCGGATCGCAGCCGGATGGAAGGGCGCAATCACGAGTGGACGCACCTTTATAATTCCGACGTAATTTCGATGCCGGACACGTGGGAATACCCATGGTACGCGTCGTGGGATCTGGCATTCCATTGCGTTTCGATGGCGCTGATTGATCCGGAGTACGCGAAGCAGCAACTGATTCTGTTCCATCGCGAATGGTACATGAACCCGAGCGGGCAGGTTCCCGCGTACGAGTGGAATTTTTCGGATGTGAATCCGCCGGTGCTGGCCTGGGCCGTGTGGCGCGTCTATAAGATCGCGGGGCGCGTGGAAGGCAAGGAGGATCGCTCGTTTCTGGAGCGGGTGTTCCACAAGCTGCTGCTGAATTTCACGTGGTGGGTAAACCGCAAAGACCCCGAGGGCAAGAACGTATTCGAAGGCGGCTTTCTGGGGCTGGACAACATCGGAGTGTTCGACCGCTCGACGCCGCTGGGGCCGGGGAATTTCATCGAGCAGTCGGACGGCACCAGTTGGATGGCGATGTTCTGCCTGGACATGCTGGCGATGTCCATGGAGCTGGCGCGAGAAGATCCGGCGTATGAGGATGTGGCCAGCAAATTCTTCGAGCACTTTGTGTACATCGCGCAGGCCATGAACGACATGGGCGGCGAGGGCATCGGGCTGTGGGACGAGAAGGACGGGTTTTATTACGACGTGCTGCACCTGGGGAAAACGACGCTGCTGCCGATGAAGGTGCGTTCGGTGGTGGGAGTGATCCCGCTGTTTGCGGTGGAAACGTTCGAGCCGGAAGCTTTGAGGCGGGTGCCGAATTTCTGCAAACGCATGGAATGGTTTCTGGCGCACAATCCGGACGTTTCCGAGCACGTGGATATGACGCGGCACTCGGACCAGGGCGTGCGGCTGCTGCTGAGCATCGCCAATCGCAAGAAGCTGGAGCGCATCTACAAGTACCTGCTGGACGAGGACGAATTCCTCTCGCCACACGGGCTGCGCGCGCTTTCCAAATTTCACAAGGACCATCCGTTCGTGCTGAATGTGAACGGCAATTCGCAGTCGGTGGATTACGAGCCGGCGGAATCCACGGGGGATTTTTTCGGCGGCAATTCGAACTGGCGCGGGCCGGTGTGGTTCCCGATCAATTTCCTGGCGATCGAATCGCTGCAGCGGGTGCACTATTACTACGGCGATACGTTCAAGGTGGAATGTCCGGTGGGATCGGGGAAGCAGATGACACTGTGGGAAGCGGCGCGGGAGATTTCGGTGCGACTCTCGCATCTGTTTCTGCGGCGCGACGGGAAACGCGCGGTGTACGGCGACATGGAGCTGTTTCAGAACGATCCGCACTGGCGGGATTTGATTCTGTTCTACGAATATTTCAACGGCGACAACGGGATGGGGCTGGGCGCGAGCCATCAGACCGGGTGGACCGCGCTGGTGGCGAAACTGATCGAGCAGAGCGGCGAATAGCGGGCTGGAGCGCGGCGCGCAGCGATGGCGTTCTTGCAATCGCAGCCGCGAAGGCGCGCGCGAGGCGGGGTTAGAAATCGCCGACGAGGCCGAGGCCCAGGGAAACGCGATTGATGTAATTGAAATAGGCGACGGTGAGGACGGTTTCGCGAACCGCGGCGTCGTCCCAGCCGGCCTGCTTGACCGCGTCGGTGTCCGATTCCTCGATTTCGTCGGGATGGCGGGTGAGTTTTTCCGCGAAGCGGAAGAGCGCTTTGACTTTGGGCTCGACCGCGGCGCTTTCGTAGTCCGCCGTCAACTTGCGCGCGAGATTTTTGTCCACACCAAAGCGCCGCAACAATTCCATGTGAAACATGATGCAGTACGCGGAAGAATTGATCCCGCTGACGACCAGGCCGATCTGCTCCTTGACCAGCAGGGGAAGAGCGTCATCGGACATGACGGCCTGATTGAGCTGCAACTGCGCTTCAATTACGGCAGGCTTGGCGCCCAGGGTCTTGAAGTAATGTGGCAGAAATCCCAGGTCCTTCTCGATTCTTCCGTAAATCTGGCGCAGGCGCTCGTCGGCCTGCGTTTCCTCAATTTCATTTACGAATGGCATGGCGGTGCTCCTCGAATGAAAAGAAAACGGTATGAGGGCTGAACTTCATCAGTGGGCGATTATAGCACGCGACCACCGATGGGAAGTTACAACGGACGATTGCGCAAACGAATGCGACGGATTGACAGGGCGGCTGGCGAGCGGGGAAAAGCGGAGTTTGCGGAGACGGATGCGACGGTTCAGGATTGCGCTTCGACCAGCTCGATGAGGACTTTTTTCCCCTCCGGGGTGGCGGCGAGGAAGAAATTGACGCGGGTGCCATCGGCGCCGGGACGCGTGGCCGGATAGATGGGCGCGAGCGCGAAGCGGGTGCGCAGTATTTCAGTGGCGCGATCCACGTCGCGGAGGTAAATCTCGATCTGCTGAATGCCCTCGCCGAATTTTTCAAGATAGCGGGCAATCGCGCCCTGGCCGCCTGGTTCGCGGGTGGTAAGAACGTCGAATTCGAGCGAATCGTCCAGGTGCAGCTCGAATTCCCGGGCGTCCTGGTCCGGGGGCACTTGCGCGAGGCGTGGGGAATTGTTGGCGGCGCGGATTTTCCAGAAGGTTTCCGGCCGAACGGCGACGCCGACGATTACGGTGGACGGCGGGAAGCGGGCCTGCGCGCTATTGGGCGCGCGGGAAGACGGAGCGACGCCGCCCGGCAGCGTGAGTTCACGGAATTCAGGGTCGGAAACCCAGTGGCTGAGCAGGGGCATGCACAGGTTGACGCCCGTGAGGTAGAGCTTGGTGGCGGAATCGGATTTGCGCCGAGGGTCTGAATCCGCCAGGTCGTGAATCCAGGAAACGATGGCGGCGTCAATCATCTCCGGCGTCTCCGGCATCTCTGGCCGAAGCCACTAGTGCGCGGCTGCGCCCGCCGGTGGGGCGGCGTTGATGTTGGACAGGGTGACATAGTTGGGTTGACCAGCGCGGATGGTGACTGGAACATCCCAGCGTTCGCGCGCGTCTCCGGCGACCGCCTCCAGTTTGAGCGTGCCAAGCCAGTAATTTCCGGGAGGAATTCCGCGGATAAGGCCCTGACCCTGCAAATCCGTATTGGCGCGTGCGACCAGGTACTTTCCGCGCGCGAGGTCAGCCGTCCTGCGAGTCGTATCTTCCGCGCTCTTGGCCTTGACCATATCCCATTTGTGTCCGGGGTTCACGTCTTCCAGGCTGAGATCCAACCCATCCACGCTGGTGGGGAGCTGGATGAAGAAGGCGCGGATCGCGTCGTGATACTGCTGCAGCAGGCGCGCGTACTTGGCCGGGTCCTTCTCCTTGTCCTCGAGCTTGTACTTGGGAGTGGGGAAGCCGACGGTGCGATCGCCGGTCATGCGTTCGACGTAGGCGGAAAAGAATTCCGGGACGTTGATGATGTCGTCGGGCTTGATCATTTTGGTGAAGTCGTCGCCGGCGAGATTGACGCGGTGGTTGACCTTCATCCAGGCTTTCAGTTCCTTGGAAACGCTCAGGGTGTCTATGAAGGCGTCCATGCTCGGGACGGGAGTGGCGGCCACTGCTTCCTTTTCGATCTCCACGTAGCTTTTGGTGAGCAAGTAGAACGGGAATGAGCGCACCGGCTCGTCCTCACCGCCGGAAGGAGTGATGTGCGCGACAAATTGCAGGGAACCGCTCTGAGCGGCAGCGCGCGGCGCGCAAGCGAGCACGCTCGAGAACAAGACCGCGAGAAAAACCGCAAGACGTGAAGACATTTTCATAGCGCTCATCGTAGCAGATGCGTGAAAGCGCAGATACGGGCTGGTCCTGAAGGTAAACGCGCGCGGGAGCGAGAACGCGCGAAAGAAGAGGAGATCAGTAGAGGTGGAACGTCACTTCGATGGTCTGGCGCACCGGCGCGGGCCGACCGCTCGGGCCGGCAGCCGGACGGAAGCGCCAAGTGCGCACGGCTTCGATCGCTTTTTCGTCCAGGCCTAGACCAAGGCCCTTCAGAACCTGAATGTCGGTGGCTTTGCCGTCCGCAGTGATGATCGCGACCAGGGTCACCGTACCCTGATACTTGGCCTTTACGGCCTCGTCGGAGTACTGGGCCTGCGGACAGTAGATGCAAGCAGGATAGCCGTAGCCGCCCGTGCCGGCATTGAAAACTCCGCCGCCGGTGCCGCCGCCTTCGCCGGGGCCAACGCCGCCGCCGGTGCCGCTGCCGACGCCCGTGCCATTGCCGGAGCCGATGCCGTTACCGCTGCCCGGACCGTTGGAGTCATTGAGGACTTTGGAGAGCGGGTCGCCCCAGTTGTTCATGTTGGGGCTGGGCAGCTTCAGGTCCGGCGGCCCGAGCACAGTGGGGGTCATCGCGAGACGCGCGTTCGGATTGGTGACGACTTTGGGAGGCGTAAACTGCGTCATAGAGAACTTCGGCAGCTTGCCTCGGCTAGCGGGCAACACGTCATGCGAGCCGCCGCCACCACCACCGCCGGCTTTCTTGGCGCCCGGAGGAAGCTTGGGCAAGAAAGGCGAAATGGCGATGACGTCCACTTGGGAATTGGCCTTGGTGGTCGAGGGTGAAGGCAGCACCAGCAGCAACGGCGCGATGATCAGCACCAAAATTACGACGTGAACGGCAAGAGACAATGCCTGGACGCGGGTGAATTGAGTGTTCTTGGACCAGATATCCGGCACGGCTACAGGCTGGCTGGTGGTGTTCAGCGGCGCCTGCTTGGGAGGGGAGATGAGGTCACGCAGGTTCTGCCAGAAGCCGGCGAAGCCGGCGTTCCAGTTCACCAGCAGGTCGGAATTCACAGGACCGCGAGGAGCCGAGCGGAAAAATTCGCTCAGGTTATCCTGCAAGCTCTCGCCGAAACCAGGAGTGTCAAATACGGTGGGCTTGCCACCCTTAATCTTAGCAGGGCGCTCGGTGAGGAAATCCTTGAGATTCGAGAGGAAGCTCTTCAGCTCGGACTGCGCGACCGGCGACTGCAGGCGCCCTATCTTGAGGGTAGGCTCGGCCGCTGCTTGGCTTGCGTCGCTGATGTGGGTACTGACGTCTGCCATTTGAGCTGTCCAGTGTAAGGTGCCGCAGTCCTATTTAACCTTAGACGCACTACTGCGGAAAAGGATGTCCGGCCGGGCGCGGCTGACACCATTCAAAAAGCATTGTAACATACGAGTTGCATGTTTCGTTGTGCAGCAACTCACGACGGTGTTTCCGAGCAACAGCAGGGCGGAAGCCGGCGGGTTTTGGCTGCCCCGCGCGCAACTCTAAAGCAGCAAGAAAGAAAGAAAGGCTTCCGACCCCTAGAGATGGCCAAACTCGTGGACCTGAAAAGCACGCTAAATCTCCCCAAGACCGATTTCCCCATGAAGGCCAAGCTGCCCGAGCGCGAGCCGGAACAACTGGCTGCCTGGGAGGCGCAAGGGCTGTATTACCGCATCCTGGAATCGCGCGCGGACGCGCCGCTCTTCGTGCTGCACGACGGGCCGCCTTACCCCACCGGAGAAATCCATCTGGGCACCGGCCTGAATAAGGTCGTGAAAGACATGATTGTGAAGTCCAAGACGATGGCGGGCTTTCGCGCGCCGTATATTCCCGGCTGGGACTGCCATGGGCTGCCCATTGAGACGAAAGTGGAGAAAGAACTGGGGGGCAAGACCAGCAAGGTGCCGGCAGCGGAATTCCGCCGCATGTGTCGGCAATTCGCCGCGGGGTTCGTCGAGAAGCACAAGACGGAATTCAAGCGGCTGGGAGTGTTTGGCCAGTGGGACCGGCCATACCTGACGATGGACGCGCGCGATGAGGCATCCATCGCCGGAGCGTTTCTTGATTTCTTCGAGAAGGGCTACGTGTATCGCGGGCTCAAGCCGGTGTATTGGTGCATCTACGACCGCACGGCGCTGGCCGAAGCCGAGGTGGAATACGAGGACCACAGCAGCCCTTCCGTATGGGTGAGGTTTCCGGTGGCCGCGGGCGCGCAGGCGGAAAAGCTGGGAATCGGCGGCGAGGTGAGCGCGTTGATCTGGACGACGACTCCCTGGACGCTGCCTGCCAATCGCGCGCTCGCGTTTCATCCCGAGTTCGAGTACGTCGTGGCGGAAACGGCCGCGGGGAAACTGCTGCTCGCGAAAGAGCGCGTGAACGCTCTGGAATCCGAACTGAATATCGAGGTTCACGAAGTACACGGCAAATGGAAGGGCGCGGATTTTGAAGGCCTAAAATTTCAGCATCCGTTTCTGGATATGCAGGTGCCGGGAGTGCTGGCCGATTACGTGACACTCGAACAGGGCAGCGGGATCGTGCATACCGCTCCGGGGCACGGCGCGGACGATTTCCGGACGGGCCAGAAATACGGCCTGGAATCCTACGCTCCGCAGGACGATGAAGGGCGGTTCATCGAGGGATTGCCGGAATACAAGGGCAAGACGGTGTTCGAGGCGAATCCCATCGTGATTGAGCTGCTGAAGAAGCGCGAGGCGCTGGTGGCCGAAAGGAAAATCACGCACAGCTACCCGCATTGCTGGCGCTGCCACAATCCGGTGATTTTTCGCGCCACGGAGCAATGGTTCATCCAGATGGATGCGGGCACGGCTACGGTGCCCGCGCCGAAAGCGCCGGCGCTGCGGCCGCGCGCTCTGGAGGAAATCGAGAAAGTGGAGTGGCTGCCGGCGTGGGGCCGGGAGCGCATGCGCGAGATGCTGGCGGGGCGGCCGGACTGGTGCATCTCGCGGCAGCGGTTCTGGGGCGTGCCGCTGATCGTTTTTTATTGCGATGCGTGCGGCAAGATGCTGAAGGATGCCGCGGCGCTGCGGCACGTGTTGCCGTTTTTCGAGCGCGAAGGCGCCGACGTATGGTTCACGCACAGCGCCGAAGAATTGCTGCCAGCGGGAACGAAATGCTCCTGCGGCGGCACGAAATGGCGCAAGGAGACAGACATCCTCGATGTGTGGTTTGAGTCCGGCTCGACGCATCTCGCCGTGTTAACGCGCGATAACCAGCGCTGGCCGGCGGATGTGTACCTGGAAGGGCCGGACCAGTATCGCGGCTGGTTTCAGAGTTCCTTGCTGGTGGGGATCGGCACGCGCGGCGGCGCGCCGTACCGGGAAGTGGTCACGCACGGCTGGACGCTGGATGAAACCGGCCGGCCGATGTCCAAATCTCTCGGCAACGCCATCTATCCCGCGGAAATCTGCGCCAGGTGGGGAGCGGACATGTTACGGATTTGGGTGGTCTCGCAGGATTACACCGCGGACGTGCGCATTTCCGAAGCGATGATGACGCAACTGGCGGAAGCGTACCGCAAAATTCGCAATACTTTCCGCTTCGCGCTGAGCAACCTGAACGGATTCGATCCCGCGAGCGATTCGGTGGCGGACGCCGAGCTGTGGGAGATGGACGCGTGGATGTTGCGGCGCACCGGCGCGCTGGTGCTGCAATGCCGCGAGTGGTACGACAAATTCGAGTTTCATCGCGTGTCCCACGCGCTGCACGATTTCTGCACGGTGGACCTTAGCTCGTTTTATTTCGACGTGCTGAAGGATCGCTTGTACACGTTTGCGCCGAAGAATCGCGGACGGCGGTCCGCCCAGACCGCTGTGTACCGCATTGCCAGCACTTTGCTGCGCCTGATTGCGCCGATTACGGTATTCACGGCGGAAGAAGTGTGGAAGCATCTGCCGCGCGGCGCAGGAGAGCCCGAAAGTGTGCACATGGCGGCGTTCCCTGCGGCTGGGCCGCTGGAACGCGCGCTCGATGGGGAGCGCGCGAAGAATTGGGACCGCTTGCTGCAGGTTCGCGAGGAAGTGCTGAAAGCTCTGGAACCCGTGCGGGCTGCGAAGACGATCTCTTCCGGGCTGGAAGCGCGCGTGACGCTCGCGGCCAACGCGGAATTGGCGGGCATGCTGCGGAGTTATGCAGCGTACCTGCCGGGGTTGTTCATCGTGTCGCAAGTGGAGATCTCGGAGGGTGCGGTTGCGGGCGCGATCGCGACCACGATCGAAGGCTTGCAGATCGGCATCGCGCGCGCGCAGGGCGCCAAGTGCGAGCGGTGCTGGAATTATTCAACGCGCGTGGGCGAAAGCGCCGATTTTCCGACGCTGTGCGAACGCTGCGTCGCCGCGCTGGCGGAGATTGAACGCGATGGCGGTCTGGCGGCCGGGAGTTCGCAGTCCTGATGGCGGGCGCCGCGCGTTCTCGCTGGCTGGCGCTAGGGGCTGTGGCGCTGGGCGCGCTGGCGGCGGATCAATGGAGCAAGCACGCGGTGGAAAAATATACGGCGGTGGGCTCGCTGCGGGTATTGATTCCCGGGATGCTGAATATGGTGCACACCAGCAACGCTGGGGTCGCGTTCGGGCTGTTCGCCGATTCCGACAATCCGTGGAGAGGGCCGCTGCTGATCGCTTTTTCCGCAGCGGTGATTGCCATGCTGCTGTGGCTGCTGGCGGCGGGCCGCGCCGGCGGGCGCTGCGGGGAATTCGGACTGGCGCTGATTCTGGGCGGCGCGCTGGGAAATCTGCTGGATCGTTTCCAGCGCCACAGCGTGACGGACTTCATTGATTTTCATATCGCCAGCCATCACTGGTACACGTTCAACCTGGCGGATTCCGCGATCGTGCTCGGAGCAGCGTTGGTGGTGCTGGAACTCTTTCGCGATACGGGGCATCCTAGTCAGGAGAACGCGTAAATATGCATCCGATACTTTTCAAATTCGGCGGCATTCCGATTTATACCTACGGCGTGCTGGTAGCGACGGGCGTGCTGGTGAGCCTGTGGTGGGGCCGGCGGCAGGCGCCGCGCGCGGGAGTGGATCCGGACAAGCTGTGGAATCTGGGAATCTACTTCGTGCTGATGGCGCTGTTGGTGGCCAAGGTGTGGTTGATCTTCAGCGCGTGGGATTTCTACATGGCGAATCCGCGCGAGATTTTCAGCCTGGCGACGTTTCAATCCGGCGGGACATTTTACGGCGGCTTTGTGGGCGGCGTGCTGACGATTTTGCTGTACACCCACTATCAGAAAATGCCGTTGATGCCGACGCTGGATACCTGCGCGGCGGCGCTGCCCATCGGCCACGCGATCGGGCGGCTGGGATGCTTCGCGGCCGGGTGCTGCTACGGGAAACCGACCACGGTGGCCTGGGGCGTGACGTTCAAGAATCCGCTAGCCGAGCAACTGGCCGGAACGCCACTGGGAGTGCATCTGCATCCGACGCAACTGTACGAGGCGTCTCTGGAGTTCCTGAACTTTCTCTTTTTGATGTGGCTGGGGAAGCGGCAGCGGTTCATCGGAGAGATTTTTGGGGCGTATCTGATGTTGTACGGCACGGAGCGCGGGATCATTGAATTCTTTCGCGGCGATCCGGGGCGGACGATGTTGTTTCACGACAGCGTCTCGCTGATGCAGATCGTGAGCGTGGCGCTGATTTCGATCGGAGTGTTCTTGTGGTGGCGCGGACTGCGTGGAAAAGCGCCGATTCGGCCGGTACGCGCGGCGAGCGCCGCCGCGGGCGATTAGGAGCTGCCTGGTTCCGTCGGCTTTGTGGGGCGCAGCGCGGATGGAAATGCGCGCGGGCGCCGCACAATGGCCCCTATTGCGCCGGGCTGCACGGCATTGACGAATCCCTTCATGCATGATTTATCCGATCTCGAGGACAATTTCGACGCGGCCGACGATTCTTCCAATCACCACGAGTTTGTCGTGGAGGAAGAACAGGCGGGCGAGCGCCTGGACCGTTTTCTCGCCGCGCAATTTCCGGATGTGAGCCGCACGCACGTGCAGACGCTGATTGATGAAGGGCGGGTGCGCGTGGGCGGCATCGCGAAAAAACCCTCGCATCACCTGGAATCCGGCGAAACCATTACGGTGGAAATTCCGGCGTCACCGCTGCCCGGCGTGGAAGCGGAAAATATTCCGCTGGACATACTCTACGAGGATGCGGACATCGCCATCGTGAACAAGCCCGCCGGAATGATCGTCCATCCCGGGGCGGGCGCGGACACCGGCACGCTGGTTGCCGCGCTGCTGCATCGGTTTGGCGTGGACCATGGTCTTTCGAGCATTGGCGGGCCGCTGCGACCCGGAATCGTGCACCGACTGGACAAAGACACGTCCGGGGCGATGATCGTTGCGCGCACGGACGCCGCGCACCTGAAGCTGGTGGAAGAATTTCGCGAACGGCGCGTGCAGAAGACTTATGTGGCGCTGCTGCACGGCGCGGCGAAGGGCGAGAAAGGGCGCATCGAATTGCCTGTGGCGCGGGACCTGCGGCGGCGTTCGCGCATGACGGCGCGGCGCAGCGAAGGACGCGAAGCGCGCACGGATTGGCGGTTGGTTACGCGGCTGGGTGCTTTCTCCTTGATCGAGGCGGACCTGCACACCGGACGGACGCACCAGATCCGCGTGCATTTTTCGGCCTTGGCGTTGCCCGTGGTGGGCGATACGCTGTACGGCGCGCCGCGTCAGGAAACGATCGGACGCGAGCAATTGCCGCCGCTGGGACGCAACTTTCTGCATGCGGCGCGCATCGCACTAACACATCCCCGCACGGGTGAACACATGGAATTCCGCGCGCCGATGCCGCAAGAATTGGTGGCGTATATCCGGGCGCTGGGTGAGTTGGTGAAGGCGCCGCCAGCGGGGATTGACGTTGCGTTGCGGGATTACCTATGATGTCGCGCATGAGAGTTCCGCGCACGACCGCCGCACAGGCCAGGCGGCTACTGGCAATGGCGCTGCTGGCGGGGCTTTCTCTGTTTTTTTCCGGCCTCGCGCGCGCACAACAGGCCCCGGCGCCGCCCGAGCCGGCGCCCTCACCCGCGACCCCGAGCAGCGCGCCCACACAGAATCCGGTGGAAGGCGCGGCCCAGCCTCCGAATGGCGCCGCCGCGCAGGCTGCCACTCCTCCGATCACTTCCACGACCGGGCTAGTGCATCTGGTGGCTACGGTGATGGATCACCATCGCAATTTCGTGACGGATCTGGACGAGAGCGATTTTAAAGTGCTGGAAGACGGCACGCCGCAGGAGATTCGCTATTTTGGGCGCGATACGGACCTGCCGCTGCGCATCGGCATTCTGCTGGATACCTCGAACAGCATCCGGCCGCGGCTGGAATTTGAAAAGGAAGCCGCGGACGACTTTCTGCAGCGGGTGATCCGCCGGAACAAGGACGAAGCCTTCCTGATGACCTTCGACAACGAGCCGGAGGTGATTCAGGATTACACGGGCGACCTGGCGTTGCTCACCGATGCAATCCGGAAACAGCGCGCGGGCGGGGGCACGGCGCTGGACGACGCCATTTATCGCGCCGCGGAAAAGCTTTCCAATCCGCCGCTGCCGAAAGGTCCGAATCCGGAGGTGCGGCGGGTTCTGGTGGTGATCAGCGACGGAGACGACAACCTGAGCGATCACGCGCTGAGCGAATCCGTGGAAGCGGCCATTCGCGCCGAGGCCGCGATCTATTGCATCAGCACGAACACCGACTGGCTGGCGATTGACGGTGACGCGCCGCGCAAAATGCACATTGAAGGCGGCGATAAAGTTCTGGAAGAGTTCGCAGATCAGAGCGGCGGGCGGGTGTTTTATCCTTACAAAGTGGATGACCTGGCGCAGTCCTTCGTGGACATCGGCAACGAACTGCGCAGCCAGTATTTCATCGCCTATGCGCCCTCCAACTCGCAATCTACCGGGAAATATCGAAAGATCGAAGTGCTGACCGACCGTAAGGGGCTGAACGTGCGCACGCGAAAGGGATATTACGCGACGTCGCCCACGACGCCGCCATCGCCCGGCAAGTAGCATCTGCTATTTGAAGGGCGCGTAGTATCCCTTACGGGCCAGGATTTTTACATCGGGGCGCGTGACGGTCACCTGAATCTTGCGGAAGGTGCCGTCGCGCTTGAGGTTGGTGGGGTAGTAGCCCAGCACGTACTGCGAGCGGAGTTCCTCGGAAATTTCGTCGAAGGCTTTCTCCAGCGACTTTTCATTGTGGACGTCAATCACGCGGCCGCCGGTGTCCTCCGCCATCCTGTGCGCGACTCCGGGACCGGTTCCGAAGGTCGCCATGCGATCGGAAATCAGCAGGACGTGAATTACGGCGTCGGAGCGCTGGGCTGCTTCAATGGCGTCCTGCATGCTGAGCTTGCTGCCAGTGTCTTCCGCGTCGGTCAAAATAATCACACCTTTGCGGCCGGCTTCGGTGGCCAATTCATCGTGGCAAGCGAGGTAAATGGCGTCGTAGAGGTCGGTGCCGCCGCTGTTATTGCCCTGCGGAAACGGGCCCGGAGTCACTACGCCGCCGCCGCCCACGGAATTGACGCGCGCGCGGCGGATGGCGCTGGCGAGGACAGACGTGTCCTGCGTGAAATCGGCGAGCAAGTCCACGTCGAAGTCGAAAGTGATGACCATCGCTTCGTCCTTGGGGCGCATGACTTCGCGCAGAAAGCGGGAGGCCGCATCCTGTTCGGCATCAATCATGCGGTCCATGCTGGCGCTGGTATCAATGAGCAGCCCAAGGGTAATAGGCATGTCCACTTCTTTGGAGAAGAAGGCGACTTTCTGCTCGACGCCGTCCTCGGTAATCTTGAAGTCGTCTTTGGTAAGGTCGGTGACGATCGCATGCTGCTTATTGCGGACGGTGGCGAAGACGTTGACGATGGTGGTCTGAACTTGCAGAGGCTGTTGACCCTGCTGCACATTTTGCGAGTTGGACTGCGGATTCGATTGCTGGTACGCGGGCGGCTGGTGGGAATCGCGCGCTGCGGCGCCTGTAGCGGGCGCGACCGCAGTAACGCCCACATATCCCGCTAACACCAATGTGAAAATGCCTGCCGCGAGGCTGGTCCGCCGCATTGTATAATCTCCCTGTGATAGATTGCGTCTGTTACGATGCACCGTACGTGCCAGCGGATGTTTCCCGGAAAAGGCCCGGTGCGAAATGAGAACGCGATTCCACCATGGCGCGGTTCGGCCGAAACGAGACTCCGTGATGACGCGAGCAATTTTGACGCTGGGTATTGTAGTACTTTTCGGCCTGTCCGCGGGTGCCCAGCAGCCGGTGGCTCCGGAAACGCCGCAGCAGGAGAGTAAGCCGCCCGTACAACCGGGCCAGCTGCCTCCCCCCGCGCAGCCCGGCACGCCTGCGCAAGCTCCGTCTGTGCAAACGCCGCAGCCGCAGACGGGGCATTCGCAAAATCCAGGACAAACCGGGAACACGAATCAGTCGATCAAGAGCCAGACGAACCTGGTGATCGTTCCGGTGACGGTGAAGAACCGTGACGGCCAACTGATTGGCGACCTGCAGCGCGACGAGTTCCGCATCTTCTGCGACAACGTGGAACAGCAAATCGTTTACTTTACCTCCGATCCTTTTCCGCTTTCGGCGGTGGTGCTGATTGACAACAATCTTTCCATCAAGTCCGCCGACCAGGTGCAAAAAAGCCTGACGGCCATAGCGAGCGGTTTTGGCCCCAATGACGAAGTGGCGCTGGTGACCTACGATCAATTTCCCAATACCGTTTCGGATTTCTCCTTCAACAACGATCTGCTTTATACGCAACTCAAGCGGCTGGACCTCAGTTCGCACTATCCGGGCGCGCCGGTGGGCGGTCCGCTGACGGCCGGCGCCACCGCCAACGGGCGGTCGCTGGAAACCGGCGCGCCAACGACGCTCGGCGTACAGCAGGAAAAGATCACCAAGGACCTGGACGACGCGGTGTACGCCGCGGGCGAGATGCTCAAGAGCCGTGGGCGCGACCGCCGCAAGATTATTTTCCTGATCTCCGACGGGAACAACTCCCACTCGAACGAGCACACGCTTGACCAGACCTTGCAGCTGCTGCTCAAGTCTGATATCTCGGTCTATTCCATTTCCGTGGGCCACGCCTTTCTGCAAAAGGAGAGCACGCGCCTGGAAAAATACGCTACGTCCACGGGAGGCGATACGTTCTATGCAGGAAGCAACCGAGGGCTCGGAAATCTCTACGCTTCGGTGACCGAGCAGGCGCGCAACCAGTACACGATTACGTTTCAGCCGCAAGATACCGATCGCGGAAAGGATTATCACAGCATCGAGGTGCGCGTGCGCCGGCCGAATCTGGACGTGACCGCGCGGCAGGGCTATTACCAGAGCGGACTGCACTGACGCGCGCGAAAATGTTGCGCGAAGGAAAAGACGCGCCGACTTTTTCTTCTTGACTTCAACGGCGGCGGCCTTTATAGATTGACGAAGCGATTCGAGCGCGCTGCGAAATTGCGGCGGCGCGGGATCGCGGGGAGAAAGTTCCACAGTAGTTCATGCGCGGAACATCCCGGGCTTGCTTCGGCAGAAAAAGCCCAAGCGGGAAATGAGGCGGGGCGTTGCGAGAAATCGCGACGCCCCGTTTTTTTATTTGGCGTGGTCCGCGGCTGGCCGCAACAATGCCCGATACTCAGCGGGTGAGATCGGATGCGGGCCGGATAGCGATTAATTGTTCGTGCGCGGGGCACAGCGGCTTGTAATCGCAGTAGGAGCAGACGAAGCCGGGCTTCGCGGAGAATTCGCGGGCGCGAATCTGGTCCGCGACCTCCGCGATTTTGTCTTTGGTTTCACGCAGGGCTTTGGCGTCGCGAGTGGCCGCCACTGCTTCGTTGGTCATCAGGTTGTAAAACACCAGCCGCGCGGGATCGAGATCGAACACTTCTTCCGCGGCCAGCGCATACACGCCGAGCTGCAAATCTCTTGCCGCGGCTTTGGCGTCCTTGGGCCTGCCGGTCTTGTAGTCAATGATCTCGACTTTGTTTCCCTCAATGCGATTCACCTGGTCCATCCGGCCGGTGACGATCACGTCGTGCTCGAGCGGCAGCTCGAAGGTTTTCTCCTGATACAGCACGTCAGCCGGAGCCGCGGAATAAATCCGGTGGAAGATTTCAAGCTGTGCGCGGCCCTCCTTGCGATATTCCTCTTCGTGGTACTGGTCAATGAAGCCCGCAGCCGACCATTCGCGGCTGTATATCGCGAGGAGTTCGTCGAAGGCCACTTTCTTGCGCTTGCCGCATTCCGCCACGAATTCCTTGATGGTGCGGTGCATCACGTTGCCGAATGTGGCCATAGCGTGGGCGCCGCCGCGAATGCCCCAGACGTACTGGAACATGTAGCGCATGGGGCAACGGTCGTAGGCATCAATCGCCGAAGCACTCAATTGCAGCGGCTCGGGGCGCGGCGGGTGGAAGGCTTTGGCCCACAGGGCCACGCGCGAGTAGGCTTTGGAGGGCTCGTTGCCGGGCGGAAAGAGTTGCGCGGGATCGGCGGAGTCCGGGGCGGGGCCGGCGGTTTCGTCCACAGGCGGCACTTGCACGCGTGGTTCGAGCTGATGCGTATCGAAGGTCTTGATCTTGGGATTTGTCAGAAAATCGTCGAGGAACGGCGATGGCTTCTTGCGCTTGTTAACCAGAGTCGAAAGAGTGAGTTGCTGACGCGCGCGTGTGAGCGCTACGTAGAAAAGGCGCCGCTCCTCCTGAATCTGAAAGTCACCCTTGGGCTGCTCTTCTTTCATCATTTCCGGCGGGAATTCGAAGACGACCTTGCGCGCGCCGGAGGGGAAATCGTTCTTGGAAACGCGCAGAATGAAGACGTGCGGGAATTCCAGCCCCTTGGCGGAGTGCACCGTCATGAGCTGGACGGCATCGTCGGAGATTTCTTCCTCCAGTGAAATATCGCCGCCCGCTTCGTAAAAATACGCGAGGTATTCGATGAAGTGGCGGAGCTGCTTTTCCTCGCTCTTACGTTCCCATTCCTGCACGAATTTCACGAAGCGATCGAGGTAATAGCGGTCCTGGCCGGAAGGCAGCGGCGCGAGCGCCAGGCCGGCGATCAATTCATCTACGAGATCCGTGGCCGACTTGCGTTTGGCGCTCTGGCGAAGCTGATTCAGCAATTCTACCAGCTCGCCGAGGCGGCCGCGCGTATCGAAGGGCGCTTCGTTTCGCGCGGTATCCAGTTCGTCGCTGAGAGGGCGGCGGTGATTTTTGTCGGCGCGCTCGGCGAGGCGCACCAGGTCGCGGGGCTCGAGGCCCCAGTAGGGCGTGGCCAGCACGCGGGCGCAGGCGACGTTGTCGCCCGGGACTACGATCAGGCGCAGCCAGGCGAACAGATCGCGCACCAGGGTGCTCGATAAGATCGAAAACTTGCGGATGACAAAGGGGATTTCGCGACGTCGCAAGGCGTCCAGCAATTGCGTGCGGTGAGTGTGCTTGCGGTACAACACGGCAAAATTGCGCCAGGCGGCTCCAGCATCATGCAGCCTCTCGATTTCGGAAGCGACCCAATGGGCTTCTTCTTCGGGCGTGGCAAATTCCGCGATGCGGACCTTTTCGCCTTGGCGACTTTCGGTAGTGAGCGCTTTGGGCGGCAGCAGCGGAGATTTCTCGTTGTGAGCGATCACCGCGCCGGCGACGCGGAGAATGCGCTGCGTGGAGCGGTAGTTTTGCGAGAGCGAAACCAGGAATTGTGTCGTCGCGGGCCCCAGTTTCGCATCGGTGACGCCGCAGAAACGCTTCAGAAATATCGTGAAGCTACCGAACGATGCTCCACGGAAGCGATAGATCGCCTGGTCGTCGTCGCCGACCGCGACGATATTGCCACGCTCGCCGGCGAGCAGCCAGAGCAATTCGAGCTGCGCGATGTTGGTGTCCTGAAATTCGTCCACCAGGATGTAACGGTATTGCTCGCGCATGCGCCAGCGCAGCGATTCGTCGCCACGCAGCATTTGCACGGAGTGCATCAACTGTTCGCCGAACGTTAGCAGCTTGCGTTCGCGCAGCAGGCGTTCGCTGACGCGATAGACGCGCGCAAGCTCTTCCTGGCGCGCGATTTCCTCCTCGGCGACTTGCAGTGCGTCGGATTCGAGCGATTTCTTGCGCGCTTCGTGCTGCGCGCGCAGGCCCGCGACGTAGCGCTGGTAATCCTCGGGCGTCACCAGCTCGTCCTGGCAGCGCGAAAAGAACCTCACGAAGTCGCTGATGAATTCGCCGGGGTCCTGCAAGCGGCGGAAGTACTTCAGGTCGAGCTCGCCGATGTGTCGCCGCAGCAGGATCTTGTGATCTATTTCATCGAGGGGCTGCACATCGGGGTTCGTCGCCTGCAGAATCTTTTCCAGGCAAAACTTATGAAACGTGCTCAGCCACACGCCTTCGGCGCGTTCGCCGATGGCTTTCACCACGCGATGCTTCATTTGACCCGCGGCTTTGTCGGTGAAGGTGAGGCCCAGAATGCTCTCGCCGGCCAGCTCGGGATTCGTTTCGAGCAGGTTGCGGATGCGTTCGATGATCACGCGCGTCTTGCCCGTGCCGGCGCCGGCGACCACCAGGAGCGGTCCGTCGCCGTGCTCGACGGCGGCGCGCTGGCCGGCGTTCAGTCCGGAATCGTGGGCGGAAAAGTCGTTGGTTTTCATGGGCGCGATTTTCGCAGGACTATCTTAACAGAGTTCGCGCTAGGCGAACGGAAGGCGAAGACCAACGAGCGTGACCACGTTGTTGCTGGTCGCCACGATTCGCTATGATGGGGAAATGGAGCCGTGGTTTCCACTGAAGACAGAGCGCTTACTTCTGCGCGAACTGCGCGCGGGCGACGAGAATGACATTCACGAATACGCATCCGATCCGGAAGTCGTGCGTCTGATGATTTGGGGGCCGAACACGCGGGAGGCAACGCAGGAATTTCTGGCGCGGGCGCTGGAGCAGCAGATGCAATGGCCGCGGCCGAACGTGGGGCTGGCAATTGAGCTGAAGAGCGAGCAGCGGCTCATCGGCTCGATTGAGCTGCGCGCGCACGAGGATGCAAACCGCACCGCGGACTTTGGTTACGTGCTGAATCGCAGATACTGGGGCCGGGGCTACATGACCGAAAGCGCCCGGGCCGTCCTGGACATTGCGTTCAGGCGCCTGAATCTGCACCGAGTGTGGGCCACTTGCGATGCGCGGAATCGCAAGTCCTATCGAGTGATGGAAAAGCTGGGCATGCGCCGGGAGGGATTGCAGGTGAAAAATACCTGCGAGAAGGGCGAGTGGCGCGACACCTGTCTGTACGCCATTCTGGAGGAAGAATGGCTGCGTGCGTCCGGCGGAACGTGATTCGAAGGCGCACAAATTGACCGCTCGCAAAGCGACGCCTATACTGTAATTTCCGAGTTTGCGACACGAAGAATTTCGCTTGCGCGTTTATCCGAAGGAGCAATCATCATGGGAGTTTCCGGTATCGAGCAGCCCGTCATCTTGAGCGCCGTACGCACGCCCATTGGGAAATTCATGGGTGGGCTCTCGCCGCTTTCGGCGATTGATCTGGGCGCGAGAGCCGTTGCGGAAGCGGTGCGTCGCGCCGGGATCGAGCCGAATGTGGTGGACGAAGCGATTCTGGGCAACGTGGTGCAGGCGGGGCTGGGGCAGAACCCCGCGCGGCAGGCGGCGTTACGTGGAGGCCTGGATGCGCGCGTCGCGGCCATGACCATCAACAAGGTTTGCGGCTCGGGGTTGAAGGCCGTGGCGCTCGCGGCACAGGCTGTGCAGCTGGGCGAATCGGAAGTGGTGGCGGCGGGCGGCATGGAGTCCATGTCCAATTGTCCGTACCTGCTGAAAGGCGCGAGGACTGGCTTCCGGCTAGGGAATCAGGAAATGATTGATTCGATGATTAACGATGGGCTATGGGACGCGTACGAAAACTTTCACATGGGAGTCACTGGGGAACTGGTGGCGGAAAAATACAAGATTTCGCGCGAGGAACAGGATCAGTTTGCGCTGGCGAGTCATCAGAAAGCGGTGCGCGCGATGAAATCCTGTTTCTTCAGCGCGCAAATCGTGCCGGTGGAAATTCCGCAGAAGAAAGGCGAGCCGCTGGTGATCAAGACCGACGAATCGCCGCGCGAGGATTCTTCGCTGGAGGCCCTGGCGAAGCTGAAGCCCGCGTTCAAGAAGGATGGCACGGTGACGGCGGGGAACGCGCCGGGAACGAATGACGGGGCGGCGGCGGTGATCGTCACCAGCGAAAAGAATGCAGCACGCCTCGGGAAGCAGCCGCTGGCGCGGATCGTCGCGCAGGCCGTGAGCGGCGTGGAACCCAAGTGGGTGATGATGGCGCCGGTGGACGCCGTGGAGAAGCTGCTGCAGAAAACCGGCTGGGATCGCGACAAAGATGTGGATCTGTACGAGTTGAACGAGGCTTTTGCGGTGGCGGCTATCGCGGTGACGCGCGTGCTGAAGCTCAATTCCGAAAAAGTAAACGTGAACGGCGGCGCCGTCGCGCTGGGCCATCCGATCGGAGCATCCGGCGCGCGCGTGCTGGTGACGCTGCTGTACGAATTGCAACGCCGCAACCTGAAGCGCGGCATCGCCGCGTTGTGCCTTGGCGGAGGCAACGCCGTCGCACTGGCCGTTGAACGCGCGTAGGGCAAATACCCGCTCGAGACGTCCCCACCGGAAGAATTTCACTGCGTGCCTGCGCGTATTGACATCGGCTCCGCGCCGGATTTCGCTTGACGGCGATAGCCCAATTGAAGCATTTCAAGAGGATGAGTAGCTTATTTCTTGCGGCGAGCGCGGAGCGAATGACGACAGACGAAGCGGGCGCCCGGCCCAAGGCGTGGCTGGCGTGGAGTTCGGGCAAGGATAGCGCCTGGACGCTGCACGCGGTGCGGGAGCGCGGCGAGCTGGACGTGGTGGCATTGCTGACCACGGTGAATCGAACGCACCGCCGTGTGGCCATGCATGCGGTTCGAGAATCGCTGCTTGAGGTGCAGGCCGCCGCCGCCGGGCTGCCGCTGGTGACGGTTCCAATCCCTTCGCCTTGCCCGAACGAGGTGTACGAGCGCGCCATGGCCGAGGCTATGCGGCGCGCGGAGTCCGAAGGGGTAACCCATATAATTTTTGGCGACCTGTTTCTGGAAGAGGTGCGCCGTTACCGCGAGGAAAACCTCGCGCGATGCAAAATCGCGCCGGTGTTTCCTTTGTGGGGTATTCCGACGCGGCAACTCGCGGCAGAAATGATTGCCGGCGGATTGCGTTCGTATATCACCTGCATAGATCCCCGCAAGCTGGATAGGTCATTTGCTGGACGCGAGTGGAATTCGGCGCTGCTGGCGGATTTGCCCTCGTCGGCAGATCCCTGCGGCGAAAACGGCGAATTTCACACGTTTGCTTATGCCGGGCCGATGTTCCGCGAGCCGATCATGGTGCAGCGCGGCGAGATTGTCGAACGGGACGGCTTTGTGTTCGCCGATCTTCTGGGACCAGCGGCGTCAATTCGCGACTAAGTAGCGACGTGTATTTTGAAAACGCTTTGCCCCGGGGAAGCTGCGTGCCAGGAAACAGGCGCGATGAGCGATTGACTTACAGGTTCGGACGGAAAATAATAAAGATGTTACGGGCGTTGGAGTTCGCCCTAAACCGCCTCTACATGGGGCAGATGACTCCTACGAGGGTTTTCGACCTGCTAGGAAGTTATTTGCTCGTTTGTTTGCCTTCTCTGGCAGCCGTATCCTCGCAATAACTAGCAATCACTCGAGCGCAGTGGTGCCCGATTTTGCAATCGCCCGGTGTGATCGGCTGGACGCAAATGAATTCAGGCGAGCAAAAACCGCGTGAAACGCTGAACCCCTATCAGGCAAACCGCCTACGCATCACCTGCCAGTACATAGACAAGCTCTTGGGAGACATCGAAGGCGTTTTGAATGCGGCGGCGTCGAAGGCGGCCTTTCCCCGCTATGTGACCGATATCGCGCCGGTGCAGCGCAGAACCATTGAAGATTACATCGCGCGCGTGCGTGCCCAATTGGTCCGGATTCTCGAAGGGCAGGGAATTGCGCGCGAGAACCCCTCGATTCCGGCGTCCCGTTCGGTGCACGTGATGCTCGGTGCGATTGCTATCGCGGCCGAGGAACTGAAGCCGAACTACATGACGGGTTACGGAGCCGTGCCGGAGAGCGTCGCGAAGGAACTGAATGGGATCGTCGGTGAGCTGAGCGGGCTGATCAGCCGCTGCGACGGTTTTCTATCGGAGCGCGCCGGCGAGGATCTGCAGGCGCGGCTGCGACGCCTGGAGCAATCGGGCAATGACCTGACGCTTCTGGCGAGAATTGAACAGATTGTGCGGGATCGAGGCCTGGTGGAATTTCGCGCGGCGATTTCCGCGATTTTGGACCGGGCGGAGGATCAGACCTTCGAAATTGCGGTTTTTGGACGCGTCAGCTCCGGAAAGTCATCCTTGTTGAATGCGATCCTTGAAACGGACGTCCTGCCGGTGGGTGTGACTCCCATCACAGCTGTTCCGACGCGCATCACGAATGCGGAGCGTCCTTCGTTAAACGTCTCGTTTTCGGAAGCTCCGCGAAAGGTCCTGCCGATCTCCCATTTGCAGGAATATGCGACGGAGCAGCAGAATCCGGGCAACAGGAAACATGTGACGCGGTTGATTCTCGCGTTGCCGTCGCCGCGATTGCGGGGAGGAGTTGCGTTCGTGGATACGCCGGGACTGGGATCTCTCGCCGCAGCGGGAGCCGCGGAAACGCTGGCTTATCTGCCTAAATGCGACCTTGGTGTGGTGCTGATTGATGCGGGCTCCACGCTCACGGCCGAGGACCTGCAGACAATCCTGGCGCTGCAAGAAGCGGCGGTTCCCGTGAATGTTCTGCTGAGTAAGGCGGACTTGCTCGGTCCGGAGGACCGTGTCCGGAGCATTGCGTACGTCAAGGAACACATCGCCGCCGAATGCAAGCTGGAGCTACGCGTCCATCCCGTTAGTGTTGCGCCTTCGTCCGTTGCAATGCTCGACGAATGGTTTGAGAAGCAGATCGTGCCGTTATTTGCGCGCTCGCAAGAGCTGCGTGTGGCGTCGCTACGAAGAAAGATCGGCGCTTTGCGCGATTCCGTGGCGGCGGCGCTGGAAGCGCGGCTGAGAAGGCAGGCGTCGTCGGCCGAATCCAGGCAGCGGGCGCACGAGGCCGAAGATCTACTGCGCAGAACGACGGGGGAGATCGAAGAAACGCGCGCGCTTTGTGCGAGATTTGCGCAGCAAGCTGGCGCCAGCGTGCCGGAGGCGATCGAGGAAGCGTCCAAGCGGTTGTTGCATTCCTGGTCGAAGAGCAGTTACGGTGTGGTGGTGCCCGGGCAATTGGTTCGCGACAGCATCACGCAGTTCGTTCAGTTGCAGGTGAAAAAGCTGCACGCGGAAATCACGGCGATGGCACAGCAGCTCGGCCGCGATCTCCGACAGTGTGCCGGCGATCTCGGTCTCCCCGATGGTCCAGGCGAAGGCGAATTCCAGGCGATCATCCGCGGCGCTCCCGTTTTTGACTCTTTGCCTTTCAGCATAGTCGTCTCGCGGCCACGATTCGCGGGGCTGCTGGGCCAGCGGCTGGCGCAACTCCACGTTTCCAGGCGGATTTCGCGCCAAGTTCGGCAGCCGTTCTACGCGGCGTCGGAGGCCTATTGGAAATTGGCGGGCGACTGGGCTGATTCGGTGATCGGCGAACTGAAGCAGAAGTTTGAAACCTATGCCGAGAATTATCGCGCCCAGGCGGAACAGGCATTGGGAGGTCGGGAACTGACGCAAGACGAGTTCGATAGACTGGAAGAAAATCTGGCGCGGTTGAGGCCCGGCGTGGCGGCGAAAAGTGAAATTCGCGAGGACGGCTCGACGCCGCGTGCGGATGCATCGCAAGAGACATCGAAAACGCTATGACAGCTGCGAAGGGAGAGGAAACAGAACCAGTCCTATGACCAAATACTTGATGGTGGCAATCGGCGGAGCTCTAGGGTCGGTCTTGCGCTTTTGGGTGGGCAGTCACGTCAGCAGCCGGCTGGCCACGCGGTTTCTGGCCGGAACGTTCATCATCAACATGACGGCGTGCTTTCTGATTGGGTTCATTGTTACGTTGCTGGCGGAAAAATCGAACTGGAGCCCCAATTGGAGATACCTGATTCCCATCGGTTTCATCGGCGGGTACAGTACGTTTTCCACTTTCGAATACGAAACCTTTCGCGTGTTCCAGGAGGGCGAGCTTCTGATCGCCGCATTGAACGTGGTCCTCAGCGTGGTTGTGGGCTTCGTCTCCGTGTGGCTGGGTGTGATCACCGGAAGGACGATCGCGTGAAGACGGTATCTTCCGCGGCGCGGCCGCGCCGGAGCCGGCAACGGATTGCGCCGAACAGGATTCAGAGCCAGGAGGAAACTCGATGAAGGCCGGACCCGCCAAGAAGGTGACCATCTACGTCGGTCAGGATCACCAGTACCACGGAGAGTCGGTGTACGCCGCCGTCCTGCAATTCCTTTTCTACCACAAGGTTTCTGGAGCGAGCGTCACGCGCGGCGTGGCCGGGTTCGGCGCGGACCATCACATGCATACCGATCGGGTGCTTTTGCTGACGGAAAATCTTCCTATGAAAGTGGAATTCATCGAAACGCCCGAAAAGGTGGAGGAGCTTCTTCCCAAGCTTCATGAAATGGTGGGAACCGGTCTCATTGAGATTCAAGATACGACGATCGTGAAGCCCTTCGAGAAGTCGAAAGCGGCAGCGCGCGAGGAAGGCACGCCGTCTTTGAAACGCCAAGGAAAAGCAAAGTTGATGCGGATTTTTATCGGCGAAAACGATAAATGGAACGGGAAACCGCTGTACCGCGCGTTGATCGAAAGCATGCGCATGAACGACATCGCCGGGGTAACCGTCTACCAGGGCATCCTGGGGTACGGCGCGAATCGCAGAATTCACAAGGACTCGGCCATGCATCTTTCGCACGACCGGCCGATCATGTTGTCCGTAGTGGACACGGAGGAACGGCTGCGCGGGATTCTACCGGTGCTGGACGAAATGGTGCAGCAGGGACTGGTGGTGTTTTCCGACGTGGACGTGATCAAGTACACGCACGACTACCAAGAAAGCGAACGCAGAAAGGAAGTGCGCTCATGAAGCTGGAAGGCAAGGCCAAGATGCTGCGCATTTATTTCGGCGAAGACGACAAATGGAAGGACAAGCCACTGTACCGGGCGATCGTGGAAAAGTGCCGCCAGCTGGACATCGCCGGCGCGACGGTTTTTCGCGGCATTGAAGGGTACGGCGCCAGCTCGTTGATTCGCCGCACGCACTCTCTTTCTTTTTCGCACGACGCACCTTTGATGATCAGTGTGATTGACTCCGAGGAACAAATTCACAAGCTACTGCCCTTTCTCGACGAGATGGTGGACGAGGGATTGATCGCGATGTCCGAGGTCGAAGTCATCAAGTACGTGCATCAGGACGGAGTTCGTTCCGAGTAGGCCGAGTTTCGAAGGGAGGCCACGGCGTCCTATCGGCGCCGGGACGAAGAATGGCGGCAATCGGAGCATCGTCTGAACTGCTGGTGGGCCGCGAGAGGGAAACGCGTCGCCTCCGCGCTGCAATCAAGAAGCGAGAGAGCCAGCTGATTTGGGGGCCGCCGGACGCGGGTAAGACGTTCCTCATTCGGCGCGTAATTGCCGGCCTTTCGGACGACGACCGGCGGAAGTGCGTTTACTGGAGCGGAGCGGCGAGCGGCCGGCAGATTGTCGAGCATTTCGTCAGCGAGCTTTATGGCGCGGCCGATGCGCTGGTGCGTTGGAAAGTCCACGCGGATGGCGCCGGAGAATCCACGGTGAGCCGCTGGATTAAACGACAATCTTTGCTACGGCTACGCGGCATTCTGTTTGCGGCTGTCGAACGCGGCGACTACCGGCTTTTCGTGGACCATCTCTTCTTGCCCAGCCATAACGTGTCTCATCTGCTGAAGGAGCTGATGTATCGCTGCAAGACGCCGGTTTATATGACCGGGCGCGGCTACACGCAAGGAGAGATCGGCCGTGCTTGGAGTCTGTATTGGGCCGATGAATATCGCATGGGCCTGAAGCCATTAACGGAAGCGTGCGCGCGCGAGTTGCTCGAAATATGCATCTGCAAATTCCGCCTAAGCCTGCGGGATCTCGAAAGATTTCGCCTGGATATTCTGCATCTCAGCGGGCGCTTGCCCGGTTCGATTGTGAAAATGTGCCGACTGGCGGCGGACCCGCGCTATCGCTACGGAGATGAAGTGAAGGTCAAGCTGGTCCACGTGGATTATCTCCTGCAGGGCGGCCGATTCGCTTCGTCTTCACTTCCGAGCTGCACGCCATGAGCGCCACGCGCGGCAATCGCCAAACCCTGGTCCAGGAAGTGTCCGCAACAAGCTCCCTCTTGCGGCTTGCGGAATTCGCGCGGGGGCTGGGCTCGGACCGCGTCAACGAGGACGCCACCGCGCTCGCCGAACGTATGGGCGAAGGCCGGTTCTACGTCGCCTGCGTCGGGCAATTCAAGCGGGGGAAATCCACGCTACTGGGCGCGTTGGTAGGGAATCGTGTGCTGCCGGCCGGAGTGCTGCCGGTAACCGCGGTGCCGACCATCGTGCGCTACGGCCCTTCGAGAAGCGCTAGGGTGCGTTTTCAGGGCGGAACCTGGATGGACATTTCACCCGAAGACCTCACGCATTACGTTTCTGAAGACCGGAACCCGGAAAACAAGAGAGGCGTAGCCGGCGTGGAGGTATTTTGTCCAAGTCCGCTGCTGCTTCGTGGAATGTGCTTTGTGGATACACCCGGGTTGGGCTCGGTCTTTACCGGGAATACGGCGGCGACGCAGGCGTTCGTGCCGCACATTGACGCCGCGATCGTGGTGGTCGGCGCGGACCCGCCGATTTCCGGCGAGGAACTAGCCCTGGTGGAGCAAGTCGGGAAACAAGTCCGCGACGTCATCGTGGTGATGAACAAGGCGGACCGAACTTCCGACGAGGACCGCCGGATCGCCAGATCCTTCACCGCTGAAATTCTTGCCAAGCGGCTGGGGCGTCCGGTGGATTGCATCTACGAAGTCAGCGCCGAGGAGCGCCTGGAAAATCGAGGGCCGGACCGCGATTGGCGGATCTTGATCGCGGCGCTGGAGAAGTTGGAACGCGAGTCCGGACGCTGCCTGGTGCGCGCTGCCGCGGAGAGAGGCCTGCGCCGGTTGAGCGAGGAATTGCTTGCGGTGATTGCGGAAGAAAGAGGAGCGCTGCTTCGCCCGATTGAGGAATCCGAACGGCGCATGCAAGACTTACGCCAGACGATCGCGGATGCTTCGCGCTCTCTGCGCGACTTGGGCTATCTGTTCACCGCGGAAGAGCATCGTCTTTCGGACATGTTCCTTGCGCAGAGGAAGCAGTTCCTCGCGCAAACATTGCCGGTAGTGAATGCCGAGTTTGGAGAAGAATTGAAAAAGCTACCCAGGGCGTACGGGCCAAAATTTCGCAGAGACGCGATGCGCACAGCGCAACTAGTGGCCGAACGCCACGTGCGGCCCTGGTTGCAGTCCGAACAAGCCGCGGCCGAAGAGGAATATCGGAAAGTGGCCGCTCGCTTTGTAGGCATTGGAAACGAATTCCTGACGAAGCTTTCGGCGGCCGGCATGCCCGAGCTGGCGCGCACGCCGAGCGCTCTCGACGCCGAGAACGGTTTCCGCGTTCCATCCCGGTTCACGTTCGAGGAACTGCTTCGCGTTTCCTTGCCGGCGTCGCCGTTGCGGTACCTAGGGGACGTCCTTCTCGGCGCGATCCGTGCCTGCGCGGTGATCGAACGCGCGGCGAGGGAATTTCTCGATCGCCTGATGCAGACGAACAGTACGCGCGTACAGTCGGATGTGGTGAACCGCTCGCAGGAAAGTCGCGGACAACTGGAAGTCGAGATCCGCAAGCTCTTGCACGAGGTCAGTCAAATTGCGCAGCGCGCCCTCGACCGCGCGCGCACAATCTGGTCCGAAGGTGCGCCAGCTGTCGAGGCCGCCATCGCCAGGCTCGACGGCATCGAGCACGCGATCGAGGCGCTGCGGGCTCAGACAGAGAATCAACCGCGTTGAGTGGCCCTTGTACCTGCGTCCTCTATTTTGCGCCGTCGAGCTTGCGGAGGTAATCTCCCCACTTCGGATCGTACCCAGGGGCGCGATTTTCCAGCCGTGCGCCTTCGTTCCACCAATGTCCTTTGCCTCTTCCCATGCTCGCGCCTTTCCGGGTGTGAAGGTCGAGCATGAAATCCTGGACGTCCACTTTGCGCTCGCCGCGCGCAACGACTTCGCGCGTCCACCCGGCAAGTTCCATGGACATGTTGTCCTTCTGTGCCGTGGCCAGCAGGCGAACCGCATGAACGCAGTAAATCCAGCGGTCACCGTGATCGGGCATGCGCTGCCGCTGCTGATTCAGCGCTTCGATGATGGCCGGGGCGGTCGCCAGTCCTAAGCCCACATCTTCCGCGGCAATGATTTCCAGGCGGCGCCACAAAACCTCTTCAGTCTCTGCGCCAGAGGAAAAGAGCTCGTAGGCCGCGAGAGCGGCCTCTTCCACCCAGCCACGCCGGATGGACTTCTGCAGAACCGAGCGCAGTTCGTCAACGCCATAACCGTTGGCGCTCGTCGTGCGACTCCAGATGTCCGTGCTCTGATAATTCGGCTGCTGTTCGTTCGTTGGCGACATGGCACTCCCTCCCGATGAAAAGGCGAGATCAGGTATAACGCTTCAAAATCGCCCGCTCGAGGAGCGAGGCGGCAAAGTAGAACGTGAGGGCGATAACGATGGTCACCGCAGATGCGGCCAGTGCTTGATCCATCGCGAGGTCGGCCGTGGAAGTGGCGATCAGGGCACCGAGACCACCGGTCTGCATTAAGAATTCGGCAACCAGCGCGGAAAGTACGCACTGCACGGAGAGCACCCGCAGCGCCAGCGCCAGGTTCGGCACGGCAGCCGGAAGCGCCAGGCGCGCGAGCCTACTCCAACGTCCCGCGCCCTGCACAAAAAAATATTCACCCGCCATCGGAGGCAAAGCCTTCATGCCCGCGCCGGCAAAAACAAAACCGGGCAGGAAGCACAGAATGATGACGGTGACGAATACGGTGCGATCGTCGTAGCCAAAAATCCGAGTCAGCACCGGAATCAGACAGACGACGGGCACCGACGTCAGGAGGAGCGCCAGCGGGGTCGTCAGTCCGGCGAGGATTCGCGACGTCCAGGTCACGATGGCGAGCAGCAACCCGCAGAGCAAGCCTCCCGCCATGCCGAAAAGCGCGACCTCGATGGTGTGCAAGGCCGGCTGAACGTAGTACGAGGGATCGCGGATCAGTTCGCGCGCCACCGCCAGCGGCGTGACGATCACAATTCCGTTTAGCCCGCTATGCCGCACCCACAGAGACCATGCGAGCAGCAGCAGGATCACGGCCCAGGTTTGAGAGACGAACCGCTTCATTTGCCGAACCTTCGCGCCACAGATTGTTCGAGCGAGGCGGCTGCCAAAAAGCCGGCGAGCGACATCGCCGCAGCCACCGTCACCGCCGCCCACATCAGCCGAATCTGAAAGTTCTGCATGGCATTCAGAATTACCAAGCCCAACCCCTGCGGCGCGCCGAACCATTCGCCGAGAATCGCTCCAATAAAGGAAGCCGAAACAGCCGCTTTCAATCCGCTGGCCAAATGAGGCAAAGCGGCCGGCAGCTCCAGATGAAGCAGGCGCTTCCAGGAGGTGGCGCCGAACGAAGTAATCACCGCGCGCAGGGTTGGAGACGCAGCGGCCAAGCCCGAGGAAGCCGCGACATAAATGAGGAAGAAGACCTGAATGCCGGCAAGCACCGTGGGAGTCTGGCTGCGACTAAAGACAACGATCAGGATCGGCGCGAGGGCAATGGGTGGCGTGGCGTTTACCAGCAACGCAAAGCGGTCCAGACCAGGCCGTAACGGCGGCAACAGTCGCATCACGATCGCGAGCAGGATCGCAAGGGAACCGCCCAGAACCAAGCCCTTGGCCGCGGAAGCGAGGGTGGCCACGGCGGAGCGAGCCAGCAGCGGAAGATTGGCGGGAGCAAAAAGGGTAACGGCGACATCGCTGGCCGCGGGCAACACCGGGCCGGCCACGCCAGTCTTTCCGGCCCATTGCCACAGCGCAAGGAACAGCACAAAGCCCATCGCCGCGTAGATCGCGCTGGTCGCTGGCCGGCTTTGAGTCGTTTCGATGGTAGTCTCCGTCTAGGGCTGTAGCCAAAGAGTGATTTGATCGGTCAAACGGTGAAACTCTTCACGCCGCAGGAGTTCCGGAGTACGCGGCCGCGCAAAGGGGACTGCGACGACCTGCGCGATGGCTCCGGGCTTTTCCATTACGATCGTCCGATCGGAAAGAAACAGCGCTTCTTCGACGGAGTGCGTGACCAGCAAGGTGGTGATGGCCCGGCCGCTCCAGATCCGCTCGAGTTCAATATTGAGCCTGCGCCTGGTGACTGCGTCCAGCGCGCCGAATGGCTCGTCAAGCAGCAGGACGTCGGGATCGAGGCATAGCGAGCGGGCAATCGCAGCGCGTTGGCGCATCCCACCGGAAAGCTGGCTTGGCCGTGCGCGCTCGAATCCCTGCAGGCCCACTAACTCGATCAGGGACGATATCCGCGCCCGATTCACGGACTGGCCAGCGAGTTTGAAGGGCAGGGCAAGATTGCTGGAAACAGAAAGCCATGGCAAAAGCGCAGAATCCTGAAAGGCGATCCCCAGGCGATGGTGGTTGACGAGTTCCGCGGGGGCTGCGTTGCCGATGCGAATGCTGCCGCTCGAGGGACTCTCCAGTCCGGCGATCAAGTGGAGCAATGTGCTCTTGCCGCACCCCGAGGGACCTACGACGGCGAGGAACTCGCCGGCAGCGACACTGAGATCCAAATGCCGAATGGCTTCCACAACCACACCACGGCGCGGGAAGTACTGCTTGGCGAGATCGCGGATTTCTATCCCTGCGCCGCTCATCGCTCGCCGATCACTCGTCACGAGCCAATCACACGGTCGAAGCGATCCATGATGCTTCCGTATTGTTTCTTCACCCGGGCTCGCATGGGGGCGAGATCAACGGTAAGCAGCTGGCGGTCCTTCATGACGATGCGACCATCAATGATGACCGTCTGAACGTCTCGCCCCACGGTGTGTTCCGCGGCGGTGATGAGCGGATCGTACATCGGGAATTGATCGTAGTCGCCGGTCCCAATGAGGATTATGTCGGCGAGTTTTCCGGCTTCGAGGCTGCCGATTCGCGAGTCCAAACGCGCGGCGCGCGCCCCGCCGCGCACCACCTGTCGCAGCATGTCCACGTAACTCATGGGCGCGGAGCCATGCAGAGGTGTTCCATCTAGAATCTGCTGGCCAAGCACGGCGTAGTGCGCCACCTGGAAAAGGTCTAGAGTTCCGCGCGTGGCTGCGCCGTCCGTGCCCAGGCCTACGCGGACGTTCCGCCGGACCAGTTCGAATAAGCGCGGGGCACCGATGATGAAATTATTCATGGCGCAGTGACAGGAACTGACGTTCCGCGCGGCGTAGAGATCAATTTCCTTGTGGCTCATCAACACCGAATGAGCGCAATGCAGCCGGTCGTTCAGCACACCAATCGCGTCGAGGTACTCCGCCGGCCGCGCGCCAAATCGGTCAATCGTGTATTCCACCTCGTAGGTGCCTTCGCACAAGTGAGTGTGGATGTGCGTATCTAGTTGCCGCGCGAGCGCGCTCATATCCAGCCGCAACTGCTCGGAATTGACGATGACTTGACGCAGGGCCAGCCAGGCGTTCACTCGAGGGTGTTTTTCCCAGCGCTTCACGAGCGCTTCGCTGCGCTGCAACGCTTCGCTCGTGGAAAGACGGAAGCCCTGCGGCAGAGTTTCGTCCACGTCCATGGTGGACATGGCTATCCGGCCGCGTATGCCGATTTCGTCGGCGGCCCGGCCCATTTCATCGGGGCAAGGGCCGCCCGCTTCCAGAAAGCAGGTAGTGCCGCAACTGATCATCGAGGAGTACGCACTTAAGCCGCTGCAATGAACATCCTCGGGTTCGAGGCCACTTTCGAAAGGGATGAGATAGCGTTTCCAGATAGGCTCGCGCAAATTTCCCATGTAGCCCAGAGACGCGAGTTTGCCGCGCAAGAACTGTTGCGCCGTATGAACGTGACAATCCACCAGGCCGGGCATGGCGATCATGCCGACGGCTTTCAGAGTTTCCTTTGGGCGAAAGCGGCCGGCACCCTCGCTGCTGGTGCCGAGCCACACGATTTCGTTGCCGGCAATCGCGATGTTTGCGTCGCGCAGCACGCTATTCGAATCATCGAAGGTCAGTATGTCGGCTCCGATGATGAGCAGGTCAACGTCCGTGCTGCGTTGTTCCATCGCGTCTCCGCTTTCCGCTCGCATGTCGTATTGTCCCTGCTCTCGTTTTGGTCGCTGGATTAGCGCCGCCGGGAATTACAGCGGCAATCCTTTATACGCTTCGGCGAGCAAGCTCAGGTCCATGATTCGGCCCGGGTCCGGCAAGCTGGTGCGACCGGTAGCTCGAGCGACGTCGTACATGGGCCCGCGAAGCTGTTCGTCGCTGACCCAGTACGGCCCTCGTGTACCGGGGGCCCTCTCAAGTTCAAGTTGCAGCTGATTCAAACGCGTTTGCTGATGCAGAGTGAATCCGTAGTCGCGACCGTACTTAGATACGACGAGTGACGCGGCGTAGCCTGGATCCTTCTTATTGTCTATATAACCTTGCAACAAGCCGCGCAGAAACGCGACGAAGGTCGCGCGCTCCGCTTCCAGCTGCTTCCGTTCCACAACCAGCAACTGCGAAGGGACGCGGAAACCAAACTGGTCCATGCGCGCGACCAAGAAATCCTTGCCCGGCTTGAGATTCATGTCCTCAAAGATGACGGGCTGATTGGTAACAAAGCAGAAGTAAGCGTCTCCCGCACCGGCGAGCAGCGCATCGGGAGAATAGCCGGCAGGGATGTAGCGGCGTTCGAGAGGGAGATGGTTGAGCTTGAAGACCGCGTCGAGGACGTCGCGCTCCGCTGGTCCTTGTACCAGAAAGCGCGTGCCAGGAAGGTCGGCGGGTTTCAGCACAGGGCGCCGCGGCAATGAAATGAGACCCTCCGGAGTCATGGGAACCATTGAAGCGATGATCACAAAGTCGTTGCCATGAGCCTCGGCATCCAGCAGCTGCAGCCAACTGGTTCCGGCGATGTCCGCCTGCCCCGCCGCCAGCGTCACTAAAGAAACGGGAGCATTCGGTCCGCCACCAAGATACTTGACAGACAGACCCGCATTGGCGAAGTGCCCCTTCTCCATGCCCACGAAGATGTCTGCAAACTCACAGTTTGGCACCCAGCCAAACGCAATCGTAAGTGCGCGGCTCGAGTCGGCGAACGCCGACGGAGTGCCGGCAAGCGCCACGAGTCCAGAGGCCAGGCCACCGGCCAGAAAATGTCTACGGCTCAGAGAAGAGCGTTTCGCGGCGGTTGCGGCTTCGCGAAGCTCAAAATGGCCATCTAAGGTCATTTCTCCACGACTCCCTAATTTATGGATGACACGGGTGCGGAAGGTTCAACGGGGAAACGGTCCGCGCTTCGAGCTTACAGCGGCGTCTGGCGTCGAGAGCAGAGGGGCCAAGTTGGGCACCGGGTGAGGGCCATCCGCGCGCGACATTATAGCCCCACCCCTGGGCTGTCGCGCAATCCGACATCGCAGGCGGAAAAATGTGCGGCGGCGCGAACCAACGGGCGCATCGGCCGCGGAGCGGGGCTTTCTGGTTTATCGCCTAATCTATGGCACACTATTGCGCGAAATCGCGAGCCGAACTGAGTGCGAGCGCAGGAAAAATACGCGTGGCGATGAAGTACCTGAGCCCAGAAGGAGCGCAATGATGTCGAGCGAACAGCCGAAATCCAGCGGACACACGCGCCTGATAATTCGCAATATCGGGTTGATGCTCAGCGGCGACCTGGATCAGCCCATTTTGGATGCGGATACGATTGTCAGTGTGGACGGACGGATTGTCGCAATCGGGCGGGCGAGTGACGTGGATGCTTCCGGTGCGACAACCACGATTGATGCAAAAGGGACAACGGTCGCCCCGGGATTGATTGACAGTCACGTGCATCCGGTCGCCGGAGATTGGACGCCGCGCCAGAACCAACTGGGATGGATTGATAGCTGCATGAACGGCGGCGTGACGACGATGATCTCCGCCGGTGAAGTGCACATGCCCGGGCGCCCGAAGGATGTGGTCGGGGTGAAGGCCATGGCAATCTTTGCGCAGCGCGCGTTCGCGGCGTTTCGGCCAGGAGGAGTCCAAGTTCTCGCCGGCGCCCCGGTCATCGAGCAGGGAATGGTAGAGGACGATTTCAGGGAAATGGCAGCCGCGGGAGTGAGACTTCTTGGCGAAGTGGGGCTGGGCAGCGTGAAGGACGGGCCGACGGCGCGCACGATGGTAAATTGGGCGCGAAAGCACGGCATCCAGAGCACCATCCACACGGGTGGTCCTTCGATTCCCGGTTCGAGCTTGATTGATCGCGACGTGGTGATGGAAGCGGACGCAGATGTAATCGGACACATTAATGGCGGGCACACCGCGCTGCCGGATGCACAGATCACGAGTCTGATTTCAGAAAGCGTGCGGTCGCTGGAAATCGTGCACAACGGAAACGAACGCGCGGCGTTGCTTGCGTTGCGGACGGCCAGGGAATTGAATCAGCTGCATCGCGTGATTCTCGGCACGGATTCGCCCGCGGGTTCCGGCGTGCAACCGCTGGGAATATTGCGCGTGATTGCGGCGCTCTCTTCGCTGGGCGATTTACCCGCGGAAGTGGCAATTTGCCTGGCGACAGGGAACACCGCAAAGCAGCGCAAGCTCGATTGCGGATTGATCGCGGTGGGGCGGATGGCGAATTTCGTGCTCATGGACCGGGCGCAGCAAACGGCGGGAAAGACTTTGCTCGAGAGCATCCAGCTCGGCGACTTGCCTGGAATCGGAATGGTAATTATAGACGGTGCCGTCGTGGCCCAGCGCAGCCGGAACACTCCGCCCGCCACCACGCTACCTGGCATCGTGAAGAATTGAGTTCGCTTTCGGCCCAGGCCGGAGCGGTCGCTACCGCAGTCCGTCTTCGCCCTTGATTTGATCTTTGCTCAGACCACCGACGCGCGCGAGCGGGCGGCCGCTATCGGTGACGGCGACCGCCACTACGATCTCGTTCGCGCGTGGCGCGTCGGGGATGCGAACCTCCATCCCGTCAAAGTGACTCCGCACGAAAGCAGCGTCCTTGTGTCCCAGGGGGATGTCGAGCACCACGCCCATCCCTCCGCGCTTTTTTGATGACGGGATCAACGCCGCACCTTTGCCCAGCGCTTTGCGCACCGGCGTGCCAAGTTTCGGATGCAGTATCGCGGCTGCATGCTCGAGTTCGCCATTCTCACCAACCGCCGCCGCTTTGCCGTAGCTTTCCACGTTGCTTCCGGGAATGCCGAGGGCCGCCACGGCGCGACCGGCAAGCAGTTCGCCCAGCTCTTCGCCGATGGACATCAGCGCCGACAAATCTTCCACGTACTTGCCCGCGAACGGATTTTCGATCACGGCGACTGCAGCCGCGCGGCGCGTGGCCGGCAGGATCGCGCGGTCCATCTCCGAATGAGTTTCTTCGACGAATGTGATGATCTTGCGGATTTTTGCCTTCGCTGCCGGCGTCGCGCTCTCGTTGGTCATCGCAAACCATCCTGCCCCTTGATTTCGGAGGCTTGGAGGCCTCCCGAGCGCGCATGAATCCGCGGGCCCGTGGTCATGACCAGCGCAAGCAGAATTTCGTCCGCACGCGGAGCGTCATTAATGCCAATTTCCATCGAATCGAAGTGACTGCGCACGTACGAAGCATTGATGTGAGTGATGGGGACGTCGAGACGCGTGCCCGGCGCGCCTACCTTCTTTGACGATGCGACAATCGCCTTCGCGCCACCAAGAACTTCGCGCATGCCATAACCCCCGGGCGCGTGCCACAGCGCTCCGTGCTCGAGCTCGCCGGCTGCGCCGACGATTGCGCCTTTGCCGTAGCCCTGGATCAGTCTTGCGTCGTTGCCCAAAGCGGCGACGAGCGACTTCGCCATCGCCAGGCCCAGAGGCGTGAGGTCGTCCATGAATCCAGCGATTTCCTGCACGTAGGCGCCGGCGAATGGATTTTGAATCACGGCCAAAGCGGCGGCGCGGCGCAATGGTGTCGCCGCGATTGGCCCGCCCTCGTGGAAAATGTCTTCGACAATCGTGACTCGCTTTCGGACTTTGACTTCATGCATGCGCAGGGCTCCGATCGAATTCGCCACTTTTCGAGAGGGACGGCGGCGCGGCTCGGGTCACGTCTCCGATGACTCGCGTGTGACCCTGAAGATGAAGAGCTGCGGCGCAAATAAGGCCGTCGTACAGAAGCTCGCGAGCGACTCGCGCGCCGCTTTCGAGCGCATCGGAAATTTCTGTGGGATTCAGCGGACGCACGTCTCGTGTAACAGGAATGTCGCCGAGATCGCTGTCTGGCGCAAGGTCCCGCGCCGGAACGCGAAAGATGGCGCGGTTGCCGGGCAGGTCAATCGCGTTCGCAATCACTGTCGCTGCTGCGTCGGCCATTGCTGCTCGCCGCGCTAAGACCGTGACGGTGTCGGCGATGCCGAGTGAAAAGCTTCTGCCGCGCCACCCGCTCGTCGCGATGCCGCGTACGTCATGCGCGTAATCAATTTGCACGGTTCCGAATAGAGAGACGTCTTTCGCGTGCCGCAGAGCGGCGCGGTCGTTCACCATCCCCACAGTGAGCTGCTGCCCGGTACTGAGATGTACGGCGATGTCTCCGCCGTCGTTTACGTAGGCGCGCGATAGCTCCGCGGCAGACGTCATGGACTCCAGGATTTCTTCAGCGACGGCGCCCGCGACCGCAGCCATCGGCGTGATAAAGCAGCGCGACGCGAAGGGAATTACGGCGGCGAGCATTCTTCGCGCGATGGAGCCATCTGGAACCGGACCTTCGTGCGGTGCACGAAGCCGCAGCAGGGACAGTTCGCCGCAGAGTTCGTCCAGAACGTTCGGAAACCGGGCGGCTGCCGCACGATAAGCTTCTTGAATCTCGACCGAATCGCCGAATGCCTGGACGATCAAATCAATGGGACCGTCGCTCATGTGAAGGCGTCGGCCGTCTGGCAGAAATTGAATGGTCGGCGGCTGCCTCATTTGCGCGGCTCCGGCCCCGCGGCGGGCGAAAGCGGCCAGGGATTCGCGGCATGCACGGGAATTCGTCGTCGGCTCTCGTTCGCTTTCAGAATTGCTTCGAGAGGTTGCACGCGTTCCATGTATCCGCCCAACGCGGCGTAATCTTTCAGAGGCAACGTAAATTCGATCGGCGCGACCAGCGCCGGCGTGGGAACGTAACCGAAGGCGTTCTCCGGCATGCGGGTTACGTCCACCATCAGGGTGATTCCGCCGCCGGGCCATACATACACCGGCGCGCCGCCGCAGGTGACGCGCGTGAGCGCATCGCGCACCGACCGCGTAAGTTTCACGGGGTTCTCCGTCACTCCGGCGCGCAGAGAACCACCCGCCCCGCCCATGAAGAGTACCGAGCAAAGCGCCGGCTCGCAGTTCTCCTTGATGCGAAAAACGGACTCCTGGAGCGCGGCCGGCAAGTCTTTCTCGATAGGTCTCAGATGCTCGTCGAGTTCGAAATATGCATACTGCTCGCCGGTGGTGCTGACCATCAGAAGACGCAGACCTTTCCATGCGAGCTTCGGACTAAAACCGGAAACGATAGTAAGCGGGTCGTCAATGTTGGTGCCACCCCAGGAAGTGCCGGGCTCAGCGACTTGAAAGTAGCGTCCGGGAGTCGAACGGCGGCCTTTGATTTTGATTCCGGATTCCGCAATGCCCAGCATTTTTCCCGCCTGATGCTGAGACAGCACGCCGGTGATGTGGTCGTCCACTACGACCACTTCATCTATCTTGCCGAACCATTGTTTCGCGAACATTCCGATCGTCGCTGAACCGCAGCCCACGCGCATGCGTTCTTCTTGCACGCCGTTGACCACCGGCGCCTTGCCCGCTTGCACCACGACCGTGGCGCCTTGATCTACGACAAGCTCGACGGATTTTCCATTGCAGAGATTCAGCAGAGTCTCGCACGTGATGGTGCCTTCGTTTTTTGTGCCGCCGGTCAAGTGCCGCACGCCTCCGAGCGAAAGCATCTGCGACCCATATTCGCTGGTGGTTACGTGACCGACGGGCTCGCCCTGTGCGCGCACGATGCTTTCTTCGCCGCCGAGGTGGCGATCCGTATCAATTTTCACCTTCGCGCCGCAATAGCTGAAAATGCCTTCGGTAACCACTGTGACCGTGTCCACGCCGGCGACTTCCGAGGAAATAATGAAGGGCGCGGGTTTGTAATCGGGGTAAGTGGTGCCGGCGCCGATGGCCGTAACGAACAATTCGGGGCCGCTCACAATTTGCCCGTCCCAATCGCGCGCGCGATCGAGAAAGGGGACAAGCGGATCGCCGTGCGTCAGCGCGCGATCCAGAACCACCTGCGGATCGAGGCGTACGAGCTGGCCTTCTCGATTGCCGTAGCGGTCGCACGCGCCGGTTCTGCCCGGTTTGATGTAGCAGAGTACGGGGCAAGCGTCGCAGCGGATAGCGTCGTCACTCACGTCGGTCCCCAGATCTTTGCGCCTCGAGAATTGCGGCGCGCACGCGGTCGGGCGTGGCCGGTATCCTGCAGATGCGGACTCCGGTCGCGTCATGGATGGCGTTGAGAATCGCCGGCGCCGTGGGAATCACGGACTGCTCGCCGATGCCCTTCGCGCCGCGCGGGCCCACCGGGGAAGCATCTTCGATCAGGATTGCTTCCACCGGCGGCATGTCGCCGATGGTTGGAATCAGGTAGTCGTGAAGATTTTCCCCCTTGGCGGGAAAGAATTCCTCCATCAGCGCCATTCCCAGCCCTTGCGCCGCGCCGCCTTCGATTTGACCTTCGACGAGCGTTGGATTGATCGCGCAGCCGACATCGTGCGCTGCGGTGATCTTCGTGACGCGGACGGTGCCCAGCTCGAGGTCAACTTCGATTTCCGCCAGGTGCGCGCCGAAGCCGAACACCGCGTAGGGCGAGCCTTGGCCATTTGCATCGAGCGGAGTGGTGGGCGGATCGAACCTGGCCTCTCCAGTTACGACGAAACCAAATTCGTCGAGGGGCATATCCACGAGATTCATGGCGCGCCGCTTGCCTGTCGCACTTTCGGCGATTTGCAGGCAGCCCGCGCCAAAGAAAATGTCGGCAGGTTCTTCGGCGCGGGCCAGCTTCAAGATTGCCGCGCGAAGGTGTGCGCCAGCGAGGCGCGCCGCGTTTCCAGTGACAAACGTTTGGCGTGAGGCGGACGTCTTGCCCGCGTCCGGAGTGACGGATGTGTCGGCGGAGATGAGATCCACTTTTTCAATCGGAACGCGGATCGCGTCGGCGCAGATTTGCGCGATGATCGTGTTTGATCCTTGGCCGATGTCAACCGCCCCCTGATGCAGCGCAATTCTACCGTTCGCTTTCAGGCCGACGCGAATTGTCGAAGGATTTGAAAGTGACGTGTTGCCGCAGCCGTACCACATGCCCGCGACTCCCACGCCGCGCCGAACCGGCTGTGCCGTAGTCGCATTGAATGCCTGGGCTTGCGCGCGCGCGGAAATCCATGCGGGACGCAACGCCTCCAAACACGCACGGATGCCGGTGCCGGGACCGAGGATTTGGCCCGTGACGGTGGGTGTCGTCGCGTCGAGCGCATTCAATATGCGGAACTCGAGACGATCCATCGCAAGCTTATCTGCAAGTTCGTCGTAAAGCTGCTCCTGCGCGATGGCCGTTTGCGGAACGCCGAAGCCGCGAAATGCTCCGGCGGGGACGATGTTGGTGTGTATCGCCCGCGTTAGCGCCCTAAAGTGCGGGACGCTGTACGGCCCCGACGCGTGGACGGGCACGCGCGCCGCAACCGTGGGCCCCCAGGACGAATATGCGCCGGTGTTGAAGTCGGCGGAGAAATCGAGGGCCAGCAGCTTTCCTTCCCGAGTGGCGCCGGCACGCGCATGAATTCGCGAAGGGTGGCGTTTCGTCGTGGTCATCACGGATTCGCTGCGCGAATAAACCATGCGCACCGGACGACGCAAAAGCCACGCCGCCAGGCCGATGAAGGGCTGCACGGAAAGATCGAGCTTCGAGCCGAATCCGCCGCCCACGGCGGTGGGAATAATGCGCACGTTCTCAGGTGCGATCCCCAGAATCTGCGCCATGTCCGCGCGGTCCATATAGGGAGACTGCGTGCAGGCTTGAATCTCGATTCGATCGCCGACGCGGCGCGCGAAGCCTGCTTCGGGTTCAATATACGCGTGCTCGACGAAACCGGTTTCGTACGACCTTTCCACGACAACGTGCGAGTCGGCGAGGCCTTTTTCGACGTCGCCGCGCACGACACGCCCCGTCACCAGGATGTTGCCTTCTCGATTCGCGTGAATCCGCGGTGCGGTTTCTTCGAGCGCGGCGTCCACTGTCCTAATGGGCGGCATTTCTTCCCACGTTATCGGAAAAGTTGCAACGTCGAGCGCCTCGATCGCTTCTGCGTCTCCGACGATCGCTGCGACCGCTTCCCCGCGGAATCGGGTTTCTCCCTCGGCGAAGACGGGTTGGTCGGCGAACGGCGGAATTACGCCGTAGCAATTTTTCCCGGGTACGTCGGCGGCAGTCAAAATCGCAACGATCCCGCTATGCATTGCAGTGAATTCGTTCAAGTCTCCGAACACAAACCGCGCGCGATGAAAAGTGCTGCGGATCGCGCGGACGGCCAGCGCATCAACCGGGATGTCGTCGGCGCCGAAAACTTCCGTACCGTCCATTCTTTGTTTTCCGTCAAGCCGCTCGAGGCGACTTCCGACGGCGCTCCCCGCGGCCGGCGAGGTCTGCTCGGCGCGATTCGGCCGGCAATCCAGCACGGCGTTTACGATCTTGCGGTATCCCGTGCAGCGGCACAGGACTCCGCCGAGCGCGTCCATCACTTGCGCCTCGCTTGGCTTGCCGCAGCGTTCGAGCAGTGCCGTGGCCGCTACCAGCATCCCGGGCGTGCAGATTCCGCATTGTGCGGCACCGTGAGCGAGAAATGATCTTTGCAGGCTGTCAAGAATAGGCGGGCGCGAGGAAAGGCCTTCGACGGTGGTGATCTCGCAGTTTTCCACTTGGCCGATCGGGACCAGACAGGAGCAAATGGAATCGCCATCGAGCAAAACCGTGCAGGCGCCGCAGTCTCCGGCATCGCAGCCGACTTTAGTGCCCGTGAGGCCGAGGTTTTCCCGCAGCACGCGGGAGAGACGTTGATGTTGCGGAACGCTGACTGTAACCGGATTCCCATTCACGGAAAACCCGGTGACCGCCTGCGTCTCGAATGGCGTGGTTTGTGTGTCGGCCATGAACCTATTTCCGCACGCACTCTTCGATGGCGCGGCGAACGAGCGTCAGCGAGGCATCGCGACGATAGTCTCCAGTCGCTCGAATGTCGTCAATCGGAGAGAGCGCGCGCAAGTGCGACGACGTGACTATCGCACCGAGGCCTAGTCGCGCGAGTGCGCCGACAAGTTCCCGTTCAAGCTCGTGCAACCGCTGGGCTGTTGCGGAGCAGGAGCCGACCGCGACGCGCGCATCCGCAACGCGGCCCCGCGAATCGCGGCTGATGATTGCGGCAACCATGGTTATCGAAATCACCAGGTAGCGGCGAGCGCCGAGCTTCAGAAAAGACGAGCCGGCATCCGGCGCTGTGAGTGGGATGAAAATATTCGTGAGGATTTCATCAGGGTGGCGCGCCGTCTTGCGATTACCCACTAAGAAGTCGGCGAGCCTCAGGCGGCGCTGTCCAGCGCCTGAGGTGAGCTCGACTTCGGCGTCGAGAGCCAGCAATGGCGGCACGCCGTCCGCCGCCGGCGAGGCGTTGCACAGATTGCCGGCCACGGTCCCGCGATTCTGAATTTGGATGGATCCGACTTCGCGGGCAGCCGCTTTCAATGCATTAAAGCATGGAGGTAAGGGCGCCGCGATGAGGTCGGTCCACGTCGTCCGCCCACCAATTCGCACGAAGCCGGGTTCGATACCGATGCCACGAAGCTCGCGTAGAGCCGAGATGTCCAGAACGGGACCCGTGACCGGCCGATCGCCCAGGGCAGGGAAGAAATCCGTTCCGCCGGAGAGGATTTGGGCGGATTGGTCGGAGAGAGTCTGGAGCGCTTCGTTCAGTGTTGCGGGCCTGAAATACAAGCTGTGGCTCCGACGCGTGATGCGAACCCTGCTCGCTCGAACGCTGGCTAAGGATGCGTCATTTTCCATCCGGACGGCACGCATTGTACAGCGAGAAAAGCGGCACATTCGCGCGCCCGCGCCCGGTGGACACCGCCACGCCGCGCCGCGCCCTTCCGGGTGTTGCCTGGAGGCTGGCCGTCCGATGCTGCTCGATTCCGTGGGTACGCCAATAGGGACGATACAATCGCTCCTAGGCCATTCCACGGCGGAAATCACGCGCGCGATTTATTTGCACGCGATCCCTGAACAGCAGCGTCGCGCATTACAGCGCCTCGAGAGGCTCCTGTTTCGACCCAGATGGACCCAAGTTCAGGCTCCGGCGCAACCGGCATCAGCAAGAGCGAATTGAAAAATCGGGAGTTAGTGGTCGGGGCGTCCGGATTTGAACCGGAGGCCTCCTGCGCCCAAGGCAGTTGCAGAAAATCTATCTTGTTGGTCCGTCTGGCTTTGTTCTGCGTCATGGTACACGGTTTTGGACCTAATTCGGCAGC
>JBAQJS010000012.1:0-1813 GCA_049300435.1 Candidatus Acidiferrales bacterium | reverse complement strand
GTTGTGGTGCTCATGATATTCTCGCTTGCAGTTTGGTCAGCGCCATGACGCCGACAGGGGTGAGGGAATCAAACAAGGTTTTTGCCTTGTTGATGTCGGGCAGGTTCTTTTGGTAGAGTGCGAGCAGCGCGAGTATCTGAGGAATAGCCGCCTTGATCTGCGCGATCTCGACATCGTTGAAGCCCTCAAAACGAAGGGCATCTTCCTCGATCCAATCGTCGCTCATGACTTGGCTACCACTGGTACGTTACCGGCCGCGACTTTGGCGACATAGGCGTTTGCTGCGGTCGCGATCGACGCATTTTGCGGCGCAACGCCGTGGGCCTTTGCCAGCTCGGCGAGCACGGCGGCCTTGCCGCGCGTATTCCACCACGACCATCCGTAGCCGAGCGCGGCAACAACGATGCTCACGCCCATCGTTTCGAATTGCGTCTGCTGATCAGGCTGCAGGATGCCATAAGTGAGGAGGGCGCCAGCCGCCCAGCCGACTGCTTTCGTTGCAGTAAAGTTTGCGATGAATTTCAGGGTATCTGGGTCCATTTCAAGCCCCTATCAGTTGTTTGACTTCGGCAAAAACCAAATTCTGAGCGTAACCGGTGTCGTCGGGATGCGCGCCACGATGCTCCGTCGTCAGCAACCGGGTTTTCTTCGGATCCGCGACCACCCATTGCGCGTAACCCAGCCCTTCGGTGTCGATCCAGTCGGGGTCACGGATACAATGCGCTTGTTTGATATTGGCCGGAAGCGTGATTTTGCCGTCTCGCACGTCATTGGCGTACATCGAGGGCTGGAAACCCGCGCAGTAATCGATCGGGAGCTGGCCGAAATCGTTGACTTCATAATCGGCGCCGAAACTGTCGCCGACGCAACCGCGCCAGTCGGCGTCTTCGAGGAAGTTGTAGATGCCCTGGCTGTCTGAATAGACAAACGGCGCGGCGGGAACAATGAGACCGATCGCCTTGAACCGCGCTAGCAGATAGACTTCACCGCCGACTGGATCGAGCCATCCACCACCCAAGCCAAAAACGATAGCCATCTTGCGGATCATGCTCAGGTTTACCACGCTTTGGGGAATTATGGCAACTGTTAGGTTCAGGACGCCCAGGTCTCGGCGAGGTTCACATTCGGCCCAGCAGCATCCAGATCGCTTGGACCGCGCAGCCCCTGGATAATGCCGCTCTCGCTGTATTGCCACAGCCACGGGGCTTTCCAGCTCTCCTGGACTACCCATTTCGGGCCGTACTCGGCGAGCCATAGCCGATGGGAGCCGAAGAACGGATCGGCGATTTTGAGCTGTTCCTTGGCTACGTTGCCCGAGTAAATGACGGCGTTGCGGCCGAGCTCGTTCTGTATTTCTGTCAGAAAATCCTTGGCAATGTCGATTGAAGGCTGCCGGTTGCCGATCGTCTCCCAGTCGAGTGCCACCAGCGTTTCGGCATCGGCGTTAGCGACCGAGAGGAAGTGCTGGGCCTGCGTTGCACCGTCAGTCAAGTCAAGGAAATGATAGGCGCCCCACAGAAGCCCGGCAGCGACGGCAGCGGATCGCCGCGCGGCGTAGGCGCCATCGACGATGCTTTGACCCTGCGATGCCTTGTGGATAACACCGACAATCCCTCCGGCTTTAAGCGCCGGAAAGCTGAGAACGATGTTGCCGTGGTAGATGTCGACGACGGAGGGAGTCATCACGGCCACCTGTAAGCTATGACGCCTTTTAGCGACCGCACGCGGTCCCGAACTGCGTGGCCGTCGTTACCGGAATGCACCACCCAATTCCCAGGTCCGCCACCAGAAATGCGTCCAATATGATGAGGCC
>JBAQJS010000011.1:0-1550 GCA_049300435.1 Candidatus Acidiferrales bacterium | reverse complement strand
GCGGCAACTCCCCGTGGAAGACCTCCATCCCATCAGTTGGCAGGAGGTAAATGCCAGCATGAACAGTGAACAAAAAAATCCGAATGCAACAACCGAGCAGGAGACGAAAAACGAAGGTGGTCGCGAGTTTGGCCATGTCAATCAACCCACTCAGTCGCAGCAGGCGAGCAAGAATCAGGGCTTGGCGGGAAATCAGCCTCAGAGCGGGCAACATCAAGGATCGAATCAGCAGCAGAGTGGGAGCGGGAAAGAACAGGGAACAGGGTCCCAATCCAATAAGCCTCCCGGCAATGCAACCCAAGAACAGAAAAAGGAACCTCAAGGCGAAAGAAAATCTGCTTGATAGAGTTCCATTCTTTGAAAAGGCTGCGGCTTTGACCGCAGCCTTTCGTTGCGTTAAGGGTTACAAGTAGATGGAACGAGTCCCTCACCGGCTCCCAGCAATCGTAAGACGCAAGATCAACATCTTAGTAAGATGTGTCCTTCTGGAGAACGATCCCGCCATGCATAAAAAATACACAGGCCAAAACCTCAGATATCTTCCCCTTTTTGCGTTCGTTCTCGGAGTTATGACCATCGGTATCGCCGGTTGTCATAAGACCAATCCGACTCAAAATCCGAACGCCACTGCCGTGCAGGCCGCCGATGACAGCCAGGACCCGGCCGAGCAAGCCAACCTGGCCCCCGCAGCCGCAACGACCCAGCCAAGCGCATCGGAGCAGCAGACCGCGCCTCCACCGCCCGCAGATGAATCGGCAAATAGTCAGCCCACGGCCGGCGATAACGACTATAGCTATAACGCGGCTCCGGCAGATGAGTCCTATGCCGACGAGCCCGTAACCTACGCCCCTGATCCTCCGCCCCCGTTGCCGGAATATGAGCAACCCGAGTGCCCCGGCCCTGATTACATCTGGACTCCAGGCTATTGGGCCTATGCTCCGGTAGGTTACTACTGGGTTCCAGGGGCATGGCTCGTCGCGCCATACGTCGGCTCTCTATGGACCCCCGGCTACTGGGGTTTTTATGGCGGAAGATATCTCTGGCATTACGGCTACTGGGGCCCGCACATCGGCTTCTACGGCGGTGTCAATTATGGATACGGGTACATCGGTACGGGATATGTAGGCGGTTACTGGAATAACGGCGCTTTTATGTATAACACCGCCGTTACACGCGTAAATCCAGCGTATGTCCATCGCACGTACTCGTATCACGTCACCATCGTCAATGACAGGCGCATCAGCTACAACGGCGGGCGCGGTGGTCTGGCCGCTCGTCCCCTGCCGGCAGAACGAGTTGCTGTTCAAGAACGCCACATGGGGCCGCTCCCTGCCCAGCATGCTCACATGCGCGAAGCAGCCACCAACCGCGCGCAGTGGGCCAGCGTCAACCACGAACGCCCCGCAACCCTGGCAGTTGCACAGCCCTTGGATACAAAACGCCACGCGCCGGAGGCTATGCCCGCCACCGTACGCGAGCAGGTGCAGCATGAGACAGCAGCACGGCACCAGGAAATAGCGCGGCCCACAAATGAGTCACGCCCTGAAGCC
>JBAQJS010000010.1:0-35855 GCA_049300435.1 Candidatus Acidiferrales bacterium | reverse complement strand
TGATCCGCACAGCCCCTGGCAACGAGGAACGAACGAAAACACCAATCGCCTGCTGCGCCAATACTTGTCGAAGAGAACTGACCTATCCGGCTACACGCAATCCCAACTGGACAAGATCGCGCTGCGTCTCAATCAACGCCCACGAAAAACTTTGGGCTTTCAGACTCCAGCGAGTAAACTGCGCGCAAGTGTTGCGCCGACCCTCTGAACTCGCACGCGTTACCGGACGAGTGCCTCGAGCTGGCTAGAAACGGACTTCGAGGAAATATCGATCGAACCCTGAAATTGGCGCGTCCGGTTGTCACCCGTGCCGCTGAAAACAGAAACGGAACCGGATCAACGGCCTAATTTGCCCCTTTTTGCCCCCGCGTGTTTTTGCTAAGTGCCTACCGGCCAGAAGGATGGTTGGTAGGGGCGGTGGGGATCGAAATTGCATCCCTAAATCCTAAGCCTCGCTGATCCAAGGCGTTACCGACCGCTCCACTTCTCAATTGTTGTCAGATGTTGTTAAATTGCCTCACGTCTCATACAACTGACTGCCAAACAGTGGTGGAGCGCTGGAATCCGCTATTTCTTCTTCTCTTGACGGTACTTATTGATTAGGTTCTCTTCGTGCCACACGTGTTCTTGCATTCGGAGGTATGTTTTTAGCGCCCGCTACAACAGTGCAATCGGCGTGAAATGGAGATTCCTCAGCTTCGCCATCCAGTCCTCCTAAGCCTGTGCTAGCGGTGGATCAACCAGCATCTTGCGGTACTCCAGATACCAGAAATTAATCCTCGGATTCGTTTCCCCAGTACGGAACAGTTCGACGAGTTTCTTCTCACACTGGTAAGCCTCTTCAATCGCATCCCACGAAAACACTGAGGATGGCTGCTGTTCCAGCGCTCGCCTGTATCTCTCAGCCTTCACGTAAGCAATGGCAGCCTTAACAATCTCATCAGTCGTGATCAAAGTGTTCCTCCTTCACGGGCTTCGCTGCTGTCATCGGATCGTGGCGCTTGAACGCCGCGTCCGTTTCATCCGCGATGCCGAGCGCCTTGTGTAATTCCCAAACGAGTGGTTGGACGAAGATCGTGAGCGTGCATCGACCTGTTTGATCGAGCACGCATTGTGAGTGAATCGAAATAAGTTCCGAGAGCAGCGTCGGTGTCAATCGCACGCGACCCTTTCCCGAGACAAGCACCATAATCTCGGCAGCGAGCCTCTCCTTCTCGGGGACGGACGCCGTTGGCGCGAGGACGGAAAGAACTTCAAAAATGATCCAAGAGCGTGTGCGAGCGTCCTTGCGGGCTTCTTCGGAGTGCACCTTGCTGCCGATGGGGACGACCTTACCCACGCGAGCACCAAACGACCGTGAAAGCGACGGGGAAATAGGCGGCGGCAGGCATCCATCCGGGGCTGTGCGTCTCCCAGAGGACGCCGAACTCGAAGCCGTACGAGAGGAACAGGCAAGCGAACATCCATGCGGTGCCCTTGGCGACCGAGCGCAGGTACCCGCCGCGACGCGCCCGCCATTCCTCCACGGCTTCCCGCCCGCGCCAGAACTTGCTTCCGATGAGGTTATAGACGAGGATCGACCAAAACGCGCACGTCCACGGCGCGACCCAAAAGAAGACTTGACCACCAACGGGATCGCGGCACAGCCAAACCGAGGCGAACGGGAGGGTCGCCGAGACGACGACCAGCGCGATCAGGATGAGCATGCTTTGCAGCAAGGACTTCAGGAGCCACTTCACCATCTGTTCCTCCTTTGTTAGGGGCACCAGTACGAGGTTGAGGGTCAAGCGGATCGCTGCACGATCCGGTGGATTGAAGTCTTGGAAACGCCCAGTTCTTTGGCGATGGCGGCAAGGCTTCGTCCGGCAGTGTGCAGCTTGAGCACCTTGCTGCGGTCGCATTCCACACGAGGTCTTCCTCCAACCCGCCCGAGCGCTTTAGCTTTTTCAAGTCCAGCAATCGTCCTCAGACTGAGCCTCACACGTTCCTGACGCGCCAGACATGCGAGGATCGAGATCACGCCATCTCGAAAAGGCCCGAGGCTGTCGAGGTAAGGCTCGGTAAACGAGCGGTAGGCGACCCCATAGGACGTGAGTCTCTGGAGATGTTGGAGCGTTTCTAGTGCTCCTTCGCGGGAAAGGCGATCTAGGCTCCAGAAAATCAGGACATCGAACTGGCGCTTGGAAGCGGCGACGAACATCTTCCTGAACTGCTCTCTGTCGCTGGTTTTGCCACTGATGTTGTCGCTGAATTCGTGGACGATTGTCCAACCCTGCTTCGTGGCAAAGTCTCTTAACTGCCGTAGCTGGTTCTCAACGTCCTGTCCCTTGTCCTTCGTGCTGACCCGTGAGTAAAGGGCGACATCCATAGCTTCATTGTACGTGTTTGCGTAAATACGTAAATAGGACTATCGTACCTAAAACGGTCGTTTTTGGGACGGGCAAAGCACCCTCTCCAAGTCGTTGACTTACTGGGGATTTGGAGAGGCGCTCGCTTGACCGTTTTTGGAACGCCCGACTTACAATGGATCAGCGACTTGATGTCATGGCTATTACTCAACAGCAGATGCAGGCCGCACGAGCTTTGCAGCATGGCGCGGCACACGACCCTTCCGCGCAGGTGCGGCTCGTGGCGGGTCCGGGCAGCGGGAAATCCTTCTCAGTGGAAGAGCGTGTCCTGTGGCTCCTCCAGAATGGCACGAACGCAAACCGGATTTGCGCCGTTTCCTTCACACGTGCTTCTACACGGGAACTGCGAGACCGCATTCAAAACTACTGTTCTGCGAACGGGCAACCCACCGTTAACCAAGTCATAGTCAGCACGCTCCACTCGCTGGCGTTGCGGTTGTTGCGCAGGGCTGGCTTGCTCCAGTACCCATCCAACCCTCTGGTGCTCGATAGCTGGGAAGTTGAAAATGTCTTTGACGCCGAATTCGGTCACGTCCAGCATCTAGGCAAAACGCGAACACAGGCGATCCGGCGTGAGCACGAAGCGTTGTGGAGCACGGGTCTACCGAATCCGCCCGGCTACGCTCCACCAAACCCTCCGATCACGGCCGCGGAGAGGAATGGCTTCCTCGCCTTTCACAGTCCTGCAACCCAGACATACTCGTGCGTGCTCCCCGGCGAGATCGTACGCCAATGTTTGACGCAGATCGTGGCGGGCAATCTAGACCCGATCAATCTGATCCACCTTGAACATCTGATCGTGGACGAGTTCCAAGACCTGAATCCAATTGACCTTCAGTTCGTAGACGAACTGATCACAAGGGGAGCGACCACTTTCGTGTGTGGCGACGACGATCAGAGCATCTACTCGTTTCGCCATGCACATCCGGCAGGCATCCAAGATTTCACGCATAGGTACGCAAACGCAGGGCAACACACGCTCACCGACTGCTTCCGTTGTACTTGTGCTGTAGCCGCTGCTGCGCAGGCTCTCGTCCAAGCGCACCCGGCACCAAATCGGATCGCCAAGAACCTCACTTCGCTGTATGCAGCGGCAGTTCCACCCGCAGCAGGCATAGTTCACCGCTGGCGGCACGCGACAGCCGTCGCGGAGGCTGAAGCGATTGCGGCATCGTGCCGGGACTTGATCCAAGCCGGGGTCGGACCGAGAGAAATCCTGATACTGCTCAGCAATCAGCGTGCGCAGTCTCGCACAATCACTGATGCACTCACGGCAGCGGGCGTGCCCTTCGAATCTCCCCAACAGAACGCGTTCATTGATTCCGAGGTTGGGCGGTTCGTGCTCGCGGTTCTCAGGATTGTCTGCGACACGAATGACTACGTCGCACACCGCTTAGTTTTGGGCATGCGACCGGGAGTCGGAGTTGGCACTTGCAGCACGATCCGGCAAGCTGTGATCGCAAACCAGTTGAACTACCGTGACCTCTTCTACCAACCCGCGATTCCCGCTGCAATCGGAGGGAGGGGCGCAACCGCGTTAAACGACGCCCGCGCTGTAACCGCAGTCATCGGAGGCTGGGTGCGAGGAGATACCCTCGCTCAAAGGGGTAACGACATTCAGCAGATCGTGACCAACACATTCGGTGCTGTTGGGGTCGCCGAATGGCAAGCCTTTACTGCCACGCTCCCGCCAGACATCAGTCTCGAAGAACTACGCGATCTCATTTGGGCGGATACGGATGAGCAGCAAACCACAATTCTCACGGGTGTGCTAACTCGCCTGAATCAGCCAATTCCGGCAGCGGGGGTGCTGCCGCCAAGGGTTCGCATTATGACGATGCACGGTGCCAAGGGACTCTCGGCGAGGATCGTGTTCATTCCGGGTCTTGAGGAAGAGATCATCCCCGGACCGCGCAGGCAGCCGTATCCCGGCTTGGTTCTCGAAGCAGCACGGCTTTTGTATGTCTCGATTACGCGAGCAAGAGCAGCCTGCATCCTGACCCGCGCTGAGAGGCGGGTCGTCAACGGGCAGTTTTCGAATCAGCACCCGTCACGTTTCACTGCTAATCTGAACGGAGCGTTTGCGCAACGTCAAAATGGACTCACTCCCGCTGAGGTGCAAGCTATTCTTCAGCAGATTGCAATCCTCTGAGCCTCAATCCTGAGTCTGGAGCATTCCGGTCACTTACGTACCTGCGGAGATGCGGGTATACTGCGGATTCCGAGAGGAAGAGACAAAAATGGCGACCAAAAAGGTGAGTCGAGGTTCGAGCAAGCGTGCGGCTGGTTCTCGTCGAACGGGCAGCAGTGCGGGCAAGCCGCCCGTCGCCTTGACTCTTAAAGTGGACGACAAGACATACGTCCGTCTGGGCACGTTTCGGGCTTCCCAGCGGAGAAAGACACAAGACATCCTTCAGCAGGCATTGATCGAATATCTCGACCGTGCAGGGGCATAGCGGGAGGCGATGATCGAATGCGAGCAAAACGGAATCCATGTGACTCGCTTGCGACAAGATTGCCGCCTAGTTCATCGATTCAACCCAAGCAATTAGCTTTGATTCGAATCCACGGGTTCCCACTCCACGGTGTTCAAGTTCGCGCTGAAGCATTGGTTCGAAGGTGTCACGGAGAATAGCTAATTTTTCGGCGGCTTGCTTTCCCGTGTGACTAGCCGCCGTACTCCAAAGCGTCTCGGGCTGGCGTTCCCAAGCAACATGCCTCTTACCCGCCCAATCGACCCCGAGCGTCAAAACCATACGCTTGATCTGCCCTTTGTCACCGCGAGCATCAACTGCCCAAGCCGCGAATACTCCCGCTGTTCCATCCGACGACTTGAGACACAGACCGATTTCTTCGGGCGGAAGCTCGCGGAACTTTTTGAGCAAGTTTGCGACGAGCGGGTGATCGAGGCCAAGTAACTGGACATTTTCCTTCTGCAACGAAAGCTGGCGTTCCGTCGTCAAAAGCGTCTCGGCCTGAGCGTCCTTATCTATCCACGCGAAGAGTTTGTCACCACGGCCTGTGAATGCTTTGCCCTCGGCGATGGCGGAATCAGACATAAATCGAACCAATGCGTTCATGCCATCTTCAGGATTGCCCATCGCTGTGTAATCGTCGAGCCGGAATCCATCTAGGTCTTGGAATAATTCAAACACCACTTTGCGAGCCTCCACCGCGTTGGACATCGCGGTTTCGAGTTCGACCCGTGTCCGTTTCAATAGGGGATCATTCAAGGCGTCCGAATAGAGACTCGCATAATTCACTTGCATCGAAAGCTGTCCAAGGATTTGGGTACGAAGGTCTTCAGCAATCTGACCGCGTTCATCAACCTTGCCGAGCGCCCTGCCAATTTCCGTAAGCTTCTCGTCGAGTAACAGAAAGATGGAACCTTCTACCGCTGTTTGAGAACAAGTCTGTGCCAGACGTAGAAATAATCCGCCAATTCCGCGTAATGTAGCAGCCCGCCAAACGGAGGATCGGTGACAACAAGGTCCAAGGCTCCTTCTCCAATTTGTGCGAGGTCTGTGGCAGACTGACAAAAAAGCTCCGCAGGAGTTGAAACGGTGTCGGTGCAGGGAATCTTGACAGTGTTACCGACACGACCATCGTTATCGGCTGCGTTGGAAATTTGGTCGTCAATGCGTGCGAGTTCCCATGGCGATTTCGCCCATTCAAGAGAAGCCGCAAGCGCCCGCAACGTTGAAGTCCAAGGACCGTAACCCATGGGAGAGAAAACCCCAGTCTCCACTACTGTAGCCTTTGGGTGGAAATTACTATTTGAAAGGGCTGGAGCAATCGTATCCAGCTTGATATGCCAGAACGTCAACAAAGACTGATTCCGCAAGTAGTTGTGAAATGCACCGAGGACATATTCTCTTGTTTCCCAAGCGTGGTCAGAAGGAGAGACTGTAACGATGGCTCGCAGTAGCTGAGAGTGAATCAAGAGTTGTAACGGATTGAACATCTTCCACCAGTGCGTGTAACCGTGATTCGGAATCCCCCCGTTATTCATGTGGGTCATAAATCCAAATGGAAGTTCGCTCTCCGGCCAGTAGCCCTTCAAGTCTCCTTCTTTACGATCATTCCATTCCAAAACGGCTGAGTTGTATCGGCGAACGTCACTGGCAGGAGCGAAAAAGCGGCCGCCGTATGACTCACCCGCAGCATCTCGTTCGGAGCTATAGCATTGGACTGCATACGCCGCTACTGGACCAGTTTTGTTGGTTGACTTGATTGCATCAAGCACGTCATTCGGCGAGCCGTCAGCCGCGCATGCGAATGTAGATTTCTTCGGCACTGTGCCGCCTCGACCGTCTGTATAGAAGGTGACGCCCGTCACGGGGCAAGTCACTTGCTCCGGCAGTTCACCTCGCACCTCCAACAGCCGCAGGGTTGCTTGGCGTGCGTTGTTCCAACGGATCGTGGCTTCGACGGAATCTGTCGCGCTGCCCCCATACTCACGCCCTTGGTCATCGTACTTCGGGCATCCTTCCAGCCATTGCGGATGAATGAGCAGCGTCATTTCCACCTTTTTGCCCTTAGCTTTTCCAAGCGTAGAGGAGATTCCTGTCGCGTAGGCTTTCTCATCCTGTTTCGCTGTTCGACAATTTGGGCAAACATATTTTCCGTGCCCATCCATAACAGAGAATGGTTTTTCGTGCGGCGCTACAAACAACGGCACGTCTGGTGCCATCCGCACCGAGTGCCGCTCTACGTCGAAACTCTTGCGGCAGGTCGGGCACTTGTAATCTGACCATGCGTTCACCGTGAGCGTCTTGATGGCAATAACTGGTGAGGAGAAGATCGGCGTGCGATGTCCACAACCTTCGCGGCTACATGGACCGTGCTTAGCCCAAAATGTGTAGAGAATTTCAGGGCCTTCGTAGCGATACTGAGCGCGTTCCTCCCATGTCACCGAGAAAATGTCAAAATTTGTTGGTAGCTCCTCCCAAGTAGCCTCAGCCGTTGAATCCCTTGGTCTAGCGGGGTCGAGGAAATGAGATTGAGCGGGACTCTGTTCCCGCACCTTTGTTCCGTTGCGTCGAAACCATTTCCCTTTCTCTCCACTCGGACCATCACATGCGTAGTAAGGCATGACTTGTGGTTTGACTTCGGCTTCCACGTCGTTCAGTAGTCGATGTACTCTCTCGGCAGTCTCCTGCGACATCTCGTTCTTCACGACAAACCATGCGACTGGGTTGAGATCGCAACCAAACATCTGCATGCCCAAGCGTGAGCCTTCCACTACCGTGGTACCGCCGCCCATAAACGGGTCGGCCATGCGCGAGAGTCGGATAGCCGCCAGCACTGCGCCATTTGCGGCGACCGAGCGCGAAGTGGTTGACGCCGTTTGCGGTTTGCAACGAAAGAGAGATAGGTGGAGACCAATGGTGAGCCGGGCCGGGACCATACGAGAATCGGCTGCTACCGAAATTCGTCTTTAACCAACTTGCCTGCTCTTTGTTCGTCACATCCGTGAACATATCACTACCAGCAATATCAACATGCACGGCTTCATCCTTGCCTCCATGCCGAGCCTCTTGTTTTTGCTTCGGGTTTTGCCCTGTACTCTAGCTAGGACCGTCGTCAACCCCACCAACAATTTGAACACCGATTTGGACCCGTGGAGAATAAACGCACAACGTCGTCTCTCAACAGTTAACAGTGCGAGAAGTGCATTTTATTCACTCGCATGACTGGAGGAATACAATTCTACGGGCCTGTTCTTTTTGACAAAAACGGGGAAACTTACGCGTCGAACGGGATACGGTGAGAATTTCAGCGCGTATACTGACAGCATGTCTACGGCGATCATGCTGATTTATACGGATGAAGGATTTGTGATAGCTTCGGATTCAAGAGGAAGCGGCGGAGGTAACTCCGAACGCAAACTTTTCCCGACCCACGGCCTTCGAGGAACGGGAGTTTATGCGGTAAGCGGGGCGGCTTCGTTTCCTGATTGCGGGCCGGTTGACCCTTTCATTGATATTTATAAGCAAACGGCGAGAAAACTCGAGTCCGAAACCTTTTCTGATTTAACCGGGTACGCGAACAGATTCAGTGATTTCGTCGGCGACGAATTGCATCGCTATTTGCGGGATTGGCGTCGTCAGCGAGAAGAGGAACAGGTACAAATTTCCAAAGGACTGAAACAGGAACAGAATGTCGTAATTCACTTTGCCTGTTATTTCAATGACAAACCGAGCATGTCCAAACGTAAGATTTACTACGGAGGTGAAGGCGAGCGACCCCGTGGAGCACAGCAGGAAGCTAATATTGTCGAGCCGTACAGCGGCCAGCATTGCTATGTTGGTTCTGAAAATGTTCTGAAGAGTCTTTTACGGGGCTCCCCAGCGCTAGAAAAATTTTATGCCCCTGCTTTTGAGAAGCTGAATAACGGGGAAAGTGTTTCAATGGAGGAGGCCAAGAAAATCGCCGAGAACTACATTGAGGCGTGCAAGTCGGAAGAAGGCCGCAAGATTGATTCCAGTATCGGAGAGTCAATCGGTGGACAGGTGGCAATTGCAGTCGTGAAACCACCAGCCGGAGGCTTCGAATGGTTTAAGGAGCCTCCTTCTTTTTGGGATCGTGTTTGAGCACAGCATGCACGGCCTTCTCAAGAATTTGCATGCGGGCAGAGCGGACGATTGATCTCATCCCTATGTATCTTCCAGACACGAACATCCTGATCGACCTCGGGAAGGACTCTGGCGTCCAGATAAAGCTGGACGGTGCCGAGCGGCGGAGCTGTAAGTTCGTCATCGGCCCCACGACGATAAAGGAATTGGTGGTTGGCGTGGTCGGCGGGGGCGCACGCTGCTACGAGCAGAACAAAAAGATTTTCGTTTGGCTCAAGAACCACTCGGACGCCATCTTGGATAACCCAGGGCCTTTTGCTGGGAACATTCTGGGGCTCCCGTCAAAACGGAGCTGGGTGGGGAAATGCCATCATGTGCAGCTCATAGAGATGGTGGCGCAGTCTCAGACGTTCGCCGAGTTCAAAGCTCTAAGCACCAGTAGCGTGTGGTCGGATATTCGCGACGCCTCTCGAATACATGGCGATAACGTGGACAAGGAGTTTACTTGCCTGGAGCAGTTTGCGGAAAAGCCAGACGGCAACGACATAACAGCAGAGCTTTGTAAGGGCTTTGCAGTTAGTGGAGTTTGCCCAGACCCCAAAATATTCCGACAACGTTTTTCCGCTGCCGTTGAGTACATAGAAGCATCAGTCGCTAAGATTAGGGCAGGTGCCAAGCCGTGGAAGAATGACCGAGGCCGATATGGGGATTTCCAACTTTTCTTTTATCTTGCCGATCCGAACATAACGCTATTGACGAATGATGATTTCTCAGGTGACATCGAGCACTCGCCGCAGCGGACACGTATAGTGGGGCTGGACGCCCTGTGACCCGGAGTCTCTCGCGTGTACCCGCCGTGTACCTCGGTTGGGCGAATCCGGGGTTTTTGGCGTTTTTCGCGTTTAATAGAATCAATAACTTACGAATTTTCAGCGTCGCTCTTAGTCCGATCCCCACCGCCCCTACCAACCATCTTCCTGATGGATGGATACTTAGCAAATTCTCGCGGGGGCAAAAGGGGGCAGATAAGGCCAATGATCCGGTTCTTGTGCGTTAGTTTTAGGCGGCACGGGTGACAACCGGATGCGTGAGACTCTCAGGTGTATCGCGCGTCACACAGAAGAAAGTTGTGTGGCACTAGAATCACGCGACCCTCCGCCTGAGCTACGGGCGCACCGCAGATTATCCTCATTCTAAAGCATTTTTCAATCGAACAGAAAGCCACAAAGTGAACAGCGAGTCACCGTGGTGACGCAGACGCTCATAGGTGAGGGGCACGCCTGCCTCTTGAGCAGATGTTTTAGCATGCTTTGAGCCGCCCGGGGCAAGAGGACGCCGCGCTGTGCACCGCATCTGTTCCGGGTAACTCGACGCGACATTGCGAGATAGAAATCCGAGGATTGGGGCAGGATTCTGGTGTGCGTGCCTCAACTGACCGCACGCGTTTCATGAGCCCAGAAGCGTTCGCGCAAAACTCTTTTCAATATCTTGCCGGACCCGCTTTTCGGTAGCTCCGTTTCCGAAAACTCTACGCGCCGCGGAATCTTGTAGCTCGCGAGGCTTCGCCGGCAGAAGGCGATCAGGTCATCAACTGTAAGAGTGCTTCCAGGCTTCAGCACCACGCAAGCCATCACTAGTTCGCCCCATTTGGGATTGGGTATTCCGAAGACCGCGGCTTCGCGAACTGCCGGATGCGCGTAAATTACAGCTTCGACTTCTCCGGAGTAGACATTCTCGCCTCCGGTGACGATCATGTCTTTTGCGCGGTCCAGAATGTAGAAGTATCCCTCGGAATCCTGATAGCCGATATCGCCGGTGCGAAACGAGCCATCTCGAAATGCGAGCGCAGTCTCGCCCGGATTATTCCCGTAGCCTCGCATGATGTTGGCGCCGCGAGCCACTAATTCGCCAGGCTTTCCAACTTCGACTTGCTTCCCTGAATCGTCTGTGACCTGCAGATCGATGCCAGGGCAAGGGCGACCGCAGGACAAAAGACGGTCGTCCGTGTGCTCCTGGTCTTGCGATGCCGGCGGTATTTGTTCGTTCAAGCAGACTGTCAACCTGTCGTCATCTGCGAAGACGTCAACTGGCGTCGGACAGCCCGCCGTCTTGAATTTGTTCCAGCGCCCGGCAAATGCGGATAAAAGAGGGTCAGCACGCAATGGGCGTCGCGGCGATGTAGGGTATGGAGGGGCAGCGTGCACGCGGTCAAACGGGTTGAAGAATTCAGGGCGCGCAACGGATGGCTACATTCGTTCACCAAATGATTTTTAACGCGAATTGAACCTGACGGGATGAAGTCGAAGTCGTGGTAATCAATCCCGCGGATGTTATCGGCACTCCGCTGACGTCGCGTTCATCCGCATGATCCCAACGCCCACCGGAAGGAAAATCCGGTTTGTCACTAATAGGCAGATTAGCTTCGTGGAAGCTTGGACCGACTCGCAATCACAGGCTTTCAACTTGACTGGCGGAGAGATCGACATAAACGAACAGGACAGAAGCAAGAGCACTGGCGTTTTGTTCCCGGCCGCGCAACTCGTGATCGATAAGCAAGGCCAGTTGCAAATTGATCTGACTCAAAACTCCTGGAAGCTTGTGGACGTACTCGACTGGAAAGGAACACCCGGGGTCAACTAGCGCAGTCAGCATCAAAATCGCTTTGGAAATGAGGTGTCTTTATGAAGAGAAAGCATAGTGTTGCGATGTGGAGCGGTCTGATTCTGTTTTCGCTCACATTGATGGCCGGTTACGTGACGGCCAAAGAACTTCGCAGTGACGATAATAAGTATCTCTGCTCAGAAACCAACCCTGGAAGCATGTGCAACGCCAGCACCCGCTGCGGATCCAGTTCTACTCCGTGTCTTGCGGACGTCAAACGCACCAGTGATTCCGCTTCGGTCACTCCCAGCATTTCAGACGCAAAAGCGAATGCGCCGTTCTGCATAAAGGTTGGCACAACTGTTACGTGGCAAAGCACGTCAAAGAAAACCGGCTTCGTCCTGGATTTCGGAGATTCTTCACCGTTTGACACACCGGACGGAGTGATCATCGGCGGCTCCGATCGTTCTATTTCGGTGGTGGCAAGGCGGCCAGGGTGTTTTAAGTATTCAGTAGGGGCTTGCGTCGCGGGAGCCATCTACGGGATGTGCGACTCCAAGGAAGCGGAAATCGTCGTAACTAAATAACAGCACGTAACAACATAGCGACCTCCACGCTGTAACCGGAACCGACTGCGGTTGTCGATCTCCACGACGCTAAAGAATCATTCGAATTAACGGAGCGCGGCCCGACTCAATTCCAGGCCGTCGATCCCCAAATAATTCTGACCCGGCCAGATTCCAAAATATGACGTCACGCAAAATCTGGCACGTGTTGCAGGAATAGTTTTCGACAAGGCGATGCTTGGCGCTCTCTCTTTTAGTTCCTGCAAGGCACGTGGCACGAGAAAGTAACATGGGCTGTCACTTTTAACAATAGCCACCCGCAGCGAGAAAACATAGAAAGAACGCCAAGGAGGCTCCCATGAAATTCAACTTACGAAATGCCGTGCAAGTTTTGTGCTACGCGGTATGCCTCGTTTAAGTTTCGGAAATCCGACATGGACGTCACGGCCATGGTGCCGGGCTTGGGAATTGAGGCAGAAGGAGTTGGAGATGCGAAGGGACGACTCGTTGCCAGCAAGATTACGTTTAGCCCCGATGATTTCGCCATTGAAGTAGCGGAAGAGCAGCAGATCCTTGCCAATCAGGCCGCCGCGCAGAAGGCTCAGTCTACTGCTAATCAAGGAGTGTCGGGAGCTCAGGCCGCACAGTCGTCCGCCAATCAGGCCCAGTCCTCGGCAAATCAGGCTCAGGTATCGGCCAACCAAGCGGCTGCTGGAACGGCTGGCGCCATTGGAGTAATGGATGCGGCCGCCATCTCGAAGGTAAATCAGCGGGTATCGGATCTCGCCGACTATACCGTTGTGGCGGAGGCTGGAATTTACTATGATCCGGACAAGTCTACCCTCGACGATGCGGCCAAAGCGGACCTTAGCAATCTGGCCGATGTCGCCAAGACCACCAGTGGTTACATGATTGAGATTGCAGGGTATGCGTCCAGTACCGGCACCAAAGAACAGAACCAGAGACTAAATGACGCTCGGGCGACTGCGGTTACGGATTATCTGCGTAACGTGAAGAACGTACCGATGTGGCGGATTGTTGTCCCGGCTGGGTACGGAGCTTCGCACCCCGCGGCTGAAAACACCGATGCACAAGGACGCGCGCTGAACCGTAGGGTCGATGTGAAGGTTCTTGTTAACACCGGCTTGAACGAACAGCTGTAAATGGTCGCTCGCCCTCTCCGGCTCTGTGGATAACCGGAGAGCGCTACGCCGAACGTCGCCATTCACTGCCAAGTTGGTATGAACTAATTTATGCCGTAAATGAAAAGGAGACAGTCGATGAAAAACATCAAAAGGGCAGCTTTCGTCCTCGGAGTATTTCTGATCGGGGGCTTTGCCGCGTTGCCCCGCGTAGCGGCACAACAAAAACCCAACATCGTTGTGCTTATGACCGACGACACCGGCTGGGGCGACTTCGGAGCCTACGGGGGAGGCGCGGCCTTGGGCCATCCGACTCCAAACGTCGACCGCATCGCCAAGGAGGGCGCCGTGTTCACGAGCTGGTACGGCCAGGCTAGCTGCACGGCGGGCCGGGCTTCGTTCATGACCGGGCGCATTCCCATCCGCACGGCGCTCTCCGTCGTGGTGGTTCCGGGTGACGAGAACTACCTCCGAAAGGAAACGCCGACCATCGCCGAGTTCTTCCAGAAGAACGGCTACTTGACCTACTTCTCGGGCAAATGGCATCTGGGTGACAAAGCGAGCTCCTACCCGATCGAGCACGGCTTCGACGAGATGAAAGAGTTCGCCGCCTACTATGCGGGCGCTTACACCTGGGAAGACACCTCGAAGTGGTTTCATCCGTGGTTCCCGTCCTATAACCCGGAATTCAACGCGATGTTTGATGACATTGTGAACTTGAGCGAGTGGGAAGGTGTGGCCGGCCAGCCCGCAAAACGGGTCGCCACGATTGACTACGCCTACATGGCGACAATGGACGAACGGCAGGCCGACTACGCCGTGGATTATATCAAGCAGCACGCGAATGGCGGCAAGCCGTTCTTCATGGACATTAACTGGATCAAAATGCATAACCCGACCCATGCGGCGCCGGATTTTGCCGGCAAGTCGCATCTCGGTGACTACTCCGATTCGCTCATGGAGATGGATGCTGACATCGGCAAAGTCATGGATGAAATCCGCAAGGATGCGCCCAACACGATCGTCATCCTGACAGCCGACAACGGCGCGTGGCTGGACGCCTATCCCGACGCCGGAACCCAGCCCTTCCGTGGCGAAAAAGGCACCGCGTTTGAAGGCGGTTGGCGTGTCCCGGCCATTATGTGGTGGCCGAACAACATCCCCGCCGGGGTGCAATACCACGAAATGATGTCGCACATTGACTGCTGGTCAACGCTGGCCAGGATGGTTGGCCTCACGCCGCCGCCCCATGGCGAATGGCAGGACAACACCGGCAAACCCATCTACTTCGACAGTATTGACAACAGCGCCTACATTCTAGGCAAGGCACAACACTCCGCACGTCGGTCGTGGGTCTTTATCGATGGCGAAAATCTCAATGCTCTCCGCGTTGACCTCGCCGGAGATCCCAAAGAGCCGTGGGTGAACGTCGCCTGGAAATTCATGTGGACGGCGAAGGAGTCCTGGCTGGGACCCGATCAAAACCTGAGTTTACCTGCGTTCTATAACCTCACCATGGATCCCTATGAGAGATACGACATGGTCATGAATGGGGCCGTGCCAACCCGTGGAATTACCACTTCCCCGGGAAGGTATTCCGGCGAAGAAAACTCCTGGGCCGGAGCGCTGTATGCGCCGGTGCTGGTCGACTTCGACAAGTCCATCATGAAGTATCCGAGCATCAAGCGCTCCCCAGGCGGTGCCTCGAACGACTTGATACCGAATCTTCAGCATCCGGAAAACCCGGTGCCCGCGCTGGATCCCAATAAAATGCCGAAGGCGGTCCCTGGCGGCGGCTAACTAACACCGGAGGGCGGCTCGCAAGGCCGCCCTCGCCGTGCTAAAGCAATCGCATCCGTGAACGGAGCGGCCGTTTGAGCGAACGACTCGAACGCCGGTGTCGTTAGAGGGGCAGTCACATCAAGGGAGCGGTTCTAATGATCTCGAAAAATTTGAAGAAGATATTTTCAGTAGTTCTCGGTTTGGCTTTTGTTACGTCATCATCACAGATGGCTTACGGTTACCAGAGCCTAACGCCACCTCCGGCTGACGACAATGGAAGCCCGAGTGAAGCTGCTCCTTTAGCCGCGACCGAGCTTCAATCGTTAGTGGCGCCAATTGCGCTGTACCCGGATTCATTGGTGGCCCAGATTCTCAGCGCCGCTACTTTTCCGGATCAGGTTGCGATTGCCGATTACTGGGTACAGCAGAACAAGCGTTTGACGGGAAGTGCTTTAATGCAAGCGGTTGACAAACAATCTTGGGATGCAAGTGTGAAAGCGCTCACACAATTTCCTTCCGTGCTCGATAACATGGCGAAAAATCTCAGTTGGACTTCATCTCTGGGGCAGGCCTTTCACAACCAGCAAGCTGAAGTGATGGCAGCGGTCCAGACGTTGCGCGCGCAAGCCAAGGCGAAGGGCAATCTAAAAACAACGCCGCAAGTTACGGTGGTTCAACAGTCGCCTCAGGTAATCGTCATCCAACCAGCCAACCCTCAAGTCGTCTACGTTCCGGAGTACAACCCTGCAATTGTCTACGGTTACCCGTATGTAGTTCCGGCCTACACCTATACCCCGGGCGCGGTGGTTGCCGCAGGAATCATCGGATTCGGAGCCGGAATCGCGGTGGGCGCCATGATGAGCGGCGGATGCTGCGGCTGGGGATATAGCAGTTGGAATTGTGGCTGGCATGGTACTGCAGTGGTGTATCACGGCGGCGCTTACTACGGAAACTCTGCTTGGCACGGCGGCTATTACAACGGCGGCTATCACAACGGCTATGGCTACAACAACTCCTACAACCACAATAACTACAACAATTACAACCACTCAAACTACAACAGCAATTACAAAAATAGCAGCAACACATATAACAAAGACGTAAGCGGAAACACGGTTAACGTGAACAAGCAAAATGCCCAGAGCTTTAATTCCAATCATTCTTCGGGCTCGAATTCATGGTCGCAGCATTCCGGCGACAGCAGTGGGAGATCGAATGCGTTCAGCGGCATGAGCGGGCACTCCGGTGGATTTGGTGATTCCGGCGGTGGTGGCTGGTCGTCGCGAGCCGATAGCAGTCGCGGCTGGGGTAGTGCCGGCGGCGGTGGATTTCGTGGCGGCGGATTTCGCGGCGGCGGTCGGCGCTGAGCCGCCTGGTGACGACACAAGGACCGCAGATTCTAAAGATAGGGAGAGGGCACATGCAGCGCTTAATTTCGAACCAAAAGATTCCGTCTAAACGTGTTTGGGGATTTTTGTTTTTTTTCGCGCTGATCACTTCGCTGGCGTCCTGCAACAAAGCATCAGACACCAAAGTCGTTCAAAAGACATTTGCTTCGCCAGCCGAGGCAGGAGCCGCAGTTCTGGACGCCGCCAAGTCCGGCGATCAGGCCGCGTGGCTCGCCACCTTTGGCCCAGAGTCTAAGGATGTCCTGTTCTCTGGCGACGCCGTAAAGGACAAGGATACCGCGCAAGACTTTGTTGCTGCCTACAACCAAATGAATCGCTGGGTCAAACTTAAAATAGGCGGACAGATGCTCTATGTTGGGGCAGACAATTATCCGTTTCCTATTCCGCTGAAGCAGAACTCCAGCGGCCAATGGTATTTCGACACTGCTGCCGGAGAGGACGAGATCATTGCGCGCCGCGTCGGCAACGGCGAGTTGACCGCGATCGCTGCCTGCGATGCTATCGCCGACGCACAGCAACAATATTTCAGCCAGACTCACGACGGTGACACGGCACACCAGTTCGCGCAGAAGTTTGTCGCTGACGAAGGAAAGCAAAACGGATTGTATTGGCATGTGCCGGAAGGTCAGACCCCGAGCCCACTCGGCCAGCTTGGTGATTTTGCCAAGGCCGCAGGGTACACCAATTCCGGCGACAAACCTCAGCCGTTCAACGGTTACTATTTCCGAATTCTCACCAAACAAGGAGACAAAGCTCCAGGAGGTGCGAAGGAGTTCGTCCAAAACGGAAAAATGACCGGCGGGTTCGCGATTCTTGCTTATCCAGCAGACTACAGGAATTCCGGAATCATGACCTTCGTCATCGGCAAGGATGGCACCGTGTACCAAAAAGATTTGGGGGAAAAGACCGTTGACCTAGCCGCTGCCATGCCGGAATACAACCCAGGCGATGGCTGGGTTCCAGCAATTTAGTTGGAGCCTAATATGGACCCGGAAATTCTCACGAATAATTGGGGCTTGGATTGGGCGTGGGGCTTGCCGCTCATCGTATTGACCGTGGTCATCCATTCGTATGGGCTTCGACGCATCCATTATGAAGTCTCATCGATGCTCGGTCATGGAGGACGTCTCCGGAATTTCTCGTGGGCTTCAATCTTCGTCATGGGAGCAACCGCCCTTTCGGCAGCAATTTTGCACGGATTTGAGGGATTCATCTGGGCCAGCGCGTACCGTTTTCTTGGCGCCAGGGGAGATAGCAAATCCGCGATGCTGTACTCCTTGAATGCCATGACGAGTTACGGCCACGGCGGTCTTATTCTCGAGCCGCGATGGCAGCTAATGGGCGCCCTCGAATCGCTGAACGGTTGGATTTTATTTGGTCTGACGACTGCTTTTCTTTTCTCTGTCATGCAGAGAGCGTGGCCGCACATTGATAACTGAACTGGTCAGTCCGGATAGGTTGGATTAGTCGGGTGTGATCAAACTAGGTCGCGCCGTTGAATCGATTCAGCAATTACGAATCGATAAGCGCGAGATCGAGTTCTTCGTAATTCTGTGAAAAAAGGGGGGCTATGTCTTGCGTAGGAAATCGACTGGTGTTCAAACATTTTCGCAAAACGATTCTTATCGGCTGTTTTCTGTTTTTAGCTCACCCTGGGATCGTGCATGCCCAGCGGGAAGACTTCGATCAGTACAAACTGCGTGTCGATACGTTCTGGTTTTACTCAGATCCGTCGGGATCAATCCAGGGCAACAGTGACACAGTGCCCGTCGATTTTCAGAAGGACTTGGGCTTTAACACTTACTCCACTTTCACGGTAAAGGTGGACTGGAAATTCACCCGCAAAAATCATTTCTACGTTGCGCTAAGCCGTTTTAATACCTCCCGACAAACCGTACTTGCTCGAGACATTACGTTCCAAGGCCGGACATTTGATGCGGGGTCTACCGTCAATAGCTATCTGCACGCTTTCCTGGTTGCTCCTGGCTACCAATACGACATTATCCGGCGGAAACGTGGTCACCTTGGACTTGGCATACAAGTGGATCTTTTTAATACCTCCGCGAAAATACGTGCGGCGGCGGTGTCGGGCGGCGGCAGTGGAGGGCTTTCGGCGAGCGGATCGCTTTTGGCGCCCATCCCGGCCGCCGGTCCCGAATTTCGGGTTTATTTGACGAATTCACCGCGGCTTTTCGTCGAGGGTGCATTTTACGGGATGTACTTCTTCGGCTATGGTAATTTTTTGTCGACGACGGACGCCATAGGGTTGACGTTGACTAAGCACATCAGCCTCAATGCTGGCTATCAGCTTGGCTCCCGACTGCTAGTTAACAACAGCGCGAGCGCCAACCGGATCGGACTACGTCTGACCCAGCAGGGCGCGATTGTGGGAGCAGAGTTCTCTTTTTGATGTTCCCTGAAGCGCGTGTTTCGGTTCAGTTGCTGCAACATCATCAGTATTTATGATCAGGTTGGGTTAACTCCGAGCCGTCAACAATCAGTTTCGTCCGGGAAAAAGGAGAAAGGCATGACTTTCCGAATCAGGTTCGTTCTCATGGTTCTCGCTACGATTATTCTAGCGTGCGCTTCGCCCCTGTTCGCTCAGCAGAAGGGGCAATGGGTGCCTGGGCAGTTTGGTCTTAATGCCTGAGTGATTCCGGATCCCGGAATTACCTACGCCAACCTGGCGCTGAATTACTCCGCCAGCCAGTTGAATGGCCCCAATGGAAACGCCATTTCAGGTATTACAGGGACCTATTCCTTCTGGGTGGATGAAAACGTTTTTTACTATGTCCCGGAGCACAAAATCCTCGGCGGATATTTCATGCCCTATATCGCGCTGAACTATGCGAGCGGAGAGTTGGTGGCCAGCTTTACGGGAACTAACTTGAACGCCGCCGGAGGCGGATCCGGCTTTGCTGACATGTTCGTTGAGCCGTTGAATATTGGCTGGCACTTTGGGAAGAGAGTGGACTTCAACGCGGGGTACGCTTTCGTTGCTCCCACGGGCCGCTTCACTCAGGGAGCCAGCGATAACGTGGGCTCCGGATATTGGGGTAACGATATTACGACTGGCACCACTTTCTACCTCACCAAGAACCACGGGACCACTGCAAACCTAGCCACCGCCTGGGAAATCCACGGACAGAAGAGCGGCACCAATATTACGCCGGGGCAGGCGTTCACAGATGAGTGGGGGATCGGGCAAGTTCTTCCCATAAAAAAAGACATGAGCATGCTCGCTCAGCTCGGCGTGGTTGGATACGACCAGTGGCAAGTCTCGCACAGCAGCGGGACGTTAACAGTCTCTCCTGGTCCGCCTCCCATCGTTATTCCTGAGGGCGCGATTCCGTTCTACTCCGTCCATGCGATTGGTGTTCAGGCCAATTTGATTCTTCCCGCGAAGAATCTTTCGGCCTTCTTCAAATACTACGATGAGTACCGTGCACTCGCACGTCCCGAAGGCCGCACTTTCGTTTTCGGTTTTTCGTGGACGTTGCGGATTCCAAAACCAGTACCACCCACTCCAGCGGCAAAGCCGTAATGACCGATCAAACAAAATAACGCGCTTGCCAACGGCTGACTCCCGATAACCGGAAAAGTCACGTACCAGAACTTACTTGCCCAATAAACGGCAGACGCTGAGAAAAGTTTTAACTCGGACAGAACTCGGACAATTGCACCTTTCTGAGGCAATGCGGCCTTGGAGTAATCATCCGCAAGTCATAAGGTAAGACAGTTGGAAAGTTGGCTCCCCGAGCTGTACGATTTGCGAACCTATCGATTTGAATTCCCTATTAGCTACGGGAACCGAGTATCCCGCTCAAAGTGATGTCTCGTAACTGTTTTCTGCCGCCCATGGTGTTTCCACTCTGTTCCGAAAGCCCTTTTCACAGAGTCTAAGCGGCAGAGCCAATTCTACTTCGATGCAACTATTGCCTTAGAACCAAAAGGAAATGGTTTCGGTTCACTCGAAATCATGCGGAGCACTAGGACGGGACTTGTCCGGTAATCCGGGTGGTCTCAATGGGTCGACGCAACACTTTCTTGAAGTTTACTCGCAGGAGTCTGAAAACCTAAAGTTTGTCGTGGGCGTTGATTTAAGCGCAGGGCTACTTTGTTCAGATCCGACTGGGAATAGTCGGTTAGGTTTGTGTTCTTCGGGAAGTATTGTCGTAAGAGCCCGTTTGTGTTTTCGTTCGAGCCGCGTTGCCAGGGACTCTGCGGATCACAGAAGTAGACTTTCACATCCGTGGCCACCGTAAAGTCCTTGTGTTTGGCCATCTCCAGTCCGCGGTCCCAGGTCAGCGAGCGCCGCAGGGTTGCGGGAAGTTTACGAACGTGTCTACTCAAGGCCCCCACAACCTCCGCCGTATCTCTGCTGGGTACCTTGATCAGCAGGACAAAGCGCGAATGGCGTTCCACCAGGGTCGCGATGTGACTGTTCCCTGAGCCGCGCAGGAGATCGCCCTCCCAGTGACCCGGAATGGCACGGTCCTCCGCTTCATCGGGCCTTTCGCGGATGGAGATGGCCTCCGGGATTTGACCGCGCCGGTTTTTGAAGATACGAGAGTGCTGAGACCGGCGTATGCGGCGCATGGATCGCAAGTGCTCCAGCAGCTCCTTTTTCAGCGCTCCACGGGCTTGAATGAACAGGTTTCGGTAAATGGTTTCGTGGGACACACGCAGGCTCTCATCATCGGGATACTGGGTTTTCAGCCAGCCGGAAATCTGCTTCGGCGACCAGTCCCGAATCAGTTTACTCGCAACCATGTTCCGCAACTTCAGGTGGATGGCAAGAGGCAGCGCCTGGGCCGCAAGGCCGACTGCCAGGCTTCGCCGTCCGCCTGACTGGCTCGATACGCAGAGCGGCCGTCATGTCGTCTGACCTCCCTCGTCTGCTGGCCTACCCTCGCGAAACCGTAGTCTCGGAAAAGCTCGAAGCCATGGTAAAGCTGGGCATCGCCAACAGCCGCATGAAGGACTTCCACGATCTGCACAGCCTTTCCATCACTTTTGAATTTGATGGGAAAACGCTGACTGAAGCTGTGCGAGCGACCTTCAAACAACGCGGCACGGAGTTGCCAGCGGGAGGCGTCCCCCTCGCGTTCACACCAGAATTCTATGAGGATGAAAACAAGGTCAAACAGTGGAGCGTTTTTTGCAACAAGAACAAATCGTACGTTCCGCAAACGAAATTCAGAGACGTTGTTGCTCACCTTGCATCGTTCCTGGTCCCTGTCATCAAGTCAGTACAACAGGAGCGAGCCCTAGACAGCGCGTGGACGCCCAGTCATGCGTGGCAGCCCGCTCCCCAGCGATGACCCAAACCGTAAAGATCACCGAAAACCGAATTTTGTTGGTGAGGTTTCCCCGTTTTTCCCCCTCTGTATAGATGAGGGGAGTTTTTGCTCAATGCTCAACCACGAGCGTGGGACCGACACTATATCCTCGCCCTCGCTGTTCTGGCAGCAGGGGCCGCGATTCTGTTCCTGCTTCGTTTCCTCCGCTCCAACGATGAGCGGGAGCAACAAGTCAACTACCGCGCCCTGACGTTTGCGTTCGCGGGCACACTAATTTTCTCGCTCGCTATAGGCTATTCGCAGGCTGTTGGCTTCCATTCCATCTCATGGCTAGGAATTCCGGCATTGATGGTCGTCCTGTGGAGCATCGGCCTCGTTTTGTATTCCTGGCGGTACCGATGAAGACCCGGCTGCGCGTATTGCGTGCAGAAGCGGAATGGTCACAGGCCGAGCTCGCCGCTCGGGTTGGGGTAGCTCGCGGGACCATCAATGCTATTGAAACTGGCAAGTATGATCCGAGCTTGCCGCTCGCATTCAAGATCGCGCGGGCGTTCGGAAAGAATGTCGAAGAGGTGTTTCTGTACGCCGAGGACCAGGATCACGCGTCGCGCACCTGAGTCCGAGGGATAAGTGAAGAGATTCCTATGGACCGGCCTTACAGCATCTCCGATTTCGCTTTGCCATCCCGTTGGGAGTCAGACTCACGCCCCAGTGTAATCGAGCGGGCGGGCAGGTCCCCAAGCGACGACAGAACACGTACTCAGGCAGATCGCGAAAAACATTCCGATTCCGGCGCGTCGCGAGGCTTCGACCGCTCCAGAACAATCTATCGTGGGCGCGACCGTGAGTATTCTCTCCGCGATTCGGAAGTCCGTACGTTAACCGATGTGGGCAAGTTTCGCGTAGTGCCGACCGAAGACTTGGCACGATTCGGCTACCAGGGCGATCAGGCTCGGATGGAAGCCGACATCAGAAATCTGCGGAAGCATGGCCTAGTGGAACAGCGGACAATTGAAGGTCATTCCTCATATTCGACGAAGGTACTCACGCTAACGAAAGAGGGTCAACGGCTGCTCAAACGTGCGCAGCTTGTCTCCAATCAGCAGGCGACGTACCACGGCCTCGCGAAGCCCAAGGAAGCGCGTCACGACGCCGAACTCTACCGGCTCTATCAGAAGGTCGCCAAAGAGATCGAACGCTCGGGAGGGAAGGTCCGGCGCGTGATTCTCGACTTGGAGCTAAAGAAAGAGCTCTACCAAGCCATCTCAAGGATGCGGCCCGATAAGGACCCAGCCTATGAGCGCATCGCCATCGCCAGCCGGTTTGATCTGAAGGTTGTGAATGACAAAATTCCGATTCCCGACCTACGAATCGAGTATGAAGATGAGTGCCGAGACGTGCACCGGCTCGATTTAGAGGTAGCCACTCGCGACTATCGACCTCAGGGTCTCGGCGAAAAAGCCAAAGCTGGATTCCATGTTTTTGCTCGGCAGCAAGACCATGACAGACTGCGCCGCGTACTCGATTCGCAGGAAATCACCGCGAGGATTTTTGCACTATGAAATTCCTGCCCATACATACGGATGCTCTCCGCAGCTTTGGCTATACCCAGCAAGAAGCACGTTTCCTCTACCTTGTGGCGACGCATTCCGGGTACTTCACCTGCCAGCAGTTTTTGCAGTTCATCGAGACGAAACCCGGCAAGCGCAGCGTGGCCTTCGCCCAGAAGGTTCTCGACAAGAAGCACGCCAGCGCCAAGGAATACCTCCGGCATGGTCGTGTCTTTCACCTTTTCTCGCGCAATCTGTACGAAGCCATCGGCAGAGAGAACATCCGCTTCCGGCGCATCCATTCGACTGAATACGTCCGAACGCGGCTTATTGCGCTCGACTTCATTCTCAGAAACCAGAACTTCACGTATCTCGAAACCGAGGAGCAGAAGCTCACCTTTTTCTGTGAGCAGATGGGGATCAATAAGAAAGTCCTTCCCCGCAAGCGGTATTCCGGGGCTATCAAGGGCGACTTCACTGAGCGCTATTTCGTGGATAAGTTTCCGATATTTTACAACCCGAGCGTGTCTGCCTCGCCGGTGGTCATATTCAGTTTCATCGATCCGGGATTTGAGAGCATGGACAGTTTCAGGACCCACTTGGACGCTTATCTGACACTTTTTACCAAGCTGCCGCAACTCCGCTTCTATTACATCGCTACCCGCGATACCAACTTCGAGCGAGCCAATAGACTTTTCCGTGAGACGTTTCAGCGGCTCTGGAACCCGGATTCTCCGTCTGGTCTGCTCCAATATTTCCACACGCGGCGGCTTTGGGATGACAAACAATACGGCAAGCTGAGCAACGGCGATATCGAGTTCCTGAACCAGGCACAAGAGCGATTCAGTGATCCTGGAATCGAAGAGCTGTATTCGAAGTGGCGTGCGGGAGAGGTTACGGGAAACTTCGTCCGTTCGGAATCCGGGAAGTATCGAAGGCCGGGGCAGGCGGCTATTATCTGCGCCACAGTGAACGGACAGGCTGCGATGTTTGAACGGCATCCGCATCGGCCAGTAAACGTGCCGGTGAAAAGTTCCAGAGAAGGAGTTTTCCAGGGAGATTTCACCTCCGACTTCTCCCCGGCTTGGAGATAAGCCTAAGATAGCGCAAGCAAATGCAGCGGACAAGACAAAGAAATGGAACGCGGCCAAAACACGACCAGAGGCGGGAGCGACCCCATCGCGCCGCACAATCGCGGCCCGATCCCTTCGGGCTTCGGGGGTCACTCCCGCCTCTTGCTGCTCGAAAGCGCAGCTCGTGTTTTGGCCGCGGACTATTGGGAAATTACCACAGCTTTGTAAGGCGGATTGTCAGACAAATTCCAAACGAGGATTGAGGGCGGAACATGTCAATCATCAAAGCGCCACCCAAACAACCAAAGTCGGTCACGGTCCAAGCGCGGGTTGAGGAAGCCATCAAGGATCAATTGGACCGCTACGCAGAATTCATCGGCTCGACTCCGTCTTACGTGATTACCGAAGCTCTGAAAGACCTCTTCCATCGAGACAAGGAATTTAAGTCTTGGCAGGACCAACACGCCGGCAATGCAGACGAGGATGCGCCTACCGCGCATCATGCGTGACACCGATGCTCCTGAATCACAGCGGCGGCAGAAGCAGGGGACCACAGGGGGAGCGAACACGAGTTTGTCGAATCCAATTCCGTCCAGGAGTAGCTGCAAGCAATGGCCGTCGAACTACAACTCGAAACCTCAGTGCACATCGAGCGGCACTATGCCGTTACGGAAATCGCTGAGATGTGGAACCTCAGTCCTGATAAAGTTCGTGAACTTTTCGAGGATGAACCAGGTGTGCTTGTGATTGGGGATCGCAATCCCCGCCACAAGAGACGCTATGTTACGCTGCGGATTCCGCACTCTGTATTACAGCGGGTCCACCGGCGACTATCGGCGAAAGCCGCTGTTCGCTAGGAGTGTTGCGCGATGCTGACCATTTACCGCCGTCACCAAAGACACTGCAAGCAACGCACGAAGGGGCGCAAGCACCGCCATTGCCAATGCCCTATTTGGGTTGATGGCTTCCTTGGTGGCAAAGAGATACGCGAGTCTCTTAAATTACGCGATTGGCAGCGGGCACAGGAGATGGTCCGGGAATGGGAAGCGGAGGAACGTAGGACACGCCAGCCGGAACAGCAAATAACGATTAAGGACGCTCGTCGGAAATTCATTGCGGACGCCGAAGCGCGGAAACTGAATCAATCCACGCTGTACAAGTACCGTCTCTTATTCCAAGAGCTTGACGCCTTCGCGGAAGCATACAAGCTGCAATTCCTAATGCAGCTAGACCTGGACACCCTTGCAACATTTCGTGCCACGTGGACCCAGGGACCGCGCACGAGTCTCAAGAAGTTGGAGCGCCTGAGGGCATTCATGCGCTTTGCTGAAAAGAGAAAATGGATTGGCGATAATCCCGCCCTTGAGTTGAAGGCACCGAAGGTTCCAAGCAAGCCAACAATGCCTTTTACGCGAGAAGAGATGACTCGGATCATTGCGGCTCTTGGGCCTTATGGCAAGAGCGCCGGCATTCGCAATGCGCAGCGCCTGAAGGCCTTTGTTCTCTTGCTCCGCTACTCGGGGATGCGAATTGGGGATGCAACTCAGCTTGAAGTGAGCCGCCTCAATGGAAACAAGCTGCTCCTTCATACGGAGAAAACTGGTGTGCCCGTCTATTGCGTCCTGCCCGACGCCGTTGTTGAGACCTTGGAAGCAGCCCCGCGTTCAAGCGAGCGATATTTCTTCTGGACAGGCGCATCCACTGTGAGAAGCGCAAAGGGGAAATGGCAGCGCCGCTTGCAGCGCCTCTTCGAATTCGCGAAAGTTCCAACCGGCCATCCGCATCGCTTCCGCGATACGTTCGCCGTCGAATTGCTTCTCGCAGGTGTCCCTCTCGATAGAGTGTCGATCCTTCTCGGACATAGTAGCATTCGGATTACGGAGCGCCACTACGCGCCATGGACGCGATCTCGCCAAGAGCAGATCGAAGCCGATCTCCGGGCGGCTTGGAGCAACGATCCGCTGATTAAAGAGGTACACGCCGGGTACACGGCGAAACCCGCCGCCAGAAGTCGCGTGTTTTCAAAGAGAAGGATTGGTAGGGGCGGTGGGGATCGAACCCACGACCTTCGGCTTAAAAGGCCCCAGCTTCGCGTTAGGCATTAAATTCCGACCCCTCGCCGTCCGCCTGCAATACCCGGCTGGGAGACGACAATCTAATTTCCCAGAAGCGGACTCATCGGGAGTTGAGGATGTTTTCTGCTACTATCCCGTTCCAGTGCAATTGAATGCGAGAGAAAAAACCTGATTACGGATTGGACGCTCCGGGCCTTGTCCGCGGATTTCTGTTTGGCGGCCCTGCGCTGTTTGCGGCGGGGTATTTCTCGCTCGAATGGGCTACGCCACGAAATTTCGGACCTTTGATCGGCATTGGTTATTCGATGTTTTATTGCGGCATCGTTCTCTTCATCGAATCTTTCCTGCTGATGGGCAGCAGCTATTATGGGAAATTTCGCGCGCGCGACCGGCTCCTCGACAGTCTGCATCTTCGCGGGGATGAAACGGTGCTCGATGTGGGTTGCGGCCATGGGCTACTGCTGATCGCCGCCGCGAAAAGACTTCCGCGCGGTCGCAGCATCGGGATCGATCTCTGGTCTCAGGTGGATCAGGGAAACAACTCGCGGGAAGCAACACTACAAAATGCGACGCTCGAAGGAGTTGCCGAACGCGTGGAAGTGCGAGATGGCGACATGCGAAAGTTGCCGTTCGCCGACGCCTCCGTGGATGTAGTTGTGGCCAATCTTGCAATCCATAACATTTCCAGCCGCGACGGACGCCGCGAAGCCATCTCCGAAATTGTACGCGTCCTGAAATTCGGTGGACAAGTTGCGCTGATGGATTTCAAGCACGTAGGCCAATATTGCGAAGACTTGAAGAAGAGCGGTATTGGCGATGCCAGCGCTTCCGGACCCATCTTTTGGATTTTTCCTCCTGTTCGAGTTGCCCGCGGCCACAAATCGTGACCATTCGATGCGTGAGGATACTGCCCACATGCCTGTTTAACGCTGCCAGCTCAACCGGTCGGTGCAACAGCATCCAGCGCATTGATTCGACAATGCTTCCGCGCGAGAACTATCTCTTTCGCTGTACTGGGTCAAAACCTAGCCAGGGCGGCGTTCCGGCTGGTCTGGCCCTGGCGAGCGATTTGGGGGTTTATTTTCAATGCGAGGCGGGTACGAGCTTAGTGTTGCGACGATCCATTGAATGCACCGCCCTCATCGTACATGTGGATTTCAACTTTCCGATTACGAGACTACACAGGCGAGTGGACTGAGAGATCGCAAGTTCCCACAACGGGCCTTCTGAATCGGAATAACTTCCGGTTAGCGCGTGACAGGATCAGAATAATCGAAACTCTGCGATACCTTCTCTATCGGAATAGGCGATCAGACGGCAAGAGCCGCCCCGCGAGGGGAGCGAGGTCGGGCGGTGCTGCCCCATGAAGCCCTGGGCAGCGCTCGGCAGCTGCAGCGCCTTGTCAGGCCGCAGAGAGCGCGCTAATCGTAACGTAATATCCGTCCGGATCTCGCAGCGAGAACTCCTTGGTTTGAGTGTTCGGATTCACACGTGGCTCCTCTTCGAGCCGAGTGACGAGAGAGCGTGCCCTTTGAAGCGCCAGGTCGAAATCATCGACACGGAAGAACAACAGGAGCCCGTTGCCAGGTGTCCCGTGATCGGAGCTCATCAATGAGGGATGCTCGTGGGCGCCCCACTCGTGGATGCAGAACAAAACAGTTCCATCTGAATCGAGGATTTGCCCAAAGTAATCATGGGCGGGAAGGGTAGCCGGCTGACCGAACAGCGCCTGGTACCATTTGAAGCTGCCCGGCACGTCGCCTACTCCTATGATCGTCCACGTGCGCTTCATCGGGTCCCCCTCTGCGGACTAATTCTAGTTTAGACCGACCTAGATAGAACCGGTCATCCCAGAACTTGCCGTACTGTTTTATGCCGACACGCGGGTCAGGCTAAACCTGCCATCGCCTAGAGATAGATCCTCTCAGACTGGCGAATCGTCGGCTATACGGAAGCTATCCCGAAACCGCGTTCGAGGAGTAATCGAAGCGAACCGTCGCCGCACTTGAACGATTAACGCGGGTGGTCTCAATGGGTCGATGCAACACCCTCTGAGTCTTGTTGCGAGAACAGTTTGAGTGGCTCCCCGCGAAATGTGGGGAAGCCGCCGTTCACGGAAAGTCCGAATCAAGTGAACGCCAAACATGCATTGGTAATGCGTTTGCATTGCGAACTCGCGTGTCGGGGTTACAGTGGGTTCTAGTCTATCTGTACGAAATGTTTCAACGGGCGCACATTCTCTCAATTAGCAGGATTCAAATGATTCGGAGCGCCTCGGGGTTGGTCACGCGCACGGGCTTTCCGTCCAGAAAAGCTAGCGCGTTTTCTGCACTTTGGCCGTAAAACTCGGCCCAGGTTTCCGCCACTCCATAACCTAGGTGCGGCGTCAGCACCGTGTTGGGCGCGCTGCGCAACGGATGATTCGCCGTGAGGGGCTCGCGATCATAAACATCGAGCGCGGCGACGATGCGCGGGTCGCAGACCGCTTCGATCAGCGCTGCCTCATCCACGATGGGGCCGCGGGAAGTATTGATTAAGATCGCGCCCGGTTTCATGCGCGCGATCTCGGCGGCGCCGATCAGGCCGCGCGTGCGCGGCGAGAACACTAGATGGATGCTGATAGCGTCGGAGCGCGACAATAATTCCTCTTTGGAAACAAGAGTCGCGCCTGTTGCTAGTGCCTTCTCGGCGGTGAGGTTTTGGCTCCATGCGAGCACCATCATATTGAGCGCCTGGCAACAGCGGGCCATGTGAGAGCCCAGGTGTCCGAGGCCGATCACGCCGATTGTCTTTCTGGCCAAGCTGACGCCGACCGGTAAGCCCGACTGGAAGAGTCCGGCGCGGATATTTGCGTCCGCGCCGGGGATTGCGCGGGCCGCTGCGATCAGCAGGCCGAGCGCGAGCTCTGCAGTTGCGGCTTCGCTGCCGCCGGAACCGATGGAGCGAGACAGGGCTTGGTTCTTGTCGGGTCCGAGGATCGAGCCCGGCGGCAGGTTCTCATCCGCGAGTCCAATGCTCGCCGGAAGAGTTCAATCACAGAGTCATCTGTCCGGCGTCGGTGATGCAGTCGAAATGGGTTGCGGATGGCGAAGTCGACGGGTTGGCAGTTCGGGAGCGAGAGGGTAGTCCTCAAGAGCCTGCGCGGTGCGGACATCCACGATTCCCCAGAGCATCGAGCAATCGCGCCCGGCATGGTTCGTTGCGAGCCCCGGTGGGGGTTCCGCGAAGCTTCGCGACACGACGACGGCCTCCTCGGCGGCGGCGCGACGGACCGCTTGCGAGAGGCGTAAGCGGTAAGCAGGCTCCGCACCATCGAGAATGTTCGAAAGCGCGAAGGCGTCGAAGCTCCCAGCAGGGCATGTTTCTAGCCACGATGCCGCATCGGCGAGAACGAATCGGATGTTGCGCGTCGTTGGTTGAGTCGTCTCACCGTTTACGCCGAGAAGGAGCGCCCGCGCGTAGGGGTTTGAAGTATTCGGATGCCGGGCAAATCCCGTTTCCAGTCGTTTCCGCAACACCGAGCCGAATCGCGGTGGCAAGGAAGCGAGGAGCTGCGGTGCGTAGACAACACGCAAGATGGCGGGAGAGAACAATGCGTCCAACGCCGCGCGGAATCGATGCGTGTCGAGATGCTTTCTCCAATAGGTCATCTGCTCGGAGACGTCGGAGAAACCGAGGAAGGTGCGCACCGTTCTCGTCGTCCAGCCCACAAGTGGCATGAATACACGCGCGAAATTCATGGCGCGCTCGGCGTCGCCCTGCTCGACAGGTGCCCCGGCGGCGCGGCGTTCGGCATAGGCAAGCTGGGCTGGATTAATGTCACATGCAACCACTTCGTGCTGGGCGGCGAGGCGGACTGCGGTGGAACCGGAGGACGCGATGCAAAACACGCGATCTTTGCCCTGAAAGGCCTCGTGCTCAATCTCCGCGTCTTCGTACATTGCGCCAAAGAGCAGCCGCTGCGGGCCGCGCGAAGCACCGAGGCGCCCGGCCTGCCAGGCCGATGGCGAGTTCATATCCGTCCTCCCGGAAGCGAGCCGCACACCCAGACCAATACGAGGAAGGCGATGTTCTTGACGATCATGCCGGCGGGCTCGTGGATGATGTGGCGGGCCCAGAGCAGGCCGTTCGCATTGAGAAGAATGAGCAAGATTGTCTGCACAATCGCGCACAGGCCGGGGCTGACTCCGGCGATCACCCACGCGGCAAGTGCGACCTCGACCGCGCCGAGCGCCTTGAGGAACGCCCCTGCGAAGCGCGGTTCAAGGCGCGGAACCGCCGTAACCACCTCGACTTGTAGCGGCACGCGGCCCAGAATCTTGCACCATAGCCCCTCGTAGAGCCAAACAGCGGCGACGCTGGCACGAATGATGGTCAACGGCGGGAACGCGATGGCGACGCTGTGCATGCCAGATCTCCTGGAGGGACGTAGGGCGAAGGGAAGGACTCCGCAACGAACGGGCGCATGATCGGGTCTCGAGGAAGAACAACGGCGCCGACGCCACGGAGGATGTGCGAGTGTAGCTGGTGTATCAAGAACGCTTCCAAAGGTCGCCACAGGTATCGGGGGCGCAGGTATGCGTGGTAATTCGTCATGATGGTCACCTCGGTCGCGGGGCCACAGGCAGAAAGCGTGTAGGAACCGCAGAACGTGAGGATGCAACTCTCAATTCCCAAGTCTTGCTCGACGACCTCAAACTGCAGGAAATGCGGTGGCTCCACGCGGGTGATGCGCTTTACCAACTGGCCTCTGCTGTAAGCGCAGCACACCCTTGTCCCGACGCGTGTCTTGACGCCTTCGGCTCGGACCGGACGGGGCAACAATGCCCGAAGCGGGAACGGCGCGCGTCCGGGAACTTCCTCGTAAAACAGGAGGTGATTCCAGACGGTCTCCGGATTACCGTCGAGACGAATCCGTGTGGCGACAGCTTCCTTCACGGGACTGCGCGCGAAGAACCGGCTCACGAGCCGGTACCGTGATGCGGCAGGCTTGTTGAGCGGCAATGCTCGCACCACGGAATATGCCGGCGCGACGGTCGTGCTTTGGTCACGAATCATCGGTGCTCCTTGGTCGAACGTTCGGGACAGGCTGACCCATTGCATTCGAGGCAATAAGAGTCGCCAAAGTACCCCACTGGAATCAGGCTGCAGCTCGTAATTGCGGATATTTCGAGAGCCGCTTGATCCGCCATCGTCCGGTGGCCTTGCGTCGAAACCCGATGGCACCCGGGACTCGGGTACAGCCTAGGAGGACGGCGTTCCGTGTGGCGACGCCACTCCGGCGAGCACCTTGGCGTTGAACGTTCCGCAGAACGCGCCTGTCAAGGCTCCCAGGAAGGCGGGAATGACATAGATGTTGCCGAACAGGGCGCCGTCAAACCAGTGGCCCAAGACGGCGGGGCCAAGCCATGCGCCGAGCCAAGCAACCACCCACTGACCGAGAAAACCATCGATTCCCTGGAACAAGCGATAGCGGAAGCCCCAATGCACGATCGCAGCCGCAACCGCGCTGAGGATCAGCAGAACGACGAATGAAGGAAAAGACATGCCGATTAATGGAGCACTCACTGGAACCTCCTTGGAATGGTTCTATGCTGCATGCTGGAATTTTCGTTAGTTTGAGGCGGATCGCGAAGAAGGAGCGGCTCGGTTGGAGAAACCGGTCGCCCACGCGATGGCGCTATCGAGTTCGCTATACGCGAAGCTTTTAATCTCGGCCTGGACAAAATGTTCGGCGATCGTGGGCATTAAGCTGGCGAGCTTACTGTCGACGGCGAGAGCGATCTTCCTTACCTTGCGTTGATGATCGCGCACGAATCGCAAGTGCCGAAAGAAACTTCCCAGATTCTCCCAGCCGGGAAATTCGCGAGCATGGATCACCAGTCCTTGCAATTCCCCGTGCGCTTCGATCCACGCGTCCGCCGTGAGCGCCAGCGCCTCGAAATCCTGGGCCCGCAAAGGCTGTTTGACTTCGACCACGATCACTCCGGACTCAGGTAACAGACGGTGCGAGACGGTGGCGCCTTCGGGGAGTGATTGCAGCCATGTGACAGCATTGTCAAAGTGTTGATTCCCGAATACCTGCACCGGGCAGGGCATGAAAAACGCGGCGAGCCGCGTAACTTCGCGGATCCAAGCGAGGTCCGTGACCACAGCGCAGCCGTCGAACAGGTGCAACGAGCGCAGGCCGATCTTGGCATCTTCCCACGCTGCACTTGGGGTAAATCCCTGAAATTCGGGGCCAAACTGATAGAGAAAACGGATACGGCGCCCGTCCCCTCGCGCTTGCTCAAGGAGCGGGACGAACACCTGCTCGTAATGTTCCTTGGTTATGGTCCCGATGGCCTTCGCGCCATCAATCCCTATAGGTAAATTCTTGAGTCTCTCAATCACGGGATCCTCCTTTTCGATTGAATCAAATCCGAGCCCCCCGCGGCTCCGTCAACGAATGCAGCACGCGGTTTCCGCGCGCATCGGCTTCCCGCAAGACATCGTGAAATAGGAAGGGTCGTCAATAGGGAACGGCACCTCGGGGCCTCGACCCGCACGATACTAACTGGTGCCAATCTCGCTGCAACGTCAGGACGTCCTGCACGGATCTTTGCTCCATCCGCGGGGCGTCGGTGGTTGTTCCATTTGTCCGCTGACCGATGCTCATCGCACGCTGAGCAATAGAATCGCGGCACCAGCCAGCGAAAGATCCTTGATGAAGTGCGCGAATTCGCTGAGCCGCATATACCAATCCGTTTCATTCCAGAAGCGGTGCAGGTAGAAAGGCGCGGGAAAGATGATGCCGAACAGCAAGACGGCTCCCAGCACCGGGTGCCAATTGAATAGGATCGACATGCCACCACCGACCATCATCACAAATGTAAGTACGGTGACCACGCGCGGGAGAGGCACGTGCTTGCGGGCGAGGTGGGCTGAGTGATCTCGGAACTTAAGAAGGTGACTGGTGCCCATCGCTACAAAGTAGGAGACGAACAGGATGCGTCCTAGCACCCAGAGCCAGACCGGCAATTGCACCTGCATGGTGATACCTCCCCCGAAAGCGTTCGTACGGGTGACTCAAAAGACGATCCTGCTCTTCAGTTCCGGCGCTACGCGATCGACACGGCGCGAGAGCTCCGGGAGATGACACGTCGGGACGCGCGGAAAGAGATGATGCTCGATGTGCAAGAACATGTTGAACGTAATTCCGTTCTTGATTTTGTTGCGCAGTGTTCGCGCGATGTAATGGGTGCGGTCGCAATGGTGATGCACCGTCCACACCGCGAAGAATGCAGTCAGGCACTGCCCAATGGCCATGGCGGTCACATGGTACCGGAGCGTGCTGCTGTTGAAGCCCTTGAATACGAGCGCGATCCAAACGGCACAGAGAAACAACTCTCCCGCGACGGTCGCACGCAGCTTCCCGTTGCCGTCTCGCAGCGCCGTCACGTGCAGCAGGATGGGAAAGGCGGGACCGAACAGGAGCACGCGCCACGCCGGCATCTCCGCGTGCCGGCCCTCGACATCTCCTTCGCTCAGCGTGAGTCGGTGGTGCCGTAAGTGGTTGAACTGCACGGCGTGCATCGATCCGAGCATCGCCAGGCTCATGATCCAGAGCACGACATCGGTTGCGCGGCGAGACAGCCCCAGCGCCGAGTGGAAGGCATTGTGGATGAGCCGCAGCCCTGTGAGGAAAAACAGGAATGAGAAACCGAGGGCGATTACTTGGTGGCCGTACGCGGCTGCCAGAAGGGACGCGGCCAGCCACGCCGCCGGCAAGACGGGTTCCCACAGAATCTCGAGCGGGGTAAGAGAAACCAAATCGCGCCATCCGACCGCGCGAAGGCGGGGATCATGAAAAATATCCGAGGTTGGTTCTGGATTGAGCGGAGTCCAGAACGGAAAGCTGTCGATGTTCGATGTGCGTTGTTGGTCCCCGCAGCTCATTCGCGGTTCTCGTCAAGGGGGGAAACTGCAAAGACGAGCGACGCCAAGTAGACCAAAATCCCCAGACCGATGAGCGAGACAGCGACGAAAGCAAACAGGACGAACGAGATCGGATGGAACCACAGGAGACTGATGATCTCCAGGCCTAAGCCCGCAATGACCAGAACACTCGCGATTCGCAACAACCGCTGGATTCCAATTTGGCTGAGTTTCATTGGCCGGGACTCCACATTTTCAGGTGATCTACTTGGGATGCGTCATGCGCCGAATCGTGGCAACCGCTTGAAACGCAGGACAACTGGTTCGAGGTCAACGTGCTCATCATCGCCGAGTGGACGGGGTTTTCTTCAAACTCCCTGGCGCCGGCGTGGCAGTGCAAGCACTGGGCGTTCTTGAATCCGCCCGGTATGGTAATCGGGTTCGGGGGGGTGCTCACATACTGCATGTAAATGCGGGTCAGGCCCTTGAGCTTATCCTTGACGGGGCCGTAGATCGTGTAGTCCGTGTGGCAGGAGTAGCAGGCCATGTCCGGCGGCACGCGATGGTTCTGGAAATGTTGCGCGGGAATGTATTTGGGATCGTTCAGGTACAGGCTTTTTCCATAGTTTTCCATGGCGTGGCACGAAGTGCAGAATTTGGTCTGCTCCGATCGCTGCATGTGCGTGTTCATTCCGCCCACGATGCACAGGGCGGGAAGCACGCACAACCCCATGAAAGCCAGGATCTTCCAGGCTGCACTGGATGTCAGAGAAGGGCGAATCAAGAAGATGGAGGCCAGTGCGATGCCCAGGATGATTTGACAAATCAGAATCCCGACCACAAGTCCTCCGGGTCATGCATGAATAGGAATCCACAGGCAGTGCAGCGGCGCACGGACTGCCAAGAACCTACTTCTTCTTAGCCAGTTCGCGAATATACGCGACGAGCCCCTTGATCTGGTCATCTGTCAGCTTGCCTTGGTAGGCCGGCATCTTGTTCTTACCGTTCGTCATAATTTCGCTGAGCTGTGCGTCGGTTTCGCTCTGCACTTCGGGCGAAGCGAAATCGCGCGCCTTCGTAGCCTTTCCGGCTGGCGTATTCCCGCTGCCATCCGCTGCGTGGCACATCACGCACTTGGCATTGAAGAGGCTCGCCGAATCGTCGGCACGAGCGGAAATGGACAAAAGAAAAATGAGTGCACATCCCCCGAACAAAAATTGGCTGACTCGAATCATTGAGCAATTCATTGAGCCTTTCCTCCTTCCATGGATCTCGTGCCCTGCCCTATCTCAGTCTCCTCAAGTCCGCGGCTTAGAACGAATATCGGAACGAGAATGTGGCATTGCTGCCGTTAAAATCCTGCGACTGAATCGTTGCCAGCCCGTACGGGTTGGTGTTTCCCAGTTGGTTGAAGCCGTAATAATTCCAGGACATGATGTAGCTGAAATCCT
>JBAQJS010000009.1:0-119986 GCA_049300435.1 Candidatus Acidiferrales bacterium | reverse complement strand
AGGATTTCAGCTACATCATGTCCTGGAATTATTACGGCTTCAACCAACTGGGAAACACCAACCCGTACGGGCTGGCAACGATTCAGTCGCAGGATTTTAACGGCAGCAATGCCACATTCTCGTTCCGGTATTCGTTTTAGACTCGTCGCGCCGCCGCCGGCGGGCTGTGCCATAATTCGCTACACATCGTGAGGAGGTTTCATGCAATGAAGGAACTGACATTTCGGATGATTCGCTACGCAATTCCGGCCACGGTGGCTTTCTTTCTGCTGATCGCGCCGCTCCGCGCGCAAGATTCAGCGGGTCTCTATAAGTCCAAGTGCGCCGCGTGCCACGATGCAGATGGCAGCGGAAACGGGCCCATGGGAAAGGCGCTGGGCGTGCTGGACCTGCGGTCGGACGAAGTGCAAAAGCAGACGGACGCGCAATTGACCGACAGCATCACCAACGGCAAGGGCGCGAAAATGCCGGCGTATAAGGACAAGCTGACGGGCGACGAGATCAAAGGGCTCGTGGGCTACATTCGCGAACTGGCGAAGAAGAAGTAGCCGGCACCCAAAGCCGATGCGCAAAGACCGGCGCCCGCGCCCCTGGAGGCAACGAGAGGAGGCTTGGTGATTGGGATTCTAATCTGCCAGATTGTTTTAAGCATCGTGCTCGCCGCCATCTTCCTGATTCGGCCTTCGCTGACGCAAGGCATGAGCTGGAAGATACTGGCCTTCATCGGATTGTGCGTGCTTCCGGCGCTGTGCATTGTGGGCGGAATGAATACGCACATGCAGCGCTCCGAGCAGACGCGATTCTGCATTTCCTGCCACGTGATGATTCCCTACGGCGAGAGCTTGTACCTGGATGATCCTAGCCACATTCCCGCGCAGCATTTTCAGAATCACCGGGTTCCGGCGGACACGGCCTGCTACTCCTGCCACGCGGACTACACGATCTACGGGCCGATGAAAGACAAGCTGCAAGGGCTGAAGCGAATCTACGTGCAGTACGTGAGCACTCCGCCGGACCCGGCGGCCATCCACATCGAGGGCGGATTCAAGAACGCGCAGTGTCTGCACTGCCACCTGGGCGCGCGCGATTTCGAAGAGAATGCGGTGCACGCGGCGCTGATGACTTCGCTGAAATCCAATCAGACGTCTTGCCTGACCAGCGGCTGCCACGACACCGCGCACGACATCGCCAATCTGAGCCACGAGAAATACTGGAGGCCCGCGCCATGAAGCTGAGTGAAATCGGCATCCGGCGGCTCTTGCGAATCTCAAGCGCGCTGGTGATCCTGGGCCTGCTGCTGGAGATCGTGAGCCTGCTGTGGTTCCATCCGCTGTCGTTCGTCCTGTTTGCTTTTCTGGCCGTTTCCATCATCGGCCTGGGAATCCTGGTGTACCTGATTTCGCTGGTGTTTGTGGCCGCGCCGCCCGCTGGGAACCGCAATTCAACTTGAACCCGGCGACGTAGCGCACACGCCGGGGCCGGTGAGATTCAGGCGGATTCTTCGGCCGCGCTTAGCGCACACCGGCGGCGGCGAAATCCTGAGGGCCGGGTAGCGCGCCGCGCAGCCAGGTCGCGTCCCATTGGAATTGCCAGCGGCCCTTTATTTTCTGGAGTGGCAGAGGCCCGGGCGTAAACGTGACCCACTGGCTCCACTGGCCCGGGCGCCTGCTGACGACGGCGTTGGACATGCCGTCCAGGACCATTCCGCCTTGCCCGCCCGCCTCACGACACGATGTGGACCTGAAAGTGACGCGCCCGACCCATTCGAAGCCGTTCAGCTTGTCCGACTCGGTCAGATCCTGGGGCTTTACCTCTTCGACGATTAACTCGCGGTATTGCCTGAGAAAACGGTCCGAGGCGTAAGGACTGCCGCTGACGACTTGCGTGGTCCATCCGTCGGGTCCCTTCAGGAAATGTTTGTGGAGTTCCGCCAGTGCGGCGGTTTGAGCCTCCTGGTCGGCGCCGGAAAGGCCTGCGTTGGGTTCCTCCTCGCCTTCGGAGGCGGAATGGCCGCAGCCGATGGAGCCGAGCGCGATTGCCAGGGCGGCCGCAAGGAACGGCGTGAAGCGCAAAGGCCGATTCATCGGCTTGCTTCCTTACTTCACTTTCTCGAGACGGGGAATCATGGTGTCGCGGGGGCCGTCAATCGTGCCATCTTTGTTGATGGTGAAGACCAGCGGGCTGGGGAGCATCATGCCGAAATCGCCGCGCGCGATAATCTTGTTGCCCTCAATCTTGTAGGTGCCGTCCACGGCGTAGGCGCCGAGAGCGACATACGCCTTGCCATCCTTGAATTCGGCGTTAATGGTGCCGCTGGGGTCGCGGTACTTGCCTTCGACGCCGCCCCCGCAAGCCACCACCAGAGTTGCAGCACCCAGAACGAGAACCAGAAGCGCGGTGCGCACCGATGTGTTGTTCATAACACTCTCCTGAGACGACGATTCGTTTTCCGCAGCTCGCTAAATATCCAGGCGCGCCGACGATGCCTCCGCCGGAGCCGGCAAGCGGCAACCGTTGCCGCCAAGCTGCCAGCAATGTTACAGTTCCGTGCCAAGAAGGGGCCTGGATCGGGCAAGAAACAGTATTCCCCGGGTGACTCTCCACTTCGCAATGCGCAAAGACGAAGGAAAAACCGTCATGACGGCACGAGAATCACAGTGGGCCGGCGGAGGCGAGCCGGCGAACGGCAGTGGGCCGGCCGCGGACCGGCAGGCGTTGGACCAGCTCTTCAGCGCGACGTACGAGGAGCTGCGCCGGCTGGCGTACAGCGTACGGCGCGGGGATCCCTGCGCGACGCTCAGCCCGACGGCGCTGGTGAATGAAGCGTGGATCAAGCTGGCGAAATCGCCGGATGTAGGGGCGACGTCGCGGTTGCACTTCAAGCGGATTGCGGCGCGCGCGATGCGGCAACTGCTGGTGGAGGCCGCGCGGCGACGCCATTCGGATAAGCGCGGGGGCGGCGCGAAGATCACGGTGACGTTCGACGAGGCGATGCAGAAGAAACCCACGGGCGATGAGGAGCTGCTGGCGCTCAACAAGGCGCTGGACGCGCTCGCGGGCATGAATCCCCGGCAGGCGGTGATGGTCGAGAGCCGCTTCTTCGGCGGACTGGACGTCCCGGAGACGGCGGCGCTGCTCAACGTCTCCGAAGCGACCGTGCTGCGCGATTGGCGGGCGGCGAAGGCCTGGTTGGCGCACGAGCTTCGCCAGACGTAGCGGCCGCTCGGCGGGCCGTTTTCTGCAGGTTTCCGGCGGGAGAGCGACGATGGACAGCACTCGCTGGCAAAAAATCCAGGAACTTTTTCACGAAGCGGCGGATTTGCCGCAGACCGAGCAGCGCGGTTTCCTGCAATTGCACTGCGGCACCGACGCGGCGCTGGCCGGCGAGGTGTGGATTCTGCTGCAGGAAGACGCGAACGGCGGTTCGCTGCTGGACCGCGGCGTGGCGCACGTGGCGCAGCAAGTGCTGGGAGATGCCGCCGACGGCACTCCTCCTTTCAAGGAATTCGGTCCCTACCGTATCAAACAATCGCTGGGCGCGGGCGGAATGGGAGTGGTGTACCTGGCGGAGCGCGAAGATCTGGGCAGCCAGGTGGCAATCAAGGTTCTGCGCGACGCCTGGGTTTCGCCCGCGCGGCGCGCGCGCTTCGCCATCGAGCAGCGCACTCTGGCGCGACTCAATCACCCCTCGATCGCGCGGCTATACGACGCAAACAGTTCGCCGGACGGCACTCCCTTCTTCGTCATGGAATACGTGGAAGGCGTGCCGCTGACGGAATACTGCAAGAAGCAGAAATGCACGGTGGCGCAACGGCTGCGTTTATTCCGCGCGGTGTGCGAAGCGGTGCTGTACGCGCACCAGCACGCCGTGATTCATCGCGACCTGAAACCTTCCAACATCCTGGTGAAGGACGACGGCAGCGTGCGGCTGCTGGATTTCGGCATCGCCAAGCATCTGGAGACGCTGGGCGAATCCGCCGAGCAAACCACCACCGGCCCGCGCCTGATGACGCCGGCTTACGCCGCGCCGGAACAGATACGCGGCGAGCAGGTGGGAATTCAGAGCGACGTCTATTCGCTGGGAGTGGTGATGTACGAGTTGCTGGCGGGGCGCCTGCCGTTCGATCTGTCGCATTGCACGCCCGCGCAAGCGCAAGTGATTTTGACCGAGCAAGAACCTGCGAAGCCTTCGTTGGTTGGCGGCATGAGCGCCGAGCCGGCCGAGGCCGGTACCAGGCCGGTGCTGGCGCGCAAGGCGGCGTGGGCCGATTTGGATGTGCTGTGCCTCACCGCAATGCACAAGGATCGGCAGCGCCGCTACCAGTCGGTGGAAGCGCTCATCCGCGACGTGGATCATTTTCTGAAGGGCGAGCCGCTGGAGGCGCGGGCGGACAGCCTTCCGTACACGGTGGGCAAGTTCGTGCGGCGGAACTGGAGAACGGTGGGCGCAGCCGCATTGACGGTGGCCGCAGTGATTGGATTGACGATCTTCTACACGGTGCGCTTGGCCAGGGCGCGAAATGCGGCGATGGCTGAAGCGACGCGCACGCAGCGCATTCAGCGCTTCATGCTGAATCTGTTTCAGGGCGGCGACCCTTCAGCGGGACCCACGGACGATCTGCGCGTAGTGACGCTGCTCGATCGCGGCGCGCAGGAAGCGCGCAGCCTGGACGCCGAACCCGCCGTGCAGGCGGAATTGTATGAAACGTTGGGCGGGATTTACGAGAAATTGGGCAAGCTGGAGCAGGCGGACGCGCTGCTGGAATCCGCGCTGGCGAAGCGCGAGGCGCTCTACGGTCCGGACAGCCCGGAGACGGCGCAGAGCTTGCTGGCGCTAGGAACGCTGCGCGACGCGGAGGCCCACTACGACGAAGCCGAGCGGCTGATCCGACAGGCGCTGGACCGCGACGAGCGGCATCTGCCGGCGAACGATCCGGCGGTGGCCAAGGCGATGCTGGCGTTGGGCGGTGTGCTCGAGGATCGCGGACAATACGACCAAGCCATCGCGATGCTGGAGCAAACCGTGCAGATTTATTCTTCCTCGGACGCGCAACCGGCCGACCTGGCGGACAGCCTGCACGAGTTGGCGAACGCCCACTTTTATGCGGGACACTACGAGACTTCGGAGGCGATTAACCGGCGCGCGCTGGCGATGTACAAGCAGATCTACGGCGACCGCCATCCGCGCGTGGCCGATATCCTGATTAACCTGGGCGCCATCCGGTACGACCTGGGGCATTACGCCGAGGCGGAACAATACGACCGGCAGGCGCTGGACATCGTGCAGGAATGGTACGGCAAGGACAATCCGCAGACGGCCACGGATTTGACGATCCTGGCGCGGGCGCTGATTCACCAGAACCGCTACGCGGAAGCATCGGACCTGCTGCAACAATCGCTGGCAATAAAGGAACGTACGTTCGGGAAGGTGCACCCGAGTGTCGCGTCCACGCTCAACGAGCTGGGGAGCGTGGCGCTCGACGAAGGCAAGTATCCCGAGGCGGAGCTTTATTTCGAGCGCATGGCAGACATCTACCGGACGGTGTACGGAGAGCGCCACTATCTCTATGCGACGGCGCTCGCGAATCTTGCCAGCGTGTACATGGCGCAGCGGCAATGGGCCCCCGCGGAGAAGCTGTACCGCCAGGCAATTCCCATTTACACCGAATCGCAATCGGCGACGCATCTCAACACGGGCATCGCGCGCATCAAGCTGGGCAGAACGCTGCTGCGGCAGCACCGCTACGCGGAAGCGGAAGCCGAATCGCGCGCCGGGTACGACATATTGATTCCGCAGATGGATCCGAAAGTGAGCTGGCTCGCGAACGCGCGCAAGGATCTGGTGGAGGAGTACGACGCGCTGAAGAATCCGGAGCAGGCCGCGAAATTCCGGGCAGAGATCGCGGCCACCGAGGCCAAAGCCCCAGCAGTCTCCGCCAAGAAGTAATATCGCTGGCGGCGTCCGAGCGACGGCTGCTCTCGTGAAATAATGGAGGCCGCAAATGCGGAGGCTGGCGCAACTCGCAGCAGGAATTTCGGTGATGACGGAAGCGGCGTCTCGCAATTGGAAATGAACGCGGGAGCAAATTCCACTTCGCGCGCCGGCGATGCCAGGAGGCCGTAACATGAGCAGCGCGACAGGCCACGCGCCGAAGGCCGCGCTGGCCGATTATCTGGCCGCCGAGCGAACTCTGCTGGCATGGGTTCGCACGGGGCTAGCCTTGATGGGATTTGGGTTCGTCGTGGCGCGCTTCGGGCTGTTTTTGCAAGAGCTGCAGATCGCCGAGCCCGGCTTGCCCGCGCATTCTTACGGAGAATCGCTATGGTTCGGCACCGCGATGATCGCCGTGGGAGTGCTGGTGAATCTGTTCGCGGGGTGGCAGCACGCGCGCCTGGTGCGGGACCTCGATCGCGGCAGCGCGATGCGTCCTCGTCCCGCGGCGCCGGCGGTAACGATCGCGTTGTTCCTGGCCCTGGTAGGGCTGGCGATGACGATTTACCTGATTTCCATCCGCGGATCCGCGCGCGCAAACCCTCAAAGCAATTCCCGAAAGGAAGAGGAGACGCCCATGGCACCAACGGCAGAAAACGGAATCATCAACAAGCTCAGCAATCATTCGGTGGATCAGACTGTGGAAAAACTCAAAGGCATCCTGCTGGCAAAAGGGGTGACGCTCTTCGCGCTGGTGGACCATAGCGGAGAAGCGGAAAAGGCGGGCATGAAAATGCGGCCCACCAAGCTGCTGATCTTCGGAAATCCAAAGGGCGGCACGCCTTTGATGCTGGCCGCGCCCAGCAGCGCGATTGACCTGCCGCTGAAGATTCTGGTCTGGGAAGACGGCCAGGGGAAAGTGTGGGTTTCCTACAATAGTCCGGCGTACTTGCAGCAGCGGCACGGGTTTCCGCTGGAGCTTCTGCCAAATATCGCGGTGGTCGAGACGCTCGCGGAGAAGGCCGCAGAATAATTTTGCGCGTCCGCATCGGCGCGGTAATGCACGGACCCGTTCGCAGCGTGCCCGCGCGCCGTGCAAGACGCCGGCTCGCGCGTACCGCTGAATTTATCTTTGCACCCTGCCCGATCCGTCTCCGCGTAGTAGAGCTTCCACCTCTTCCACGCTGCAACGGTGAAAATCTCCGGGGATGGAATGCTTCAGGCAGCCCGCCGCCACCGCGAATTCGAGCGCTTCTTCGTGCGTGGCGAGTTTTTGCAGGCCATAAATCAGGCCGGCCGCAAAACTATCGCCCGAGCCCACCCGGTCCACGATGTGCGTGATGTCGTAGGAGCGGCTGAGCATGAATTTCTTGCGGACGTTCATGCACGCGGACCAGCCGTTGCTGGAGGCGCTGCGGGATTCGCGCAAGGTGATGGCGATCGCTTTCAGGTTCGGATACGCGGCGAGCACTTTCTCGGTGAGCTTTTCATATTGCGTGGGATCCAGCTTGCCGGCGTGGACGTCCACGTCCGCTTGGATGCCCAGCGCCATTTGCACGTCTTCTTCGTTGGCGATGGCCACGTCCACGAACTTGAGCAACTCGGTCATGACCGCCGTGGCTGGTTTGCCCCACTTCCACAAATTCTTGCGATAATTCAGGTCGCAGGAAACGGCGATGCCCAGTTCGCGGGCCTTGCGCACGGCTTCGAGCGCCAAATCCGCGGCGGTGGCGCTGATCGCCGGCGTGATGCCGGTGACGTGAAACCAGGCCGTTCCCTCGAAGACGCTGTCCCAGCGAATATCTCCAGGTTTGGCCAGCGCAATCGCGCTATGTTCCCGGTCGTAAATCACTTTGGACGGGCGCTGATTGGCGCCGGCTTCCACGAAGTAAATTCCCAGACGCCCTTTGCCGCGCACAATTCTGGAAGTATCCACGCCGAAGCTGCGCAGCTCCGCGATCACCGCGTCGGCGAGGGCGTTCTTCTCGGGAAGCACCGAGACGAAGGCCGCGGGCAGATCAAATCCGGCAAGCGCGACCGCGACGTTGGCCTCGCCGCCGCCGAAAGTCGCGAGGAAATGCGGGCTTTGCACGAAGCGTTCAAAGCCTGGCGGCGCCAGGCGCAACATGATCTCGCCAAAGGTTACCGTGGTCTTCGCCACTTTCATTCGGGCCCCGGAGGCAGTATACACCGCCGCGCGATTCGCTGGTTTCACAGCGCGGCGGAGAGTATGGGAAACGGCGAACCGAGGCCACCGGGCGCGCCGCGAAGTGCTGGCTTGTGCGGCGAATCGCAAATCGTTACTCTAGGCAGGCTCAGCGCATCATCGGCGGCGTAGCATCGCGTCCTGCCGCGATTCGCGCGGCGGAACCCGGCTGGCGGTGTGTGCCGCGGAGCGCGATTTTTGGAATCAAGCGCGGCGCCGCGGGACGAAGGAAAATCATGGCAATCGCGAAAATCGAGGTCTTGGGCAAGATCGTGCATTCCGGATTGGTGGCGATCATCCGCGCGGAAAGTCCGGACCAGGCCGCGCGCATCGCCGACGCCTGCGCGCTGGGCGGCATCACCGTCCTGGAGATTACCTACACGGTTCCGGGAGCGACCGGAGTGATCGAGCATCTGGCGAATAAATTTTCCGGCCAGTTCGTGCTGGGGGCCGGCACGGTCCTGGACCCGGAGACGGCGCGGATCGCGATTCTCGCGGGGGCCCATTTTGTCGTGAGCCCTGCGCTGAATCCGGAGACGGCGCGCCTTTGCAATCGCTATCAGATTCCGTACGTGCCCGGCGTCGGAACGGTGCGCGAAGTGATTGACGCGATGGAATGCGGCGCGGACATTTTGAAGGTATTCCCCGGGGAAACACTGGGCCCGGCCTTCGTGAAGGCGGTGAAGGCGCCGCTGCCGCAGGCGTCGCTGATGCCCACCGGAGGCGTGACGCTGGACAGCGTCGGCGACTGGATTCGCGCGGGCGCGGTGGCGGTGGGCGTCGGCGGACATCTGACGGCCGGAGCAAAGACGGGCGATTACGCGGCGATCACGCAGCTGGCGCGGCAGTTCGTGGAGAAACTCAAAGAGGCGCGGAGCCGATGAGCACAGCGCAATTGTGGAAGTCCGACGACGAGCTTTTCGCCATCGTGCAGCGCGAGCTTTTTACCTGCGTGGTGGGCGACGTGATGGACAAGCTCGAGCTGCAGCACCAGTTCCTGCCGCCGCAGATCCAGCCGCTGCGGCCGGACATGGTGTTGATCGGGCGAGCGATGCCGGTGCTGGCCGTGGATGTGTTCGCCGAAAAAATTGCCGGCAGCGCGAATCCGCTGATGAGCAAGCCGTTCGGGCTGATGCTGGAGGCGCTGGACGATTTGCGCGCAAACGAGGTGTACGTCAACACGGGATCATCGCCGCGCAACGCGCTTTGGGGCGAGTTGATGAGCACGCGCGCGCGAAAACTGGGCAGCCGCGGCGCGGTTCTGAACGGCTACGTGAGAGATACCAAAGCCATCTTGAGCATGGGCTTCCCTACTTTCGGCTTCGGCTCGTATGGACAGGATTCCGCGCCGCGCTACAAGGTGGTGGATTTCCGCGTTCCGGTGGAGATCGGCGCGGTGCGCGTGCGTCCGGGCGACATTCTATTCGGCGACGTGGATGGAGTGCTGCTGGTTCCCGCCGAGGTTGAAAGCGAAGTGTTCACGCGCGCGCTGGAAAAGGCGCGCGGCGAGAAGCTGGTGCGCAAAGCCATCGAGGAAGGAAGCAGCGCGGTGGAAGCATTTCAGAAATTCGGAATTATGTAGGCAAGCGCGTCATGTGCTGTAGAGCCGGATTGCGAATCACCGCGAGCCATGATCACCATTGATCTTTCCGGAAAAACGATCCTGATTACCGGCGCTCTAGGCGCGATTGCCGAGCACATGGTGCGGCGGCTCGCGGCGGCCGGCGCGACGCTGGTGCTCACCGACATCAAGCCGGAGGAGCAAGCGCGGCGGATATTCGACGAGTGGAGGATCGCCCCTGCGTCTTACTTGTATCTTGCGGCCGACGTCACCGATTCCAGCCAAGTCGGGCGCGTGGTGCAGGCGGCCTTCGAGAAGTTTCCGGCAATGGACACGGTGATCGGTCACGCCGGCGGTTGCGGACTGCATCCGTTTGCCACGACCTCGGAAGCGGACTTCGAGCGCATCTTCCGCTTCAATTATTTTGCGCAGACGTATCTGGCGCGCGCGGCGCTGGCGCAATGGACGCAGCGCAAGATCGCGGGGCATCTGATTTTCACCTCCTCCTATGTGGCGCGCATGCCGCACACGCAAATTTCCTCCTACGCCTCCGCCAAAGCCGCGCTGGAAAATCTGGCGCGAAGCCTGGCGCTGGAATACGCGCTCTCCGGCATTCGCGTGAACGTGGTTTCGCCCGGCAATGTCGCCGCGGGTAGCTCGCTGAAAGTGTTCGAGGAAGATCCGGCCTACCGGGAATTCGTGTTGCGCGTTTCGCTGGGCAGAAGGAACAGCCCGGAATCCATCGCGGATGCGTTTGTGTTTCTTTGCTCGCCGCTGGCCAGCGAGATCAATGGACAAATCCTAAGCCCGGACTATGGTGGGGGCATCGGGAACCGCCTATGAAAATCGGACTGGGACTCTATCGCCACATGCTGACGCGTGATTATTACGATTTCGCGCGGCAGGCGGGCTGCAGCCACGTGGTGGTTCACCTGGTGGATTATTTCAACCAGGGTCCTTCCAACCCGCGCAACAATCAGCCAACTGGAGCGAAATACGAGCCGTGGGGCGTCGCCGGCGATCCGGAAAAACTTTGGACCGTGCAAGAACTGAAAGCGCTGCGCGCGCAAATTGAAGAGGCGGGGCTGGCGCTGGCCGCGATCGAAAATATTGATCCGGCGCACTGGCACGACATTTTGCTCGACGGTCCGCAACGGCCGCAGCAGGTCGAGAAAGTAAAAACCATCATCCGGCGATTGGGCGAAGCGGGAATTCCAGTGCTCGGTTACAACTTCAGCCTGGCGGGTGTGTGTGGACGCGTGACGGCGCCCGAAGGCCGCGGGCACGCCGTGACGCTGGGGATGGACGGCCCCGCGGAAGACGAACCTATTCCGAACGGGATGATCTGGAACATGATTTACGATCGCAACGCGCCCCCGGGCGCCTTGCCGACGATTTCGCACGACGAACTGTGGCGGCGGCTGCAAAGATTTCTGGAAGAAGTGATTCCCGTGGCCGAGCAGGCGGGCGTGCGGCTGGCCGCTCATCCGGATGATCCTCCCATGGCGACCATGCGACGGCAACCGCGCCTGGTTTATCAGCCGCACATGTATCAACGGCTGCTTGATCTAGCGCCGAGCCGCAATAATGCGCTGGAACTCTGCGTGGGCACGCTGGCGGAAATGACCGAAGGCAATATTTACGACGCGGTGGAGCGGTACAGCCAACAAGGCAAGATTGCCTACATTCATTTGCGTAATGTCGTGGGGAAAGTGCCGCACTATCGCGAAACCTTCATTGACGAAGGCGACGTGGACATGCTCCGCATTCTCGCGATCCTGCACCGCAATCACTTCGACGGCGTGCTGATTCCCGACCACACGCCGCAAATGACGTGTGCGGCGCCTTGGCACGCCGGAATGGCGCACACTTTGGGATTCATGCTGGCGGCAAAAGCAGCCGTCGAGTCTCCGCAGCGCCTTGGCGCGGAGCTGGAGCCCACCACTCGTGGCGGCAAGTAACCCGCGGAGTATCGCCGACTCGTCCCATTCTCGCGCCCCTCTCATCATTGCCGCCAGCGTCTCCACGCTCGGCGGATTGCTCTTCGGCTACGACAACATCGTCATCAGCGGCGCCATCGGATTTTTGAGCCAGTTGTTTCACCTGGACGCGGCGGGCGTGGGTTGGGCCGCGGGCTGCGCGTTGGTGGGATGCATCGCCGGATGCGCGGCCGCGGGCAGCGTCGCGGACCATTTCGGAAAGAAGAAGGGCCTCGCGCTGTGCGCCTTGTGTTTCGCCATCTCCTCCGTGGGCATACTCTTCGCCGCCGACCTGCATCAATTTGTGCTCTGGCGGCTGATTGGCGGGGTTGGCATCGGCGCGGCGTCGGTGATTTCGCCCAACTATATCGCCGAAATCGCGCCGACCAAGGTGCGCGGGCGCTGCGTGACTTTGTACCAGCTGGGCATCGTGGTGGGAATACTCGCCGCGGTTTTCGTCAACATGCTGATTCAGCGCATGGGCGATGAAGCCTGGAACATCGCGACGGGCTGGCGCTGGATGTTTTTCGCCGGCGTGGTGCCGGCGATTCTCTTCGGGCTGATGATTTTGCCGGCCGTGGAAAGTCCGCGCTGGCTGATGAAGATGGGCCGGCGGGAGCAGGCCATCGGCGTGTTGGCCAGAATCAACGGCGCGGACGCCGCAACGCAAGAAGCGGCTGAGATCGAGAATTCGCTGGCGACGGAAGAAGGCCACATCTCCGAGCTTTTCACCACATTCCGGCGCCCGCTGTTGCTGGGCATCATGCTCGCGGGATTGCAACAGATCAGCGGAATCACGCCGGTATTTTCATTTTTGCCGGAGATTTTTCGCGCCGCCGGAACCGCCACCAGCGATGCATTTTTCCAGTCCGTGCTGGTGAGCCTGATCAATCTATTGTTTACGCTCGCCGCTCTTTGGCTGGTGGACCGCGCCGGACGAAAAACCCTGATCCTGGCCGGCACCGCGCTGCAATTTTTGTCCTTCGCCCTGGTCGGCTGGATCTATCACGTGCATGGCAGCGGCGTCGCCGTCTTGATTCTGGTGATGTCCTTCGTTGCCGGCCACGCGTTTGGCAATGGAGTGGCCTGCTGGGTGATCATCTCCGAGATTTATCCCACGAAGGTGCGCGGGCGCGGAATGTCCATCGCCACCACCGCGCTCTGGCTGGTGGGATATCTGGGTAACCAGCTGTTTCCCATCATGCAGAAGCGTCTGGGATCGGATGGAACGTTCTGGTGCTTTAGCGGCGGCGCGTTATTGACGATCGTTCTGGTGGGCTGGCTGGTTCCCGAAACCAAAGGCCGGTCGCTCGAGCAAATCACGAAATTGTGGACGGAAGAGAAGCCGGCCACGGCGGGATGACCGTGCGCGGGTCCGGTCGCGTCAGGTCGCATCGGCTAACGTCACGAAGCCACTTTCGGCAGGTGATCCGTGGAATGGATATAGCCTTCGTTGGCAATGCGCTTGCCGCTCTCGCGGTAGCGCTGCGGATCGCGCGGCGCCCAGGTAGCCAGGCCGTCCACATAGCGATTGAACATGCAGAACGCCGCGGCAATCAGCACCGTATCGTGAATTTCCTTGTCCGTCGCGCCCTGCGCGCGGGCGCGCTCCACGTCCGCGGTGGTTACCTGCTTGCCGCCCCGCTGCACTTTTCCGGCAATCGCCAGCAGCGCCTTCAGCTTGTCTGAAACTGCTGCGGCTTCGAAGTCGCGCTTCAATTCTTCCACCAGCGTTTCCTTCCCGCCCAGATAATGGGCGGCTGCGGCGCCGTGCACCGTCTGGCAGAAATAGCAATCGTTCCGCGACGAGACGTACGTCGCGATCATCTCGCGCTCGCCCTGGGTCAGCGAATTCGGCGCTCGCAGCAGCACCTCCGCCAGCTCGTTCATCGGCTTGGCCGTTTGCGGGCTGAACGCCATGGGACCCAGAATGCCGGGAATGCCTTCTGGCAAATTAATGTGTGGCATGGTTTGCGCTCCTCCTGATAATTGACGGAATTATTTTGTCTGAGCTTTTTGCACCGGCCGTTCCCAGCCCGGCACGAGGTAACCGGAGCCGGCCAATCGCTTGCCCATCTCGCGATACATGTCCGGGTCCTGCGGCTGCCAGGTGGCCAGGCCGTCCACGTAGCGATTGAACATGCAGAAGGCCGCTGCGATCAGCACCGTGTCGTGAATTTCCTTGTCGCTGGCGCCCTGCGCGCGAGCGCGCTCCACGTCCGCGGTGGTTACCTGCTTGCCGCCCTGGCGCACTTTTCCGGCAATCGCCAGCAGTGCTTTAAGCTTCTCGGAAACAGGCGCGGACCGGTAGTCGCGCTTGATCTGGTCAATCAACTCGTAATTCCCGCCGAGATGTTCGGCCGCGGCGGCGCCATGCGAATGCTGGCAGTAATAGCAATCGTTCTCCGACGAAACGTAGGTTGCGATCATTTCCCGCTCCGCCGGCGCCAGAGAATTAGGCCCTCGCAGCAGGATTTCCACCAGCTCGCGCAGCGGCTTCGTGGTTTCTGGGCTGAGGAGCATCGGCCCGCGGATACCGGGAACGCCCTCGGGAATATGGATGTGCGCCATGACGATTTTCTCCTCGCTAAGACTTTTCGTGCCTGCCGCTGCAGCGTGGGCCGAGTTCTTGCATCTAGAATGTAAATCGTACCGCAAATTGAAATGCTCGCGGTCCGCCCGAGCCGAAAAATCCGCCCGCGGTGTTCACGGGCTGAAAAAACGTCGAATCTATATTGCCGGGATTGGTGCCCACCGGCACAAGGGAGATGTTGCGTCCGGAATAGGACGTATTCGTGAAGCCGCGAATGTTGACGCTGTTGAACAGATTGAACGATTCGGCCATCAGTTGCACATGATACCTTTCGCGAATGGGAATGTCCTTCGTCAGGCGCAAATCCACGGAGTTGAACGGACTGCTGAAATTGATTCCACCGGGAACGTTCTCCAGCGGGCCGCCGGCATTGCAGGGAGCCGGAGCCGGACACGCCGGCAGCGCATTCCACTCGTTGATCACCTGGTTGAGCTGGTTGCTGTTCTTCACGCTGCGACCCAGCGAATTGCGCCCCAGAATCGGCAGGCGCGCGGGCAGCGATTCCCCGTTCAAGTTGAGGTCCGGAAGATACGTGTCCGCGGGAACGCCTGAACCGAATGTATAGAGCGGCGCGAGTGAAAAACCCCAGGGCATTTGCAGCAGGCCGTACACCGTCAGGCGGTGCCTCTCGTCGCTGGCACCGTAACCTTTCTCGGTCTGCGGGCCCACAGTGCCTTCGATCAGGTTGACGTTTTCAACGGTGGTGTACGAAGGAACTTGATCGTCGTCGGAATAATCCAGCGTCTTGGACAGCGTGTAGCTCGCGTTGAAAAGATAAGTCACGGGGCCAACTTTGACAGGCCGGTGCTGCACGCTGACCAGCAAGCCGTCGTACCAGGAATGCGCGTTCGACGTCGCGACGGTCACCTGGTCGGAAATTCCGGTCAGCGGGTCGGTGATCGTGCACGGAATGTTGCTTCCCGGGCAGGAAATGTATGGTGACGTCGAGGTCGTGCTCCGCAGATATTGCGCGATCAACTGGCGCTGGCCGAAGACGTAGAGTCCGTCCGCGCTCACCGTCCAGCTAGCGCCGAACTGCTGTTGCATGCCCAGCGACGTCTGCTGGAACAAGGGGTGATGCGTATTCTTGTCGTCCACGATGATTCCCACACCCCCCGCTTGTCGTGGACCGCTGAAGGGGTTCGCGAGCGTGGGGCTGCCGGGCGCGAACGTCGTTCCGGGAATCCCGAAGAAGCAGGTATTGAGATTAGGTGGCGCAGGATCGCCCGGATACGTGCAGGACGAACCTGCATATTCATTGATCGTAAGCGCGCGGTCATTCTGTACGAGCTGATAGCCGGGAACTTCAAAAACGATCCGGTCGTAGTAGATGCCAAAGCCGCCGCGAATTACGGTCTTGCCGTGCCCGAACGGGTCGTAGGCAAAGCCTACGCGCGGCCCGAAATCTTTTTTGTCCGGATGATGGCTAAGGTCAATCACGTTTGCCATCCACGAGCACGGGACGGTGGGTACTGAAGTAAGGTTAGGGCACGGGCCGTAAGCACTGCTGGTGCCGGTGGCGTCGGTATCGAAATCCCAGCGCAGACCTAGGTTCAAGGTGAGATTGCGCGTGACGCGCCAATCATCTTGCGCGAAAAATGCGATGTAGCTATTGGAAATATTGGGAATGGGAACGGGCTGGATCGGAGCGGCGCTCTGGATCGCGACGGCGATGGGAATATCCAGATCGTTTACCACGCCGTCGCCATTCAGATCTGCGAAACCGAAATCCGACGTGAGCATCACGCTGCCGCTGCCAAACACGTTGATCTCGCCGAACGCTGTGGCATGTTGATACTCGCCGCCCAAATGCAGCGTGTGCTTGCCTAAAGCCCAGGTGAACGTGTCTCCTACTTGATAGCGATTCAAATGCGTGCTTTGCGGCACGTTGAAGTTCACGCCGTCCGCGATATCCGGATAAATCAGCTCGTTCGTCGAAGCCAGGCCCGGGGGATTCGTGCTCGGCGCACTGTTGGGAAATTCGGGGATCACGTTCAAAAACGTATCGAAGTGAAAAATTACGTTGTTCACTTTTGTTGAGGAAATGGTCTTCGTCCAGCCGGCGACCAGCGAATTGAATCTGTTCAGCGAATTTTGCCGTTCCGTCTCGGTGAGCAGCGGAGTGACGGTCGCTGCGGAGGCCTGATTGGTATCCGTGGAACGATCGAAGGAATATCGCGCCATCAATGTGTTGGTCGGATCGAGCTGGTAATCAACGCGGGTGACGACCAGCGCTTCGCGCAGCGGCGCCGGCGCGAAGGTATTTAGAATCACGTCTTCCGCGGGGTTGGCGCCGTACTGGCGCTCTCCCGTTTCAATGGCGGCGTTCTGATCTCTATACTCGGCGGACGCAAACCACCAGGCCTTGTTGCTCTTGATCGGACCGCCCACCGAGCCTCCGAATTGTTCCCGGTTAAAAGGCGGAGCGGCTAGCGCCCGGTCAAAAGTGTACGGCAGAGCCTGCAGGTGGCCGTTGCGTTCGTAATCGAAAAGCGAGCCGTGATATTGATTCGTTCCCGACTTGGTGACGATGTTGACGATGCTGGTTCCCGAACGCCCTGCTTCCGCCGTGAATCGCGCCGTGGCGATTTGAAATTCTTGGATCGAATCCTCCGGAAAATTCGATAGCGTGCCGCCCACCACTTCGTCGTTGTTGTCGCCGCCATCCACGGTGATATTGCCGCCGCGACCCACGCTGCCGGCGGAGCTGACTTCCAAAGTATTGGTTTTCGTCGGATCGAAGTTCGGCGCCGGGCGGTTGCCGGGCACCAGGTACGCAAGCTCCAGGAAATTCCGTCCGTTCAAGGGAACATTTTCAATGGTCGAGGAAGTAATCTGCCCCTGGATCACGGATTGCGTCAGCTCGGCGGTGGTGGTCACGTCGGTGACGGTCACGCTTTGCGCGACGGTTGCGAGTTTCAGCTCGGTATCGAGAGTGCTCGCGCGTCCGGCCTCCAGCTGCACGCCACGAAATTCGCTTGCGGCAAAGCCGGCTGCTTCGATGCGCACGTCGTACAGGCCAGCGGGAAGATTGGGGATCGAATAGACACCGTCGCCATTGGAAGCCGTATCGTGCGTCACTCCCGTGGCGCGCTCGGTGGCGGAAACGTGCGCGCCAGTCACGACCGCCTGGTGCGGGTCGGTCACAATGCCGTTGATTGTTCCGGTCGGTACTTGAGCTTGCGCTGCGAACGCCATCGCTGTTAGTAGCACTACAACTGTCACGACCCCGCGCACCAACCCTCGCTTCATCCACACCCTCCCCGCAAAAGCCCGGGGCCTTGAGCGCCCCGAAATTGAGTGCAATCTGACGGCGAGTGCGAAAAATCGCAATAATGCGAAAATACTAGAGACACGCAGCGGTAAGGAGGCTACTGTTTCGCCAGCAGATGGCGTCCAGCGCCGGGGAGTATCCGATGCCTTCCACGCAAACACAAATGAAGCCAATGTTCCTGCCAGGCGTGGAGCGAAATCCGCAGCCCGGGCCTTACGCGGAGATGATCCGCAAGGCCCAGGAATCCGGCGGCGAATACTGGAAGATCTGGCACCTGTTCGCGTTCCGTCCCGCGGCCACCGCCCATCTGGCGCGTTTCACGCACGCGGTGATGCACGAAGACGCGCCGCTCACTCCGGCGCTGCGCGAATTGATCGCGGCCTACACTTCCAGCGTAAACCAGTGCGAATTCTGCACGAAATGCCATGCGGCGATTGCGGCGGAGCTGATGGGCAGCGAGGAACTGGTGTGGAATGCGCTGCGCGACCTGGAATCGTCTGCGCTGCCGGAAAAGGACAAGGCTTTGCTGCGGTTTGCCGGAAAGGTAACCCGAGAGCTGCCCGCCATCGCCGAGGCCGACGCACAAGCTTTGCGCGGCATCGGCTGGACGGACGACGAGATTTTCTACACCATCACGGTCTGCTCGCTATTCAACTTTTACAACCGCTGGGTCACCGCGTCGGGCGTTCCGGCGGTTTCGCACGAAGGACACCTCTCGCGCGCGGCAGTCGTGGCGCGGCACGGTTACATCCGCGAGTAACGATCGGAATCCCAGGATGAAAAGGATCCAGCGACTTTGACGCACCAGGCAATCTCTATTATCACCAAGCTGCTGAAAATCGCCGGCGGGTTCGTCGTGCTGTACGCCCTGATCACCGGCGCGCTCTTCGTGCTGATGTTGCAATCTCCGGACACCTTCGCCGGCGCCATGCGCTACGTGCCCTGGCCGGCATTTGTAGTGCTGCCTTTCAAGCCGCTCTGGATGGTCGCGCGCAAGGGCCGCCTTTCCGTCGGCGACATGGCCCCGGATTTTTCGCTGGAAACTCCGGACCACAAGAGCACTTTTCAATTGTCGTCCCTGCGCGGGCAGAAACCGGTGGTGCTGGTTTTCGGCAGTTACACTTGACCTCCCTTCCGGCGGGAGGTTCCCGCCCTCAACACGCTCTACCAGCAATATAAGGATCAAGTCGCATTTTACGTGGTGTATATCCGCGAAGCGCACACCAGCGACCTGTGGCAGGATCCCGATAATCTGGACGACCACGTCATCTTCGCCAGCCCCAGGAACTTCGCCGAACGCGCGGAGATGGGCCAGATGTGCGTCGTAAAACTGGGAATTCACTTTCCGGCGGTCGTGGACGGTTTCGATAACGCCACCGAGCGCGACTACACCGGCTGGCCCGACCGGCTCTACGTGATTGATCGCGATGGGCGCATTGCCTTCAAGACGCAACCCGGCCCATTCGGCTTCCGCCCGCAGGGCGTCGCGGACACGCTGCACAAACTGGTGCCCGCAACGACGCGCTGAGTCTTCGTCTTCTCCGGCGCCAGGGCCCGCGCCATCGCCGCGCGCGTTTTATCGAGCCCCTTATGCCAATCGTTCGGGCGAGCCGTGGCCATGGCTCAATTCGCGCGACATTTGCCACGCCGAGATCGCGGCGAGCGTTACCAGGCAGATTCCCAGCTCCCATTTTTGCACCAGCAATTTGCCCACACCGAATAGCGCGCTGTACACCATCACCGTGCCGAGGATCCAGCACCACAGGTTGCGCGCCAGGTCATGCGTCTCCGCAGTTTCCGGGGCAAGCGCAGCGATCCGTTTCCAACCGGTTGCGTCGGGCCGCACCTTGCGGTAGAACGACAGCAGGATGCTGTTGGGCTCCGGCGCGGTGAGCAGCGTCACCGTGATCCACACGGCGCTCGTAAGCAGCGTCGTGGTCAAGACATTCTTGGCGAAGAGCACCGTCGTAGTGCCGGTAAAAAGTATGGGCCGGCCGATCAGCACGCTCCAGAATCCCTCCGAATTCAACGCGAGAGTCAAAACCAGCGCCGTGATCATCGAGGAAATTTCGCTCCAGGCATTGATGCGCCACCAGTACCAGCGCAGCAGATAGACGCTGCCGGTCCCCGCGCCCACTTCCAGCACCGCCTGCCAGCCGGAACGAATCGAGGCCAACTGCGCGGACACGTAGCCGCTGGCAATCACCAGCAGCACCGTGACGACCTGCGAGACGCGCACGTAGTGGCGTTCCGACGCGCCGCGAACCAGAAAGCGGCGGTAAAAATCTTCTACCACGTACGACGCGCCCCAGTTCAATTGTGTGGCGATCGTGGACATGAACGCCGCCAGAAAACCGGCGACGATGATTCCGCGCAACGCGTGCGGCACATGATCGTTCACCATCATCATGTAACTGGTTTCCGGATGGGCCAGGCCGGGATACAGCACGATGGCCGCGAGCGCCGTGAGAATCCACGGCCACGGGCGCAGCGCGTAATGCGCCACGTTGAACCACAGCACGGATAGCAATCCCTGGCGTTCGTCGCGCGCGCAGAAGATGCGCTGCGCGACATAGCCGCCTCCGCCGGGTTCCGCACCCGGATACCAGAAGGCCCACCACTGCACGCCGAGATACACGGCAAAAGTGATTACTGGCAACGTCCAGAGAGTCTCGCTGGCGAAGCCCTGCGAAAAATCCGGAAGAAATGCCAGTGGATCGGCGCCGCCGTTTTTCGCGCGCAGCGCTTCGATGTGTCCAATCATCACGCCCATGCCGCCGGCCGCCCGCACGGCGTACCACGCGATGGCAATGACGATTCCCATCTTCAACACAAATTGAAACAGGTCGGTCCACAGAACGCCGGAAAGTCCGCCGAGCGAAACATAAAAGCCGGTAAACGGAATCAGGAAAAAGATGCAGACGATGAGCGCGTAGCCGTCGGTTCCGGAAAACACCGGGCCGAACACCTCCACCAGGCTGCGCGACATGCTTTGCAGAAAATGCCATTGAGTGATGGTGGGACCGAGCGTGGTGCCCACGATGTTGATCATTGCTTTGGTGACCCAGCCCAGGATCAGGCAGTTCATCAGCACGCCGAGGTAGATGGCGCGGAAGCCGCGCAGGAACGCGGCGGGCTTGCCGGAGTAACGCATTTCCGCGAACTGCACGTCGGTCATCAGCCCGGAGCGCCGCCACAAGCGGGCGAACAGAAACACCGTCATCATTCCCGAGGGCAAAAACGCCCACCAGATCCAGTTCCCGGAAATGCCCTGGGTATAAACCAGCCCCGCAACCAGCAGCGGAGTGTCGGCCGCGAAGGTAGTGGCGACCATCGAGGTGCCCGCCAGCCACCAGGATACGGTGCGTCCCGACACAAAATAATCTTCCGAACTACGGCTGGCGGTGCGGCGGAAATAGAGTCCGAGCAGGAGAGTAATCAGCAGGTACGCAATAATCGCGGACCAATCGAACAAGGTGAAGGTCATGCCGGGGCGGATTTATGGCACACCTCGCCGGGCCGAAGCAATGAGAAATCCCAGCTACGCCGCGTTTGCAGCCCAGAAATATCTCGAAATCGCGCGAAAAGTTTGGGCGACGTGCCGCAACGCACGCCTCTTGGCGGAGGGGGTGGGATTCGAACCCACGAGACCCTTTCGAGCCTAACGGTTTTCAAGACCGTCTGATTCAACCGCTCTCACACCCCTCCGCTAACATCGTAGCGTACCAAGGCGCCGGTAAACAACGAAGCCCATTTGCCGCTGCATTGCAGGAAGCACATTCGCGGCTTCAAAGAGAAATCCTTCTTGCTGCGTTGTTGCGATGGAACACACACCAAACGTAGGGGAACAATGCCCCCACGATTTGCGCGGCAGCACAGTTCTGGTTCTAAAGGCCCAGATCGCTGAGCCCCGGATGGTCGTCTGGCCGCCGGCCCTGCGGCCAATGGAACAGCCGCTCCGAAGGCTTGATCGGCAGATCGTTGATGCTCGCATGCCGATGGCCATTGAAGCCCTCGGCATCGTATTCCCAGTTCTCGTTGCCGTAGGCGCGATACCATTGGCCGGAATCGTCGCGCCACTCATAGGCGAAACGCACCGCAATCCGCGCGCCGTCGAACGCCCACAATTCCTTGATCAACCGGTACTCCAGCTCCCGGCTCCACTTGCGCGTTAGAAATTGGATGATCTGCTCCCTGCCATTTATGAATTCCGCGCGGTTCCGCCACGGGCAATCCACCGTGTAGCCCAGCGCAACTCTTTGCGGATCGCGCGAGTTCCACGAGTCTTCAGCCTTACGCACTTTCAGAATCGCGGTCTCGCGCGTAAAGGGCGGGATCAAGCTGACTTGGCTCGGACTTGCCATATTCCGTTCCTCCTCTTTTCCGTCACTGGCTTAGATAGCCGCCGCGAGTCGGAGGATGCTTTTTTATTGTCGCGTTGCCCTCGCTATCGGGAACCCGCCGCACTAGCCCTGTCCGCCGTTGGCCATACGCGGCAAGACGTTGCTCTTGGGCCGCGTCGCTGAGGCGTCGGACGTCGCCCGCGCCCATATCTACCTGATGGAAGAGGGGTACAGCAGCGGCCAGATCGTCGCGGTGGACGGCGGAACCGTCCTAGTCTAGATCATCGCCGGCGCGGCAGCCGCTGCGCGAATCTTTCCGGCGTCCCGGCTGCGGGAATGATAAGATTCCTGTGCGACGAAACGCTGGCGGCCGCTCGCGAGATTCACAATCGCGCCGCCGCTGGGGAGGGTCCGCAATGCTCCGCAAAGCTGGGATCGTAACGGTCGTCCTCGGAGTTGCCTTCGCTGGATTTGGCGTCGGCTTCCTGCACGCTCAGAATTCTTCCGGGCAGGCGGCGCAACCGGCTCCCTCCCACGCTCCCGCAGCTCCTGCGCAAAAGCCTGACGTTCCCGCGTATCACCTGCTGCCGCCGCAAGGAGCGCTGCCCGACACTCTCGCTGCGGCGCAATTTTCCGACCCCGAAACGCAAAATATCTACGCGCTCGCGGCGAAAGTGAAACCCGTCCTCTATCAACAGCCTTGCTACTGCCGCTGCGACAAGGAAGACGGGCACAAGAGTTTGCTGGATTGCTTCACCGATTATCACGGCGCCCATTGCGCTCTCTGCAAGAAGGAGGCCGTGCTCGCCTACACCGAAACGCAGCAGGGCAAATCCGCAGCGGAAATTCGCAAGGACATCATGGATGGCAAATGGAAAACCGTGGATCTTTCCCCCTACGATACGCTCCCCTCAGCAAAATAAGCGCAGTGCATCTCCGCTCTAAGCGGTTATGACCCGCGGTCACTTTCCGCCTCCCTGCACATCGCTATCCCTCCCTCGTCACCCACAAATGTATCCTCGCTCGTGATAGAACTCTCGCAAGGGACCTCGGAAACGGTGTGCCCAAGGAACACGTATCGTACGAAGGGGGAGCAGGCAGCTAGCGGGACGGCTGGGCGGACGGCCGCGCGGGCCAATCTTGTGGTGCGAAATCTACACCCCAGAAATGCGGGCTTGGTGAGAGAAACTCCACACCGATGCGTGTGCCTTTCTCGGAAAGGTCGCCCAGATACACAACCCGGCATTCCTGCTCTTCTTCGGTAACCGGATTGATCAGCACCAACTGGGCTCCAAGTTCGGGCGTTTCTTGCAGATAGAGCAGGCCGCCGTGCGCGTTGATCACGATGGTTTGGCTGTTCTCGCGGAATTTCCGCCCGTCGCTGTTCTTACCGGTGGCGCGCACCGGAATGCGCGTGAATACGCGCGAACTGCGCCGGGTTTTGCTGCTTTGCGGCTCGCTCATGGCTATCTGCTATGCTGCATCCGGGGGGCACGCGAGTCAACCGTGCCCGGCTGGAAAGTGTCCAAAAACACAGTCCGTAAAAAGCTTGCTGAAATCGCTTAAGGTTCCGTAGAATCGCAACCTTGTGCAGCGGTGTGGAATTCATGCGCATTCATACCGCGCCGGGAAATTATCCGGCGCGGAACTTACGTTCATACAGGCGAGGGGCCCGCAATGAATCTGATCGAATATATTGAATCCAGGCGCGATGAAAATTTGAACGAGCTGAAAGAATTCCTGCGCATTCCCAGTGTCAGCACCAAGAGCGAGCATAAACCCGATATCGAGCGCGCCGCCCACTGGGTGGCGGAGAAACTGCGGGCCGCGGGTCTGGAAAATGTGGAAATCACCCCCACCAAAATGCACCCCCTGGTGTACGGCGAATCGCTGCACGCTCCCGGCAAGCCCACCATTCTGCTCTACGGACATTACGATGTGCAGCCGGCCGAGCCGCTGAACCTCTGGACGTCTCCGGCCTTCGAGCCTGCCGTTCGCGACGGCAAGCTTTTCGGCCGCGGTACCGCCGACGACAAAGGCCAGGTGCACATTCATCTCAAAGCTCTGGAAGCGCTGAAAAACCAGACCGGCAAGCTGCCCCTGAACGTCAAGGTGATGATCGAAGGCGAAGAGGAAGTCGGCAGCGTCAGCCTGTGGGATTTCGTGCAGGGCAATCGCGAACGGCTGAAGGCCGATGCGCTGGTCGTCTCCGATACCTCCATGTTGGCGAAGGGCGTGCCTTCCATCACCTACAGCTTGCGCGGCCTGAATTACTACCAGCTGGAAATCACCGGGCCGGCCCAGGACTTGCACTCCGGCGTTTTTGGCGGCGCGGTTCCCAACCCCATCACGATTCTTGCCGAAATGATCGCGAAGCTGCACGACAAGAATTTCCGCGTCGCCGTGCCCGGCTTTTACGACGACGTCGCCGCTCTCTCGCGTACCGAACGCAAAGCGCTCAATTCCCTGCCCTGGAAAGAAAAGGAATTTCGCAAGACGGTGGGCGCCCCCGCACTCGACGGCGAAAAGGGATTTACGATCGTTGAGCGGCTCTGGACGCGCCCCACACTGGAATTGAACGGCATCTGGGGAGGCTATCTCGGCGAAGGCGCGAAGACCGTGATTCCCTCGAAAGCCTTCGCGAAAATTTCCACCCGTCTGGTACCCAACCAGAATCCCGCGAAAATCGCGCGGCAGGTCGAGCGTCACATCCGCAAGCTGCTGCCGAAATCAGTCACCTGCAATTTTCAGGTGCTCAGCACCGGCAAAGCTTGGGTCGCGCCGTACACTCATCCGATTTTTCAGACCGCCATTCACGCTCTGGAATCCGGCTTCGGCAAAAAAGCCGTCTTCATCCGCGAAGGCGGTTCCATTCCCTTCGTCACCCAGATGCACGACACCTTCAAGGTTCCCTGTGTCCTGCTGGGCTTCGGATTGCCCGATGAAAACGCGCACGCGCCGGACGAACACATCGCCCTGGAAAATTATTTCGGTGGTATCAAGTCCGTGGCTATCTTCTACGAAAAACTGGCCGCGCAGTAATTTCTTCCCGCGAAAATCGTGCGCGAAGGAAAAGCCCATTTTATCGGGCTTTTTTGAAGGTTTGACTTGCGTTCAAGCGCCACTGTAGCTATAGTCCCCAAGGCGCACCGCACCGCGGCAGCGCTAGGCAACTTAACCTGAGGAGGAAAAGGCAACTCGATGGCAAATCCGCTGAGCAAGTCTAAGATTATTTCGTACATTACGGAGAAGGTGAGCACCCCGGAGAAGCCCGTTTCCAAGAAGCAGACCGTGGCTTTCTTCGATGAATTGTTCAAGTTGGCTGTGAAAGAGGCCAAGAGCGCGGGCAAGTTCGTCATTCCCGGCATCGGCCGCGCCGTCAAGGCGCATCGTAAGGCGCGTCTGGGTCGCAATCCGGCCACCGGCGAAACTATCAAGATCAAGGCCAAGACTGTTGTGCGTCTGCGCGCTGCGAAAGCATTCAAAGACGCCGTCTTGAAGTAGTCCTTTCGGCGCAGGGATTGACGACGAACCCCCAGGCATGCTCGCTCCCGCTAACGGAGCCGAGGCTTGGGGGTTTTGTCTTTTCATTCCTCTCGTTTCGCGGAATAAGCTGCTTCGTTCCATATACATGTAGTAAATCCGAAGGGCAATGAGGAGCTCATGATCTCGCAGTTTTGGGACGCCGCCCAAGCCCGCGCGTACCACGAGTTTCAGTACCACTTCCCCGAAAAGACGCTCGCCGGCAGGACCCTCATCGTCGCCGGCGGCTCCGGCGGCCTGGGAGCCGCTACCGTCGCGTTGCTCGCCCGCGAAGGTGCCCACCTGGTTGTCGGTTTCCGCGCCAATCGCGAACGCGCCGAAGCTCTGCGCCGCGCGCTCGAAGCCAGCTTCCCTTGCAGCATCACCCTGGTCGAGGGCGATATTGCCGCCGCTGAAGTCCGCCAAGCCTATCTGTCCGCCGCTGCAAGAATCGCCGCGCCCCTCGCTGGCGCCGCCATCTTTCCGGGCGACCCTGCGCGCGTCGCCTTCGAAAATCTGAATCGTGAAACTCTGCTCGCTTCTCTGGAATCCAACTATGTGGGACCAGTACTCCTGGCCAGAGAGCTGGGCGAATCCATGGAGCGCGGGGCGCAGGATGGCAGCGTGGTGCTGCTCTCCAGCATGCAAGCGCTCGCGGCGTTCCCATCGAGCCTGAATTATGCCGCGCCCAAGGCGGCGTTGCTGCATGCGGCGCGCATTCTGGCCCAGCAGTGGCGGCATGTGCGCGTGAACGTGGTCGCGCCGGGGGCAACCGTCGCGGGCATGGCCACGGCCAGCGTGCAGTCCGGCAAGTACGACCGGTACATCGCCGGCGGCGCCATATCGCGTTTCGGCCGTCCCGAAGACGTCGCTCGCGCCGTGCGTTTTTTTCTCGAGCCCGATAATTACACCACGGGACAGGTGCTCGCAGTTGACGGTGGCCTTACCTTGCGCCGCGACCTCACAGCCGCCGCGCCCGGAAAGTAAAAATGTCAGAACACTCAGGCCTCTTAACCGATCTGTACGAGCTCACCATGGCTGCGGGTTATCTGCAGACCCGCTTCGAGGCACGCGCCACGTTCGAGCTGTTTGTCCGCCATCTTCCCCCGCACCGCAATTATCTGGTCGCGGCGGGCCTCGAGCAGGCCCTCGAATTTCTCGAAAACGTGCGCTTCTCGCCGCAGGAAATCGAATACCTGCGCCGCCATCCCGTCTTCCGCAATATCCGCGGCGAATTCTTCGACTACCTCGCGAAATTCCGCTTCACCGGCGACGTCTGGGCCATGCCCGAAGGCTCCCTGGTCTTTCCCGGCGAACCCATGTTGCGCGTCGTCGCGCCCATCATCGAAGGCCAGATCATGGAGACGTACTTCCTCTCGACCCTCAGCTACCAGACCATGATCGCCAGCAAAGCGGCGCGCGTCGTAACCGCCGCCAAGGGCCGCCAGGTCGTTGATTTCGGAGCACGCCGCGCCCACGGCAGCCAGGCCGGCCTGCTCGCCGCCCGCGCCGCGGCCATCGGCGGCTGTCAGGGCACGTCCAACGTGCTGGCCGGCCAGCAATTCGGCATGGAAACCTACGGCACTCAGGCGCATTCCTGGGTGATGGCGCACGAGGACGAGGCCGAAGCCTTCTCGCAATTCCTAGATGCGTTCCCGGAACATGCCGTCCTGCTGCTCGATACCTACGACGTGCACACCGCCGTGAAGAGAATCATCGCCATGAATCGCAAGCCCGCCGGCGTGCGGCTCGATAGCGGCGACCTCGCGAAAGACAGCCAGTGGGTCCGCCGCGAGCTCGATCGCGCCGGATGGAAAGATGTCAGAATTTTTGCGTCGGGCGATCTCGATGAGACGCGCATCGCCTCGCTGCTCGCCAAGCACGCCGCCATAGACGCCTTTGGCGTCGGCACCGCCCTCGCCACACCCGGTGACGCTCCGCACTTGAACCTGATCTACAAGCTGGTCGAAGTCGAGCGCGGCGGAAAAGTTCGCGAAGCGGCCAAGCTCAGCGCCGCGAAGGTCACCTACCCCGGCCGCAAGCAGGTGTTCCGCTACTCCGCGCCGTCCGGCGAATTCCGCAACGACCGCATCGCCCTCGATGGCGAGCCCGCCGACGGCGGAGAGGCTATGCTCCTGGAAGTCATGCGCGACGGCAAGCGCGTGGCTCCCGCGCAGCCCGTGAGCGAATTGCGCGCCCGCTGCCTCGCCGGCCTGGCGCGCCTGCCGCGCGCCTATCGCCAGATTAATCGCACCGCGGTCTATCCGGTGCGCTACACCAAGCGCCTCGAGGCCCTGCTGGAAAAGCTGCGCCGCCGCATCCGCCGCTCCGCGCTAAAATAGCGCCGTGCACAGACAATCTTGTCCGTGCACGCACGGTAAGCGGCGCGATGTGATTGCGCCGCGGAGACCAATCGGAAAATCATGTCACTGACTCAACAGGAACGGGCGTGGGCGCTGCTGCGAGAGGCTTACCGCGCGCAGATGGAGGGCGACTACGATCGCGCCGTGCAACTCTACAAGAGTTCGCTCGAACTATTCCCCACCGCTGAAGCCCACACATTCCTGGGCTGGACCTACCATTTCCAGGGAAAAGTCGAAGACGCCATCGCCGAATGCCAGCGCGCCATCGCAGTGGATCCCGAATTCGGCAATCCCTACAACGACATCGGCTCCTACCTGATCCAGCTAGGCAAATACGACGAAGCCATTCCCTGGCTCGAACGCGCCATCGTCGCTCCGCGTTACGATCCGCGCCACTTCCCCCATTTCAATCTCGGCCGCGCCTATGTCGCCAAAGGCATGCTCTCCCGCGCGCGCGAATGCTTCAATGAATCGCTGCGCATCGAACCGCGCTACACCCTGGCCCGCCAAGCCGTCGAAAATCTCCGGCGCATGGTTAACTGATCCAGTCCGCGCTCACGACCTCACGCCCGTCCCGGCTTCAAAATCCGGTCGTAAATCCACAGCAGCAGCGCCGTAGCCAGCCCCACCCCCGTCACGGCCCACCAGATCCGCTGCGGTTGATGCTCCACTTCGCCAAAGTGATGCACCAGCATTCCCCCGAACCACCCGCCGATCAGCGACCCGATTCCGATCGGCAGAAATGCGAATCCCATGTACGTGCCCTGCTGCCCCGACGGCGCCAGCCGCGAAATATATTCGTAGTAGCGCGGCGACTGCGTGATCTCGCCCAGCGACACGGTCGCGAGCGTCACGATCACCATCGGGACCGTCGGATGCACAATCAAAATCACCCACGCCAGCGCTGAAATCAGCGTCCCCAGCGTTATCGCGCGAAACGCGGGAATCTTGCGTGTCAGCAGGCTCACCACCATCTGCAGCGAAATCACCACCAGCGGCCCCGTCACCAGCATCAGTTCCGTGTCCGTGTGCGGATTGATGTAATTGTGCACGTACAACGGAAGAATGATGAATTCCTGCCAGTACACGATCCAGTATCCGGAAAAAATCAGCAGGAACAGCATGAATCTCGGGTTGCGCAGCACCGTCGCGAAATTCCGCGCCGCCTGCCCCAGGCTCGCCGTTTGCGCTTCATTCGACCGGCGCGGCTCCTTGAAGAACAGCAGCACGCTGAAGAACATCAGGAACACGCTCAGCGCCGCCACGCGAAACACGTTTTCCACGCTCAGATGGTGGTGCACGTAGGAAGCCACATACGGCCCCGCCGCTCCACCAATATTCACCAGCGTGTAGTAAATCGAATAGCCGATTGACCGCACGTTTTCCTTCGACGCGCGTGCCGTCGTCCCCACCACACACGGTTTTACCAGCGCGATTCCCAGCGCCGGCAGCATCAGCACCACCGTCACCAGCACCACCAGCGGCACCGCCGCCCGCAAAGGAGCCATCCAGCCCGATCCCAGCGAGCCCAGCAAAAAATATGAGCAGCTTAAAATGAAGTACGCCAGCGACAGCGAGCGCCGGAACCCCAAACGATCCGCCAGCGTCCCGCCAAACGCCGCCAGAAACCACACCAGCCCGCCGAACAGCCCAGTCAGGCTGCCCGCCTGCTGCACCGGAAAGTTCAGCGTCTCGTGCAGGTAGCGCGCCAGCGACGCGAACGCCGCATAGTAGGAAAGCCGCTCGAAAAGCTCGCTGATGTTTGCAACCCAGAAGGGCCGTTCAAATCCCGAACGAATCTCTTCGATCCGCTGTGAAAAGCTCAACGTGTCTCCCCGGCTTCGCGCCCCCTCGTCCCCGCTTGCGCGACCGCGCCGCGATTGTAGCGGAAGCCGTGTCCGCGCGCCCCGATTTTTGCTTCCCCAAAGCGTGTGCTAAACTTGCAAATTTGGCGGCCTGCTGCGTTCCCGCCTGTACACCATGCCCACTTCCACGATGAAGGCTTTGCGCAAGATGCGCCCCCAGCGGGGAGCGCAACTGGAATCCGTCGCCATTCCTTCGCCCGGGCCCATCGAAGTTCTTGTCCGCGTGCGCGCCGCCTCCATCTGCGGCACCGACCTGCACATTTACGGCTGGGATCGCTGGTCCGCTTCGCGCATTCATCCGCCCATGACTTTCGGCCACGAATTCTGCGGCCACGTCGAAAAAGTCGGCTCCGAAGTCACTTCCGTGCGGCCCGGTGACTTCGTCAGCGCCGAAATGCACGTCAATTGCGGCCACTGCCGCCCCTGTCGCATGGGCCAGCCGCACGTCTGCCAGAATGTAAAAATCATCGGCATTGACGCCGATGGCTGCTTCGCCGAATTCGTCCTCATCCCCGTCCGCAATATCTGGAAGATTGATCCCGCCATTCCCGAACACTACGCCGCCATCCTCGATCCGCTCGGCAACGCAGTGCACACCGTGCTGGCCGGCGAGATCGCCGCGCAAAACGTCGTCGTCACCGGCGCCGGCCCCATCGGCCTGATGGCCATCAACGTCGCCCGCGCCTGCGGCGCCGCCATGATTTTTGCCACCGAAGTGAATCCGCACCGCCGCGAGCTTGCTAAAAAAATGGGCGCGGACGAAGCGCTCGACCCCGCTCAGGGCGATGTAGTCGCGCGCGTGCGCGAAGCCACCGGCGGCGCAGGCGCCGACGTCCTCCTGGAAATGAGCGGCCATCCCGCCGCCATTCATCAGGGCTTTGAAATGCTCCGCCAGGGCGGCCGCGCCTCCCTGCTGGGAATTCCCCGCGATCCGGTCACGTTCGATCTCGTCAACGACGTCATCTTCAAAGGCGCCACGGTGCAGGGAATTTACGGCCGGAAAATGTTCGAGACCTGGGTGCAGATGACCGAGCTGCTCAAGCATCATCGCCTCAACCTCGATCCGCTCTTTAAGGAGCGCGTCCCGCTCGAACAATTCGAACAGGCGTTCTCACTTCTTGAATCCGGCCAGGCCGGCAAAATCCTCTTTTATCCCGACGGCGCGAATAAATAACGCGCCCCACATCCTCCGGAGGCATTATGAGCACCGCCACTCGTCCCCAGCTTCAGTATCTGCACGACGCGATTGAAGACCTCAAAACCAAGCATCTCTATTTCAACCTGAAGATTCTCGAAGGCGAGCAGAAGCCCATCGCGAATTTTGACGGCAAGGAAGTCATCAATCTCAGCTCCAACAATTATCTGGGCCTCACCACGCATCCCAAGCTCCGCCGCGCCGCCATCGAAGCCACCCGCAAATTCGGCGTCGGCTCCGGCGCCGTCCGCACCATCGCCGGCACCATGAAAATGCACATGGACCTGGAAGAGCAGATCGCCCGCTTCAAAAAAGTGGAAGCCTGCGTCGTTTTCCAATCCGGCTTCGCCGCCAACGCCGGCACCGTCTCCGCCATTCTCGGCAAGGACGACCTCGTCATCTCCGACGAGCTGAACCACGCCTCCATCATTGACGGCTGCCGCCTCTCGCGCGCCACCATCAAAGTCTACAAGCACAAGGACGCCGCCGATTGCGAACGCGTCCTCGAGGAAACCAAGGACTGGAACGGCAAAAAGCTGCTCATCAGCGACGGCGTCTTTTCCATGGAAGGCGATATCGCCGGCCTTCCCGCGCTCTGCGCCCTCGCCGAAAAATATAATTGCATCATGATGGTCGACGACGCGCACTCCTCTGGCGTCCTCGGCAGCCGTGGCCGCGGCACCATTGACCATCTCAATTGCCACGGCCGCGTGGATATTCAGGTCGGCACGCTCAGCAAAGCCGTCGGCTCCATCGGCGGATACGTTTGCGGCTCGCGCGACCTGATTGATTTCCTCCACCAGCGCGCCCGGCCGTTCCTTTTTTCCACTTCCCATCCGCCGTCCGTCACCGCCACTTGCCAGGCCGCGTTCGAGCTGCTCGATTCCGAGGCCGGCGAAAAGCTCATCAAGAAATTGTGGGCCAATACGAAATTCTTCAAGCGCAAGCTGAAGAAGCTGGGATTCAATACCGGCAAGAGCGAGACGCCAATCACGCCCATCATGGTGGGCGAAGCCGCCAAAGCATTTCAATTTTCGCGGGAATTATTCGCTGAAGGAGTTTTCGCAGGCGCGATCGGCTTTCCCACCGTGCCCGAAGGCAAAGCCCGCCTGCGCACCATCGTGACCGCCACTCACAAACGCGCCGACCTGGAACGCGCCGCGGAAATCATCGGCCGCGTCGGCCAGCGCCTCGGAGTCGTCTCCTGACGCCCCGCTCAGACCGTCGCCGCCGCTAGATGCGGCCGCATGTTCTTGTAAACCGCCAGCGCCACCGCGCCCATGCCCCACACCACCACCACAAACGAAATCCATCCTCCCAGGAACGGCAGCATCCCCAGCGCGCGCAGGATCACCAGGCCCAGTGCCAGCCGTCCCAGCGCCGCGCCGGCTCCCGCTCCTGTCCCCAGCACTTTTTCTCCCAGCCATGCGCCCACGAACACCTGTGCCGCATACATCGCAATCGCCCACAGCATCACCGCGGAAATCCCCAAGCCCAGCCCCACGATCGTGATGCACAGGATGACCGCGGCAATCGGCGTCGCGAACAGCAGCAAAATCCCGAATCCGATTGCCGGTCCCACTTTCTGGCACGCGCTGGACGCGTCAAAAAAGAACCCCGGTAGCAGAAACAGCAGCGCCAGCCCAAACACAAAGCTCGCGCCCCACTTCAAAATCTGGTGCAGGTAGTACCGGAGTGACGAATAACTCGATTCGTACGACTTCTTCGTGATCGTCCAGCTCAGCGGCGTGCCAAATTTCGCGGTGGCCGCAATATCCGGCGGCTGGCGCAGCTCGGCCTTCGTATCTCCGGCGATGTCCGCCTTCGCTCCAATCATTAGATGGCCGGAGCGAATCATCGCATTGCGCCCCAGCGTTCCGTCAATTTCCAAATCTCCCACCAGCGCCAGCAGATCGCCCGTCAGGTTGCCGTTCAACGATGCGTGTCCCGCAAAGAGTGTCATCGTGCCGTTCACTTTCGCTTGCGGATCCATATCCACATCGCCCGCCCAGGCCATGGCGTTCCGCCCGACGCTGCTTTCCAGTTGCAGCTCCTGCACCATCGCGCGCACATTGCCGTCCACCGGCCCGTTCACGCGCAATTCCTGGCTGAACGCGATCACGTCGCCCTTCACGTGCCCGTTCACCACCACGTTTCGCGACCATGCGATCAAATCGCCATCCACGTCGCCATCAATGACCGTGGTGTCGGCAAACACGAACAGGTCCGTGTGCACCACTTCTCCCGCCGCCAGCGTATAGTTCGGATGCCCGTGCATCGTTTCCGCCGCCCCGGCGACCGGCGCCAGCGCCAGCCCGGACACCAACGCGAAGACGATCGCGCCCATCACCACGGCCAGCGCCGTCGTGTGCCGCACGTGGCGTCGCACCAGCCACATCACCACCAGCCCCAGTGTCGCCACCGCCACAAATTCCATCAGGCTTCGCATCGCGTCCCATCCTTTCCAGAATGCTCCGCTGAAAAAAAGCATGGTCAGCAGATTTCCCTGTGTGAACCCCGCCTGCGCCGCCTGCGCTCTCCACGGCTCCACGAACCCGCTCCACAGCGTGTACGCCCCGCCCGCGCTCAGTCCCAGCGCGGAAATCCATCCCCATGGCGCTCCGCCCCGCTGCGGCACCTGCACCAGCCGCGCAGGAACGGTTTCATCGTCCGCTTCCAGCGATTCGCGCAGCCACACGCTTTCGCTCTGCAGCGCCCGCAGCAGCCCGCGGCATTCGGCGCATCCGGCCGCGTGCCCGCGTATTGCCTCCGCATGGTCGCTATCGAGTTGCCCTTCCAGATACAGCAACCCCGTCATTTCATCGAAGTGGCTCATGGTTTTCCCCCGGCAGTCGCCCCGCGCAATCCGGCCCCGCCGCTCTCCGCCAGCACGTCGCGCAGTTGGTGCCGCGCGCGCAGCAGCAGCACGCCCACGAACGCGCGCCGCACTCCCAGCGTGTCCGCGATCTCGTCGTAACTCATCTCCGAGTAATACCGCAGCACCAGCGCCATGCGCGCGCGGTCCGGCAGCTTCGCCAGTCCCGCGCGAACGTGCTTGCTGTCGTGCTCCGTCTGCAGTTGTTCCAGTTGGCTCGGATCGGGATGTTCCAGCGGCAGCGTCTCCAAATCCCCGGTTTCCAGATCCTGGCGAATTCGTCTCCGCCGCAACAAATCCCAGCAATGATTGCTCGCCACTTTGTACAGCCACGCCGTAAAAGGCCGCGTCGAATCGTACATCCCGAGTTTTTGCCGCACCTTCATGAATATTTCCGTGGTCGCGTCTTCCGCGTCCTCGCGCGTCGGCAGCGCCCGCCGGCAAAACCGGAAAATCGCCGGCGCGTACTGCCCATACAGGTCGCCCCAGGCCTCGGAATCCCCCGCCCGGACCTGCGACAGCAAATCCGCTAGTTCCGCGGTACTCATCTCCCCGGTGGCCTTCCGTCGCTCCATAGATAAATACGCTGCATCCTATCCAAATATTTCAAAGCTGTGACACATCAGTGCCTTACGGCCCCGGCGCCGTCGCCAACGGACCTCCCTGGCCTAGGGTAGGGGCCGAACTGCCGCGGCCGTCGAGCTCATTTCCTTGCACTCTGTCTAAAGGACGTCCCAAGACCGTGTACCGGACATTATGGCAGCGAATTTATGCCCCTCCGGTGCCAAGGACCAAAATGGGAATGACCTCGTAATACAAACATTCCATGGTACTTAAAGAAACGGTCGCCCGTCGCGCTCCCTCCACGTCAGCGGCCTCTCGCTACAGGCCCCTGGGACCCGACAGCCCGCCAGCACCCCCGTCCGGCCTCACCACCCGGTTCTAGGCCCACAAATGAAAAGCGGCCCGACAGCCCCCCGAATACCTGGCCGCCGAGCCGCTTGCGTATCCATCCAATACCCCAACCGCTGAGCGAATCTCTTGCCCGCCCCCCAGCAACCTAGAACGAGAACTTAGCCGCCAGCTGTATCCCCCGCGGCGCCCCGCCACCCAAGAACGGGTTGCCAATCCCCACGTCCCCCGTCGCTGTGATTCCGTATCCTCCGGAACCGGTTTCACGATTGCCATTTGCCACCAGTCCCCCTTCCGCCGGGTCGGCAATGAATTCCGGGAGGAACGGGTTGGCGAAGTTCGGATGGTTCAGAATGTTGAAGAACTCGGCGCGCAGTTGCATTCCCAAATGTTCCGTCAGTTGCGTGTTCTTGAATATCGCGAAGTCCCACTGCTTGAAGCTGGGTCCGCGCAACGAATCGCGACCTTCGTCGCCGAAGTGCCGCGATCCCGGAGCACAGTCCTGCGCGCTCTGCGTCAGAGGACCATTCGCCGTGTTCAGTGCATATGCCGACAACGTGCAAGGGATCGCAAACGCATCGAGATTCACATAATTCGACGGATCGTTCGGGTGGTACACCACTGGCGCGACGATGTCAGGACGATCGAAGCCCTCGCCGCTGCCGCTGAAATCGTCTTCAAAACTATAGTTCATCTGAAATGGCTGGCCGTCTTGCAGCGTTACGGCGCTGTTCAGGCCCCATCCGTTCTTCAATTTCTGCCAGTCTCCTCCCATATGCGGCAAATCGTAGGCGAAAATCCACGTGAAGCGGTTGCGAATATCGAAGTTCGAATTGCCGTATTCCAGGTTCGGCTGCGTGCTGTTATTCGGTTGCGAAGCATTCGGCTCGAAATCGAAGCTGTCGCTTGCGGTATCCAGCGAATGCGACCAGACGTAGTTGACGACGCTCGTCACGCCGTGCCAATCGTTCACATGCAAGCTCGTTTGCAGCGAATTGTAATTGGATCGAGCGTTGGCCTGCAGCTGGTTGATGTATTCCGCGCCGTAGATATTGTTCGCGTAATTTGTCGGCACCCCGTAACTCGGCACGCACCCGGGACCTCCGCTCGGATAGCACGGCGCGCCGGTTGCCGTGTTGTTATTCATTTGCGCGAAAGCGGTATCGTATTCGGTAATGGTCGCCTGACTCGGCTGATTCACATCCAGGTAATGCAGCAGGCGGTGTCCTTGCGACCCTACATACCCCACTTGCAGCATCACCTTGCTCGAAATCTGCTGCTGCACGTTCAGGTTGTAATTTTCCATGTAAGGCGTGGGAAGGTTGCGATCAATTGCGAAAATGTCGCCAGCGGGACTCCCGGAGGGCGTCGCGAATACCGGCGCGCCGCTTGCGATGGAGCCCACCGTTCCCACCGTGGAAATCGGCGCAGTCCCCGCGGGGTTGTAGCCAACGCCCGGGCAGTAGCTGCAGTTATATGGCAACTCGCCCAGAAATACGTCCTGAGAAACCGCGTCATAAAACATGCCCCATCCCGCGCGTATCACCGTGTGGCCCTTCCCGAATGGATCCCAGGCGACGCTCAAGCGCGGCCCGAAGTTTTTGTAGTCCGGCTTATAGACTTGGCTCAACCCCGGCTGCCCCAGCTGGGTCAGAGTCACGGTCTGCGCTCCCGGATCAAACGCTGTGATATTCGTGAACAGATCGTATTTTTCGCCGACCACCCCGTAATAATCCCAGCGCAGCCCGTAATCGAACGTCAATCGCGAGTTGATCTGGTACGTATCCTGAACATAGAGGCCATGATTGTTCTGGTAGGTGTGCCGGATCGAGTCCCCCAGTGACTGCCCGCCGCCGTCCACTGTCCCCGAAAGGAAATCGGCCACGTCGGTGAAGTCCAGTGCCCCCCGGTAATTCACTCCAAAAAATTGTTGAATGCTTGTCCGCCGGTACTCGTACCCGAATTTCAGATCGTGCTTTCCGATCTTCCACGAAAAGTTATCCAACGCTTGCCAGTTGGAATCCACGCGATGCCGGGGATCGGAATGGCTTGCGCCCAGTTGCGCGAAATTGCCCACGTCAATCACCGGCAACCCCTGATTGGAGGTCACCGCGCCCGTGCATGCCGCTGTGGTCGTCGCCGCGCAGAGCCCTACGCTGCTCGGTTCGAAGCTCTGATCCTCGGGATAGAATCCCTCAGCGAAGCGGTTCCACCCCAGCCGCGCTTCATTCACCTTGGTAGGCGAAAGGATGCTGACGTAGGAGATTGAAACCAGCTGCACCCTTGTCGGCGTGTCGGTGTTGAATCCCGGCAGCACCCCCCCGCCCGTCAGCGCCAGCGGAAAACTTTGCACGCTGTCTCCAAAATAATAGCGGCCGGTCAGAATGTTGTTCTGGTTGAAGTTGTGGTCCACCTTCGCGATCAGGCTGGTTAAATTATTGTAGGAAGGGGCCACCACCGATGCCGCCAGTGCCGGGGCGCCGCAATTCGTATTCGAGGGAAGGTTCGGAAGCGGCCAGGGGTCTCCGTTTGGGTAATGCGCCAGCAGCGCGCTGATCACCGGATTGGAAGATACCAGCGACGTCGGGTCGGGTACGCAAGCCACGCTCACCGTCCCCACGGACTCCCGCTGCCCTTCGTAATCCACGTAGAAGAACGTTTTGTCCGGCACGATGGGGCCGCCCAGCGCCGCGCCGAATTGGTTGTTGTGGAAGGGCGCCTGCGTCGTTCCCACCGGATCAAAGTAGTTCCGCGCATCCAGCGCATTGTTCCGGAAGTAATCGAAAAAATCCCCATGAAATTCGTTTTGCCCGCTCTTGGTCACGATGTTGATCACTGCGCCGGCGCTTCGTCCATATTCCGCTTGATAATTGGACAGCACCTTCAGCTCGCTCACCGCGTCAATCGGCAGAATCGTCGCCGGTGTCCCGAAAACGCCCGCTTCATTGATTGCAGGATCGTTCCGGTAGCCGTCGTTCATGTCCGTGCCGTCGAGCAGAAAGTTATTTGCCCGCCCGCGCGCCCCGTTCATCGAAAATGTGCCGTACGATCCGGGCGAGTCCGAAATCTGGTCGGGTGAACCCGCCACGCCTGGCGTCAGGTAAATCAATTTCGTATAGTCCCGGCCGTTTACCGGCAAATCCTTCACGGTTTGTTGCGTCAGCGTGCCGCCCAGCGTGTCGTTCGTGGAATCCACCTGTGGCAAATCCTCGCCCGAAACCACAATCTGCGAGTTCACCTGCCCCGGCTTCAGCGCCACGTCCACCCGTTTCTGCGACGCCACGTCCACCACCACTCCTGTGGTCAACGACTGCTGAAACCCGCTCATCGCCACCGTCACGTTGTATGTGCCGACCTGCAGTTCCGGAACCAGGTAGCTCCCGTCATTATTCGTCTGCGTGATGCGGTCTATTCCCGTGCCCACGTTGTGGATCGTCACCGTCGCGCCCACCAACGCCGCGCCGCTGCTGTCCGTCACCGTTCCCTGAATCGTTCCGCGAAATGTCTGCGCCCACCCCGGCGTCGCCGCCAGCATCATCAGCAACATCGCGCACACGATTGCGATGACTACACCCCACCGCCTGCGGATCTTCATCGTTTTCTCCTGGCTAGACTTATACGGCGCGCAGGGCAGCCTTGTCCCATCCAAATCGCGAATGACCGCGATAGATTCAGCGGACGACTTCTCCTGCGTCACCACCCCACCCCTCAAAATCGCTGCTATACCTATAAGCTGCGACAGGTTGCCGAGTCAAGCAGGTTATAACCCGAATACCAGCGCCGATCGCGAGCAAGCCGAGCCGCGTGCAAGAACAACGGTGCGCAGAGCCTTTTTGCAGCGGCCGCTGCGTCCCGCGCTTTTCTGAACGCAGCGGACATCCCAAGTGCCTGGCCAGCCCATCCCACGCAGCTCCCCGAATTTCCAACCACGCCGCAACCCGACGCCAGCCTTTGCCGGCATCGCCCTCCTCTCCCCGTCTGCTATACTTTCTTTCCCGCGCCCTCGCGCCGGAAAACCCGCATGCCTCCCACCGACCGAAAGCGCCTCTTCCTCATTGACGCCATGGGCTACATCTTCCGCGCCTATTTCGCCCCCATGGACCGCCTGCAAACTTCCTCCGGCATCCCCACCAAGGTCCCGTACCTTTTCGCCACCATGATGCGCCGCCTGCTTTCCAGCAAGGAGCTTCGCCCGGATTACATCGCCGTGGCCTTCGACGTCAGCGCCCCCACTTTTCGCGACCAGCTTTTCACCGCCTACAAAGCCCAGCGTCCGCCCATGCCCGACGATCTCGCCATTCAAATCCCCTTCGTGCGGCGCTACTGCGAAGCCATGCGTCTGCCGATTCTGGAATATCCCGGCTACGAAGCCGACGACGTGATCGGCACCCTCGCGCGCCTCGCCACCAATAAAGATCTCGGCGTCATCATCGTCACCAGTGATAAAGACCTGCTCCAGCTCGTCACCCGCGACGTTCTCATCCTCAATCCCACCAAGGGCGATTTGCTCATTGACGAAAAAAAAGTCGCAGAGCTTATGGGCGTGCCGCCCTCCCAGGTCCCGGACGTCATGGCCCTGATGGGCGATTCCATTGACAATATTCCCGGCGCGCGCGATCCCAATGAAAAAGTCGCCCCCGGCGAGCGCCGCAAACCCGGCATCGGCGAAGTGGGCGCACGCCAATTGATCCAGCAATTCGGCAGCGCCGAAGAAACCCTGAAACACGCCGCCGAGGTGAAACGCGCCAGCTACCGCGAAGCTCTTGAAAAATGCGGCGAGTTCGTGCTCCTCAGCAAAAAACTCGCCACCATTCCCACCGACGCGCCCGTCGCCCTCGACCTGGACCTGATGAAACTCGGCGAACCGGACGCCGCCGCGCTCCGCGAACTCTACTCCGAGCTGGGCTTCACTTCGCTCCTGCGCGAGCTCGCGCCCCTCGCCGACGCTCAGCAGACGGACTACGCTCCGCTCGAGCTGCCCTCCGCCTTGCAGAAATTCCTCCACGCCATTCCCCGCGGCCACGCAGCCGCCGCCTGGCTCGCGCTCGACGCTCAGGAGCCGGACGAAGAAGGTTTCGGCGCGCGCGTCCTCTCCATCGAAATCTCCACGAAGCCCGGCGAAGCGCGCATCTCCGCCAACGACGTCGAAGATAAAAACCTCGCCGCCATGCAGGATTGGCTGGCCGACCCGCAGCGCCCCAAAATCGTGCACGACCCCAAACTCTTTCAGCTTCTCACCGCCCGCTCCGGCGCTCATCCACCCGCGGCGAAAACCGCGCGCAAATTCGCGAAAAAATCCGCGCCGCCCGCCGCGCAGGGTTCCGTCGCCGGCATCCGCCACGCCACCATGCTCTATTCCTACCTGTTGCGCCCCACCACCGCGAATCACGAATTCGCCGAAGTCGTTCTCCGCCACTTGAATCGCACTCTTTCCGGCGCTCCCGGCGAACGCGCCGATTTTCTTCTGCGCCTCGCGCCCGTTCTGCGCGCCGAAGTCGAAGCCCAGGGCCTCCTGGACCTCTACGAAAAAGTGGATCTGCCCCTCGCCGCCGTCCTGGCCCGCATGGAAGCCGCCGGCGTGCGCGTGGACCCCGCCGAGCTGGACCGCATCTCCACCAAAACGCTCGAAGAAATCGGCAAACTGGAAAAATCCATCTACGGCATCGCCGGATTCGAATTCAATATCAATTCCCCGCAGCAGCTCGCCGAAGTTCTCTTCGATAAATTAAAATTGCAGCCTCCGCGCCGCAGCCGCGCCAAAGCCCGCTCCACTGCCGCCGACGTCCTCGAAGAGCTCGCCGCCGTCCACGAGCTCCCCGGAAAAATCATCGAATATCGCGAGCTGGCCAAGCTCAAATCCACGTATTCCGACGTGCTTCCGCGCCTCATCCATCCCGTTTCCGGCCGCCTGCACACCCGCTTCTCGCAAACCGGCACCGCCACCGGCCGTCTCAGCTCTTCCAATCCCAATCTGCAGAACATTCCCATCCGCACCGAGCTGGGCCGTGAAATCCGCGCGGCGTTCGTCGCCGCGCCCGGATGCCGCCTGCTTTCCGCGGACTATTCGCAGATCGAGCTGCGCATTCTCGCCCATCTTTCCGGCGATCCCGTTCTCGTCGAAGCCTTCCGCCGCGGCGAGGATATTCACTCGCGCACCGCGCAGGAAGTTTTCGACGTCGCGCCCTTCGCCCAGACCCGCGAGCATCGCCGCGTCGCCAAAGTCATCAATTTCGGCGTCATTTACGGCCTTTCGCCCTTCGGCCTCGCCCAGCAGCTCGGCATCGAGCAAAAAGAAGCCGCGCAATTCATCGCCAAATATTTCGCGCGCTATCGCGGCGTAAAGGACTTCCTCGAACGCCAGATCGCCGCCACCCGCCAGTCCGGCGTCACCAGGACTCTTTTCGGCCGCATTCGCCCCATCCCCGAAATCAATTCCCCGCAGCCCAACCTGCGCAATTTCGCCGAGCGCACCGCCATGAACACCCCCATGCAGGGCGCCGCCGCCGACCTCATCAAGCTCGCCATGATCGAGCTCGACCGCCGCCTCCCCCTCGAGAATTTTCAATCGCGCATGATCCTGCAGGTGCACGATGAGCTGCTCTTCGAAGGCCCCGAAGACGAAATCCCCCGCCTCACCACCCTCGCCAAAGAAGTAATGGAAGGCGTCCACAAATTATCCGTCCCCCTGGTAGCCGACACCAAAGTAGGCCCCAACTGGCGCGACATGAAGTAACAACGCGCCGGTATCATCATCCCGAGCCGACGCCGTTGCCCGCCTTCTCTCCGCAATCCGCGCCTCAGCCGTATCAGTTCCAGCCACAAAGTTCCCGCAAGCTCCTAAGCCTTTCTCTGCGCACTCTGCGCCTCTGCGGTATCTTCAACGCAGTCGAAAGTTTCACCCAGCCGTAAGATTTTCTTTCGCTCCCCAGGTTTCCGTCTCTCTCGGTGTCCTCTGTCTTACTCCGTGTCCTCTGTGGTATGTTTTCTCTTTGAATTCCCATCGAATCCAGAGGTGAAATCGTGAGCCACCCCAGCCACCCCGAAGGTTTTCTCCGGCTAGTAGCCGACGCCAAGAGACGCATCAAGGAAGAAGACGTCCAAACCACCAAGAAAAAACTCGACGCCGGCGAAAAAATGATCCTGGTGGACACCCGCGAAGAAAGCGAATGGGCCCGCGGCCACATCCCCAACGCCGTCCACCTCGGCAAAGGCGTCATCGAACGCGACATCGAGCGCACCATCCCCGACAAATCCGCCACCATCGTTCTCTATTGCGGCGGCGGTTTCCGCTCCGCTCTCGCCGCCGACAATTTGCAAAAAATGGGCTACACCAACGTCATCTCCATGGACGGCGGCTGGCGCGGCTGGACCGAAGCGGGTTTCCCCGTCATCAAAGACTAAGCCCCGCTAGCGGGCGCCAGCTCGCCTCCGTCGGTTCTCCGGCGAAGCCAGCTCTGTTCGCGCAGCCTTCCCGGCGATGCCGCTGCAACGCTCGCCTTCGGCTCGCATCTCAAAATTTGCCTTGACCCCCGAATCGGTTCGGGGGTTCATAATTCCAATCACCACGCGGAGGCGCGTATGCGATCCGGAACACTCGCTCTCCAGGCGAAGATCAGCGTTGATACCCTGCGGCACTACGAACGCATCGGCCTGCTCGCTCCGCCGCCCCGCACGCTGAGCGGTTATCGGGAATACCCTCCGCAAACCTTGCCGCGAGTGATTCTGATTCAACGCGCGCTGGCGCTCGGATTTTCCCTGCTCGAGTTGCGAGACATCCTCAAAGAGCGCGATAAGGGTGGCGCGCCCTGCCGTCGTGTGGCGGCGCTGGCGCGCTCAAGACTGGCGCAACTCGACGCTCAAATGCGGGAGCTGCACGCGCTGCGCCGCCGCATGGTCCGGATCCTGCGTGATTGGGACGCGCGCCTGGCCAAAGCGCCTAAAGGCAGCCAGGCTCGCTTGTTGGAAGAAATGCAAGCCGGCACGTCGCGGGCTCGCCGTCTATTTCCGCACAAGATCCAGCGACGAAGATAGCAACGGAGGACGCCATGGAATTCAGAATGACGATTCTGGTTCTCGCCGCGACCGCTCTCACGCTCGCAACTCAGAACCACGGTCCTGCGCCGGAGAATTCAGCAGAACGCCACTGCGAGATGATGCGGCGCGGCGACCAGGCCATGGGCTTCTCCCATGACAAGACCACGCATCATTTCCTGCTCTACAAAGACGGTGGCGCAATTGAGGTTTCGGCAAACGACGCGGCCGACGCCGCAAGCCGCGACGAAATTCGCAATCACCTGCAGCACATCGCGAAAATGTTCTCCGCAGGAGATTTCAACGTGCCCGCCTTCGTCCACGGAGAAAATCCCACCGGGACGGAAATCATGAAATCACGCGCGGACAAGATCGCCTATCACTTCGAGGAAACCGCACGCGGCGCCCGCGTCCGTATCACCACCACGGACTCCGCAGCGCTCCAGGCGGTTCACGCCTTCCTTCAGTATCAGATCACCGAGCATCTCACCGGCGATTCGCTCGAAGCTCGCTGATGTCGAACGCGCGAGGCGGGAAACCAATAATCGAATAGCGAGGAGTACTGGCTGGGGCGGTTGGACTCGAACCAACACCGTCCTCATTAACAGTGAGGTGTCCTACCAATTGGACCACGCCCCAGCCGTGCTTCAATTGTAAGCGGGATTCGAAAAATTTCTGCGCGCCATTTTCCGCCGCCGCGTTCCCTTGCTGCGCGTTGCAGATTCTGCGGCGCCCTGGCGAAATTCCAACGAAGACACCCCCGTCAAAAGGGGGACGTATGGGGGAATATAATTGTGACGGGAGAGGCCGAGAGAAGGAAAGCCGGCCCAGCCCTCAATCCCCTAAAGGGATCCTCGGCTTTCCTTCCCTCTGACGCAGCTATACATCGCACGCCATGAACCAAACTCAACTCGCTGAAAACACAAGCCTTCCCACTTTCGCCCCCAAGTAAAAAATCCAACCCACAGGCCAAAATTTCCGCCCCCAGCCAAACCGCTCGCAGCATCAGCCACGGCTAGCCTCCAAATCCAGGCAAGCTCATGGACGGACGGCATCCTTACACTCGCCCAGCCTTCAGCCAAACCGCTCGCAGCATCAGCCACGGCTAGCCTCCAAATCTAGGCAAGCCTATGTAGCGGTCGGTGCGCCCCGCCTTTCGGGGACGCACCGGCCATCCCCACACTCGCCCGGCCCTCGACAAAATCACTAGTAATCACTAAGTAACTGTGGTAACGTGAGTCGGGGCGCTTTTCCGCTCCGCCAAGGACGCAACATGGACGCCGCCACAACCTCGAACAGCCCAACCAACGAATCGCAGGCACGACCACAGCACGCCACCCCCTCCCCAGCCTGCCGCGCCAGCCTCTCCACAGCGCAAAATACGGGTTGCGCCGATCGCTACTCACCAGTCACCGCTCACGCGCTTCTAATCCCGGATTCAGGGATTAGAAAATGACGCAACTCATTGAAAACAAACAACCGCGACCCGTTCTAATCGCGGATAAAGTGCCCACCCGCACGCCAATCCGGCTCCCAACCCGCCTCCGGTCGCAAACCGCAACCTCCGGATCCCACCCCCAACTCGCCGCCCCCAGCCCCACCCCGGCCTTGTCAATCGCTAGCGAAACTAAATCGAAAATGCACGCAAGTCGCTCAAAACACAGCACAAAAGAAATTTCAATCGCTAATTTTGGTCGCAACATCCCGCCACCGCGCCCGTCCGGCATCTCTCGCCCCCGCGCGCTCCTTGACCGCACCCTGCCCACCTTGCTATGTTCAAAGATTACACTGGGCGGATTTTACCCTTTGTGGGCCGCACCGTCCTGTGGGAGCACGCCATCCCGACATGGGCTTGAAAAAAATCGTCATCCGGGGCGCCCGGCAGCACAACCTGAAGAATATTCATCTGGAAATACCCCGCAACACGCTCACGGTCATCACAGGGCTTTCCGGTTCCGGCAAATCCTCGCTCGCTTTCGATACCCTCTACGCCGAAGGCCAGCGCCGCTACGTCGAGTCTCTCTCCGCCTACGCGCGCCAGTTCCTCGACCAGATGGAGCGCCCCGACGTGGATTCCGTCGAAGGCCTTTCGCCTTCCATCGCCATCGAGCAGAAGACCACCACGCGCTCGCCGCGCTCCACCGTCGGCACCATCACCGAAATTTACGATTACCTGCGCGTGGTTTACAGCGCCATCGGCACGCCGCACTGCCCCAATTGCGGGCAGTCCATCACTCGTCAGTCCACCGAGCAGATTGTGCAGTCCGTCCTCGCGCTCAAGCCCGAGGAACGCATCATGGTCCTCGCCCCGGTGGTGCGCGGCCGCAAAGGCGAATACAAGAAGGAGCTCGAAAAATACGCCAAGGAAGGCTACGTGCGCGCGCGCGTGGATGGCGACCTGGTCAATCTGGACGAGCCCATTCCGCTCGACCGCCGGAAAAATCACACCATCGAGATCGTGGTGGACCGCCTGCTGCTGAAAAACGGCATCACGCAGCGCCTCGAGCAATCCATCGAAACCGCGCTGAAGCTCACCGGCGGCCTGGTCACCGTCGTCGTGGTCGGAGGCGACGAGCGCGTCTATTCCGAAAAATTGGCCTGCCCGGATTGCGGCATTTCCGTGCCGCAGCTCGAGCCGCGCTCCTTCAGTTTCAATTCGCCCTACGGCGCCTGCACCGAGTGCCACGGCCTCGGCTCGAAATACGATTTCGATCCCTCCAAAGTGATCGTGGATTGGACCAAGCCGCTGTTCGAAGGCGGCCTCGGTCCCGGCTCCGGCTCCGCGTACTTGCAGCGCACCCTGCGGCTGGCCGCGGCCGCCTACAAATTCGATCTCGATACTCCCTTCGAGCAGCTCTCGCGCAAGACCCAGAACCTGATTCTGCACGGCAATCCAGACAACGGAAAAAACAGCAAGGAATTCAATTTTCAGGGCCTGCTGGCACACCTGGAATCCAATCTCGAAGAATCGAAGTCCGACAATTATCGCGAGTGGCTCACGCAATACATGTCGCCCGCGCCGTGCGCCGCGTGCCAGGAACGCCGCCTGCGCCCCGAAAGCCTCGCCGTGAAAATCGCCGGGCTTTCCATCGCCGATTTCACCGAGCTGCCGCTCACCGCCGCGCGCGCCGCCGTGGATAAAATCCGCTCCAAGCTCACCCTGCGCCAGCACAAAATCGCCGGGCGCCCGCTGGACGAAATCGCCGAACGCCTCGATTTCCTGCTCAACGTCGGACTCGGCTACCTCACCCTGGAACGCTCTGCCGCCACGCTTTCCGGCGGCGAAGCCCAGCGTATCCGGTTGGCCACGCAAATCGGCTCGCGCCTGCGCGGCGTCCTCTATGTCCTCGATGAGCCTTCCATCGGCCTGCACGCGCGCGACAATGGCCGCCTGCTCAAGACGCTCGAAACTCTGCGCGACCTCGGCAACACCGTTCTGGTGGTCGAGCACGACGAAGAAACCATTCGCCGCGCCGATTACGTGGTGGACCTCGGCCCCGGCGCCGGCAAGGCCGGCGGCTACCTAGTCGCCGCCGGCGCTCCGCAGGAAATCGCCGCCAACGATGCGTCCCTCACCGGGCAGTATCTTTCCGGCAAAATGAAGATCGCCGTCCCCGCAACGCGCCGCACGCCCAACGGAAAATCCATCGCCATTCTCGGCGCGCATAGCCACAACCTGAAAAATATTGACGTCGCTCTGCCCCTCGGCCTCATGACCGTGGTCACCGGCGTTTCCGGCTCCGGAAAATCCACGCTGATCAACGACATTCTCTACCGCGCTCTGGCCGCCAAGCTCTATCGCTCGATGGAAAAGCCCGGCGCGCATCGCGCCATCACCGGAATCGAGCACATTGACAAGGTCGTCCAGATTGACCAGGCGCCCATCGGCCGCACGCCGCGCTCCAATCCCGCCACTTACACCGGCGTCTTCGCCCCCATCCGCGAACTCTATGCCATGCTTCCCGAATCCCGCGAGCGCGGCTATCGCCCCGGCCGTTTCAGCTTCAACGTGAAGGGCGGGCGCTGCGAAGCCTGCCAGGGCGACGGTCAGCGCCGCATCGAGATGAATTTTCTGCCGGATGTGTACGTCACCTGCGAGGTCTGCCGCGGCAAGCGCTACAATGCCGAAACTCTGGCGGTGCGCTACAAAGGCCTTTCCATTTCCGATCTTCTCGATCTGCCCATCGAAGAAGCTCTCAAAGTCCTGGAAAATATCCCGGCCATCCAGGTGAAGCTGCAAACCCTGGTGGACGTGGGCCTCGGCTACGTGCAGCTCGGGCAATCCGCCACCACCATTTCCGGCGGCGAGGCGCAGCGCACCAAGCTCGCGCGCGAGCTTTCCAAGCGGCAGACCGGCCGCACGCTCTATATTCTGGACGAGCCCACCACGGGCCTGCACTTCGACGACGTCAAAAAGCTGCTCGACGTCCTGAATCGCCTGGTGACGCTCGGCAATACGGTTTTGATCATCGAACATAACCTGGACGTCATCAAACAAGCGGACTGGATTATTGATCTCGGCCCCGAAGGCGGCGAAGAAGGCGGCAGGGTCGTCGCGCAAGGCTCGCCCGAACAGGTGGCGCGCGTGAAAAAATCTTACACCGGCCAAATCCTGGCCCGCGCTCTGAATGGCAACGGCGCCGCCGCAAACGGCGGCAATCACAAGCCTGCGACGGAGCCGCCGAAGCAGTAGATAATAATGCTATGTCCGCGCGGCGCGCCATTCCGGTCGCGCGGTCGGTGGATGTTTAAATCGGGAGAGTCTTTCGTGCTTTACGAGCCGCGCTGTATTCGCGGCAGAGACGAGGAAGAGTGGACGGGGACGAACAACAGCACGGCGGAATGACCTTCGACGACCACAATCGTCCTTCGTCGGACGCCGCGCCTTCTTCCGAGCAGGCGCCCGAGCCAGCGCGCGAAATAGCGCCCGATGTCGCGCCAAATGTGCCGCCCGAAGTCTCGTCCCAAGCACCGCCGCAAGTAACGCTTCAAGTCGCGCCCGCGCCATCCGCGCCCAACTTCGACGCCCGCTTCGCCGCCGCATACCTGCGGCCTCCGAACCCGCTGCTTCCCGAAGACCTGCGCGTTCCCTGGGGTTGGCCCGACCTGGTGCTTCTGGTCATCGTCGCCCTGTTTGGCACGCTGATCCTCAGCACCTTTCTCGCGCAGGGGTTTGCGCTTTCCGGCATCAGTTTGAAGCAATTGCGCAACGGCGGCAGCGAGAACAATCTCTTCCTGATCATCAATCAGGCGCTGCTGTCGCTTATCCTGCTCGCTTATCTCGCGCTGCAGATGCGTCTGCGTTTTCGCGCGCCTTTCTGGCGCAGCATCGGCTGGCGTCGCTTGCAAACGGGCGCGCTGCCGCGCGCGGCCGCGTATCTGGGCTTGATTCTCAGCGGTTTTCTGCTCGCGGTGCTGGTATCCGTCTCGTCCTCGGCGTTCAATACCAAAACCACAATGCCCATTGAGCACTTTTTTCAGGATCGGCGCAGCGCTTTGCTGCTGATGTCTCTGGGAGTGCTGCTCGCGCCGGTGCTCGAGGAAACGATTTTTCGCGGCTACATCTATCCCGTGGTGGCGCGCAGCTTCGGCGTGAACGCGGGGATTCTGCTTACCGGCACGCTGTTCGGCTTGCTGCACGCCTCGCAATTGTGGGGAGGATGGGCGCAGATTGCGCTGCTCGTCGTCGTCGGCATCGTCTTCACCTACGCGCGCGCCAGGACGCACACTGTGGTCACCAGTTATCTGCTGCACGTCAGCTACAACTCCAGCCTGTTTCTGGCGTTCATCGTGGCTTCGCACGGATTCCGCTATTTTCCCGGCGCGCACTAGATTGGCCGGGTGCAGCGCCGCATCTGCGGCAAGCGATGGCGCGCGAACGAAGCCCGCAAGTTCGGGCCGGAAAATCAGTTACAATTGAAAATTGTGCGCGGCATCACCGGGGCGCCAGCCAGGGAGACGAAAGCGTTGCACACGGTTGAACCCATTCAGTGGACTTCCGCGGGAGTCGTGATTCTCGACCAGCTCAAGCTGCCCGGCGAAGTCCTGCATCATACCTACACCGATTACCGCGACGTCGCGCACGCCATCAAGACCATGATCATTCGCGGCGCACCGGCCATCGGCGTGGCCGCGGCCATGGGCATCGCCCTCGGCGTGCAAAACTCCCCGGCAAGAACGCTCGAAGAGCTGCGCGCGGAATTTCCGGTGATCTGCGACACGCTCGCGCACACCCGGCCGACCGCCGTGGATCTCTTCTGGGCCATCGCGCGCCTGCGCCGCCGCTTCGAGGAACTGGCGCTCGCCGCGGCGCAGAACGGCGCAGGCAGCCTCGACTCCGTTCGCGCCGCCATGGTGCGCGAGGCGCTGCTGGTGCACGAGGAGCGCCGCGCGGGCGACCGGCGCATCGGAGAATTGGGCGCCGCGCTGATGCCGAAGTCAGGACGCATCATGACCCAGTGCAACGCGGGCGCGCTGGCCACGGGCGGCATCGGCACTGCGTTGGGAGTGATTCGCGTTGCCTTTGAAGCCGGCAACAAGATCGAAGTGCTCGTGCCGGAAACGCGCCCTTACCTGCAAGGCTCGCGCCTCACCGCGTGGGAACTGCACGAGGAAGGCATTCCGCTGACGCTGATCACCGACAACATGGTGGGCCATTTCCTCAAGACCGGCAACGTGGGCGCGGTGGTGGTGGGCGCGGACCGCATCGCCGCCAACGGCGACACCGCCAATAAAATCGGCACCTACGGCATCGCGGTGCTGGCCAAGGAGAATAGCGTGCCGTTCTACGTGGCCGCGCCGATCTCGACGATTGATCTGTCGCTCTCCAGCGGCGAGCAAATTCCCATCGAGGAGCGCTCGGCGCACGAAGTGACGCACGTAGCCGGCGTAAATATCGCGCCAGATGTGCGCGCTGCGCATCCGGCGTTCGATGTGACGCCTGCGCGCTACGTCGCAGCCATCATCACCGAACGCGGCGTTGCGCGCGCTCCCTTCGATGAATCGCTGCAGCGCCTCGTTAACGCTTAGCGCGAGGCGCAGCGCAAGGCGTAGCGCGAAGCGCAGCCTAACGACCGCAGCGCTCGTGCGCGCCTCGCCGCCCGCTCCCAGGCGCTGGCAAGAAGAACAAGCTCTTCCGTCTAATCGCTCTCAGGGCGATATTTCGCTGCGCAGGTGCTTCGCCAACTTCTCGATGCGCTTCAGGTTCTCCGACAAATCCTTCGGCAATTGGCCTTCGGTAACTTGGTGGATTCCGTCCGGCACGGTATCGGCGAGCTTGCGCAGTTCCGCCGCTTCCTGCGTCACTTGGTCCTTGTTGATTTGGCGCCGGGGTGTCGGCAGCGACGGTTCCGCGGCCTGACCGCCCATCTGCTCGTCCGCAGCGGGAATTCCGACGGGTTTCTGGCGCGAGACGCCTTGCTGGTTGGCACTGCCAGAGGGAAGAAGCAAAAGAGCGGCAAGCAAAAGAGGGAAACGCGGCATGGCCCCTCCTGAAGGTGATCTGCCGACTGACATTGTACTGCGTCGCCGCGAAAATACTATCGCACAAGGGCGGAGAGCGGCGGCGAAGTGCGCGATCGAGGAAATTGGCGGCCAAAAAAATCACTGGCTCCGGTTGCCCGGAGCCAGTGGTGAAGTTTGATTTTACTGTAGCCAGCCAGGCCAGCGGAACGCTGGCCGTGCAAGCTTAGAACGTGAACTTCAAGCCCCACTCGACTACACGTGGCGAGCCGAAATTGAACGCGCCGCTGCCGACTCCGATGCGGTCTTGACGCAGAGCTCCGATCGTGCCGTTGATCGAGCCAGTGCTGCCATTGAGAGTGCCGGTCAGGTTGTTGCCGACGGAGTCGAAGTTGGCGAAGTTGAACACATTGAAGAAGCTGACGCTCGGTTGGATTTCAAAGCGCTCCTTTATGTGCCCTACCCAGCTCATTTCGAGGTCGGCTGACTTGAACCACGCCAGACCAACCTGCCCAGGGACTACGCCGAGCGCCTGCGCTCCGGTCTTGGGGTCCGTGTAATAAACCGGTTGGGTGACGCCTCCCAATTCCTGCAATTGGGCCAAAGTCATCAGCCCGGCGTTAATCAGGTCTTGGCCCGCCGGGGTCGGATTACCGGCGATGCTAGTGTTATAGTAATTAACCGCATTCGTCAAACCGGTCGGTCCGACCTGCCGCATGTACGCACCGACGTTAAAGGTGCTGTAATCGCAGGTCCCGCCGACCGTGCCGCAGCCGCCGGTGACGCCCGTAGGTAGCGGATCGTTCGTGGTACCGTCACCCGTATAGTCATTGGTGTAAATCGCACCAGCCGAACTGAGGGCGGGGTTCGACGGTGTGGTTGACAGCGGCGACCAGAAGTGGGCAATCACACCAATCCGGAAGCCCGCGGGAATGTCCGCGTAACCACCAAAGCTGAACTGGTGGGTGCGGTCAAGAGACGAGGGTCCCATGTAGCGCAGCGGGTTGTCGTTGTCCAGAGCGTTGTTGATGAAGTCCTGGTCGCCGCCGGAAACCGCGCCCGCCGAGCCGGTGGAACCGGCGTTGACGAAGCGGGAGAAGGTGTAGGACGTCTGAAAGTTCAAATACTTGATGCCGCGGACCGGGTTGCGAACGTTCTGGACGAGCTTGAGGTCCAAACCGTTGTAAACCGAGCGCCCGATCGGCTGGTAGAAGATGAACGAACCGACGTTGGGATTGATACCGCCAAAGGCGCAGGGAGTGCCCAAGTTCTGCGGGCAAGCTCCGCTGCCCAAGTCGCCAGGTGAATCGAGGCCCGCCGCCGCGTAATTGCCGATGGTGATGGGGTTGGCGGGGGTGCTTTGGGCAAGAACGCAAGAAACTCCGGCAACGCCAGTTCCGCAGCCGTAGCTAGCGTTTACGCTGTTAATGATGTTGTTCGCCGCAGTGCCGTTGAAATAGGAAGCGCTTCCTCCGTGATTGGCGTCAATTCCCAGCAGGTAATGGGTGCCAATGTTGCGGACGAAATCCGCGCTCAAAACCATTCCCGGACGGAGCTCTCGTTGCACACCTACGTTCATTTGAGTGGATCTGGGTGACTCGTAATCGGGAGCGAGGAGGCCGGTGGTGATGGGTGCGGCGCCGGCGATTTCATTGGGGATGTAAGAGGCATTCGGACCGTTCGGATTCGCCGCGTAGGAAGCTTGATACGACGACTGGAAGCCCTGGATGCAAGCAGCAGTGGTAATGCCGGAGCAGGTGCCCGCGGCCGCCGGCAGGGTTGCGCCGATGGGACTTCCGCAGGTGGTATTACCGCCCGGAATAAATTCCTGGCCGGTCGTGCCACCGAAGGTGACCGGGTACGCCGTGCCGAGGAAGCACGCGACCGGGTAAACGTTGAAAGCGCCGACGGGAAGCTTGAGCAAGCGGTCAAAGAGCACGTCGTTAAACACGGTATTGTCGTAGAAAATACCGATGGACGCGCGAATCACCGTCTTGCCATCGCCCTTGGGATCCCAGGCGATGCCTACTTGCGGGGCAAAGTTCTTGTTCGGCTGGCGAACGGTATCACCGTAGCCGGGGAAGAGCTGATTGATGGCCGGGATGGGGGGCAAGTCGCTATCGGTGCGGCCGGTATCGCGGTCGTAACGAATGCCGTAGTTCAACGACAGATTGGGCTTCACCTTCCAGCTATCACCAAAATAAAGGCCCACGCGGTTGTCCGGGCCAAGGCCGCCGTTCGGCTTACCGAAACGCTGCAACTCAGTGAAGGCACCCTGGCCGTTGCCCAAAAGGACTTCGTCGGGCGAGTAGTTGTACGGGCAGGACGCGCCGGTCTGTCCGCCCGGGCAGGTTTCGGTGCCGGGGGTCGCGTTGGTGAAGTTTACCACCAAGGGCGAGAGGCCGAAGAAGCTAGCATAGGACCAGCCCATGATGCGGTTGTAGTCCACGCCCCAGCGAAGGATGTGCGAGCGCCAGACCTTGCTGCCGTCGTACTTAACCTGACGGTCACTCTGAATGGTGGATTGCGGAGCGAGGTCGCTGGGTCCAGAAGCGAAACCGCCGGGCAACTGCAAGCTGACGGGAAAGTCCGCGAAGGGCTCGTCGCTGCCGACCACGGAGTCGGTGATGACGTTGACGAACTTCAAATACTGCGCGCGGAAGCTGTGGGTAATGGAGCCCTGGGTGATGTCCACGCCGCCTACGAGTTCCTTGGTGCGGTCCTCATTGGCGTAGGTGGAATAGGTGGCCGCGCCGCCGAAGGAGCCGACGTCGAGGTTCTGGAAATAATTGAAGCGGCCGAATACGCGGATATTTTTCGCCGCGTTCCAGTCAAGCCTTTCCAATGTTTCGCCATCGTGGAAGGGAGCTTGAAACGTGCCACTAAAGGAGTCGAGAGGCGCGCCGATCAACACACCGGCTTGCTGGTGTTGCAGGGTCTTTTCGCCGTCTATGAAAAAGAACAGCTTGTCCTTGATGATCGCTCCGCCGACGTCGCCGCCGTACTGGCTCCTCTGGAAGGACGCTCCAGAGGGGAACTCCGCGGCCTGGGTGCTATCGCGGAACAGACCGAAACCTTCGCCGTGCAGGGTGTTGGTACCGGATTTCGTAACGACGTTCACAGCTCCGGAGGAAGTCAGGTCGTTGGAGAGGTCCAAGCCGGACTGCGCCAACTGAAATTCGGAGATGGCGCTGGCCGGGATGTCCGTGGTGGTGGTGCCGACGTTCTCGTCGCTGACGTCCACGCCGTCAACCTGAATGCGGGCGCTGCGGCCGAAACGGCCGCCGAAGGAGATGGAAGAGAAACCGTTCTTGGTGGGGTCGAAATTGCCGCCGTCTTGAATCTGGACGCCGGGCTCGAGTTGCGCCAGATCCAGGAAGTTCCGGCCGTTGATCGGCAGGTTCTCAATCTGCGAAGCGGTCAAGGTGCCGGCGACCTGCGCCTGGTCGGTATTGACCTGGACGGCGTTGCCGGTGACTTCCACCACGACGCTGGAGGCGCCGACCTCTAGTTTCGCGTTGTAAACGCTGACTTGGCCGACGACCACGACGACGGTGGTTTCGGCGGTCTTGAAGCCCGCCGCTTCGATCTTAACCGCGTAAGTGGCCGGGGTTAGCGCTCCCGAGGAGTACGACCCGGAAGAGGTGACAGACTGCGTGATGCTCTGACCCGTATCTGTACGGCTGATGGTAATCGTGGCGGTGGTAATCACGCCTCCCTGCGGGTCGGTCACCGTTCCTTGAATGCTCCCCGTGCTCACCGTGGCCTGCGACCACGCCGGCTGAATGCTGAAAATCGCCAGAGCCAGCAGCGCGAATGCGACGGTGAATGTGCGCTTCCAATTCATACACCCTCCTAGAGATTGTGCCGGAAATTTCGACGAAACCAGGAAATCCACCCCAAGCCCCCAAAGACACGGAAACCCGCAGCTGCGAGGTGCATCGCACGTTTGTTTCCATGTGAAATCAAAAATAAGTGATTATTTTTCAGCAGTATGCAGGCGATACAAAATTGTGTATGGAAAGATGCATACCAGTTTCCATATACCCAAACGCAAATCCGTATTTTTTGACGCGCGATATTTCCATGCGCACCGCGAGTCGCGGAATGTCGATTTGCGCTGGACGACGGAGCGGAGGCGAAAAAAAAGGGCGACCGTTGGGCCGCCCTTTCTTGAAATGTCGCTCCGGACTTCGAGGAGATTTCTGGCGCTGAACAGCTTGCGGAAAAAGGGCCGCAGGGAATCGCGGCGGCGGTTGCTCCACCACGAATGGTGCAGTACGTTGTGCCGTTGCAAAAGCTAAGTCAAAGGCGCGCGTCAAGTTTTTGCCTTAGGAGTTCGCCCCAGGCCGGAGATTGCACCGGCGGCCGGCTTTGCGATGGGTTATTCCGCGTCTGTGACCTTGCCCTTGATGAACGTGACCTTCAGGTCCTTGTACACGTAAATCTGCTTGGCTCCGAGATTGATGATCTTGTCGGGCTGGCCGAGTATGGCGGTGACTTGGTCGGGCGTCTGGCCGATCTCGACCGTGGCTGGAGGTGCAGCAGGGGCCGCGGGCGCGGCTGGAGCTGCCGCAGCCTGATCCGCCGCCGCAGGCTGCTGAGTCTGTTGATTCGCGTCGCCTGCCGCCGGAGCCTGCTGCTGGTTCCCGCTGTCGCCGGACTTGGCCGCATCGCCCGGATCTACCTTGAGAACTTCGCCGACTTCGCTCAATACCTGGTCGGCGGTGGGGGTGGCGCCTTTCGGGTAATAGAATTTGAGCGTGGAATAATAACGAATGTCGTCGTACGGATCGCTGAAGAGGGTAAAGGTGACGCCGTCGGACTGCACCGCAATATTGGTGACCCAGAACTTCTCGCCGGTGACAAACGTGCGATTTTGCACTGTCTGCGGCGGGGGATGGCCGATAAAGCTGCCAAAGCCCTGGATCTTCTGGTGCACGCCGAACGCGCCCTCGGAGAGCTTGCCATCCCTGTAGGTATTCTGCGGCGGGATTTGGGTGGTGGTGCTGTACATGATCAGCTTGTCTTTCTCGAGTATCAAGACGGCGCCGGCGGTGACAATGTCGCTCTTATCGTCGGTGGCTTTGGTGAGGGTGTACTGCGCCTGCAATTGGGTTAGCACCGCGCTGGTATCTTGCGCGGGGGCGGCGAGCGGCCAAACTGCTGCAATTGCCAGCGCGGCCAGCAGGATCCAAATTGCAGATTTTGTGCTCATAGAGCAATCCTCCTTGTGCCCTTCGGGTGGTGCATTTTTGCTGGGAATTGCAGTGGCGTTCGTAATTTCAATTCCCGGAAACTGAAGCGGGAGCGTCAGCGGCGCTGCGCTCTGAAGCTCCCGGCACGCTTGTCACGTGCGACTCCGCGGAGTTGGCGGAGTCGCAGCTAAGGTTCGCGTTAGTCGTTGCCGCCGGTGCTGGTGGTTTGTTGCTGGACGTCCGCATCGGCCTTATCGGCGTCCGCTTGCTGAGCAGCCAGCTCGTCTTTGACGGCCGGATCGGGCTTGACCTGGCCGTCCGGATTAGGAGTGGTCTGGGTGTTCGGGGCTGCAGGCAAGCCATTCTTGCCCTGGTTGGCGGCCAGCGTTTTGAGCCCGGAATCCAATTGTTCCTGGAAGTGATTGTGCATTTCCTGCAGATCGTCAACGGACATAGCAACTTGCGAGCCGGAGGCGCAATCGGACTTCTGGCTGGCGCTGACCAGGACCTTAACGTCCTTGTTCGCGTCCGGGGTGTCGTCAATGCGGGTGACGACGTCTCCAGCGGAGAGCGAGCAATCCTGTCCGTTCGCGCCCGTCTCGTTGAGCACATCGCTGACGATGAACGTGCGGTGGTTGGGATCCAAGGCTGCAGGCGTCTCTTGGGGAGGATTGGCGTCGGAAGCGCTGGAGTTGTCCTGAGCGGCTGGAGCTGCTGCTGCCGCAGGTTGGGGCTGGGAGGCCGCGGCTTGTTCCGCCGCGAGCTGGGCCTTCACTTCATCCGCGATGGCCTGCTTGACCTCCGGGGTGAGCGCGACTCCCCCTCCGCCTGAGTCCTGGCCTCCACTCTGGGCCGAGGCGTCTGTTTGTCCCTGATCGCCGCCGGCAGCTGCGTTGGCATTGGAGGCTGCTTGGGCTTCATAAGCCGCCTGCAAGTTTTGGCTGATGACGTAGTCCGTCATCCACAAGGCTGCGGTGGCGTACACAGGATAGGGATTGAAGTAGTAACCATAATATCCATACCACGGCGCGCCGCCCCAACCCCAGGAATAAGCAACCGGGGCCGCCCAGGGGTTATAGGCCCAGCCATAGAACGCCGGAGCATAGTAGTAGGGCGGGACATAGCCGTAATAGTAGCCACCGTGGTAGTAGTAGCCGCGGTAGCCGTAAGCATGGTATCTGCCATGGTCGTAGTAGGTGCGGCCCATGTAGCGGTGCCCGTCGCGACCGCGATAGCCGCGCTCACCGTAACCACCGTGCCTGCCGGTGTTTACGAGCCTACCGCCTCCGGGACGCTGCGATTCGATTCTGCGGCTGCCGTTCGAGCCATGAGTGATCGTTGCGCCCTTGGACGTCTTGATGGAGGTGACGTGGCCATTCGCGCCGACGCGGGCGGTATTGCCACTCTTGGTGGTGACTGTGCGTGTGGGATGCGAGTTGGCGCTGGTCTTGGAGTTCGCTGCGCTGGTCTTACCGCCCGTCGCACCACCTGCTTTGGCGGAAGTATTCGTCTTTGCAGGAGCGGCGCCTGCCTTTGCGGAAGTCGTCGTCTTCGCTGCGGTGGTGGTGGCGCCATGATTTGCGGTAGTAGCGCCATGGTTAGCCGTGGTGGCGCCGTGGTTCGCGGTGGTCGCGCCGTGATTCGCGGTGGTGGCACCGTGGTTGGCCGTGGTGGTCGCGCCATGATTTGCGGTGGTGGCACCATGATTGGCGGTAGTGGCTCCGCTGTGATTGGCGGTCGTCGTGGTGCCATGGTTCGCGGTGGTCGCGCCATGATTGGCGGTGGTGGTTCCGCCGTGACTGGCCGTGGACGCGCCGCCGGAGGGATGCGAAGCGGGCGCGGAATGCGCCGCGGGTGCCGGATGGGACGAACCGCCGCCACTGGTCTTGTTCTTCTGACCCCAAGCCAGGCTGGGGAGGGATACCACTAAGCTCAAAACCAAGAGCCACCGTGCCACGATGGTGGTGCTGGGCCGGGTTGATTTCATCGCAACTTTCCTCCTTCTACGGGATCCCGTTGGTACTGCCAGTTCCAGAACTTGCAATCCACGAAAAATCGCGCGGTTGGCGCTCTGCGAACGCCTTTTCCTGTTCCGTTAGCGTCCCGGGGCGTGCCGGCAGCTTGCTAGCAAGGGCACTCGCAGTCTCCGAACCGTTGATAAGCCTCCGGACATGGCTTTCCACTTCGCATTGCGCGAAAACGGTTGAAAAACCGTCATGACCGAGCGAGATAACACCCCGGCTAGGGAGCGCCACTCGGGTTGCGGCGCGAGAATGCCGACGGATTGCGTCGAACATTCAGAATGCCGAAGACCACCGACTGATCCGTCACCGGAAACATATGTCGCCGGTTGCATTTGCGATCACGGAATCGGCGCAAGCCGCCATTTCCATCTGTCGCAGGAAAAACCGCGCGGGCGTCGAACGGAGCGCCCCGCAACCGCCGGGAGTTCCCCCCAGACAAACGCATGAATGCCGCAACACGGCGAAATGCACACACAGATGGCTCGCGGTGCGCAGGCGTTTCGACTTCCGATGCTGGAGAGTACCGAATCCACCGCTCCAATATGTGTGAAACAGTAGGCCCGCTGCCCGGTGGTGTCAAGCTCGGAAAATCGCGCCGCGAATTCCGCGCGCTGCGGGGCGGCGGGAATCGGCGCGGAGGCGAGCGAGCGGGGTTTCGCGCGCAGCAGGCTATTTCGCTTGGGCGCAAATGTCGTAGAATGTCGCCAGCTTCGAGCATCGCTGACCGATCGTTGCAGACCTTTAGAGGCCCCATGCCCGACGACATTACCGGCGCGCGCAAAGGCGATTACCTGATCCTCGGCACACTGGGCGCCGGAGGAATGGGCAAGGTTTACAAAGTTCGCAACACGCTTTCGGATCGCGTTGAAGCGATGAAAGTGCTGCTGCCCGATCTTTCCGAGCAGCAGGAGCTCGCGGACCGATTTCTGCGCGAAATCAAGGTGCTCGCGAGCCTGCATCATCCCAACATTGCGGAGCTGCGCACGGCGCTCACCATCAGCAATCAACTGGTGATGATCATGGAGTACGTGGAGGGCGTGACGCTGGCTTCGCGCCTGCTGCAGGGTCCGGTGCGCTACGGCGATGCGCTGGGCTATTTCGATCAAGTGCTGGCGGCGCTTTCCTGCGCGCACGCGCAGAACATCGTGCATCGCGACATCAAGCCGGCGAACATCATGATCACGCCGCAAGGAATGATCAAGCTGATGGATTTCGGCATCGCGCGCTCCGGAAACGACCGGGGCCTTACGATGACCGGCACCACGCTCGGCTCGGTGGCTTACATGTCTCCGGAACAAGTGCGCTGCGAGGCGCTGGACGGCCGGTCCGACCTTTATTCCGTAGGCGTCTCGCTGTACGAGACGGTCACCGAGCAGCGGCCGTACGTCAGCGACAATAATTTCGAGATCATGCAGGCGCATTTGCAAGTGCCGCCGACGCCGCCTATTGACTTGAAGCCGGACATTCCGCTGGCGCTGAGTCAATTGATCCTGATGGCCATGGCCAAGGACCCGGAGGAACGTTTCCAGACAGCCGAGGCGCTGCGCGTGGCGATGCAAAGCGTGGCGACTGCGCTGGGCGAGCCGATTTCGGCCGCGCCGTATGATTCTCCGGCGACGCTGGAGTTGACGGCGCCTTCCACACGTCGCCCCACGACGCCCTCGCCTGCGCGGCCGGCGACGGCACGCCCCGTGACCGCGCGTCCGGTGACGGCGCGCCCGATGACCCCACGGCCCGTCACAGCGCGGCCCGTTACGGCGCGGCCCGTCACTGCCCAGCCTGCTGCGCCGCCACTTGCGCCGCTGCCTGCGGCGGTTGCGCCAACACCTGCGCCCAGGGCGGCAACGACGGGCAATGGCAATCGCCGCGGCCTGTACATCACGCTCTCAGCTCTGGTGGCGCTTGTGGCGCTGGCCGCCGTGGGGTTCGCCGTCCCGCGCTGGATACACGCGCGTCCTGCGGAACCACCGGCCCGTGCGGTTACGACCACACCACCCACGGCTGCGCCGAATGTGACGGTGACGCCTTCAACACCGAACGCGCCGGCCGCGGACCCGACCCGTGCGGCGAACACGAAGCCGCACGCGGCTGCACACTCGGAGAGCGCGGCCACCGCGACTGCGCCGTCCGTGACGCCGGCACCCGCGGGGGTGACGCGCAATCCGCCGCAACAAGCGGCCGCTCCACCGGCGGCGCATCCGAATTCGCGCGCCACCGAGGAGTCTGTGCGCGCGACCGAGGATAGCGTCGCGCAGCTTGCGGCTCTGGAGCACGAACAACTGGATGAGCTTTCCGAGCGGGCCGACAAGGTGACTATTCGCATCGCCGCAAAGCAACAGCAGCCAGGCCAGCATCCGCGCAACGACATCATCGCGCGGCAGCAGAGCGTGCAGAATTACCTGGCCGCGGCGCAAACCGCGCTGCGCAGCGCCGACGTGCTAAGCGCGAAGAAGTATATGGACGAGGCGAGCGCGGAGCTGGATAAGCTGGACAAGTATCTTGCACAGTGATGGCACAGTGATGGCACAGTGACGGCGCAGTGATGGCGGTGGGACCGCTAACGCGGAAAACAGCCGCCGATACGGGACGCCGGTGGAAAATTCCGGCGACTATTCCTTCGTCACGTTGACGTAATAGAGATCGGTGGCCACAGCGAAGTCGCTTTTCTTGAGCGGCGTGTGCAGCGTCTGCCAGTAGGTGGTGGCCTGGATGATCTGCCAGTCGTCTTTCTTCCCCACTCGGATGGGCATGGCGAAATCGGGCACGTCCGCTTGCCAGCGATAATCCACGGTGCCTGCGGCTTCATTGAATTTCAGCTCGAGCGTGGGGATGGCGGTGTGGCGGAGGTATTGATCGAAGACCGGCGTGAGGAACATCTGGGTCTGCTGATTGAAATACTGGACCACGTCTTCGGTCATGATGTTCTGATACTTGAAGTGCTGATAGAAATCGTGCAGGAGGGCCCACCAGCGAGGATCGTCGTTCACTACGTTGCGCAGGGTATTCAGGAACAGCGCGCCCTTGAAATACATATCCTGCGGGGGAGTGGCGGCGATGCCGCGCTCGGCGATGACCGGGTCGCGATTCTGGACCTTGGATTTGTAGCCGTTGACGTACTTGAGCGCGTCCTGGTAGCCGAAGGTGTATTCAACGTAGAGACATTCCAGGTAGGTCGTCCAACCTTCGTGGATCCACATGTCCGAACGGTCGGCCGCCGTGATGCTATTGCCGAACCACTCGTGGCCGCTCTCATGAATGATGATGAAATCGAATTTAGGGCTGACGCCGACGCCGGTCCAATCGCGCCCGTAGTAGCCGTTGGTGAAATGGTTGCCGTAGGCGACGGCACTCTGATGCTCCATGCCGGCATAGGGCACTTCCACCAGCTTGTAACCGTCTTTTTCGAAGGGATACTCGCCGAAGTAATGCTGGTAGGCTTCGAGCATGCCTTTGGCCTGCGCGAATTGCTTGCGGGCCTTTTCCAGATCCTCGGGCAGGACGTAGAAATCCATGGAGAGATCGCCGAGGTGATCTGAGAAATGCACGTAGTCGCCGATGTTCAGGGCGACGTCGTAATTATTGATGGGATAGTGGACCATCCAATCCCAGCGGGTGTAGCCGTCGCCGAGATCGGTCTTGCCGATGAACCTGCCGTTGGAGACGTCCACTAAATTATTGGGAATAGCGACGCTGATCTGCATGTTTTCGACTTCATCGCGCCACTGGTCTTTATTGGGCCACCAATCGCTGGCGCCGATGTCTTCGCAGGCGCTGTAAATCCAGGTGCGGCCGGCGGGATCCTTCCCGAAAGTGAAGCCGCCGAAGCGGGCGGTTTGGAGCGGGTGGCCGGAGTAGTAGAAGTCAATGGTGTACTCCTGGCCGCGTTTCAGGGTTTCGGGAAAATCCACGAAGACCGCGCCGGAATCGCGGACGTACTGCAGCGGGGTCGCGCCGAGAAGAATTCTGTCAATGTTGAGCGCGGGATGCAGGTCGAGCTGGATTCGGGTGCTGTCCGCGAGCATGCGGAAGCGGATGGAATTTTTGCCGGTGATGATTTGTTTGTCGGGATCCACACGCACATCGAGGTGATAGGAGAGCAGATCGTTATTGGCGCGGTAGGGGCCGTAGGCGCCGCGCAGAATGTCCGCGCGGGTGGGTGAGGCGGGAGGTTGGGGCGCTTGAGGTGTTTGTCGCGCCTGGGGCGCTGGCGCCGGTGCAGCTTGTTGCGCGGGCGCAGGGGAAGCGGATGACGTTGAGGCCGGAGCAGGCGCCGCCGAAGGAGTTGCCTGCGAATTCCGCCGCCGCGCGTGGCCCGGAACAGCAACCGCTGCACACATCAGAAAAACAAGAACGCCCGCCATACGCTTGCAGAAATTCAGCCCAAACATCGTGGTCCCTCGCCGTGTTACGCCGTGACAAGTGCCGTGAGAAAAAGTAGCACGATGAGATTCGCCAAGCCAGCGGCGGAAGCGCGAAAAGGAGAAGAGTGCGACGTGGTTTTGGCAGGCGCGGAAGTTGGCGCGTTTGGCGTCGCCCGCGGAGGCTGCGCGATTTGCGCTGCGGCCGAGACGCGAAAAAACTGGCGCGCCCCAAGGGGCGATTTTAGAGCATTTCTGGGAGAAGTTGTGCCAGCTCTGCCTCAGATCGAGGTCCCAAGCGAAATACGCCTTCAGTACTCTTGAGCCACGCCGGTCAGAAGACCTTTTGAAAATCAAGACAAGGACGCCGTCTCTGCCAAGGCCGTTTGAACTGCTGCTGTTTGCTTGTCTAAGTCGGTTACGCCGCGCCCCAAAACAATCAAACGATGGAATAAAAAGCCCATTGCGATTTTATTTAATTCTGGTGTTCGAACATTGTGAAAGACAATCGTCGCCAGTTCGTGGGGGTGAGCGAGCCCCAAGTACAAACAGTCCCCGCCGTAATATTCTCCGTGTTCCCCCATGAACAGGTAGGAAACTCGCCCAATCCACTCCACTCGCGCGAGAGAGATGGAGTAAGATCTTGCGCTGCACGCCTCGGCATCTCTCATTACCCTCCTCTCGTCAATCCAGGCCGAGAGTAAGACAAGAACGAGCAGGGGAGGATACTGACAGACCACAAACGCTACGTATGCATAAGGTGATGAGAAAATCCAGTTCAAGTAACTGAACTTCATAGGACCACCGGCTGCGAAAAACACGAGAAAGGCCACCGCCAGAAATGTAGGCACAAACAACAGCCATAGCCTCACAAGTTCAACTCTCACCGCCAGGAAGTCGTGCTCTAAAGCTTGCCTTCGATCTGGGTCAATTAATCGCACGGAAGTCCGTACGTAGAACACCTCCTTACGCGGATGCATCAAGAAGCCTGCCACTGCAGCCGCGACGATGACGAACGCGATAACGCCTTCGAGGAAAGCTTCATACGGGGTGAACAGTAATGCCCCGGCAAGGACCACGACAGCGAGAAGTACAGACCTTGATATTAATTCCATTGGCGATTCCGTCAGATCGAAAATGATAGCAATAAGTGCGCCTTTGCAGAAACGTCCTGTTGAGCTTGCCGCTCTCTTGCCAGCGCCCGCCTGACGGCGCTAACGGGCAATTGGCGTCAGGCTTTTCATTGGTCCCTTGCAATATGAGAGTTCGCAATCGGCTTGGGGCCAGTCTTGGAAGTCGTTGAAAGGAATCCGGGAAGTGGCGCGCCCCAAGGGGCGATTTTAGAACCTTGCTGGGTGATTTCGCGACAGCCTTGCCGCGGGGAGCATCGGTCCACCCGGGCCTGAGTTTTTTTGAGCCCCTTCCAATCGGCGAATTGTCGAGCTTGGAGTGGCTTTCTTGCCTGCTCTACTTAGTACCCGCGCGTTGGCCTGGCGAAGCGTGACGCGGCGTCAGTCTTTTTTTCTTGCGGGTAACTCCAGGTTATGGTCCTGCACCATGCTTCGACTAAGAGACAATCGCGCCTGCTCGATTGCTTCCGTGGCGCCAATCTTGTCTCGTGTGGCCTGCGGCAAGAGAAGAAGTATGCCGACAAGCGACCAAATCGAGTTTTCCAACTCCAGCATTCGCCTTACGATCTGAGGCCCGGATGTCTGAGCCTTGACGATCCTGTCCAATTCGATTTCTCCAGGAACCTGTTCCATGACCTGCTCAATTGTAGCCGTGTCTTCATCGGCCCTTGGAGGGTGCGCCGTCGGAAACATAGGAATCTTCTCATTCATCGTCATCTTCTCTCTTGCGTGATATTAGCATTTTCGTGTTCGAACGAAAGTCGCGCGCGCGACTCGGATTCTGTCAGAAGATTTAATCGCTGGGCAAAGGATTTCTGGCATTCTCCTCGAAAATCCGTTTGTGGGTATCCACTGAGGCGTCCGGAGAACGAGCGCCGCTCTGTAAGTATGCCGGTACATTGGGAAAGTGGCGCGCCCGGAGAGATTCGAACTCCCGACCCTCTGGTTCGAAGCCAGATGCTCTATCCAGCTGAGCTACGGGCGCGTGGAGGCATCTTAGCAAAATTTGCGAGGCGCGCGGGGTATGGCGCGGGCTTTGGCTGGGTCGCGGCGCGAACGGCGCGCGCGACGGCCTGCGGAGGATGCTGGCAGCGGCGGAATTGGTGGGCCTGGGTGGACTTGAACCACCGACCTCACCCTTATCAGGGGTGCGCTCTAGCCACCTGAGCTACAGGCCCACGGAAGAAACCGCTTCACGCGGAGTTATTCATGATAGGCGGGGCGGACGGGTGCGGTCAAGCGGGGGGTGCGAATTCGTTCCGTAATCAGGAGGCCGGCTTATCCGGGACGGGGGCGGTGGCGAGGAAATCGTCGCGGAAGCGCGCGGCGTAGGAATCGAGCAGCGCGGCGACGCGCTCGGGGGTCGGAGCGCGCAGAACGAAACCAGCGTGATGTTTTTTGGCGATGCGCTGCACGATTTCGGGGTCGTTGTAGGCCGAGGTGTCCGGATATTCCTGGCGCGCGAGGGAGAGCACCACGCCGGCGTAATCGCGGCGGCGCTTGGGCAGGACGTAGGGAGTATTGCCGCTGCCCACTTCGATGCGCGCCCACTCCCGCCAGAGATTGATGCCGGTGGCGGCTTCGACGGCATCCGAAATGTAAGCGCCGCCGACGCGCGAGGCAATTTCGATGAAGTAGAATTTTCCGTCGGCATGCGCGCGCAGAAATTCGGCGTGGGTGACGCCGCGGACCAGGCCCAGCGCCTGAATCAGCTCGCGATTGATTACCTTCAGCGCCTTCGAATCGGCGGAAGCGCGCGGGAGCGTGCGGGTGGTGAAGACGCCTCCCTGATGAGAGGTATCGAGCGGCGGCGCGCCGTAGGCGTGGACTTCGGCGAAGACGACTTTGCCTTCGGAAACGATGCTATCCACGTGGAAGACGTCGCCGGGAACGAATTGCTCGAGGAGGTAATGGGACTGGGCGTCGCCGAGCTGTTCGAGCAAGGGCCAGAGGTCGGAGGCGGCTTGCAGTTTTTTCATGCCGATGCCGGAAGCTTGCGAGCGCGGCTTGAGCAGCCAAGGCGGAGGCACGCGGGACATGAATTCATTGAGGCCGGCGTGATTGAGCACGTGAATGAACTCCGGAACGTGGATGCCTTCTTCTTTGGCGCGGCCGCGCATGGCCAGCTTGTCGCGGAAATAGCGCACGGTGGTGAGGCCCATGCCGGGGATGCGCAGGTGTTCGCGCAGAGCGGCGGCGTTCTCCATATCGAATTCATCGAGGGCGGCGATGCGGTCAATTGGCTGCCAGCGCGCCATGTAACTCACGGTGTTGACGATCGCCCAGGTGGGAAGATCTTCGGGCATGTAAAACGTTTCGTCTATGGATTCGCGCGGCCAGTCGGCGTCGCGGAGTTTTTCCACGGTCAGAAGCAGCACGCGGCAGCCCAGTTCCTTGCAGGTGCGCAGGAATTCCTGGCCCTTTTCGTAGGAGGTGATGCAGAGAATCGTCAACGGGCGCGCTTCCGACACCTGTGCCCTCCGAGCTTTTCCCGCGGGAATGCCCTGCCCCCCGGCGCTGTAGGCGCGGATTATACTGCGGAGTCGCCGGCGGGAAACAGGAATTGCAGGAAGGGGCTGACGCGCTGGGCCCAGGCGACTTCGTTGTGCCGCGCGCCTTCGATCACCTGGAATTGCAGGTCGCGACCTTCGCGCCAGCCGCGGCGCAACAGAGTATCGCGCAGGGCCGTTACCTGCTCGACGGTGTGGGTGTCTTCCCTGGTGCCGACGTCGAGCCAGATGCGCGGGCGCGCCGCGAGGGGCGCGTGCGCCGCAAATTCGAGTATGGCGCGGCGATTCCACCACACGGACGGAGAGAGCACCGCGAGCCGGCCGAAGACTTGCGGATATTTCAGGCCGAGATAAATCGTCAGCAGACCGCCGAGCGAGGAGCCGCCGAGGCCGGCGTTCGCGGAACCTCCCTCGACGCGATAGTTCGATTCGATGAAAGGCTTCAGCTCTTCGACCAGCAGGCGACCGTATTTATCGGCCTTGCCGCCGCCGAGCTTGCGGTCGCGCGTGGGCGTGTATTCGTTGATGCGCTGTTTGCCGGTGTTGTAGATGCCAACGATGATGAGGGGCTGGATGGCGCCTTGGGCGATCAATTCGTCGGCGGTTTCGCCCACGCGCCAGTATTCGCCGGGGACAAAGGAAGTGGCGGGATCGAAAAGATTCTGGCCGTCTTCGAGGTAGAGCACAGGGAAGCGCAAGTCCGGACGCTTTTCATAAATGCCGGGGAGATACACGATGAGGTCGCGCTTTTTGGTGAGGAAACGCGAGCGGAATTGTTCGTGCTTCTGCAACTGGCCGGGGCCTGCGGCGGCGAGTTCGGCTGTTTCCTCCGGGGTGAATGGCAAATGCACGCTCCTCGATGGCGCGGCTGGAACGGCGAAAAACGCGGATTCCCCGCCCGCCGCGCGGCGCCCGAATCACATCTTAATTGTGCAACTGGAATTTCGCAGCAATGCCCTAGAATAGCAGAGTTGAAATCCGCGCAAGGATTCTTTCCGTTCTACCTACTCGCAAACGCCGTATAATATCGCGCGCTCGGAGCGCGCGCGGGGCTTCCGGACGGAAGCCGGCCCGCAGGAGCCATATGAAGAGGGAATATCACCGCTGGTATTCGCATCGCCTGGGACTGGATTTGGGCGTGGTGGTGTACGGGCACTGGGGTCCGCCGCTGCTGGGATTTCCCACCAGCGCGGGAGACGAATGGGAGCTCGAGAATCAGGGAATGATCGGCGCATTGGCGCCGCTGATTGACGCGGGGCGGGTGAAATTCTTCAGCGTGAATTCGGTGAATTGGGCGGCGTTCTACAATAAAGGCGCGCATCCTTTTCACCGCAGCTACATGCAGGCGCAGTTCGATGCGTACGTGCGCGAGGAAGTGGTTCCGTTTATCTGGAACAACTGCCAGTCGCCGGGGCTCGGAATTTCCACGATGGGCGCATCGTTCGGCGCGTACCATGCGGCGAATACTTTGTTCAAGCATCCGGACGTGTTCCGGCGGTGCTTCGCGCTTTCGGGCGTCTATGATATTCGCGGATTCATGAGCGGGCTGTACGACGACAACACGTATTTCAACAATCCGGTGGATTATTTGTCGAATCTTTCGGACCCGTGGTTCTTCGGGCAGCTGGCGCAGTGCGACATTCACATCGCTACGGGTAATGGGCCTTGGGAGAACAGCGGGCCGTCGTACCGGCTTTCGCGGGTTTTGGCGGACAAGGGGATACGGCACTCGTTGGACGATTGGGGGCCGCAGGGCGGGCACGATTGGCCGTTCTGGAAGCATCAAATGTGGGAATACATTTCGAAGCTATTTTGAGGCGCGGGCGTTTTCGAGCGAGTTTGGATTGGTTGCAGAAGGATTTAACACAGAGGGCACGGAGTTCGGCGGAGGGCACTGAGAAGACTGATTTACTGCAGAGATGGTGAGAGCGCAGAGAAAGACAACGGCATTGAGAGAACATATCTACCGCAGGGACACCGACAACGCAGAATGAGGTAACGGCGTTGAGAAAACTGATTTACCGCAGAGACGCTGAGGGCGCAGAGAAAAACAGTTGAGAGGTGGCGTTACGCCAGGCCCAGGCGGGCTAGCATGTAGCGGCCTTTTTCGATTACCTGTTCTTCGTCAATCCAGACGTCGCAGCGGCGGGCCAGGACGTCCACGTGCGTGCGCGAGCTCCATGCGGCGTGGGTCTGGCTGCCGTAGGGATCGCCGAATGCCAGATGGACGCCCGGCAGCTTTTCATCCTGCAGCAGGACGCCGATCATATCCGACAGGCTGAGGTTGGTGCCGAAGGCCAGCTCGCCGACGCGGTCGCTATTTTCATCGGTGTGGCAATAACTCCAGAATTCCGCTTCCAGATCCTTGCGGTCGCAGGTGGCTTTCTGTAAACGGCCGGCCTGAATTTCCAGCACCAGCGGCGTGCGCTGCAGGTCGCCATATTTTCCGCAGAAATGATCGCCGGCGGTGCCGTCGCAGACGAATGTGCCGTCCACTTTTGCGGGCGTGGTGAACACTTCTCCGGCGGGAAGATTCGACCAGTAGCGGCGGCTGATGAGGCCGCTGGTCTTCACCCAATCGAGCGCGGCATCGAAGGTGGCGACGAGCGACGTGCCCGCTGCGGTGCGCACGGTGAGCGAGCGCGCGGAGTGCATGCGCTGGAGCAGGCGCTCGCTGAGGCGGTCCACCATGGTGTAATCCGCGCGCATGCCCTGCTGCATGATTTCGGGCGTGACGCCGATCATGTGCGCGTAGCGAATGTGGCGGCGCTCGACGACTCCGACGATGTCCTTGCGCGCGCCGAGCTCGCCGGTCATGGGCTCCATGCAGAGGATTCCGGCGTCGGCGTGGCCGAGCGCGTCAAGAACCGGCTGCGGAGCTCTTTGCAGCGGGCGCGGAGCGAGATCTTCGAGCAGGAAGCCTTCGCAGATCGCGCCGCGCTCTTGCAGCGCCGCGGCGAGGCTCGCTGCGACGGCTTTGCTGGGAATGTCGGCGATGAGCGCGACGCGTTCGTCGGGCTGAATCGCCAGGCAGGTTTCGACGGCGTTGCGCGCGCCGGGAAGCAGCTCAGGCTGCACAGGTCCAAAGTTCATCGGGATATTGTAGATAGGGTCGGGCAGTTTTGCTATTGGATTGAGTCCAAGGGATACGGGATGTCATTCAATCGGGCCGTTGCCCGGGTGTCGAACGCGTGAGAGCTGGTCCAGCAAAAGGTCTTAGATCAACCTTTGCGCGCAGATCCTTGATCAAGCGATGGACCGAATCTTCATCTGCAATATCGGCGAACGCCGGCACGTCCGCTAACGTAAGACGGCTAATGTCTCGTGTTGCCGAGCGGTGGGAAAAGCGGCGGCAAGCCGCCGCACTCGACAATGTTCGTGCTGGGGATGAAACTTGAGGCTGGGCAGCGCGCTAGGTGCGGGGCTCGACGACGAAGCTGGGGACTTGGCCGCCGCCGGAGGTGACGTTGGCTAGGCCCGTGGAGCTTAGGCGGGTTAGGCAGCCGGCCATTTTGCCGCGGAAGATGTAGGGGGCGAAGTCCACGAGCATGTCGCGCATCTCGACGCCGTTTGGCGTCTGCATGGGGAAAACTTCGCGGCGTATGGCGATGCGTTCCTGGACGACCCACGAGCTTTCGCGGTCGGCGAGGGCGCGATCGAGCGCGGCGTCCCACTGGCGCTCGTCGTTTTCCCAGCCGAGCTGGACGCCGGTGCCGCCGTACTCGTCGTTGGGCTTCAGCACGAAATCTTCGCGACGGCGGCGCACGTATTCCAGCAGGCCGAAGGATTCTCCGTCGCGGGTGGTTTTCGCGTCGGCGAGCAAGCGCGTCCAGGGAATGTGGCGGCGGATCAGCTCGCGCTCGGAAGCGCTGAAAAGAGCGGCGTTTTGCTCGTCGGTGAGCACGGCGAAGAAGGCCTTCTTGTGCGGGATTTTGCAGCTGAGCGCGTTGGCGACGCAAACAGCGCCGGATTCGTAAGCCTGCACCAGCGCGGCGCACTCGGCGCTGCGGGCGACGATGTCGTTGATCAGGACGCGGCGATAGACGAGATCAATGCGCTGGCCATGCGCCGTGAGCCGGCCTTCCGCGAAAAGCAGATCGCGCGGGTCGGCTAAGACAGTGGTGATGCCCTCCTTCTGAAAATGCGACTGAATGATTTCGAATTCGCTCCAGGTGGGAACTTCGCGCCAGTCCACGATGGCGATTACCGGCGGCGCCGCCGAGCCGCCCCATTCGCGATAGCTATCGAGCAGCGCGGCGAGCAGCAGCTTCAGCAGCGGGAATTTGCGCACGGTGTAATGTTCTGAAAATCGCTGCATCACCGGAAGGGTGAGAAATACATCCGCGAGAGTTTCCGCGTAGCCGGGGCCAGCGGGAGATTCGGCATTATATTCGGCGAATTGCAGGGAATCGGGAAGCAGGAAGGCGTCTAAGCGCGATGCCGTGCTGGAGGTGGCATAGCGCGGATTGATGCGCGCCAGGCGTTCTTCTTCAGGGCGCAGCGCGGATTGCGCCAGCAGACGCGGGTCGGCAAGCGACTGCTGCACTACGCGCTCGCCCAGCACGGCGATCACTTCGGCGACGGCGCGGACGCGCTGTTCGTCGGCGGCGGTGAGAAAAAAGGGGCGCAGAAACGGGCAGTGGATGCGGTCGCCAAAAGTGAGGCGCTCGGCGCGCATCCGCGCGTTCAGTTCATTCAGAAACGCGGGCGCCAGCTCGACGTCCGGGCGCAACAGCCGGGTCCAGACGGCGGCAGGCGTTTCGGCGGAAGCAGGCTGCGAGGGCGAGGCAGAGGCGGGACCGCTCATGCAGTTCTTGCTCCCGCGGATTTTGGCGCCGGCGTGCCGATGAACCCCGCGGCAGCGCCGATTCCCAGCATTTCTTCCCAGCGCGGCCAGGGATAGGTGGGGTCGCCGTGCAGCGCGCGGTCTATGACCAGGCGCGCCATGCGGTCCACGACGTGCGTGAAATAGAAATCGGTGATGCGGTCGCGCTCGAAATCCGGCGCGGGATTGAGGAAATCAATGGCGTAGGGGATGCCATCCTTGATGGCGAATTCGATGGTGTTCATTTCGTAGCCCAGGGCCTGATTGATGGTTTGCGCGTCGCGCACCACGCGTGCGCCCAGCTCCGTGGAAAGATAATTGTGTTCGACGAGGTAGCGGCGCTCGCCGGGAGCGTACACGACGGGCAGAATATCCGTCTTGCCGAACGTGAAACAGCGGACGTACTGGCTGAAGTCAATATTTTCCTGCAGGGTCATGCAGGTGGAGCCGGTGCCGTCGTAGGCGGCGATCAATTCCTCGCGATTGTGGACTTTGTACACCTGCTTCCATCCGCCGCCGGAGTAAGGTTTGAGGAAGGCGGGGCGGCCGACGTGGTCGAGCAGCGCGTCCCAATCCACCGGATAGGTGAGGTTGCGCAGGGATTCGGAAGTGATGTCCACGGTGGGCGGATAGGATTTCTGCGGCAGGACCACCGTCTTCGGGATGGCAAGACCGAGCTTCGCGGCGACCGCGTAGTTGAAGAATTTATCGTCGGCGGTCCACCAGAAGGGATTGTTGATGATGTAGGCGCCTTGCAGCACGGCGTGTTTCAGGTAGGCGCGATAGTATTCCACTTCGTGGGAGATGCGGTCCACGATCACTTTATAGCGCCCGAGCTCGCCCATCACGGTGCCGCCGAGCTTCACGAATTCGGCGGTGATGCCATCTTTCTTACCCAGCTCGTTCACCTTCTCGATGAACGCGGGAGGGAAGCTGTATTCGCGGCCGCAGAGCAGTCCGATTTTCATGGTTCGTGATTCCTTTCGCGCGAGTGCGTGAGAATTTCGTTCGTTGCTGCGTCAGTTCGCGTCACGGTCCAAGTAGAAGCACAGTCAACCGCGCCCAGCTGAAGCTGGCCGCCACAAAATCAAAGGCGCAAGGCGACGGGCCAAAAACAAGCAACCGCAAATGCCGAGAGCCGGCGCTACGACGCGTGCGGCGCGCCGGCCGCGGAACCGGCCGAAAGCGAAACGCCTTCGCGGGTTTCGGCGACGATGTGGCGGACGACCTCATTCAGATCACCGGTTTCTTTGTACACGCGCAACTGGCGCTCGGCGCTGGTGCCGTGCCGGAAAATGGCGCGAATGGGTTCGAGGGCAGGGCGGCTGCCGAGTTCATCGAGCACGTCGTCCACAAACTCGAAAAGCTCCTCGATGAGCTGAGGCATGGGCACCTCTTCCTGCTTGCCAAAATCAATTAGCTTGCCTTCAATGCCCCAGCGGGCGGCGCGCCATTTATTTTCTTCGATGAGCGCGCGGTGGTAGATGCGAAATCCCATGTTGCCGGTGTAGAGGCGATGCAGCTTCACCACGATGGCCTGGGTGAGCGCGGCGATGGCGATGGCTTCGTCCACGCGGGTGACCACGTCGAAGATGCGGAATTCCAGCGTGCCGAAGGTGGGATGAGGGCGCACGTCCCACCAGATTTTCTTGGCGTTATCAATGCAATGCAGGCGGACGAGCAGCTCGACGTAATCCTCATACTGGTTCCAGGAATTCAGATGGTCGGGAATGCCGGTGCGCGGGAAGCGGCGGAACACCGTGGTGCGAAAGGATTTCAGGCCGGTATCGCGGCCCATCCAAAAAGGCGAGCTGGTGGAAAGCGCCAGCAGGTGCGGCAGGAAATAGCGCGCCATATTCATCAGGTCAATCATGGTGGTGCGATCGGGCACGGCGACGTGCACGTGCATGCCGAAAATCAGCAGGGAGCGAGCCAACTGGCCCATTTCCTCCACGATATTCTTGTAGCGTTCGCCGGGGGAAATGACTTGGTCAATCCAGGAGGAAAAAGGATGGGTGCCGGCGGCGGCGACCTGCAGGCCGCGGCTCTCGGCGGCGCGGACCAATTCGCCGCGGGTGCGGCGCATGTCCGCGTCCAGCTCCTGCACGTTCGCGCAGATTTTGGTGCCGATTTCGATGATGGATTGATGCATTTCCGGCTTAACCTGCTCGCCCAGACCGGCCGAGGAGGCTTCCATCAGTTCGCTGACGTGCGAGCGCAGCTCGCCCGAGGCGGGGTCAACGATCTGGAATTCTTCTTCGACACCGATGGTGAACCGGTGATTCATGGCAGACCCCTTCCGGCCCGGGACGCGAGGACACGCCGGGGTATCATACCTCCACTTAGCGGGAATTGCGCGAAGCCGCGAAATTACTGGGGGCAGGAGGCTCCCGCGTCCACCCAGGCCTTCATTGCTGCGACGAACTCGGGGCGGTTGAGGGGCGGCAGAGTGCGGCCATCGCCTGGATTCCAGCCCCAGCCGACGAGAGCGTCCGAGGAAACATGCTCGATGACCTGCGCGAGCGTGCGGCCACCGTTCTGCGCGGGGTCTTTCAGTTGGCGGCAGAACTGGCCGGCCGTTTCGCCCTGGATCACCATCTTCATGTTGGGCGGAGGCAGATGCCAATTGGGATTTCCCGGAGGCATATTGGCGCCCGGGAGGTTCGCGGCCTGATGGCAGGTGTTGCAACGCATGCCGTAAACACCTTTGCCGTCCGGGCCGCGCTTCACGTCTTGAATGTGGGTGTGGCCGTCATCACCTTGCAGCGGCGCGTCGCCTGATGGGTGGCAATTGCGGCAGCGCGGCGAATCGAAAACGGTCCAGGCGCGGTTGAAGGCGGCTTGCGCGGCGGCAGCGTTCGCATCGTTGGCATCATTTGCACCGGGCGGCTCGGCAGCTGCCGGGGACGCAGCCGACCGGGCGTGCACGGAATGCGATGCAGGCGCAAGCGCGGCCTGCTGCGCGCGCGCCGGGAGGCAGGCGACGAGGAGCGCGCAGGCGCAGAGCGCTCCCAGAACTGGCGGAATTCTATTGGTGCTCTTGGTCATGGCTGCACCCTCATGGTAAGCGCTCATGCGGAACGCACATCCTCCGGTTTGATAGGCAGGCGGCGGAGGCGCTTGCCGGTAGCGGCGAAGATGGCATTGGCCACGGCCGGCGCGACGGGCGGCACGCCCGGCTCGCCGACACCGGAAGGCTTCACCGTGCTGGGAACGATGTACACCTCCACCTGCGGCGATTCGAACATGCGCACCATCGGGTAATCGTGGAAATTGCGCTGCTGCACGCGGCCCTTATCGAGCGTGACTTCGGTCTTCAGGGCAGCGGTGAGGCCAAAGACGATGCCGCCTTCGAGCTGGGCCTTTACCGTGTTCGGGTTCACCACGCGGCCGCAATCCACCGCCGCAACCACGCGATGCACGCGGACCGTGCCGTCCGCCTCCACTGAGACCTCCGCGACCTGCGCGACATAACTATCGAACGAAAAGTGCGTGGCGATTCCACGGGCGCGGCCCGCGGGGAGCGGGCTACCCCAATTGGCTTTTTCAGCCGCAAGATCCAGCACCGCCAGCATGCGCGGCTGATTCGCGAGCAGCGCGCGGCGCAATTGGTATGGATCCTTGCCTCCGGCGTGCGCCACTTCGTCCAAAAAAGCTTCCACGGAAAATCCCGTGTGCGAATGGCCCACCGAACGCCACCATTGCACAGGGACAACATTCTTGGGGCTGTGCAGATCCACTTGCAGGTTGGGGATTCCGTAGAGGATATCCGCGGCGCCCTCGACGGAAGTGGAGTCCACGCCATCCTTCACCGTGAACTTCTCGAACATGGTTCCGTCCATGATGGATTGGCCGACGATGGTGTGCATCCAGGCAACGGGATTGCCGCTGGCGTCGAGTCCCGCTGAAAAGTGGTCGTACCACATGGGGCGATACCAACCGCCGCGAATATCATCTTCGCGCGTCCACACGACTTTTACGGGGGCTTTCGCGGCTTTGGCGACTTGCACGGCCTCGGTAACGAAGTCGCACGAGGGATTGGCGCGGCGGCCAAAGCCTCCGCCGAGCAGCGTGGTGTGCACTTGAATCTGCTCGGGCTTCAAGCCGGAGACTCTTGCGGCGGTGGCGCGTTCGCCGGTCTGAAATTGCGTGCCGGTCCAGATTTCGCAGGAATCCGCGCGCAAATCCACGACGGCATTGAGCGGCTCCATCGGTGCGTGCGCCAGGTAAGGAACCTCGTACTCCGCGGTGATCGTCTTCGCCGCGCCGGCAAGCGCTGTTGCGGGGTCGCCGACTTTTCGCGCGACCACGCCGGGAGTTTTCGACATGGCCGCGAAATCGCGGCGCATCTCGACCGTCGAGAGCACGGCGCCGGGGCCGTCGTCCCAGTTGATTTCCAGCTTGTCGCGGCCGAGTTTCGCGGGCCAAAAGCCGGTGGCGATCACCGCGACGCCGGACGGAACTTGCACGACGTTGACGACGCCGGGCACCGCGCGAGCCTTTTCCGCGTCGAAGCTCACCACTTTCCCGCCGAAGACGGGCGCGCGCGCCACCACCGCCGTGAGCATCCCGGGAATATACACATCCAGGCCGAATTGAGCGCTGCCGTTGGTCTTGGAAGGCGTATCCAGGCGATGCAGCGGCTTGCCGATGATTTTGAAATCCTTGGGATCCTTGAGCGGAATGTCCTTGGGCGGCTCAACTTTCGAAGCTGCCTCGACGAGGCTGCCCTGCGAAGCGCGGCGGCCCGAGGGCGGATGAATCACGTAGCCGTTTTCCGCGCGGCAGGTTTGCGGGTCCACGTTCCACATCTGCGCCGCGGCGGAGATGAGCATGATGCGCGCCATCGCGCCCATCTTGCGGAAGCGGTCGTATTCGGAGCTGGTGGTGGTGCTGCCGCCGGTCATCATGATGCCGAAAACGGTGTGATTGTAAACGGGATCCACCGGAGCAGGCTCGACGCGCACTTTCGTCCAATCGGCTTCGAGCTCTTCGGCGAGCAGCATGGGCAGAGAGGTGTAAATTCCCTGGCCCATCTCGGAGTGATTGGAGATCACGGTGACGGATTCGTCCGCGCCGATGCGCACGAACGCATTGGGCGCAAAAGTTTGAGGCGTTTGTGGGTGAGTAGAGGCGGAAGCGGACGCCGATGCAGATGTGGAAGCGGAGGCCCATTCAGGAATGTACGCGCCGATCAGCAGACAGCCGGTGAGGCTCGCTCCGGACTTCAGAAAATCGCGGCGTTTCACGCCACCTGCGGCCGTCATTTCGCGCTCCGTGGTGCGTTGCCCTGGGCGATCTCGGCGGCGCGGTGAATGGCGCGCCGGATGCGAGGGTAGGTGCCGCAACGGCAGATGTTGCCGGACATGGCTTCGTCAATATCCTCATCGGTGGGCGCCGGATTTTCGGCCAGCAGCACCGCGGCGCTCATAATCTGGCCGGACTGGCAATATCCGCACTGCGGCACTTCGATTTCGATCCACGCCATTTGCAGGGGATGGGTGAGATCGGGCGAAATTCCCTCGATGGTGGTGACTTTCTTGCCCTCCGCGCGCGAGACCGGAGCGACGCAGGAGCGCACCGCCTGGCCGTCAATGTGCACCGTGCACGCGCCGCACAGCGCCATGCCGCATCCGTACTTGGTGCCGGTCAGTTTCAGCGAGTCGCGAATCACCCACAGCAGCGGCGTGGCGGGTGGATCCTGCACGGTTACAGGTTTTCCGTTGACGGTGAATGAGATCAAGAAGCGCCTCCTTCGTTCCGGTGCTACGAGTGGGTTGGATGCCTGAGAACCATCGCAAGACGCAACGAAAACGATATTGCAGCCGGGAAGCGCCGGCGCAAACGTGCGTTCATGCGTGAGCCAAGATTATGTGACGGAATTGAATTCGCGGCAACCGGGCTGCGTGGCGCTCGCTAGAGCTTGTTGAGGCCGTCCAGAGCCGCAACTTTGTAGGCTTCCGCAAGAGTGGGGTAATTGAACACCGTGTCGCGGAAAAATTCGATGGAGCCGCCGTAATAGAGGACGGCCTGGCCGATGTGAATGATTTCAGTGGCGCGCTGGCCGATGACGTGGACGCCGAGCAGCTTGCGGGTATTGCGGTCGAAGAGCAGTTTCAGCATGCCGCTTTCATCGCCCAGCATCATGCTCTTGGCCAGTTCGTTGTATTTCGCGATGCCCACCTCGTAAGGCACTTTGTGCGCGGTGAGGGTTTCTTCGGTCTGCCCGACCATGGAAATTTCCGGAATGGTGTAGATGCCGTAGGGAAAAAGCTCGGGCATGTGTTCGGAGGGCGCGCCGAACATGTGGCAGCTTGCCAAGCGGCCCTGCTCCATGGAAGTGCTGGCCAGCGCCGGGAAACCAATCACGTCCCCCGCGGCGTAAATGTGCGGCACGCTGGTCTGAAAGTGCGAATTCACGGTCATCTTGCCGCGTTCGCCCGACGTGAGGCCCGCCGCTTCGATGCGCAGCTGGTCGCCATTGGCCTGGCGTCCTACGGCGTAGAGCAAAGCATCCGCCTGGACTTTTTTGCCGCTTTCCAGTTCGGCGAAGACGCGGTCGCGCTGCGGATCAATTCCGACGCGCGTGACCTTCTCGCCGAGGCGGAACATGGTGCCCATCTGGCGCAGATGGTAGGCCAGCGATTCCATGATTTCGCGGTCCACAAAATCCAGCAGCGTGGGCCGCTGGTCAATCAACGTGACTTCCGTCCCCAGCGCGGCCAGGAACGAAGCGTATTCCAGCCCCACCACGCCGGCGCCGACCACGATCAACTCGCGCGGAAGGCCGTCGAGCAGCGTCAGGCGGTCGGTATCCACGATGCGCTTGTCGTCGAAGGGAATCTCCGGGTTGCGCGCGGGGCGAGTGCCGCAGGCGATGAGGATATTATCGCCGTGGATGACGGTCTTGTCGGTGTCGCCTTGCACCTCGATGGTGTGCGGATCGGTGAATTGCGCGGAACCCTGAAAAATATGCACGCCATTGCGCTTCAGTTGCGCGCGGATGACTTCGGTCTCGCGCGCGATGATGCTGCGCACCCGGAAGGAAAGATCCTGGACGGAAATATCGTTCTTCCCGCGGTAGTTGTCGCCGTAGAAAGCCTTGACGGCGTTTCCGGTGAGCTGAAAGATGGCTTCGCGCACGCTCTTGCTGGGAATCGTTCCGGTATGGACGCACACGCCGCCGAGCATGAGCGTGCGGTCAACGATGGCCACGCGCTTGCGGAGCTTGGCGGCGCAAATCGCGCCCTTCTGGCCCGCCGGGCCGCTGCCGATTACGATCAGGTCAAAATTGCTATCAGGCATTCGCTCACCCGTCATTATTGCGTATCACTTTTGAAATTGGAATCACGCGCAGAGTAGCGCCCGCGGCCGGGCGATTCGCTGCGGTGCTGCGTCTGCGGAAACCGGAGAAAACGCCGGATTCCATCGCACGGAGGGGAACGAAGTGCGTATCAGAACGATTTCGCCGCCAAATCCTTATACGAACAGGACCGAGGCTAGGATACTGAAAAATGAGGCCGCGCGCCATGCCGGGCGAGCGAAGAGGTAAACAAGTGAGCAAGACGCGCGGTACGCCCCCTGACTTATGGCCCGCGGCGCGCCTCAGGCGAGAGCGATCAAGTCCATTTCGACCAGGAAATCGCGCGGCAGCCGTGCCACCTCCACCGTGGTGCGCGCCGGCGGCTCTTTCGCAAAGTAACGCGCGTACACTTCGTTGACGACCGCGAAATCGTTCATGTCCTTCAAGAACAATCCCACGCGCACGGCGCGCTCGAGCGAGGAACCAGCCGCCTCGACAATGGCTTGCAGATTTTGCAGGATGCGTTCGGCCTGCTGCGCGGCGCCGCCATCCAGCGCCTGGCCCGTGGCGGGATCGAACGCCGTTTGCCCGGACACGAAGACAAAGCCGTTGGCTTTGATCGCCTGGGAATAAGGGCCGATGGCCTTGGGCCCTTTCTCGGTGAAAATCACTTCCCTCACGAAACCCTCCGGGGTGCGGCAGATGGAAATTCGCGTAGCGCAGATGGCGCGCGCCGAGAACACGCCTGGGCCTGTAAAGAATGAGAGTGTGTGACTCTCGATTGCCACTTTTCCATTTTCAATTCTCTACTTTTCCGCGGACGCGTAGCGCTCGCGAAATTCCTGCGGGATTCCCTTGTTGTAGAGCCAGGTGCGAAACGGTTCGGCCAGATTCTTGCCGGTAGATTGTTCGAGCGCCGCGCGCAGGTCGTCGAAGCCGACTTCCTTGCCGTGCAGCACGGCAACTACTTCCGCAAGCCCGCTGCGCACCGCAGCTTCCCCGTAGGCGTCCTCGAGCGCCGCGAAAAAGAGCGCAGCCTTGGCGGCGGCCATGTGCCGCTGCACGTATGGATCGTAAAGCATGGTGGTGACGATTGTTTTCTCCGCGTCGGGCGTGCCGGCGGACCGCTGCACGGCCGCCTCATAGGCACGCAGGAATTCCTGAATACGGTGACGGCGCGCGGGCTCGCCGCCGGCAGCCTGGTCCACCACGATTGTCGCGTAATCCGACAGTCCTTCGCCGATGCCCACCGCGGCATCCGGCGCCGGATACATTTCGTCTCCGAACCAACTGCGCGCCAGGGCTTCATTAACCTCCTGCACAAATTCATCGCTTTGCAATCCCAAGGCAAGCGTCTCCGCATTCACCAGCGCGCCGCCGGGAAAGGACGCCGCCGCGCTCGGATTCGCCGCCCCGGGCCACGCGCGCAATTCCGGGGACTCCACGACGCGTGGCTCAAGAATATTCTTGTCCAGCGGCCCGAAATCCTTTTGCAGCGCAGCCCACGCCGTGGCGATGCGTTGCGCCGCAACGGAGGGGTCTTCCTTCAGCGCGTGCATCGTCCAGAAAGTCGCGGCGGATTGCCGCGCCGATTTCCCGGCGGAATCCACGTAGCGGCCTGCCACGATGTAAGGAGGCAGGTCGCCCTTGCGCAGGCGAAAGCGGCTTTCGATTTCGCTGCCGACTTTTTTGCGGCCGGCCGGCGTGCCACGCGCCAGGACCAGAAAGTCCGCGGGAACCCGCACGGTGTAAACGGCATTCGGCGGCCGGGCAGGATAGGGCGAGAGAACGCGGTTCGGCGGCTGCGGCAAGGGAGCCCACCCGCGGGAGCTTAGATGGAAGTTATCTTCACCGAGAGTGATGCGCGCGCCCAGGTCCGCGGGCGAGACAAAACTATATTCCACCGTCAGGGTGCGCCGTTCCTTGCGCGTCCACGCGGGATTGAAAGAAATGCGCAGCGTGTTCGGGTGCGACTGACGGTATTCCTCGGGAAGCGGCTGCAGAGTCACTTCCTGGCCGTTCATGGTGACGCGCAGGCCGGTGCGTCCGTATAGTTTTTCGTCAGGGAAGGTAACGTCCATGAACGACAAGTCGGTCGTGCCGGAGTTTTGCAGCGTGTACGCGGCGCTGACGTGCAGCTCCGGCGCGGCGCCCTGGATGAACCGGACGTCGCGCGATTCCTTCACTATCGAATAACCCGGAGCCAGCGGCACCGTGCAACTGGTGGCGCCAAGCAAGAACACGACACCCAGCAGTGCCGCAGCCATCGAGCGCGGTGCGAAGCAATTCAAGATGCAAAGATTCTAGCTGCCACAACGGAAAATGGAAGGGGGAAAAGCGCGGTGCTCGGTGGCAGCGGTGCTCCGCGGCGGCAGCGCGCCGCGCTAGTTTGCGGCGAAGCGGCGCAGGATTTCCGCGTCGCTCGCGCCGTGCCGCCGCAGCGCCAGAATCTCCGGCGCCTGGGAATCGGGGATGCCGCGGCGGACCAGCTCGAGCAGCGTGTCGTTGTCCATGCGCAGATTGCGCATCGTCCCGAGGGAAGCGCCGGAGAGGACGGGCATTCCTGTGGCATGATGCCGCGCCACTTCCAGAACGATGGCATCGGACAGCCCCGCGAGGTGCATGGCTTGCAGGTCGCCGTAACCCAGACCCACTTCATCCATCCCTGCCAACGCCAGCAAGACGCCTTCGCTGATGCCCGACTGATGCAAGGCCGCCACCGCGTCACCGGCGTTGAAGGTTTCATCGCGGTTGTGAAAAATCTGCAGCAGCTCGACGCAATCCGAATCGGAGAGTCCAGCTTGGCGGACTTTTGTGAGTTCGCCGACCTCGGCGCTGGTGACGTGCAGCTCTTTCAATTGCTTGATCGAGCTGTAGCTCATTCCGGCGTTGTCGAGCGGAGTGGTGTCGAGCGGCGTCAGGCTCTGGCACGCCGCCAGAAGCAGTGCGAGGCCAAAAACGGCGAGCGCCCCGTGCGAGCCTCGACGACGCTCAGCACGGATTGGTCCGCGAGCGGACGCCGTTGCCTGGACGGTCCCCATTCCCTTCATTGTACAGAGTGACGGAGCGTGCGGAACGCGGTGACGCGGAAAGATTACCGCTTTTCGAGGACGGAGCGTGCAGAGGGCATTGGGCCGAGGCGTGAACGCCGCCGCTGGCAGAAAGCCGGAGGCGATGCCGCGGCTTCAGACGTTGTACACGCGTTCGATATCGAAAACGCCGGGAATGCGCTTGACGCCGGAAAGAATTCGCTCGAGCTGCTTGCGGTCCTGGACGTCGAGGGCCACTTCAATGCGCGCGCGCGAATCCTGTCCGCCGCTTTCAAACGTGCGGATGTTCGCGCCGCTGTCGCTGATGACCGTGGTGATACTGGCAAGCATGCCCGGGCGATCCTCGGTGAGGATGCGCAGGCGCACCGGAAAAGTAGCCTGCGTCTGCCCGGCCCATTCGACGGCGATACGGCGTTCCGCGTCGTACAGCAGGTTCTGCACGTTGGGGCAATTCTTGCCGTGCACGGCGATGCCGCGCCCGCGCGTGACGTAGCCGATCACGTCGTCGCCCGGGATCGGGTTGCAGCATTTGGAGCGATAGACCATCAGATCGTCGTGCCCGCGCACCAGAATCGCGCCGTCGTTCATGCCCAGCATGCGCTTGACGGTGTCCACGATTTTCGGCTGCTTGTCTTCGGCGGGATCGGCGAGCGGCTGTCCGCTGGCCTTGGCCAGCACCTGGCGCGCCGACCATTTACCGTAGCCCAGGTCGGCGTAAAGATCGTCAATGCGTCCACAGCCGTACTCGGAGGCCACGCGCTGCCAGACCTCCGCCGGAATCCTCTTCAGGGTAATGCCGGCCTGGCGCGCTTCTTTTTCCAGCAGGCGCTTGCCGACGTCCTTGGCCTGCTCGCGTTCGTGCAAATTGATCCACTGGCGAATTTTGCTGCGCGCGCGCGAGGTGTGCACGAAGGAAAGCCAGTCGCGCGAAGGCTCGTGGCCTTTCTGGGTGATGATCTCGATTACGTCGCCATTGGCGACGGCGTGGCGCAGCGGCACGATGGCGCCGTTTACTTTCGCGCCGGTACACTGATGGCCGACTTCGGTGTGCACCGCATACGCGAAATCAATCAGCGTGGCGCCGCGCGGCAGCACCACCACGCGGCCCATGGGCGTGAAGGTGTAAACCTCTTCGGGATACAGGTCCACGCGCAGGGTGGAGAGAAATTCGCTGGGCTCCTGCATTTCCTGCACCCACTCGATGAGCTGCCGCATCCAGACGATGCGCTGGTCGTCCGCGCTGGAAACTTCGGTGCGGCCGTCCTTGTATTTCCAGTGCGCCGCCACGCCTTGCTCAGCGATGCGGTGCATGTCCTGCGTGCGGATTTGCACTTCGAAGGCCTGGCCGCCGTGAATCACGGTGGTGTGCAGCGACTGGTAGAGGTTGGGGCGCGGCATGGCGATGTAGTCTTTAAAACGGCCGGGCACGGGCGGCCAAATCTGGTGGATCACGCCGAGGGTGGCGTAGCAATTTTTTACGGTGTCGGTAATCACGCGCACCGCGAGGAGGTCGTACACCTGGTCGAGCGTGCGCTGCTGCTTCTGGCTCTTCAGGTGCAAGGAATAAAGCCGCTTCACGCGCGCCTGCACTTCGGCCGGAATGCCGGTTTCCACCATCTTATCGCGGATCGAATCCTGCACTTCCTGGAGGAATTTATCGAAGACCTTCTGCTTGGTGGCCAGCTTTTTCTGCAGCTCAAAAAACGCTTCGTGCTCGAGGTAGCGGAAGGAAAGATCCTCGAGCTCTCCGCGAATCAAGCCCATGCCGAGCCGGTTGGCGACGGGCGCGTAAATATCCAGCGTCTCGCGGGCGATGCGCTGCTGGCGTTCGGTATCCAGGTATTCCAGTGTGCGCATGTTGTGCAGGCGGTCAGCGAGTTTCACCACCACCACGCGCACGTCGTTCACCATGGCCAGCAGCATCTTGCGGACGTTTTCCGCCTGGCGGGTTTCCGGCGCCAGCAGATCGAGCCGGCTGATCTTGGTGGCGCCTTCCACCAGGCGCGCCACGTCCGGGCCAAATTGTTCGACAATGGTTTCCAGAGGAATCTTGGTGTCTTCCACCACGTCGTGCAGCAGCGCGGCGCAGAGCGAGGTTACATCCAGCTTCATATCCGCGAGGATGTGAGCGACTTCCACGGGATGAGAGAGAAAAGGCTCGCCGGAGAGGCGCGTCTGCGTCTTGTGCTGCTCGGCCGCGAAATCGTAGGCGCGGCGCAGCAGTTCCAGGTCGTCGCCGGGACGGCCTCGGCGTACTTTGTCCATCAATTCTACGAAGCGCAGATCCACGGTGCGACGGGCGGCCTGCGTGATGGTGGGTTTACCAGCCGATTCCATGGAAGCCTTCATTGTAGTCTCAGGAGCAGTTCCGCGGCGAGCCATTCCTGCGAAGCGAACGCTGGCCGCTCGACGACGCGCGAGTGACGCGGTTTCTGCGAGCGATTCCAGCGCCCGCGGCGGGCGCTTCCGTCATTTTCCCTTCTCAACGGGATAGCCCTTCTCGATCCAGTCCGTATTGAAATCCTGCGGCAGAAGGAGGACGCGCAAATTGCTGAATCCCATGTCGCGCAGGGCGGTGAAGGCCGGCCTGATATTCGGACACTTCGCCAAGGGGCAACAGCCGCAATACAGCACCACCTTCGACGACTTTGCCACGCCTTGCGCCCAGTTCCTCAAGTCCGCAATCCCGTGCTCCGTGGAGGCAGCTCCGTGAAACAGAGCGCCGGGCACGTGCGCGCCCTGATAAAGGGCATGGAATCCGACGCAAACGACGACGGGCTTGTCGCCAGCCGGCGTGGCGGCGAGCTCCTTCGCCAGCTCCGCCGGCTGAATCGTTTGCGAATCGGACCACGGCTCGCCCCCGCCGGCAGCGACGGACGCGCCATGCGCGCCGACGCTCACATTTCCGCGCCGCAGCGTGCGCGAATTCGCCGCGAACAGCACCAGGAAGAGCACGCCCACGATTACCGTCACCGCGCCGCGAACGATTTTCAGATGCATCTTCGCCACCAGCCTTTACAAATCAGCATCACCGCCGCGCGGCCGGCAAAGCTCTGCGCCGCCCGCGGAAGATTTCACAACCAAAAAAGAAAAACCGGCGGGCTGAACACCCGCCGGCTGGAAATTCCGATTCCTGGACAATTCGCAGTGATTACGAAGCGGGCTGCGGAGTCTCCATTTTCTTTTGCTTGATGGCCTTCACCTTATCCACCAGATCGTCGGCCATCTTGGTGTCCGCGTCGCGCGCTTCGGCGGTCGTTTCCATGTCCGCCTTTTGGCGGTAGAGCAGGTTCAGGTAAGCCATGGCGTCATCGTAATCTTCGCGCAACTGGATTGCCTTCTGCAGATTGGTGATGCCTTCCTCGACGGTTGCGCCATATTTCTGCTGAAATTCCGTGGCCAGCGCCGGCGGCATCGGATCGGTGTCCTTGATGGATTTCTTCGCGGTCTTGTTATAATCCTCGCGCATGTCGCGGTTGCCGCGGAAAGCGAGCGACCAATCAATCACGCCCACCCAGTAATAAGGCTCGGGATCGTCCGGTTTCAGCGCGATGTGCCGCTCGTGATAGGTCTTCGACTCCTCCATCATCTTGGGGTCGAAGGGCGGCCCGCCGGCCATGTTGTAAAGAATGGAGCCGACGCCATCAATGGCGGAGAGATTGTTGGGATCGCTGGCCAGAATCTCCTCGAATTCCTGCGCCGCTTGCTGGCCATTGCGGATGTTCTCGGGCGATGGAGCGCCGGGAATGTACTGTGCCGAATAGGCGGTGGCGAGATAGACCCGCGCGTTGGTCAGCCCGGGATCCAAATCCTTGGCCTGTTTGAAATCTTCGATGGCCAGATCGGTTTGCCCGCTCTTATAGGCTTGCACGCCCTTGTTGAGCTTGTCGCGCGCGCGCAATTTGTCGCAACCCGCGCCGGCGGCGAGCGACACCACCACCACGGCGAGAAGAAAAAGCGTATGAGGCTTCCGCTGCATCCCTATGCTCTCCTTGATGAAAGCTGCGCCAAATCCAAAAAACCCGCGAGTCCCGCAAGACTTCGGAACTCGCAGCCGAGGAAAAGGAACTACTGCCCCGCTTCGATCTTCGCGGTAATCAGACCCACATTATCAATGCCCGCGCCGCGCATGATATCAATCGCCCGAGCTACCTGGGCGAATTCCACGGAGTCATCGCCCTTCACGAAGGCCACCTTTTCGGCGCGCTGTTTGAAGATGTCTTCCAGGCGGGGTCCGAGCGTGTCCCAGGTCATCTCGTCCTGGTTGATCATCACTTTCCCGTTGGCCGTGACCTGCACGACGATGGTCTTGGCGAGCAGATCGTCGTTCTGCTTCTGGTTCGGAGGAGTGGGCTGCGGGACCAGTGCGTCCAGACCTTGCGGGGTGGTGGGCGTGATCACCATGAAGATGATGATCAGCACCAGCAATACGTCAATGAGAGGGACGATGTTCGGTTCCGACATCGAACCTTTACTGCCACCAACTGCCATTCCCATGGGAAAACTCCTTTGCTGCTATGCGCTGCGGCCCGCGCCCAGTATCAAGCGCCGGGTGGAGGTGGCGGCGGAGCCGCCGGGTTCTTGCCGCGGTTTTTTTCGGTGAGCAAGCCGAGATGGTCCACGCCGGCCGAGCGAACTTCGTCAACCACCTTGACCACATCGCCGTATTTCGCGCGCGAATCAGAGCGCACGAAAACGGTCTTGTCGAGCCGGTTGGCAATCAGGTCCTTGACCTTCGAGGTGATTTCGTCCAACTGGACCTTGGTGCTGCCCAGGTAGATATCGCCGCTGCGGGTGACGGCGAGAATGATGGCGTCATCCTTGTCGGCATCCTGCAGGTCGCGGGCGTTATCCACCTTGGCCATGTCCACCGACACGCCCTTCTGCAACATGGGCGTCACCACCATGAAGATGATCAGCAGCACCAGCATGATGTCCGCCATGGGGATGACGTTCGGGGCGGCCATCACGGGCGGTGCTTTAGGCTTGTACGCCATGGCTTACTTCTTCCCGCCGCGACGGGTGATGAAATAGTTGATCAACTCCATCGAGGAGTTGTCCATCTCGACGTCGAAGGCTTCCACTTTGTTGGTGAAATAGTTGAACGCCCACACGGCCGGAACGGCTACGACCAAGCCCAGCGCAGTGGTCACCAACGCCTCAGCAATACCGCCGGCGACGGCCGACAGACCGGTGGCCTTCGAAGCGGAAATGCCTTTGAACGCGTTGATGATGCCCATCACCGTGCCGAACAACCCGACGAACGGCGCCGTCGAGCCAATGGTCGCCAGCCCGGAGAGGCCGCGCTTCATTTCGGCGTGCACGATCGCGACGGAGCGTTCCAGTCCGCGATTGGCGGCTTCGATCACTTCCTCATCACCGACTTGCGCCGAAGCCGCCTGGAATTCAGACAAGCCCGTAGCCACCACCTTGGCGATGTGGCTCTTCTTGTTGCGCTCGGCGATGGAGATCGCTTCGTCGAGCTTGTTGTCCTTGAGCGCTCCCGCCACCTGCTGCACAAATATCCGCGACTGCTTGCGCGCGGCGCTGTACATCAAGGCGCGGTCAATCATGATCCCGATTGACCAGGCGGACATAATGAACAGAATGGTCACCACCGTCTTGGCGGGTATGCCCATGTTGTGCCACATGCTCACTATGTCCCAGCCCACTTCAGGCTGCTGGAACATCACCACACCGGCAAAAAGTAAATTCGAAAGCATTAGTTTGATCCTCCGTTCCTGAGAAACGACCGAAGCAGCGAGATTCTGCCGGTCGGATTTTATTTCCGCTCAGCCCCAGCCCCGCAAAGGACCCGAAGCAAGCCCTGCTTAACCGCCCAAAGTAAAGACGACCGAAATCGTGGTATCCACTTCCACCGGCTCACCGTTGAGCAGCGTGGGGTTGTAGCGCCATTGACGGACCGCGTCCATCGCGTTGCGCATGAGGAGCGGCGGGCCGGAAATATACGTCAATTCCTGAATGGTGCCATCCTTGGCGATCACCGCGTGCAGGATGATGGTCCCGGAAACGTGCGCTGTCTTGGCGATCGGCGGATAAAGAGGAGTGACTTGGCGAATCAGCTTGGCCGCGGCCACGTTGCCGCCTACGCGGATGCGCGAGGGAGTCGCCTTCGGTGGGGGTGGCATTCCGCCGCCCGACCCGCCGATGATCCCGCCCAGCACGCCTCCTGCCTGTCCGCCCGGAATGCCGCCCGGCACGCCGCCCACCACGCCTACCGCGCCCACGTCCGGCGGCATTTCCTCTTCCTTGATCATTTCCACTTTCTTGGGAATCACGGTCGGAGCCATCATCTGCCCGTTGTGAATCAAGCGCACCACCGGCTTCACGATTCTCTGCACGGCCGCGGCGGGCGGTGGCGGAGGAGGTGGCGGAGGCGGCGGAACCAGGAAGGTGGTGAGCAATGTCTTCGGCAAAGCTTCGGTGTAGATGAGCGGAATCAGAATCAAGATGCCCAGCAAACAAGCCTGGATGACGGCCGAAACCACCACCGTCCAGCTCTTGTTCGTCTTGTTCGGCTTCACGCTGGAGACAACAAGATCGTCAAACATGGCACCTACCTCCTAGCAGCTGCCACCACGCGCTTATCGGCTGCGGATCCGGCGCGGACGGCAGTTCCTTGACCGTGATACTTGTTCCAGAGCACCACGATGGGCGCTGCAATACCGAAGCTGGAGTATGTTCCTACCACAACTCCTACCACCATGGCAAAAGAGAATGCACGCAGGACCTCGCCGCCCAGCAGGAAAAGTACCAGGACGGTTAGGAACGTGAGCCCGCTGGTGAGGATGGTGCGCGAAAGCGTCTGGTTGATCGCTTTATTGACGATGTCCGGAAACGCTTCGCGGCGCATCAGCCGCTGGTCCTCACGCACGCGATCGAAAATCACGATGGTGTCGTTCATCGAATAGCCTACCAGAGTCAGCAATGCTGCGATCACCGTCAGCGAGATCTCAAAATGGAAGAGCGAGAAGAAACCCAGGGTAATGAGCACGTCGTGGAATACCGCAATCACCGCCGCGGCGCCGTAAACCCACTCAAACCGGAAGGCAATATATACCAACATACCGCCCAGCGCATACATCGTCGCCCAAATCGCCTGATGGCGCAGTTGCGCGCCCACTTTCGGTCCCACGATCTCGACGTTGCGAATCGTGAAATTGCCGAGCACGAAGCCGTTGTTCAAGGTGCTCAGCACCGCCGGCGTGACGCCATCCACATTCTTCAACTGGTCGAAGTTGGTCACAATGCCGCTATGATCGGCGTCGCGCGCGGCCAGCAGCCGTTGCGCAAGCTGGTTGTAGCGGTCGCCCGCCGCCGCGCCCAGCGCCAATGGATCCCTTTCGGTGAGCACTCCGGCGAGCGCTTCCTTGGTGACGGAATTGAAATCCAGCTTGCCGGCGGAATCCGCCGTCCCGAATGTCTTGTGCAGCACGTTCAGAATCGCTTCCCGTCCGGCGTCCAGCGATTCATCGCCCTGGCCCTTTTTCCCCAGGCCGATGACCACGTCGTTCTGCGACCCGCCGCCCAATACATTGTCGCTGATCGTCTGAATGGTGCTATCCGTAAGTCCGGCGGAGGAAAGGCCGTTGCGGATCTGATTCAGCGGAGCCGGGCCGGCGAAGCGTACATACACCAAAGTGCCGCCGCGGAAATCAATCCCGTAGCGCATGCCCCCCGCCTTCAGAATTGAAGCCCAACCCACTGCCAGTAGAATCAAGGACAGAGTGACGAAATACTTCGCCTTCCCCATCCAGTCAACGTTGACGCCCTTGAAAAATTCCATTCCGATACCTATCCGCCTTTATTTGACACCGCACTGCCCGGCTTTGTTCCCGGCGCCCAATACGCCTGCAACGTGCCGCAACTGCGCCGCTGCGCGGGCTCTAAAACCTGTCCCTGCAACAACAGCTGAGCCTGGCGGCCATCACAAAAAACGCACCGGCAAGATTGCCTCTGCCCCTAAAGCACTCATCAAATGCTGAGCGCTGCCTGCCGGCTCATACGCGAGGTGTGCCAATCGAAAATCGCGCGCGAAACAAAGATCGAAGTAAAGACATTGGCCAGCAAGCCGATAATCAGGGTAATTGCAAACCCTTGCACCGGCCCAGTTCCGAATAGCAGCAGGAATGCCGCTGAAACCAGCGTCGTGACGTGCGTATCAATGATCGTCCGAAACGCGTTGTGGAAGCCCAGGTCCACGGCCGTCGCCGGCGCTTTGCCATTGCGCAATTCCTCGCGAATGCGCTCGAACACCAGGACGTTGGAGTCAACGCCCATGCCGATCGTCAAAACCACCCCGGCAATGCCGGGCAGGGTCAGCACCGCCCCCGCCATGGCCATAAACGCGATCAAAATCACCAGGTTCAGAATCAGGGCCACAACTGCATTGACACCGCTGAGCCGATAATAGATCACCAGAAAAATCATCACTACGATCAGACTGCCGATGGACGCGTGTACGCCCTCGCGGATGGAGTCCGCTCCGAGCGATGGGCCCACGGTCCGCTCTTCCAGGTACTTGATGGACGCGGGCAACGCTCCAGCCCGCAACACCAGCGCCAGATCCCGCGCCGAATCCTCCGTGAAATTTCCTTCGATCACGCCGGAATCATCAATGCGGCTATTCACCACCGGGGCGCTGTACACCTGGTGGTCGAGCACGATGGCCATGCGGCCCTTGGGAGTCAGTTGCGACTGCGCCTCCGTGAAGGGGCCAAAGCGCGCGGCCGCGGAAGTGGAAAGGTGGAAAGTCACTTCAAACTGCCCGGGATTCGTGCCGCTGGGAGCTGGATTCGCGCCGCGCAAATCCTGGCCGGTGACGATCGGCGCGCGATCGAGAATGTAATAGACCTGCTGCGCCGGCATGCCATTCGCCGCGTCGGACTTGCCGGAAACGATGACAGTTCCAGGAGGCAACACGCCGCCCTTCGCAGCCAGCGCCGCGGCTTCCGAGGGGTACGTTTGGTCGTCGGCCACGCGATTCAGCGTGAGTTGGCCGCCGGCCTGAATTACGGCCTTGGCGCGGCTCGGGTCGCCTTCGCCGGGAAGTTGCACGAGGATTTCGTTGTCGCCGCGGCCGGTGAACGCGATGGTCGGCTCGGTGAGGCCGAGACCGTTGATGCGCCGGGTGATCGTTTCGAGAGCTTGCTCCATGGTGTCGCGGCGGAGATCAGCCACAACCGTGGGCCGCATGGTCAACAAATAGCCGTTCACCACGCCGGCCGCCGGGGTGGGGGCCCAATCGGTGAATTGCGTGGTGATCAAATCGCGGAATGCTCCGGACGTGGTGGGATCCACGCCATCCACCTGAATGTGCGTATCGTCCAGCCGGCGGATGTCTCCCACGATGATGTTCTTCTGGTGGACTTGCCGGTTGAGCTCATCCACGGCCTGGTCGCAGCGCTGGCCGATGGCTTCATCCACCTGTACTTGCAAGACGAGGTGGCTTCCGCCCTTTAAGTCCAGACCCAGCTTGATGCGATCGGCGAGGTTCGCTTGCACCTGGGCCAGCGACGTGGGGAATGTCGGCAAGCCCAAAAGCCCATACAAACAAATCACAATGACGCTAAGGATGAGGATGAACTTCCATCTGAGCTGAGAATTCATGCGGGCTGCCTAACTCTCCTTCGGTGGTTCGGACTGCAGTCCCGCGATGGCGCTGCGGGACACTTTCATCTTCACTTGCTCGGCCACTCGCAGCTGAACCGTGTCGCCTTCAAGGCCAACAATCGTGCCATAGATTCCGCCGTTGGTGATGACTTTATCTCCATTTTTCAGAGCCGCCAGCATTTGCGTCACTTTCTTCTGCCGCCGCTGCGCCGGCAGGATCATCAGGACGTAAAAAATCACCATGATCAGGATCAGCGGCAGAAACAGCGCTATCCCGCCCGCCTGGGCCTGCGCCTGCAGCGCGAACGCCGGGTTCGCTGACGTCAAACTAGAAATGGTCACGATCATTACGCCTTTCCCTCCCTTGCCGGCGATCCGGCTGCGGAGGGCGATCCCTCGCGTGCCCGAAAACCGGTAACGGAGAGCGTGCCCGCCAGGACGGGCCAGCCTGCCCGGGACGGCAAGCCGGAAGCTCGTTCGCCGAAGACGCTGCTCCGCCCTACGACCGCGCCCAACGCCTGCTTGGGTTGCCTTATTTCAGACGAGCCTGAAGGTCAGAGCGGAACTTTTCGAGCTTCCCAAAACGGATAGCCTCGCGAATTTCGCGCATTATGTCAAGGTAAAAGTGGATGTTGTGGTGGGTGTTCAGGATGGTGGCCAGGAACTCGCCGGCGGCATATAAATGTCGCAGGTAGGCGCGTGAATAGCGGCGGCAAACGGCGCAGGAGCAGGATTCGTCAATCGGCCGCGGATCGCTGGCATATTTCACGTTCTTGATCAGCAGCCGCCCCCGCGAAGTATAAAGGCAGCCGTGCCGCGCGCTGCGCGTGGGCAACACGCAATCCATCATGTCAATTCCCAGGGCCACGTAATCGGGAATTTGCTCCGGTTTGCCGACGCCCATCAAATAGCGCGGGCGCTCTAGCGGAAGCCGCGCGGCGGCGGCCTGCGTCATCGCGCAGGTGGTGGCGTGCGGCTCGCCGACGGCCAAGCCTCCGATCGCGTAGCCGGGAAAATCCAGCGCCACCAACGCATCTGCGCTCTCGCGCCGCAGCGCGGCGTGCGTGCCGCCTTGCACGATGCCGAAAAGCATTTGCCGCGCGACGGCGCCGTGCTGCGCGAAATAATCGCGCGAGCGCCGCGCCCAATCTAGAGTGCGCTCAGCCGCTTCGCGCGAGCGTTGTTCGGAGGCCGGCGCCTCGATGCATTCATCCAGCACCATGATGATGTCCGCGCCCAGCGCGATTTCAATTTCCAGCGCTTTTTCGGGCGAGAGAAAATGTTCGGAGCCGTCCAGATGCGAGCGAAAGGTCACCCCCTCGTTCGTGACTTTGCGCAGTTCGCTGAGGCTGAAAACCTGGAAGCCGCCCGAATCGGTGAGGATGGCCCGCGGCCAGGACATGAATTGATGCAGCCCGCCCATCTGGCGGATCAATTCATGCCCCGGGCGCAAATAGAGATGGTAGGTGTTCGAAAGCAGGATCTGCACGCCGAGGTCTTCCAGATCCTGCTGGGTCTGGCCTTTTACCGTGGCTGCCGTGCCGACGGGCATGAACGCCGGCGTCTCGATGACGCCATGCGGCGTCGTCAGCCGGCCGAGGCGCGCACCCGTGGGGTCGGTGGCCAGTATCTCGAACTTGAATCCCGCGCGCTGCGGCTCCATCCGAACGAGTGTATCAGGAGAAAGCAGCCGTCACCCCGGTCTTCAAGGCAACGAAGAAAATCCAGGGAATCGCCGCCAGCACAAATGCTTTCCCGAACGATAGCTTCTTCGGATTGCTCGCGCTGTACCCGATGGCCAGCAGGATCAACGTCCAGACCGCAAAAATATCAATCGAGCCCAGCAGCGCCACCATCCACTTGGCCGCATCGTCGGCCAGCAGCGCGCCCGGGTTGGACGCCACCACATTCGTTAAATCCACCGTCGCAGGATCCTTCAGGAACAGGACCAAAATCGAAAGGCATGCATGAATCAGCCACGGCACCCAGGCGTACGCAACGATTCCCAGCGAGGTCTTGAAATCCACCCGCGTTGCTCCGCTCAAATTGAAAACCAGCATCAGCACCCCGGCAACGACAAGTGCGGCTATCGGAGGAATGATCACGCCTTCCGCATAGCTAACAATCGGCGCGATCTTTACCTGGCGGTCAATCGTTCGCTCGCGGACTTCCGCGGACAACTGCTGCATCCGCGAACTATTTGCGGCTTGCTTTTCGAAAAAGCTGGGCCATCCCCCGCGCTGCGTAAACACCGCGACCACCGCGATGAAAAAGACGCAGCCCAAAGCCACCGGGACGATCCAGCTGGGCTTGCGTACGATGGATTCGAACGTGGCCTTCGGGCTGAATAGCACGCCGAATACCCGCCCAAACGAATTGTCTGAACCCGTCGGCGCGGGAGAGGGAGTCGCGACACTGGCCATGCTGGAGTCCTCCTGTTAGGAAATGGATCGGCGATACCGCTTCTCTCTGCCACTACGGACGGTTGCTACGAAAGTTTCAGCTGGAAGGCACTGTTTAGCATATCGGGGAGAGGATTGTCATTAGGGAGTCCGGCGTGCTCCATGGAGGCGCCTGCACTCTACAAGCGCCATAGCCAAAGCGGCGGCTCACCGCGCCTTGCGAGCCTCACTCCGGAATTTCCGGCACTGCTGCAAGCAGCGCCTGTGTATAAGGATGCTGCGGCGCCTGCAGCACCTGCTCCGCGGTTCCCACTTCCACCATGCGCCCCGTCTGCATAACCGCGACGCGCGAAGCCAGTTGCGACACCACCGGCAAGCTGTGCGAGATCAGCATCAGCGTGAGGGAAAATTCGCGCTGCAGCCGCGCCAGCAATTCCAGGATTTGCGCGCCGACGGAAACATCCAGCGCCGAAACGGGCTCGTCCGCGATCAGCAGCTCCGGCCGCAAAATCAGGGCGCGCGCGATTCCGATTCGTTGCCGCTGCCCGCCGGAAAATTCGTGCGGGTAGCGCGTCACCGCGTCCGGGCCCAATCCCACCGCCGCCAGAATTTCTTCCGCGCGCGCTTCCCGTTCCCGCGCCGAAAGTCGCGGCTCGTGGATGGCCAGCGGCTCCCCGACGATCGCGCCCACGCGCATGCGCGGGTTGAGCGACGCGACCGGATCCTGAAAAACCATCTGCATCCGCCGGCGCAGCGAGCGCAGTTCCGCGCCGCGCGCTCCCAGCCAATCCGCGCCGCGAAAACGAATCGTTCCCGAGTCCGGCTCGACCAGCCGCATCAGCATCCGCGCCAGAGTGGTCTTCCCGCAGCCCGATTCGCCCACGATGCCCAGCGTTTCGCCGCGCTCCAGCGCGAAGCTCACTCCATCCACGGCCGGCGCCCGCCGGGCGCTTTGCGAAAACGGGCCGCCGGAAAGCGCATAGGCCTTGCGCAGCTCGCGCGCTTCGAGAAGGATTTCGCCCGCCATTCCTAGAATTTCTCGGCGGCGATGTAGATTCCGGTGTTGGTCATGTACAGCTCGGGCTCGGCGCCCGGCCGGGTCACGCCCGCGGGCTCAAAGCGAGGATGAAAATTAGAACCGTCCTTCTCCATCGAGGCGACCAGCAGGCTCCGCGCCTCGATGTATTCGGCGTCGCTGCGTTTCCAGCCCCCCACATGCATCCAGTGATCGAACGTCCGCGGATGCTCCCGCGTTTCCGTCGCCGTGATTCGCAGCCCGGCCGCTTCCATCATGGATTTGAATTCCGCCCGGCTCAGCGAGCGGCAGTGCGAATGGTCGCGAATCCACTCGATGCGGTGATTCAACTCGCGCACCTTCGGGTCTTCCGGCACGACGATGTCAATCAATCCCACGCGCCCTCCGCGCTTCAGCACCCGCGCCATCTCGCGGATCACCCGCGCGGGATCGGAAATGTGGTGCAGACTGTAGCTGGTGACCGCCAGATCGAGCGAACCATCCGCAAACGGCAGCACCTGCGCGTCGCCGATCGCGCAATCGAGCTTCTTCAGCAGTCCCTCTTGCGCCGCGGTCTGCCGCGCGCGCATCAGAATCACCGGAGTCAGGTCGTACGCGCAGATCCAGCGCACGTGTTTTGCGAATCGCAGAGCCAGCGTTCCGGGTCCGCAGGCGAGATCCACGGCAACATCGCCGGGGCCCGCGGCCACCAGGCGCGCCAGCAATTCGGCTTCGGCCACGCGTTGCGCGACGGCGTAATCGCCGAAAACCTCGGCGGTCTTGGTGAATCGCTCGCGCACCAGCGCCTTCAATTCCTGGTCGCTTACTTTTTCATGATGCGGCGAATCGTTGGCGGACGGGTTTATGGCGTTCATGGAATGAGAATACACCTGGCGTGATGATTCTTGTTTACCGCGCGCAGTGCGGGTACGCCCGCATCGCATTCCGCCACGTGATGCGGGCATCGCGGCGCGAACGCGCACCCCGGCGGCAGCGCATCCAGCGACGGCACCGCGCCGGGAATCGGCGTCAGCTTTTCGCGCGTCAACCGCGGCGCCGCGCGCAGCAACCCCTCGGTGTAGGGATGGCGCGGCGCGCGCAGCACTTCCGCCACGGGACCCTCCTCCACGATGCGCCCCGCGTACATCACCGCCACGCGCCCAGCCACCTGCGCCACGACTCCCAGATCGTGCGTGATGAACAACATCGAAAGCTGCAGCTCGCGCCGCAGTTTCGCGAGCAACTCCAGAATTTGCTGCTGCACCGTCACGTCCAGCGCGGTGGTGGGTTCGTCCGCGATCAGCACGCCTGGTCCGGCCGCCAGCGCCATGGCGATCAGCACGCGCTGGCGCAGGCCGCCCGAAAGCTGATGCGGATATTGCCGCGCGCGCCGCTCGGGCTCGGTCAACGCGGCGCGCTGCAGCGCCGCCAGCGCGCGGCGGCGGATTTCATTTTCCCCTGTGCGCGGCTCGTGCACGCGAATCGCTTCTTCGATCTGCGCGCCGATGCGCACCACGGGATTCAGCGCCGTCATCGGCTCCTGGAAAATCATCGCGATTTCCCGGCCGCGCAGCGCGCGCATTTCATTCTGCGAAATCGCCAGCAGGTTTTTGCGCGTCGCTTCCGCCGCCGCCCCGCTGCGGCCGGGCTCCCCGTTTTGCGCGCCGCCATTCGCGCGGTTCCCGCCGCGGCGCTGCAGCCACGCTTCGCCAAAGTGCCGCGCGCCGTGCGGTTCCAATCCCATCAGCGCCAGCGAAAGCATCGTCTTGCCCGAGCCTGATTCGCCCACGATGCCGAGCGTCTCGCCTTCCCCCAGCGTGAACGAAACGTCGTTCACCGGACGCACCCAACCGGACGTCGTCGGCAGTTCCACGGTCAGTCCGCGCACCTCGAGGCTTGTCGCCATAGAGGCATCATAGCCGCGCGCCGCTCCCGCTGCGCAGATTTGTCTCGAGGGTGCTCGAACCAGTGAATCCTCTTGTTCTGCGGAGGGATGCAGCCTCAGCGCTTCGCCGCCGGAATGCAGAATCGCAGCGCCGTGTGCGAGCACGGCGGCCGAATTATACTTCGGTTTACGGCGGCGAACCCTTGGCGGATAATGCGCTCCTAGGGCGTCCGCCCTGCACCAGGAGGTGAACTTCCATGCTTCCGGGCCTGAAAGCGGCTTTAAATTATCACCCGATGTTCGTGCACTTTCCGATCGTGCTTTGGCTCGTCGCGCTCCTGTTTGAACTGTTCGCCGTGTGGCGCGCGAGCGACGAATTGCAGCGAACCGCCTCGCGCTTGTTGTACCTCGGCACCTTAGCCGCGGTGATCACCGTGCTGACCGGCCTCGAAGCGCAGAAATCCGTCGCGCCCGGCGCGGCGCAGCGCGCCGTGGGCATTCACGAAACACTGATGCTGGTCACGACCAGCCTGGCGATCGCCCTGTGCAGCTTCGCGTTCTTCATGCGCAACAATTTCACGCCGCAACTGCGCAAGATCCTGCTGATCGGCCTGGTAGTCCTCGGCGTGCTGCTCACCATCGGCGCCGACCGCGGCGCGCAGCTTGTCTATGGGTACGGCTCCGCGGTAAATTGGCCCGACGCGCAGCAGCAGAACTAAGAACCGGAGCGGCGACCATGAAGAAGCCACGCGAATCCAAACGTATGAGCGACGAAGCGGTAAAGGAACGCACCGGAAAAACTTGGGATGAATGGTTCAAGATCCTGGATAACGCCGGCGCCAAGGCCTGGCGCCACCAGGACATCTCTGCCTTCCTTTCCAAGACCCACAAAGTGGGCCCGTGGTGGTCCCAGATGGTTGCCGTCCCGTACGAGCATTCGCGCGGACTGCGCCAGAAATTCCAGAAGTGTGACGGCGAATTTGCCGCCTCTGGCAGCCGCACCTTGAATGTGCCGCTCGGCGCGCTCTACGATGCCTGGACCGACGAAAAACTGCGGAACCGCTGGTTGCCGGGCGCAAAGTTGGAGATCACCACCGCCACGCGCAATAAATCCCTGCGCGCAAAATGGGACGGCGGCAAGAGCCGCCTCAGTGTGAATTTTTACGCCAAGGGCGCGGCAAAAAGCCAAGCCGCCGTGGACCACATGAAGCTTTCCAACTCGAAGGAATCCGCGAAGATGAAAACCTACTGGTTCGAAGCGCTGAATCGCCTGCAGGAGGCGCTCGAGGCGTAACTAGGCGCCATTCGGGGCGCGTTCAGGCCCGCGCCATCTCAAACGACTAAGCGCCACGCTTTCTGTGACGCCCGTCGTGGCGCTGGTATGTCCAATTGAAAGCAATCGGAAAGCGATAACGACAAGAGGGCCACGATGCTAGTGAAGATGGAAGTTTATCAAGGCGGCGACGCGTGGTGCGCGAGAGGTATCGGGGAAGACATCTTTACGCAGGGCCAAACCGCGGACGAACTCTTTCGCCATATCAAGGAAGCGGTTGCGCTACACTTTGAAAACGGCAACCAAACGCCTGAAAAAGATGTTCTTGTCGTATCCGAACTGAAACTCTCTCATGCCCCGGCTGCCACAGAATAGCGGGCGCGACCTTATCTATCTCCTGCAGTCGCTGGGCTGCGAAATCCTTCGTCAGAAGGGGAAGTCACGTGCGACTGAGGAAAGCCACTCCCATCGGCGAGCACAACATCGCCGTGCCAGATCACGAATCGATCGCCAAAGGTACGCTGAACGACATGCTCACGCGCGTCAGCCTGTGGAACAACGTCCCAAAACAAGAGCTGATCGCGCGCCTGTCGTAGCGCGCGATCGCTAGTAATCGTTCGCGGAGCCTTCCAGGAACGCGCGCAGCTTGCGCGAGCGCGACGGATGGCGCAGCTTGCGCAGCGCCTTCGCTTCGATCTGCCGGATGCGCTCCCGCGTGACGGCGAACGACTGGCCCACTTCCTCCAGCGTATGCTCGCTGCCGTCGTCCAGACCAAACCGCATCTTGATCACTTTCTCTTCGCGCGGCGTCAGGGTCTTCAGCACTGAAGACGTCTGCTCCTTCAGACTCAGGTTGATCACCGCGTCCGACGGCGACACCACCGCCTTGTCCTCGATGAAATCGCCCAGATGCGAATCCTCTTCCTCGCCAATGGGAGTTTCCAGCGAAATCGGCTCCTGCGCGATCTTCAGGATCTTGCGCACCTTCGCCACCGGAATGTCCATGCGCTTGGCGATTTCTTCCGAAGTCGGCTCCCGGCCCAGCTCCTGCACCAGTTGCCGCTGCGTGCGCACCAGCTTGTTGATCGTCTCGATCATGTGCACCGGGATGCGGATGGTGCGGGCCTGGTCGGCGATGGCGCGGGTGATGGCCTGGCGAATCCACCAGGTGGCGTAGGTGGAAAATTTGTAGCCGCGCCGCCATTCGAATTTATCCACGGCCTTCATCAGGCCGATGTTCCCTTCCTGGATCAGGTCCAGGAACTGCAACCCGCGATTGGTGTATTTCTTCGCGATGGAAACCACCAGGCGGAGGTTCGCTTCGATTAATTCCTTCTTCGCCTGCTCCGCTTCCGCCTCGCCGCGAAGAATCACCTGCAAGCCGCGCTTCAATTCCGTCGAACTGACTTCGCTGGCCAGTTCGATTTCCGCCAGCTCCTGCTTGCGTGCCCGCAGGTCCTTGCGCGCCTCGGCCTGCACGTCCGCCTTGGAGGCCTCCACGCGGCGCTCCAGCTTCACGATCTCGCGCTCCAGGAAATGCACGCGCTCTACGGTCTGGCGGATTTTTTCGATCAGGCGCTTCTTCTCTAGCGGGTTGAATTCCAGGTCCCGCATGCGGTTAGACATCTCGACGCGCGTGCGCGCCAGAGCGTAGCGCGCCCGCAGATACGGACGCTTCTTGGACTTCGCCATGTTGGCGAGCTTCGCGGCCTGCTTCAGCGCCAGCAGGTACAGCTTCGCCACGCGGTCAATCTGCTTCAGAGTTTCCTTGGTCTTGGCTTCAATCTTCTCTTCGGTCAGCTCTTCGTCGTCGAACTGCACGATTTCTTTGATGGAACGCGAGCCGTTGCGCAGATCTTCGCCGACCTGCAGAAGTTCTTTCAGGATCAATGGGGCGCGGGTGATCGTCTTCAGGACCAGCAGTTGCCCGCGCTCGATGCGCTTGGCGATGGCCACTTCGCCTTCGCGCGTCAGCAGCGGCACCGTGCCCATTTCGCGCAGGTACATGCGCACCGGGTCGTTCGTCTTTTCCAGCGATCCCGGAGTCAGATCCAGTTCGCCGTCCTCCGAAGCCGCCGCTTCGGTATCCTTCACCGGCTCCGCGGAGTCCGTCGCGTCCGCGGCCGCCAACGCCGCCTTCGCGCTGGAAAGGTCCTCGTACACATCAATGCCGTAGCGCTCGAACGTCGAGAGCAAATCGTCAATTTCCTCCGAGGAATGCACCTCGGGCGGCAGGATATCGTTCACCTCATCGTAGAGCAGGTAGCCGCGTTCCTTGCCCATGGCGATGAGTTGCCGTACCTGATCGTATTTTTCCTCAAGAGCTACCGTCACACTTCCTCCCTTGCAGAGGTCAGGCCATGCACGGAAAAATGTCCGCAAAATGCGATGCCGCCGTGCTGAGACACCACGGCGCACTGCGTTTTAGCTGCATTTAAACGGATATTTTAGAACGAATCTTCGAACCCGTCGCCGATTCCGCGCCAGTGCCACCGAGCCCGCGCCTGCCCCCGCACATCTATATGATGCGCGAAGGATGCCGCCCGTTTCCTCCAAAACCCTACGAATATACAATACCGCCGGTACCCGCGTCAACGATGCGGTGTAAGTTACTGTTCTGGAAGGATTTTCGCCGGTTCCGGCTCCCGCTCGCGGGACAGCAGCCGCAGCAGCTCCATCCGCCGAACCACAAGTCTCCTGAGCTCTTCCGCCGCGGGATTCGCTTCAATCTGTTTCTGCAGCTCGCTCAGTTCCTCGGCCACGGGCCGGTGCCGCAGAAAACCCAGACAGCTTTCCGCGTCCTCCCAGGTGCCTTCGGGAAGGGCCTCAAAGAGAATTTCAAAGAAGAGCCGGCGGTCTTTGTCGTCCAGCGCCCCCGCCACTGCCGCGGCGTCCGGCTGTTGCCCGGCTGCGATGGCCGCCACCAGCGCCTCAAAAATGTTCCGCGTCTCCAAACCCCGGTGCAGACCGGCCACCGCGATTTCCTGCGCCAGCTTTTCGCGAAATTCCGCCGCTTCGAACAGCATCCGGATCAATTGCCGCTCGGCCCGCTTCACCGCAGGCGTCAGCAGCTCGGCCTTGGGCTTCACTTCGCTGCGGCGCTCGTCCGCCGCGCGGCGCAACGCGGCGCGCAACACCGGCTCGTCCACGCGCAGTTCCGAAGCAATGCGCGTGGCCCATTCCGAACGCAGCAGCCGGTTCGGCAGCCGCTGCACGTAGGGCATCAGAAAATTCAGCGACGCCACTTTTCCCTGTGCCGTGCTGCGATCCATCAATCGCGCGCGGCCAATCAGATAATCCAGGTACGGCGGCGCGTGCGTCAGCAATTTCTTGTACGCCTCCACGCCCTGCTCTTTGATGAATTTGTCGGGATCGGCGCCGCCCGGCAGCGCCAGCACCCGCACGTCGAATTCCTTCTCCAGCAGCAGCACCAACGAGCGTTCCGTCGCCGCTTGTCCGGCCGTGTCTGGATCGTAATTCACCACGATGCGGCGCGTGAACCGCGCCAGCAACTTGGTTTGCGCCTCCGCCAGGCTGGTGCCGCAACTCGCCACTACGTTGCCCACGCCCGCGCGCGCCACCGCGATCGCATCCATGTACCCCTCGACCAGCACGGCGAAATCGCTTTGCCGCAGCGCTTCTTTCGCGCGATCCAGGTGGTACAGCACCCCGCTCTTGGAATAGATCGGCGTCTCCGGCGAGTTCATGTATTTCGGCATGTCGTCACCCATCGCCCGCCCGCCGAACGCAATCACTTTCCCCGCTTCATTCGAAATGGGGAACATGATGCGCCGCCGAAAGCGATCGTAGAAACGCCCTCCTTCGCCGCGCGCCACGATGCCCGAAGCTTCCAGCACGCTTTCCGGATACTTCTGCTTCAGAAACCGGAACAGCGCGTCGCCGCCCGAGGGCGCGAAGCCCAGGCCGAAACGCGTGATCGCTTCGCGATTCAGGCCGCGCTCCTCCAGATACGCCAGCGCCACTTTCCCCTCCGCGCTTTCGTGCAGTTGGCGTGCAAAATACGCCGCCGCTTCGCGATGCATATCCACCAGCGCCGAACGCTGCTGATTTTCCTTGCGCTCCTCGGGCGAACGTTCGCGCGGCCGCGGAATCGGAATGCCGCATTTCTCAGCGACGCTGCGCACCGCCTCCGGAAACGGCGCCTTTTCCATTTCCATCACGAATTGGAATACGTCCCCGCCCTTGCCGCAGCCGAAGCAGTAATACATCTGCTTCACCGCGCTCACGCTAAACGACGGAGTCTTTTCCTGGTGGAAGGGGCACAAGCCGGTGAAATTCTGCCCGCTCTTCTTCAGGCGCACGTATTCGCCGATCACCCGGACAATGTCCGCCTGCTGCTTCACCCGATCCGCGAATGATCCCGCTTCCGCCAATTTCGAGAGGCTCCTTCAGCTCGGCAGCAATTGAAATCCCATTCCCACATGTGCAAAGTGCGCGTCGGCAGTCAATATATCGGCCATTTTCAATTCTGTCATGATCACGATGCTGGTGAGATCGGTGAAAGAGATGTTCGGCTTGTCCGCAAAACGCCCGCGTAGCTCGAACGCACTGCGAAACCGCGCTTCCGTTACGGTCTCCACAGCAACGAAGGACGATTCCAGAAGTGCCTTCGAGAAGTTATAAGCCGCATCGAACCGCAGGCGCCGGAATATGAGAGTCAGTGATTCGTCGAGCACATAATTAGATGTAACCACTCGCCCAGACCGGCTGTATTCCTCGTAACACTGCAGTGCCGCAGCATGCTCTCGATTCAGCGGCTCGGCGAGCGTCATCCACCCCCACGTATCCACGAAAAGTTTCAAGCCGGATTTTCTCCGTACAATTCCTCATCAATATTTTCCGCAAGTTTGCCGTCGCCGCCCGTGCAGGTGCCAATGACCTCGAGTAACGGATCACGCCTTTGGTCCAGGATTCCGCGCAATTTCTGCACGGTCTCTTCCCGAAAAACTCCATTTTGAACTGCACTTCGAAATAGATCGACGAAATCCTTTTCCTCGATGACCAGATGGACGCGGTTGTGCCGGCCGTTACGATTCTTGCAGAAACGCAGCGCCTCACGAATCTCTCCGTCCTGCGCGAAGATATTTCGCTCGATCCGAGCCTGCTCGTCTGCGTCCCAGTTAAAAACGCCAACGGCGCGCTGCTCGATGGTGATCATCTTAGCCACTTTTTACTCCAGTAGATTCTAGTAGATGCTACTAGATTCTAGTAGAAGCCGCATTGATTGTCAAGGACTTACGCTCTAAGTTCCGCAATCGTGATCGCTTCCCCGCCGCGATCAGCGGCTTCGTGATGGATGCTCTCTACCAACGGGTGCGCGGACAGGAATGTGCCAAGCCCGCGACGTAACGCACCCATGCCGTGACCATGAATAATCCGCACCGACGGTTTCCCTGCCAGCGCCGCCTCGTCTATAAACTTGTCCACGCGATTCGTAGCTTCCTCCACCGTACAACCGATCACATTAATTTCATCGCCAGCCGGCTCATCGCTCGGCTGCACGTGCACCGTGATGCCGGCCCTCCGCGCGCCCATCGTCTCCAGCTTCGCGGATTTCGCTTTGTCCTCTTCGATGCTCACGATGTCGCTCAGCGGAACCCGCATCCGCAGCGGACCCGCCTCGATCTCTGCGTGGCGCCCATCGTGACGCCGAAAGACTACAGCCTGCTTGAAGTTCTTCACGATCACGCGCTGGCCGGACGCAAGCAATTCTGGCGCGACGGGCTTAGCGGCAACCGGCGGCGCAACGCCCAGGTCCGCCTGCGAAGCCGCCAAAGTTTCCACCACCGCGGCGTTCGCATCCGCGCGCGCGTCCGCCCCGATCTTCGCCAGCCGCTTGCCGGACTGCTTCTCCATTTGGGCACGCAGCGTGCGATCCTGAATATCGGCCGCGAGCCGCGCCACTTCCGCTTCCAAGCGCTTCTGCGTCTCCTGAAAATTGCGCTCCAGCTCCGCGATCCGTTTCTTCTGGCGATCCACCCACACCGTCTGCAGCATCAGCCGCTCCGCTTCCAGTTGCGCTAATTCCTCGCGCGCCTGCCGCTTGATTTGCTCCATTTCGTCGCGGCTGCGGTGCAGGTAAGCGATCAAATCGCGCGCCTCGCGCGATTCCGGCGAAAGGCTCGTGCGCGCCTGCTCCACCACGCGCGCCGGCAATCCCAGCCGCCGCGCAATCTCAATCCCGCTCGACGTACCCGGCACCCCCACCAGCAGCCGGTAGGTGGGGCGCAAATGCTCCTCGTCGAATTCCATCGCCGCGTTCACGATGCCGGGAGTGGTCGAAGCATACGATTTCAGCCGGTCGTGATGCGTCGTCGCAATCGTCAAGGAATGTCGCGCGCGAAATTCCTCCAGCAGCGCCACCGCCAGGGCCGCGCCCTCTTCCGGAGCGGTGCCGGTGCCCATCTCGTCCACCAGAATCAGCGAGCGCTCCGTCGCCGCGTCCAGCATCGCTTTCAAATTCACGATGTGCGCCGAAAACGTCGAAAGGTCCGCCGCGATGGATTGCTCGTCGCCGATATCCGCCAGCACATGATCGAAAATCGGCATCTCCGCGCGTTCGGCGGCCACCGGAATGCCCGATTGCGCGGAAAGCGCCGCCAGCCCCACCGATTTCAGCGCCACGGATTTCCCGCCGGTATTCGGCCCGCTGATCACCATCACCGTTTCGTCGCCGCCCAACGCCAACGACTGCGCCACGGCCTTGCGCCCCAGCCCGCGAAGTTTCGCTTCCAGTACTGGATTCCGCGCGGAGTCCAGCCGCAGCGCATTTCCCGCCTGGAATACGGGCATCACACAATCAATCTCGCGCGCAAACCGGGCGCGCGCGAAGATGGAATCCAGGTGCGCGATTTGCGCGGCCGCTGCGCTCAGCGCTCCGCGGTCCGCGCGCAGCCGCTCGCTGAGCTCCGTCAGAATCCGCGCAATTTCCACCAACTCCTCTTCGGAGAGCTGCACCAGCCGATTATTCAGATCAATCGCCTCGAGCGGTTCCACAAACACCGTCTGCCCGGTCGCGCTCGCCGCGTGCACCACGCCCGGCACGCCGCGCCGTTCCGAGGCGCGCACCGGAATCACGAAACGGTCGTTGCGCAGCGTGACGTAATCTTCGCCGGTGCTTTCCCCTCGCGCGCGCAGAATCGCTTCCAGCGAGCGCCGGATCGTCGCCCGCCCCTGCGCGATTCCCGTGCGGATGCGCCGCAGTTGCGGTGAAGCGTCGTCGCTGATCTCCCCGTTCGGCAGAATCGCGCGGCGAATCGCGGCCGCCAGATGCCGAAAATCCCCCAGCGCAGCCGCGCGCTCCGCCAGCCGTGGATATTCCGCCGCGTCTGCCTTGAAGACCTCGCGCACCAACGCGGTAATCTCCATCAGCGAACCGGCGTCCAGAAACTCGGCGACGGAAAGCACCGAAGCCGGCACGGCGAGCCGCTCCAGCCATCCTTCGGGATCGGCAAATGAGCCAAACCCCAATTCCGAGCCGGCGCGCAGATAACCAACCGCCTCGCCCACCAGCCAGAATTCCGCGTCCAGAGCCGCCACGTCCTGCTGCGGCGTCAACGCCACAATCGCGCGGCGCCCGGGCACACACGTCGTGTACCCGCCCACGATTTCCTTCAGTTGGTCGAACTCCAGAACTTGGGCTGCGGGACGCGACACGAATACCTCAGCGAAGATGAATTTGATTTCATCATTGTAGCCCCGTTGCCTGTGGGAATCAGCGCGCGAAGGCAACGCGCGCAGCGTCAGGGAAGAAAAAAAGTGGCAGCAGAAGAATTCGTCCACGATCGGCGACACGCGTCAAGCCGCGCAGCCCTCCGCGCTATTTCGCGTGCCCGCGCGCCTTCGTGCGCTTCGTGAAATATTCGCCAAGGAATGCCGCGGCGTCCGCAGGCGACGCGGCACGCTCGACGAGCGAACCGCGCTTTTCGCCCCAGCGGCTCTCGTGTCCCAGCTCCACTTCGCGGACGCGGTCAATAATCGGGTGCCAGAAATCCCCCAGCACCACCAGCGGTTTACCGCTCACCACATTCTTGTTCAGCATTTCCCACACCACCGCCAGCTCCACCAGCGTTCCGGTGCCGCCAGGACAGGCCACAAATGCGTCGCCGTGTTCGATCAACGCGAACAGGCGCTCCTGCCACGTTCGTTTGCGAATTTCCTGGTCAATGAATTCGTTCGTGCGGGCTTCGAAAAAACTTGCGGTCACGCCGATCGTGCGGCCGCCCGCTTCTCTTGCGCCGCGCGAAACCGCTTCCATCGTTCCCGCGTATCCGCCGCTGCAAACGACGAACTCTTGCGCCGCGAGAGCCGCGCCCAGCTCCTGCGCCACCAGGTATTGCGGGTCGCCGGGCCGCGGGCGCGAGCTTCCGAACACGGTGACCACTTTCACGCGCGTGTTCATTTTTCCTTGCCGGCGCCTTTCTTCCCAGGATGCCGTGGCGGCGCAGGGCCCAGAACCTCGATCATCGCGATGGCGATCGCGTCCTCCGCCGCCGTCGCGTCGTGCCCCCGCTGCGGATTGTTGTTGCCGAAAATGCTGAAGACCAGCCGCTCGCCCCGCAGCGTGGTGGCATATCCGGAAAGCGCGCGCACGCGATCCAGGCTGCCCGTTTTCGCCTGGATCCGGTTGGCAGCGGCAGTGTCCTTGAAGCGAAATTCCAGCGTGCCATCCACGCCCGCCACCGGAAACGACGCGATGTAATCCGCGCCCCAGGGCTGCAGCGCGTCGTAACGCAGCAACTGCACCACCGCGCGCGGCGTCACCAGATCGTCGCCCGAAAGCCCGGAGCCGTCAGTGAGCGCCACGTCGCCATCGGCGATGCCAACGCTTTTCAGAAAATCCTGCTCCGCCCAAAGCCCCGCGTCCGTCACGCCGAATCCTTTTTTACTGTAAGCCACGGCACGCAGCAGCAATTCCGCGTGCAGGTTCTGGCTCACTTTGTTCGTCACGCCCACAATTTCCGCAAGCGGCGGGGAAATGTGCTCCGCGAAAACGATCGTTGCCGGCGACGGCGGCTCCGGCGCGGGACCCAGCACCACGGGCGCGTCCGGATATATTTCCGGCGGCGGCGCGTGGTGCACGCGAACCGTTCCAGTGACGCGCACGCCGCGCGCTTCGAGAATCTGCCGCAGCGTGAGGGCCGCAATCGCGGCGGGATCGGTCATCGCCAGATCGAGCTTCACCGGCGCGTGCCCCAGCGGAATCGAGCCGCGCAACAGCAGAAATTGCGCACCCGGCTGCCGCGCCACGCCAAATTCCGGGCTGCGGTCCGCGGCCACCGTCGTAATCGCATGGCTGAAGCTATCCAGCGCCGCGGCGGGCTCCACGGTGATTGCCGCCGCATCGCCCGCCTGCGCCCCCGCGCTTACTTCCACCGTAATCGAATTGTCGTTGAAGGCGATGGCGCTCACCGGCGCCCCGAAGGAAAAAAACAAATCGCCCACGCTCCATCCGGGTGGATAGGGATCGTACGGGTAATAACTGTCGTCGCCGACGATATCGCCGTCAATTTCCTTCAGACCCTTGGCGATGGCGTCGTCGGCCATGCGCGCCAGCACTTTCTCGACCGGCCCGTCGCGCTCCACGTTTCCCGCGTAGGGAAAAATCCGGTTCGAAAGGTCCGGATCACCGCGTCCCACAAATGCCAAGTCTCCCTGCAGCTTCCCGTCCGCTCCAAACTGGCCGGTGGATTCCAGCGTGGTGCGAAATTGAAACGCCGGCCCCAGCGTCGCCAGTGCCAGCGAAGACGTAATAATCTTGGCGTTCGACGCTGGAGTGAAAAATCGGTCGGCATTCAGTTCATAGAGCGTTTCGCCGCTGTCGCGATCGCTCACCAGGATGCCCCACAACGCTTTCTGCGCGTGCTCCTCTGCCAGCGCCGCATCCACGCGCGCGCGAAAGCGCGCCACATCCGGCCGCACCTTCCCGCGATGCTCGCCGCCGCTCGCCGATTGCCCGTGCGTGCCCGGCGCGGATTGTTGCGCCGCCAGCGGGCCGGGAAAAACCAGCAAAACGGCGCCGAATACGGCAGCCGGCACAAAGCACCATTCTCGCGCGCGGCGCGGCGCAGCCCATGTCATCGCACGCATCCCTTGAAATTTCATTCGCAGCTCCGCAAAGCGTCTGGATTATATGTCATCCTTACGCACCTCGCCGCCGCTCCGGAGAATTCTTGCGATTCGCTCCCAAAATCCCTATGATAATGGCCCACCCATAGGAGGGTACATCGTATGAAGACTAAGATTCTCTCGGCCCTGCTCGTCGCTGTGCTGGTTGGCCTCCCCGCCCTGTTCCAGCCGGTATCTTCGCGCGCTGCCGACACCGCCACGGATCAAGACCGGATCAGAAGCGCCGGCACAGTTCTTAAAGAAATTATGAATATCCCCGACAATATTCCGCAAAGCCTCCTCGACAAAGCTGATTGCGTCGTCATCTACCCCTCCGTGCTCAAGGCCGCCTTCATCGTCGGCGCCAGCTACGGCCGCGGCGTGATGACCTGCCGCAGCGGCGCTAATTTCAGTGGACCGTGGAGCGCTCCTTCCATGATGGCTCTCGAGGGCGCCAGCTTCGGATTACAGGCGGGCGGCCAGGCCACCGACTTCGTCATCCTGGTAATGAATGACGGCGGCGCCAACGCCATTCTCGCCAGCAAGGTCAAGCTGGGCGGCGATGCCTCCGTTGCCGCCGGCCCCGTCGGACGCAATGCTGCCGCCGATACGGACGTGACTCTGCGCGCCGAAATGCTCACCTACTCGCGCGCGCGCGGCCTCTTCGCTGGAATCTCTCTGGCCGGTTCCACCATCCGCCCGGACAACGACGCCAACGCGCGCATCTACGGGAAGCAAGTCTCGGCGCGCGATATCGTGCTGCACAACGCCGTCCGCCCCACGCCCGAAGCTCACGTGCTGCTGGCCACGCTCCGCGCGCATAGCCCGCGGCACTCCACCCGCTAAGCGCCCGCTGCGGAGTAATTTCGGCGCCGGAGGCCCCGCCTCCGGCGCCTATTTGTTTCTACTCTCTTCCTGCTGCCCGCGGACTCGCCCTCCCCTGCGCCCGGTCGTGACCCGAGTCCAATGTTGACTTTCAGTCGACATTGTCCTATAGTCACTCTGGGAGTCACTGTGAAATCCACCGCCGCTATAGCCCTGTCGCTGGTTCCCAGCGCCGCGCCGCGCGCCGGCCGCCGCGAACGCCATCGCGCCGAAACGCGCGACCGCCTGTATCGCGCCGCCCTCGCCCTCTTTGCCGAACGCGGTTTCCTGGAAACCACCGTGGAGGACATCACCGAAGCGGCCGATGTAGGAAAGGGAACCTTTTTCAATTATTTCCCGACCAAGGAGCACATCCTCGCCGAATTCGGCGGTCAGCGCACCGCCGCTCTGGAACGCTTTCTCGAGAAAGCTCGCGCCACCAAAGGGCCGGTGCTGGACGTTCTGCGCGAGCTGGCCGGCGACGCCGCGGGCCAGGCCGATAAAGGCGCCGCTCTGCTACGCGCGATTTTCGCGGCTCACGCTTCCTGCACTTCGGTTCGCACGGAGCTGGTGAAGCGTATCGAAACGTCCCGGCGAATCCTTATTCAAATCGTCCTGCTCGCGCAGGAGCGCGGCGAGATTCGCCGCGATGTTCCGGCGGCCGACCTTGCTCGCATGGTTCAGCGAATTTTTATGGGCGTCACCATGAGCTGGTCCATCAAACCGGAATCTTCGTTGCGTAAAACCTCCCAGGAAATCTGGGACTTGATCCGCCCCGCTCTCGTAAATAAGGCGGCGCGCAGCGCACGCCGCCGTGCAAGATCGAAGGCATGACCGCTCTGGCGCACTGCATGGCACCTGCGGCAACTTTGCTGAGTCTTGGAATCGTTCCGCTTCATCCAATTTTCATTACTCCGACCTGGAGGAATCTGTGATAGCTCGATGGACGCATTTCATAATGTGCGCAATTGTATTGGTACTCGCGGCCGTCCCGGCCCAGGCGCAAGCGACCGCCGGGCCTGCACCGGCCCAGCCGGCATCATCTTCTTCCGCCAACAACTCGGGAAACAGCGGTCCCGCGGCGCCGCAGGCGCAGAGTTCTTTTCAAGGCAGCGTGCCGGGCAAGCTCGAGCCGGGCGTAGTTCCGATTTCCCTGCAGGACGCGATCAACCGCGGCTTGAAGGCCAATCTGGGGCTGTTGCTTTCGGAGCAGGATATCGGCTCGGCTCGTGGCGAACGCTGGAGAAAATTGAGCTCGCTGCTCCCGAACGTAACCACCACCAGTTATGTGGACGGCTCGCAAGTGGATCTGGCGGAATTCGGATTCAGTTTTAAAATTCCGGCCGAGGCTGGCTTCAACATTCCTTCCGTGGTCGGCCCTTTTGGCTATTACGATTCGCGCGCGTATGTCACGCAGTCCGTTCTTAACTTGAACACCATCAACAACACCCATGCCGCGACACAGAACGTGAAGGCTGCGCAGTACACCGCCAAGGACGCGCGCGACCTGGTAGTTCTCGCAGTCGGCTATAATTATTTGCAGGCGATCGCGGACGCCTCGCGCATCGAATCCGTCTCCGCGCAGGTTAACACCGCGCAAGCTCTCTACGATCAGGCCGCCGATCAGGTGAAGGCCGGCACTTCTCCGGCCATTGACGGGCTGCGCGCCCAAGTCGAACTCAAGACCCGCCAGCAGCAGCTCATCCAGGCCAAAAACGATTTCGCCATCCAGAAGCTCAACCTGGCGCGCGTCATCGGACTCGCCCCCGGCCAACAATACGAACTCACCGACAAGTCTCCGTACGAGCCGTTCACCGGGATGACCTTGGATGAAGCCCTGCAGCGCGCCTACGCTTCGCGCTCGGATTTCATGGCTGCCATGGCTACCTTGCGCGCCGCGGAATATTCCAAAAAGGCGGCGCACGCGGAATACTATCCTTCCATTTCCTTCAGCGCGGATTACGGCGTCGCCGGGACCTACGACACGCTCGCCACGCACGGCGTCTTCGATGTGCGCGGCACTCTGAATATCCCCATTTTTCAGGGCGGCAAAGTGCACGGCGACGAGCTGCAGGCCGACGCCCAGGTCGGGCAAGCCCGCCAGCACGTCGAAAATCTGCGCGGCCAGATTGACGCCGACGTGCGCACCGCTTTCCTCAATCTGGAATCTTCGGCGCAGCAGGTGGAAGTCGCCCGAAGCAACATTGACCTCGCGCAGCAGACTCTGGACCAGTCGCGCGACCGCTTCGCCGCCGGCGTCACCGACACCGTGGAAGTCGTGCAAGCGCAGGAACAAGTGGCCAGCGCGAACGATAGCTATATTTTCAGCCTGTACAGCTACAACTACGCAAAAATCTCGCTGGCGCGCGCGCTGGGCCTGGCGGAAGAAAGCGTAAAAGAATACTTCAAAGGAAAATAAGCCATGCCGCAAGATACCGACGTCGAACTCCCAGCCACTCCCCCGGCGCAACGGGCGCCCGCGGAAGAAACGCATTCTGCTTCGCCGCCTCCCGCGCGCGCGGAATCTTTCCTGAGCTTGCATCCCCGCGCGCCGCTGTTTTTCGCGATCGCCTTCGTGGTCCTGCTCGTCGCCGGCTATTTTACCTATCGCTATTTCTCAACCTATGAATCCACCGACGACGCCGAAGTGGACGGCCACCTCATGCCCCTGAGCGCGCGCATCTCCGGCTACATCATCAAAGTCAACGTGGACGACAACCAGTACGTCACCGCCGGCACCGTCCTCGCCGAAATTGATCCCCGCGATTACCAGGTCGCCCTCGATCAGGCCAAGGCGTCGCTCGCTGACGCTCAGGCCACCGCCGACGCTCTGAATCTCAACGTGCCCATCACCTCCGTCAGCACCTCGAGCCAGGTTTCCTCCACGGGCGCCGACGTCGAAAACGCCCGCGCCGGCATCTCCGTCGCCCAGGATCAATTCACCGCCGCCAAAGCGCAGCTCGAGCAGGCCCAAGCCAACGACGTCAAAGCCCAAAACGATTTGCATCGTTACAAGCAGCTCGTGGACAAACAGGAAATTTCCCAACAGCTCTACGATCAGGCCGTCGCCGCCGCCAAGGCCAATGCCGCCGCCGTCGCCGCCGCCCACGCCTCGGCCACCGCCGCAAACCAGCAGGTCATCCAGGCCCGCAGCAGGCTCGCGCAAGCCGACGCAAATTATCGCAACGCGCAAACCGGTCCGCGCCAGGTGGCTTCCACCCGCGCCCGCGCCCTTTCCGCCGACGCGGCTGTGCAGCAGAAACAAGCCGCGCTCGAGCAGGCGCAACTAAATCTTCAGTACACCAAAATCATCGCTCCGGTGGACGGCGTCGTGAGCAAGAACGCCGAAGTCGGCATGAACGTCCAGTCCGGCCAGCAGCTTTTTTCCATCGTTCCTCTGAACGACGTCTGGATCACCGCGAATTACAAGGAAACGCAGTTGAAATACATGCGTCCCGGCCAGCCCGCCGAAATCAAGGTGGACGCCGACGGCCGCACCTACCAAGGCCACGTGGATAGCATCGCCAATTCCAGCGGCGCCCGCACCAGCCTGCTGCCGCCGGAAAACGCCACCGGCAATTACGTCAAAGTCGTGCAGCGCATCCCGGTGAAAATCGTTCTCGAACCCGGACAGAATAGCGACCGCCAACTCCGCCTGGGAATGTCCGTGGAGCCCAAAGTTAAAGTGAAATAACGTGGGCGCTGCCGCCATTCCGCTCGATTCCACCTGGCGCCCGCGCCCGGTCATCAATCCGTGGGTTATCGCCCTCACCGTGACGCTCGCCACGTTCATGGAAGTGCTGGACACCAGCGTCGCCAACGTGGCCCTGCCGCACATCGCCGGCAGCCTCTCCGCGGGCCAGGACGAAAGCACCTGGGTTCTGACTTCTTACCTGGTGTCGAACGCCATCATTCTGCCCATGAGCGGCTGGTTCTCGCAGTTGATCGGCCGCAAGCGCTTTTACATGTCCTGCGTCGCGCTCTTCACGGTCAGCTCGTTTCTTTGCGGCCTCGCGCCGAATCTTTCCATGCTGATTGTGTTCCGCATCCTGCAGGGAGTCGGCGGCGGCGGCCTGCAGCCCAGCGAGCAGGCGATCCTCGCCGACACCTTCGAACCGCGCAGGCGCGGCATGGCTTTCGCGGTCTATGGCATGGCCGTGGTGCTGGCCCCGGCCATCGGGCCCACCTTGGGCGGCTGGATCACCGACAATTTCAACTGGCGCTGGATCTTCTTCATCAACATTCCCGTCGGCATCATCTCGCTGCTGCTCACCAACATGCTCATCAGCGATCCTCCCTACATGCAGCAGCAAAAACGCAAAGGCTTCCGCGTTGATTACATCGGCCTCGGCCTCCTCGCCCTAGGCTTGGGCTCCCTGCAAGTCGTTCTCGATAAAGGTCAGCGCGACGATTGGTTCGGCTCGAACTTCATCCTCATCATGACTGTCCTCTGCGTGGTGGCTCTGATCGGCGTCTGCGTCTGGGAGTGGTTCCACAAAGATCCCATCATTGACTTGCACCTGTTCAAGGAACGTTCCTTCGCCATCGGCAATCTGCTGATGTTCATGGTCGGTTTCGCGTTGCTTTCCAGCACCGTGTTGTTGCCCCAATTCACCCAGGAATTGCTCGGTTACACGGCGCAAAGGGCGGGCCTCGCCTTGATGCCCGGCGGTTTCGCCATCATTATTTGCATGCCGCTCGTTGGCTACATGCTCGGCCACACCGACGCCCGCCGTTTGCTCTTATTCGGCCTGGCCATGGTCTCCTTCTCCCTGTTTCACATGATGAATTTCGATATCGCGGTGGATTTCCGCACCATCGCCACCGCCCGCGTATTCCAGGCGCTCGGCCTCGCTTTCCTTTTCGTGCCCATCAACACCGCCGCTTACGCCTTCCTTCCGCCCGGAAAAAATAACGCAGCCTCCGGCCTCATTAACCTCGCGCGCAACGTCGGCGGCAGCGTCGGAATTTCTTTCGTCACCACCATGCTCGCCCGCCGCGGCCAGGTCCATCAGGCCAATCTTACCAGCCGGCTAAATGCCGGGAACTCCTCCTTCCAGACCATGATTGCCAACACCACGCACTTGCTCATCTCGCACGGCTCCAGTCCCGCCGAAGCCTCTCACCAGGCGTATGGACTCATCGCCGCCGCCCTCAACCAGCAATCCACCATGCTCGCCTACGTGGATAATTTCTGGATGTTGGGCGTCGCCGTGGCCGCGATGATCCCGTTCGTTTTCCTCATGAAGAAAGTAAAACCTGGCGGCCCGATCGCGGTACACTGAGGCCCCGGAGGGGCTCTCGATGTCCGTGAAAATCATCACTCTGGAGCGGGAATACGGCAGTGGCGGCGGCCTCATCGCCAAAGCCCTCGCCCAACGCCTGGGCTGGAAGCTCTGGGACCAGGAAATCACCGCCGAAATCGCCCGCGCCGCGCATGTGGACCCGCGCGAAGCGCAACGCTGTGACGAACGCGTGGACCCCTTCCTCTATCGCCTCTTCAAGGTCTATGCGCGCGGCAGTTACGAACGTTCCCTGGCTATCGGCGAAACGCAATCCTTCGATACCGACTGTATGGTCGAAATGCTGCAAAAGGTGATTAACGACATAGCCTCGCGCGGCAATTGCGTCATCGTCGGCCGCGGCTCCCCCTATTTCCTGCGCGGGCGTCCCGATGCCTTTCACGTCTTCGTTTATGCCTCCGCCGAGGAAAAAGTCCGCCGCCTGCGCTCCATCGGCAAGACCGAGAAGGAAGCTCTGCAGCTCGTCGAGGACGTGGACCGCGAGCGCGCCGATTTCATCCGCCACTATTTCGGCAAGGAATGGCCGCACCGCCCGCTCTACAACGTCATGATCAATTCGAAATTTGGCGATGAATTCGTCATCGAATCCATCCTCCAGGACGTCGAATCGCTCAATAAATATCAGGCTCGCCACAGCGTCACTGTCTAGCGCGTGCCTCCACCGCGCTCGCGTCGTTGACTTGCCCGCAAGCGCCATCTAGAATCACTCTCGCATGACCGACGCCCAGTCCCTCATCGGCCAAACCGTCTCCCATTACCGCATCGTCGCCAGCCTCGGGGGCGGCGGCATGGGCGTTGTTTATAAGGCCGAAGACACCCGCCTGCATCGCTTCGTGGCCCTCAAATTTCTCCCTGAAGAAGTCGCCCGCGACCCGCAGGCCCTGGGCCGTTTTCAACGCGAAGCCCAGGCTGCCTCTGCGCTGAATCATCCCAACATCTGCACCATCCACGATATCGGCGAAGAGAACGGCAAGGCCTTCATCGCCATGGAGTTTCTCGACGGCGCCACCTTGAAGCACTTGATCAACGGCCGCCCGCTGGAAATGGACCAGCTTCTGGATATCGCCGTCGAAATTGCCGATGCACTGGACGCCGCGCACTCCCAGGGAATCGTTCACCGCGATATCAAGCCTGCCAACCTCTTCGTCACTCGCCGCGGTCACGCCAAGATTCTCGATTTCGGCCTCGCCAAATTGGTCCCTGCTCATTCCGGCACCGCCCGCGTCGGCGAGACCATGGGCCCTTCGGCTCACGACACCCTCGACTCCGGCGAGATGTTCACCAGTCCCGGCACCGCCGTCGGCACCGTCGCTTACATGTCTCCCGAGCAGGTGCGCGGCAAGGAACTGGACGCGCGCAGCGATCTTTTTTCCTTCGGCACCGTCCTCTACGAAATGACCACGGGCATCCTGCCTTTTCGCGGTGAGACCACCGGCGTAATCTTCGAAGCGATTCTGAATCGCGTGCCGCCTCCGGCCTCGCGCGTCAACCCGGATATCCCGCCGAAGCTCGAGGACATTCTGCAGAAGCTCCTGGAGAAGGACCGCGAAATGCGTTATCAGGTCGCTGCCGAAATTCGCGCGGACCTGAAGCGCCTGCGCCGCGAAGCCGATTCTTCCGGACGGGTTTCCTCCCATACCGGCGCGCAGTCCTCCGGCAGCACTCCGATCGCGCTTTCGGGCTCCGCGCCTGCGGTCGCGCAGGCCGGATCCTCGCCGTCCGTCTCCACGGGTTCCAGCTCCGCCGTGCTGCAGGCCGCGGGGCAGCACAAATTCGGCGCCATTCTCGGCGCCGTCCTTCTTCTGGCGCTTGTCGCCGCCGCCGTCTTCGGCATTTATTCTTTTGTTTCGCGCAACAAAACCGCGCCCTTCGAACATTTCAGCGTTTCGCAGATCACCGAGACCGGCAAGGCATCCCTCGCCGCCATCTCTCCCGACGCGAATTACATTCTGAACGTGCAACGCGACGGCGGGCAGCAGAGCCTCTGGCTCCGCAACGTTCCCACCAACAGCAACACCCAGATCGTTCCGCCCTCCGACGACCAGTACCACGCCCTGAAATTCTCGCCGGACGGCAACTTCATTTATTTCGTGCGCGCTGAGAAAACCGAAAAGGCGGTCAGCAGTTTGTATCGCGTGCCGGTGCTAGGCGGCACTCCCGAACGAATCGTGCACGATATTTTCAGCAATATCAGCTTCTCGCCGGACCGCCAGCGCATCGTTTTCCTGCGCCTGAAACGCAACGAAGGCGAATGCGATCTGATCATGGCGAGTGCCGACGGCTCGAATGAGAAGATTTTGTCCAAGCAGAGCACCCGCCTGCGTGCGCCCGCCTGGTCGCCGGATGGAAAATGGATCGCCGCGACGGAATTCCTGGCGGATCCGTCTTCGCTTTCCGATCTCGAGCTTTTCGACGCCTCCACCGGCGAGAAACGCGTGCTCGCCAAAGCCGACAAATTCTTGGGTTCTCCTCTTTGGCTGCCGGATCAAAGCGCCATCCTGGTCGTCGCCAGCGGACGCGACTCCAATTTCAATCGCAGCCAGATCGGCATCGTTTCCTATCCCGATGGCGTGTACCGGCCCCTCACCAACGACACCAACGATTACCCGGAGATTAGCCTCTCCGCCGACGGTAAGACCATCGCCACCCTGCAGTCGCAATTCGTCGGAACGCTGCAAACCGCGCCCTTCACGGACGCCGCCGCGGGCAAGCCCGTCACCGTCAGCAGCCGCCCGGCCGTCACCACTTTTAACTGGACGCCGGACAGCAAGCTGCTCCTCGAACAGGAAAACGGAATTTTTCAAATGAACGCCGACGGCACCGGCCGCACGCCCCTGCTGCGCGACGACTTTCCCTCCTTCCAGCCGATTTCCTGCGCGCAGGGCCGCTACATCATTTTTGCCTCCGCCTTTCGCGGCGGGAGCAGCTTGATGAATATCTGGCGCATGGATTCGACGGGCGGAAATCTCAAACAGTTGACCACCGGCTCGGACGACTCGCCCGCCATGTGCTCGCCGGACGGCAAGTGGCTCGTTTATGCCAGCTTCGATTCGGGAAAATTCGTCGCCAAGAAACTTTCCGTGGATGGAGGCGCTACCACGCAACTATCAGAGGCCCTGTTAACCTGCGGCTGCGTGAACGTCTCGCCCGACGGCAAAAATATCGCCTTCCAGACGCAGCCGACCACGGGCGGCGCGGTGGTCATCAAAATCATGGACTTTGCCACGCTCCAGCCCGTTACCGTCATCCAGCGCGACCCGCGCGCGACCGGCGAGATTCGTTACACCTCAGACGGCAAATACATCGGCTACCCGATTCGCGAAAACGGCCTCTATGCTCTCTGGTTGTCGCCGGTAGATGGCTCGCCCGGTCATAGCGTCACCGAGTTTGAAGCGGATCGGATTGACGATTTCCACTGGACCGCCGACGGCAAGACTCTCGGCCTGCTGCGCACCCACAGCGATAGCGACGTCGTGCTCCTGCGCCAGACCGCCGCTTCTCACTAAGTCTCCGCGATTCCAGCTGCGCCCGCGGCGCACCCAGGGGCGTTACTTTGCCTCGCCGGGTTTGAAGTGTGGGTTGTAGATGATGCCCAGAACATTTCCAAACGGATCGCGCACTTCTCCCGCAAGCATGCCTCCGCCGACGTCTTGTATTTCTTCCACAGGAGTCGCGCCCAGCTCGATTAGCCTTTTATAAGCCGCGTGCGCGTCCTCCACGCCCCAATAAGCGACGCCTGCCGCCGCGCGTTTCGTCTCAGCCTTTGCCGCGGGCACCAAGCCGAGGTCATAGCCGCCCACGTTATATCCGACGTAATAGGCGGGCTCATCGAAATACGGCTGCACCCCCAGGACTTTGCTGTACCACTCTTTGGCCTTGGCCACATCCTGCACTTCGTACTTCACCGTGCGCAATCCCAGGAACATGGGCTGCTCCTTCGCCGCGTTTTGTGCCACTCCGGGTTCGGACGTCGCCGCCGACACATCCACGCGGCCGGCCAAGTATGCGAACAAACACAACATCGCCGCAATCATCGTCACTGTGGAGACGTGCTTCAGCTTCATGCCGCGCACCGGTCTCGCTTCCACCGGCGGCACAATCTCTAACTTCGGCGGCGCCACAGCGGCTTTTCTTCGCCGCTGGTTGGCCGGTCTTGCGGATCTCATGCGGGGCATGCTTCCCCTCCTTGATTCAGTGCGAGCTGCAACTGCGGTGACTGCCAACTGCGGTTTCCGGTGCGCTCCGGGCGCGAGCCCAGTCCGTACTTGCGGCGCAGATTTTCCACGCGCGCTGTGATTTCCTTGCGATAAGCATCCGGCGCGTTCCCGTGCCTTCCGTACCAGGCACGGTACTGCCGCGAAAGCCTGGGAAACTTCGCGTCCAAGAAAGGCAAAAAATGCCGCAGCGATGCGGGCATCAGGAACAGCACGTTGCCGGCAAACCATTGCGCATGGGCTTCCTGCGCCGCCTTCGCCAAGGCGTCCAGATCTTCCACGCGGTCCGTGATTCCCGGCAGGATCGGCATGGCCAGCACTCCTGCCGCAATCCCCGCGTCGCGCAGCGTGCGCACGGCCTCCAGGCGCAAATCCGGCCGCGGCGCGCGCGGCTCCAGCAAACGCGCCAGCCGGGTCCGCAGAGTCGTGATGCTCAGGTTCACCACCAGCGCCGAGCGCCGCGCGATCCGCTGCAGCACATCCATATCGCGCACCACCTGGTTGGACTTCGTCGTGATCGAAACGCTCAATCCCTCGCGCTCCGCCATCCGCTCCAGGATCGCCCGCGTCGCGCCAAATTCGCGTTCCGCCGGCTGGTAGGGATCGGTAGCGGTTCCGATGGCGATGTGCTCGCCCCAGATTTTCTCGTTCGCCAGATCGCGCGCGGCCAGCGGCCCGGCATCCTGCTTCACGTAAATCTTCGATTCGAATTCGTTGCCGTCGAGCTCCATGTATTCGTGGGTGTAGCGCGCGTAGCAGTAGTGGCAGCCGAATTCGCAGCCGCGATAGGGGTTCACCGTCCAGCGGAAAGGAACTCGCTCCGAATCACACTGATTCAGGATCGAGCGCACCGGCAGCAGGAAATATTCGGTGCCGCGCTTGGCATCGGCGCAGGGGGAGGAAGCGGCGAGGCGTGCAATGCCGACCAGTTCCCCAGCGGGCTTCGTTCTCCGGCTGGTTGCCGGAGGGGGCGCGGAAGCCGCGCTGGGTTGCTCACAGGTGCCGTGGCGAGCGGCTGTGGGGAAAAGGGTGAGACTGGTCTGCTTCGCACGCTTACCAGGACGCGGGAGCGTCGCGGGTGTCGCACGAAGAATGGGAAAAGTGGCCATTGATTGCCTCGCCGCACGAGGGGGAATATATTCGCTTTTTGTTCGCTGTGTCAAGCACTATTCTTCGCTTTATTTTCGCCTGTCCAGCCAGGCAGGTCGCGCCCTGGAAACCCGGCTTCCGGCCAGATGCCCCTGCGCGCCCCGGCCGATATACTCAGGGAACTACCCTGGCGGGAGCTGCATTGGCAGAGGTCGGCATACTCATCATTGACGACGATATCGTCAGCCAGCGCGCGCTGAAAAACGTCCTCGATTCCGAGGGCTGGCGCGTGCGCATCGTTCCGCTCGTCTCGGCGGCCATGCTGGAGCTCGCGAGCGGCCAGTGGAGCCTGGTCATCGTCAACGTGGCCATGACCGACGTGCGCGGCCCGCTGTTCTACATCCTGAAAGACCTGGCGCAGGGCGACGCCGACGCCCCCGAAGGCGCGGCGACAGACGCCGCCCGGCCCAAGCGCATACGCGTTCTCTTCCTTGTGCCGTTGCTGGCAGCTCGAGACGCCCAGCCCATCCTGGAACAGGAAGCCCTTCCCTACCTGCTCAAGCCGTACCATCTGCACGACTTCCTCGAAAAAGTCGGCGAGCTGCTGGTGGAAGCCGGAGTGCTTGCCGATCCCATTCGCAGCATGGGCGATTTTTCTCCGGGCAGCCGCAGACGCCGGGGAATGCGCACGGCGCAGCGCGGGCGTCGCAGTTCCATGTTCGCTTCCCGCGAAGACTATCAAATGTCCGAAGAAGAGCTGCTGGAATGGGAGCGCAACGAAGAAGAAGATCGCAAGAAGCGCGAAAAGGAACTGAAGGACCGCGAGCACCTGTAGCCTAGCACGGCGCCCGGCAAGCGTTTTCATGCTGCCTCGCAATATCCCTGCAAGAATTCCGCACATGGCCGTTCTCATCACAGAAGGTTCGCGCCGCAACTGCCGTTTGCGCGAGCGCGGAAGGAGAACGCCATGCATTCCAGCCGTAAATTTGTGTGGATCCCCGTTGTGGTAATCCTCGCCGGCATCTGCGCCACTGTTCTCTCGGCGTTTGACCCTCCCCGCTCTGGGTTTGAACCCGAGCTCGGCGACCGGCAGGATGAAGCCGCGCACTGGCGCCTCGGCCAGCCCGTCACATATGAAACGATGACCGTGATTCCGGTGCTTTCCGCGCACGATGCGGATACCGGCGGTTTCGAAACCCTGGATGCCGCGCTTGCCTCCGGCGAAGCGCTGGTCACCGAACAGGGAGATTACCTGCGGCGCTCGCGCAGCGGCATAGGCGGGCCCGCGCCGGTGATTTCCGGCAGCGCGCAAGTGAACCAGCTGGTACTGGTGAATCGCGGCAAGCGGCCGCTGCTGCTGCTGGCCGGCGAAGTGGTTTCCGGCGGGAAGCAAGATCGCATCATCGCCAAGGACCGCATCGTTCCGGTGGGCGCAGAGCCTCTGCCGCTGGATGTCTTTTGCGTGGAGCACAGCCGCTGGACCGGCAGCTCGATGAAATTCTCGGCGGGCCTGACCATGGTGCATCCCGCGGTGCGCGAGAAGGCGGCGGTGGACCAGGACCAGAACGAGGTGTGGGCCGCAGTGAGCGGGGAAACCGGTTCGGGGGCGGGTGCGGGCGCGACGACAGGCAGCGCGGCCGGCGCATCGCCGGGCGTCGTGATGCCTCGGG
>JBAQJS010000008.1:0-2328 GCA_049300435.1 Candidatus Acidiferrales bacterium | reverse complement strand
GGAGTGCCGAAGCTTGCGGGCCAGAAGGCGACGGCGGCGTGGTCGAGATCGCGCGTGTAATCGAAGCCGGTGTCGCGCACGAAGTTGGCGTAGTCGCGATCAGCTTGCGGGCCGGGCGATGCGAGGCCCAGTGCGGCGGCGAGCGGAGAATTCTGCAACGTACGCAAACTTGCCGCGTCTATATACGCGACCACCGGCGCATCGGCGGGAAGCTGGCCAAGGATGTCCGGAGCGGTGGCGGCGACGGGCACGCCCGGGACGTTAGAAACGATCGGCGGCAGCGGGCGATTCTGCCAGAAGTAGAATGCGGCGCCCGCGCCGACGAGGCAGAGCAGCAGGACGGCGATTGCTATCCAGGCGCGTTTTGCGGAAGAGAGCGGCACGTTCGATATCGTTAGAGTTCGACATAGTCAGTGTAATGTTTTTGTTCGCGCCGGCGTAGAATATTCAGAACGGCGGGTATGCTGTCCGTTGCACAGCGCAGCCCCTCCCCCACCCCTCATCCGGCGCGCGCGACTGGATTCCTGGCGGAACGACGCGAGGTAGTTCGCGGAGCGAGGTCTTCGAGATGAAAAACACGTGGAAGAACGCGCTGGCCACCGGAATCCTGGGAATGCTGTGCGCTTTTCCGGCGTACGCGCAGGATGCGGCGAAGCCTGCGGCGCAGACAGCACCCGCCGCCACGCCGGCAGCGGCGCCCACGCCGACCGCCGATCAGGTGCTGGAGCACTACGTGCAGGCCATTGGCGGGCGGGCCGCGTGGCTGAAACTGAATTCGCGCGTTTCGAAGGGCACAATTGAAATTCCGGCGATGAACAATCTGAGCGGCACGGTGGAAATTCACGAGAAGGCGCCGGATTTTATGCTGGCGGTGATTAACCTGGGCGGGGCGGTATTCGAGCAGGGCTTCGATGGAACGACGGCGTGGTCGAACGATCCGCAGAATGGATTGCGGGTTCTTACCGGCGGCGAGCTGGAGGACGCCAAGCGCGAAGCGGACTTTTATCATCCGCTGGAGCTGCGGAAGATCTACAGCAAAATGACCGTGACCGGCATCGAAAAAGTGGGAGAGCGCGATGCGTACGTGGTGGAAGCGGTGCGCGGGTCGGGCGAGCCGGACAAGATCTATTTCGATACGCAGACGTGGCTGCTGCTGCGCAGCGTGAATCATCGCTACACGCCGGACGGCGTTTCGGAATTTCAGGCGGACGTCGAGGACTACACGGTCGTGGACGGAGTGAAGCTGCCGCTCACGGTGCACCAATCGGGCGCGGGCTCGGAATTCACGATTCGATTCACGGAAGTACACCACAACGTGCAGCTGGCGGACGCGCAGTTCGGCAAGCCGGCGTCCGAGCCGCCGGAAGCCGCGCCGGCCGGACCAGCAGCGCCAGCCGAGGCGCAGCCGCAGTGACGAGATTGGGCAGGCGAAGAGACGGGTTTCGCGGTACAATTAGGGCTGGCTGTACAATAGGACACGCGGGACGCTTTGGGTAGCCTGGTAAGTGGCGATCTGGCAATGGTTTTGCGGGGCATGGAAACTTGCTTGCAATTTGATTGCCTGTGTGATAAATTCGCTCGGTTTGCCAGTGCTGGCGTAGCTCAGTTGGTAGAGCATCTGATTTGTAATCAGAGGGTCGGGGGTTCAACTCCCTCCGCCAGCTGAGATCGAAGTACCGGAAATATTTTGGCAGGGTTGCGGACAAGACTCCTCGCGACAAAAGCGCTAGGGCTGGTGTCTCCGGACACGAGCCCTTTCTGCATTGCGGAGTACCCCGTACAGCATTGCTGCACCATCAGGATGGATGCGATTGACGGGATGCAGTTGTGTCCGGGAAGATTTTGCGGGACGCAGCGGTAGCGTTCCGAACGGTTTTGCGGGACGGGTGGGTGAGTGGCTAAAACCAGCAGACTGTAAATCTGCCGCTCCTTGCGGGCTACGGAGGTTCGAATCCTCCCCCGTCCACCAGCGACTCGCGTTACCCAAGCGAATGGTCGGACAGACTGGCAAAAGTTTGTGGAGTGGAAAGAATTCGGGAGCGCGGCAGCCCGAGCGGTTTTTGCGAAGGCAGCGCGGAGGGATGTGGGGCGACCGGTACGAGCCTGGGTAGCTCAGTTGGTAGAGCGCGTCCTTGGTAAGGACGAGGTCACCGGTTCAATCCCGGTCCCAGGCTCCAGCTTGCAGCCGGCGGAGCGCAGTGGCGGTTAGCAGGGTGCTTCGCGGAGCGCGGCAAAAACGTTGGTTGGAAATGAGCGGGGGTAACTCAGTGGTAGAGTCTCTGCCTTCCAAGCAGATGGTCGCGGGTTCGAGCCCCGTCCCCCGCTCCA
>JBAQJS010000007.1:0-29289 GCA_049300435.1 Candidatus Acidiferrales bacterium | reverse complement strand
TTTGAAGCGGGGCTGCGCCGGAAGATCGTGGGGCAGGACGAAGCGGTGCAGGCGGTGGTGGACTTGTACCAGGTGTTTCGCGCGGGGTTGAATTCGCCGGGGCGGCCGGTGGGGAACCTGCTGTTTTTGGGGCCGACGGGAGCAGGGAAGACGCGAGTGGTGGAGGCGACGGCGGAAGTGCTGTTTGGAGATCCGCGGGCGGTGATCAAGGTGGACTGCGCGGAGTTTCAGCACTCGCACGAGATCGCGAAGCTGATCGGTTCGCCTCCGGGGTATCTGGGGCACCGCGAGACGCATCCGCTGATCACGCAGGAGGCGCTGGCGCAGTATCACACCGAGAAGCTGAAGATCAGCTTTCTGCTGTTCGACGAGATTGAGAAGGCCAGCGACGCGCTGTGGCAACTGCTGCTGGGGATCTTGGACAAGGCGACGCTGACGCTGGGAGACAACCGGCGCGTGGATTTGTCGCAGACGATGATCTTCATGACGTCGAACCTGGGCGGAGTGGAGATCACCGAGCTGATGACGGGCGGGTTGGGGTTTGCGCCGGTGCAGCGGGCGGAGAGCAAGGTGGGGCTGGACGAGAAGGTGGAGAAGACGGCTTCGGAAGCGGCGAAGAGGAAGTTTGCGCCGGAATTCATGAACCGGATAGACAAGACGGTGGTGTTCCATCCGCTGCGATCGGCGCAACTGGAACAGATTCTGGAGATCGAGTTGGGGATGGTGCAGCAGCGGGTGCTGGAGACGGCCAAGGGGCGGTTTTTGTTTCGGGTGACGCAGCCGGCGCGGGAATTTTTGTTGCGGGAAGGGACGGATTTGAAGTACGGGGCGCGGCACTTGAAGCGAGCGATCGAGCGGCACGTGGTGTATCCGCTGGCGAGCTTGCTGGCGACCGAGCAGGTGTCGCTGGGGGATGTGATATCGATTGACTGGCAGGGGAGCGAGGCGGGGTTGACGTTCTTGAAGGAAGCCGAAGGAGCGCTGGTGCCGATGGCCTCGCCCGCAGCCGAACGCCTGAGCGAAGCGGCGGCGGCCGGTTCCGATGCGCGGCCCGTGCCCGCGGTTTCCGCGCACGTTCCCGGGGAACGGTTTTCGGTGCGGCCCATTCGCTGAGATTGCGGAAGCAATCTCGCTGGGGGAAGAGCGACGTTGGCTATATTTCGGCGGGGCGTGGAACCCCCTTCTCTAGGGAGCTTTGACGGCGCGCGAGAGCTCTCGGGAATGGCAGCGGCGTTCGAGCTGCGAAGACGGACTGCTGTTGCAGAGTTTCATAGCGATTAAACGGGGAGCTTGCTTTTCATCCCGTGCAAGACTGCGGTTTACGAAGATTCTCGAGCGCTTGCTCGGATTCCACAGCCGCGCGCTTCCGGAGCGACTAGCAACGAAACGGCGCCGGGAACTGGAATCCTTGCGTGTGAAGGAGGATGAGGGTTGAGGCCGCTGACGAAGCCGCAAGGGAGAATCTTGCACGGCGGCAAAAACGCGTGGGGGAAAACTGCGCAGTGGAGGGACGGCCTCGCCCTGCTGACCGCACTGCGGAATCCGTGGCGGACGGCGCCGGCCGCGGTGTTCGTGATGCTGTACATTTTGCTCGACCGCATCACGGTATTTTTTCAAATGTGGGCGGGAGTGAGCGCGTGGTATCCGCCGGTCGGGCTGGAGCTGGCGATTCTCACGGGCCTGGGGCTGGCGTACGTACCGCTGACGGCGCTCGCCGGGATTATCGCTTCGATTTTTGATTACCATCAGTCACCGTACACGCTGACTTTTTGGGCCGTCAATGTGGTGGTAGTGGGAGGGTACGCAGGGGCGGCATATCTGCTGCGGCGGATCTTGCGCGATGAGTCGCCGTTCCGGACCTTGGGAGACGTCTTCCGATATCTGCTGGTGGCGCTGAGCGCGGCGTTCTGCGTGGCGACCTTGGGAGCTTTCACACTGACGTGGGATCACTCGGTGCGCCTGGCGGACTACCCACGAGCGGCCTTGAACTGGTTCTTGGGCGATTCGGTCGCGCTGGTCTGCCTGACGCCTTTCTTGCTGGTGTACGTGACGCCGTGGCTGCGGCGACGGGCCACGCTGTACGACCAGCCGGAGAAAACCGCCGTGCGCGTGGCGGCGCCGTTTCTGCGGCAGTTCTTCGCAGAGGGCGGGTGGATCGAAACGCCGCTGCAGGCCGGGAGCGTGGTGCTGGCGTTGTGGATCGTTTTCGGGTCGCACCTGGCGCAGAGCTACGAGCTATTTTATTTGTTTTTTCTGCCGACGATCTGGATCGCGGTGCGGCACGGAATATCTGGCGCGACCTGCGTGACCCTGGGACTGAATCTGGGCGCGATGGCGATGCTACGCATTTTTCCGGAGGACTTGCACCGGCTAGGGCTGCTGCAGTTTCTGATGTTGATCATCTCGCTGACCGGCTTGTGCCTAGGCGCACTGATCAGCGAGAGGCGAACGAGCGAGCAAGGGTTGCGCGACAGCGAAGCGCGGCTGCTGGCGATGGTCAGTGCGATTGACGAAGTGGTGTTCGAATTCGACGGCGACGGAGTTTTTCGCAATATCTGGACGACGGACGAATCGGTGCTGGCACGGCCCAGGGCTGCACTGCTGAGCACGAGCATCGCGCAACAGCTGGGGGAGCAGGTCTCCGTTGCGTTCGTCGAAACCTTCCGCCGGGTGATGGCGACGGGTCGCGGAGAAAGCATCGAGTACTCGATTCCCTTCCGGTCCGAGGTGCGCTGGTTCTTAGGGCGAGTGAGTCCCATCCAGACGCCGGGCGGCGCGGCGAAAACGGTGTGCATGACGGCGCGGGACATCACCGCGCGAAGGCAGGTGGAAGACGAACTGCGCCGCGCAAAAGAAGCGGCGGAAGCGGCCAGCCGGGCCAAGAGCGAATTTTTGGCCAACGTGAGCCACGAATTTCGCACGCCAATGAATGGAATCCTGGGGATGACGGAACTGATTCTGGATACGGAGATCAATGCGGAGCAGCGCGAATACCTGGAGATGGTGAAGACCTCGGCGGATTCCCTGCTCTGCCTGCTGAGCGACATTCTGGATTTCTCAAAAGTAGAAGCGGGAAAACTGGAGCGGGTGGACCGGGAATTCGCGCTGGCGCCCAGCCTGACGGAAACGCTGCAGGTGATGCGTTTCCGTGCGCGGCAGAAATCCATCGAGCTGCGCTGGGAGGTGGACGCGAACGTGCCGGGGAGAATGGTGGGAGACTCGATGCGGCTGCGGCAGGTGCTGGTGAATCTGGTGGGCAATGCCATCAAGTTCACGGAGCAGGGCGAGGTGGTGGTGCGCGTGGAAGCGCAGGGGCAGAGCCGGGAGCACGTGGTGCTGCATTTTCGAGTGACGGACAGCGGCATCGGCATCCCGAAAGAGAAGCAAGCGATGATTTTCGAGGCGTTCACTCAAGCGGACAGCTCGACCACCCGGAAATACGGCGGGACGGGACTGGGCCTGGCGATTACCACCCGGCTGGTGACCCTCATGGACGGAATAATCTGGGTGGAAAGCGAATGGGGACACGGCAGCACATTTCATTTCACGGTGACATTTGGCGTGGCGCAGGAGGAATCCGCACTGGCCGCGCACGAGCAAAATCGCGAGGGCGCACTATGAGCGAGACGAGCAACGCAAAAAAAAGAATCCTCATCGCCGAGGACGATCCGGTTTCCCGGCGCGTGCTGGAATTGTTTCTGGTGAAGTGGGGCTTCCAGGTTTCCATCGCCACCAGCGGCACCGAAGCCTTGCAGATGCTGGAGAGGATGGACGCGCCGCGGCTGGCGGTGCTGGACTGGATGATGCCGGGCCTGGAGGGCGTGCAGGTGTGCCAGAGGCTGCGCGAATCCAAGGACCGGCCGTACGTGTACGTGCTGCTACTGACGGCGCGGACACAGAAGGAAGACCTGCTGCAGGGGCTGGAATCGGGCGCGGACGATTATCTTACGAAACCGTTCGACGCGCCGGAACTGCGAGCGCGGCTGCACGTGGGGCAGAGGATCCTGGATCTGCAGGACCAGCTGATCGCCGCCGGCGACGAACTACTCTTTCGCGCGACGCACGACGGCCTGACAGGTCTCGCGAATCGCGGGGTGATTCTGGACACGCTGCGGCGGGAACGGTCGCGCCAGGCGCGCGAGGGCGGGCCGTTCGGAGTGGTGATGGCGGACGTGGACCATTTCAAGTTTGTGAACGACACCTACGGGCACCTGGCGGGCGACGATGTGCTGCGGGAAATCGCGCGGCGCATGATGGCTTGCGTGCGGCCGTACGACTCGGTGGGGCGCTACGGAGGGGAGGAATTTCTGATCGTGGTGCCCTCTTCCGACGCGATGGGGGCGCTAGGACTGGCCGAAAGAATCCGGCGGGCGATTGAAGCCAAACCCATCGTGGCGGACTCGATCCCTGTATATGTCACCGCCAGCTTTGGCGTGGCGGCGAGCGTGGATACGCGGCCGCTGGACTCGCAAGAGATCCTGCGATTGGCGGACGACGCGCTTTACCACGCGAAGGAGTATGGACGAAACCGTTCGGAACTGGCGCGGCCGCAGAATTTGACGAATGCGTCGCCCGTTCCTCCGGATACGCCGGTGGAGAAATCCACGCCTCGCTAACAGTTGAGAAAACAGGGCAAGAAGGAGGCTGAATGAAGGCGCCGTACGGGGGCGTAGGGCAGGCTGCGAGATTCTTGCACGCCCGCTTGGAAACCCGTTCCACGCGCGACTGAAATTGGTGTACATTCTAAGATGGAAACGAACCGCGCCGCTAGCTATGAGCGCCTCGAAAGGGCCCGGCCATGAATCCCACCAAACCAGGACCGGTTGTGAGCAGCGACCCTGCCACTGGAAGCAGCCGCGATACCCTGAGCGTCACCGACAATCGCACGGGCCGGCAGTACGAAATCCCGATCACGCATGAAACGATCCGCGCGCTGGATTTACGCCCGATGAAAGTGCACGACGGCGATTTTGGGATGATGGGATACGATCCGGCGTTCACCAATACGGCTTCGTGTTCGAGCAAGATCACTTTCATTGACGGCGACAAGGGAATCCTGCGTTACCGGGGCTACTCGATCGAAGAGCTGGCGGAGAAAAGCACGTACCTGGAGACCGCGTACCTGATTCTGTACGGTGAGCTGCCCACCAAATCGCAACTGGCGGATTGGTCCTACCACATCACGCATCACACTTTCATTCACGAGAGCATCAAGAAATTCATAGACGGGTTTCACTACGACGCGCATCCGATGGGGATGCTGATTTCCACGGTAGCGGCGCTTTCGACGTTTTATCCGGACGCGAAGGATATTTTCAATCCGGATTCGCGACGCAAGCAGACGTACCGGCTGATCGGAAAGATGCCGACGCTGGCGGCGTTTGCCTACCGGCACACTTTGGGGATGCCGTTTGCGTATCCGGACAACGACCTGAGCTACTGCGGGAATTTCCTGAATATGCTGTTTCGCACGACCGAATTGAAATACCGTCCGAACCCGACGCTGGAACGGGCGCTGGATGTTTTGTTCATCCTGCACGCGGACCACGAGCAGAATTGTTCCTCCACGGCGATGCGCACGGTGGGCAGCTCGCACGTGGATCCGTATTCAGCGACGGCCGCGGCGACCGCGGCGCTGTACGGGCCGCTGCACGGCGGAGCGAACGAAGCGGTGCTGCGCATGCTGCTGGAAATCGGCTCGGTGAATAACATTCCCGCGTACATCAAGAGCGTGAAAGCCGGAGAAAAGCTGCTGATGGGCTTCGGGCACCGGGTGTACAAGAACTACGACCCGCGGGCGCGCATCGTGAAGCACATTGCTTACGAAGTGTTCGACGTGATGGGGACCAATCCGCTGATCGAGATCGCGCTCGAATGCGAGCGCATCGCGCTGGAAGACGAGTACTTCGTCAAGCGCAAGCTGTATCCCAACGTGGACTTCTACACCGGCTTGATTTATCAATCCATGGGCTTCCCCAGCACGATGTTTCCGGTGCTTTTCGCCATTCCCCGCACTTCCGGCTGGATTGCCCAGTGGGAAGAGATGCTATTGGATCCAGAACAGAAGATTTCGCGGCCCCGCCAGGTGTATCTGGGGCACGATCTTCGCGGGTACGTTCCGGTTGAAAGCCGCAAATAGCGACGGGACGCCCCCGTTTGGTTCGCCTGCTATTCTCCGCAGGGGATTCCGCCACGGGCTCTAGTGCGGAAAAGTGATTGCATCTGAAGGGAATCTCTGGCAAAACACTCTATCGCCCCGCGGGGGGTTCAACCCTGATGGATGTATCTACGCGCCAATCCGGAACAGCTACGATTGTGGATGTGATAGGCGATATCACGCTTTATAACTCGCCACAGATCCGCAAGGTGTTGCTGGATTTGTTGAAGGATAAGAAAGCGCCCCGGGTGATCGTGAACCTGGAAAGAGTCCGCTACATTGACAGCGCGGGCGTGGCGTCGCTGGTGGAAGGGCTGAAGGTTTCGCGTGATTTAAAGAGCACGTTTGCGTTGTTCGGGTTGAGCCGAACGGCGCGGGAAGTGCTTGAATTAACGCGACTGATCAAGGTGTTTGAAGTGTATGACACCGAAGAAGAAGCACTGCGCGGCGGCAGCACCAACGTCGCGCCCGCCAGATAACACTTCGGGCGGTCTTCGCGCGGATTCGATCGAAAAGCTTCACCCGTCCGGACTCACAAATGGCATTCACAGATACGATCGGCGCGGCCACCATTAACGGGCTGGCGTATGTGGGCGGCTTGGCGCGCTTGACGGGGGGCGCAGCGCGGGCGGTATTCATTGCACCCTTCCAAGGCAAGAGATTCCATTGGGCGCGGGCGATCCACCAGGCGATGTCCGTGGGCGTGGAAGCACTGCCGATTACCTCACTGATTTCCTTCTTCGTAGGAACGATCCTGGCGGTAAACGCGGCGTACGAGCTGCGCAAATTCGGCGCGCTGCATCTGGTGGCCAGCGCCGTGGCGATTTCGATGACGCGCGAACTGGGGCCCTTGATGACGGCGATCGTGGTGATCGGCCGGTCGGGATCGGCGTTTGCGGCGGAAATCGGCACGATGAAAGTAAACGAAGAAATTGACGCGATGGAGACGATGGCGCTGGAGCCCGTGCAATTTCTGGTGGCGCCGAAATTTTTGGCGATGATTCTGATGGTGCCGTGTCTTACGTGCTGGGCCGATTTCATGGGAGTCCTGGGGGGAGGCCTGTTCGGAGTGACCACGGCCGGATTCACCTGGGCGAGCTACATTCAGGCCACGGTGGATTCGTTGCTGATCCGCGATATCCAGACCGGGTTGATCAAAGCCGCGATGTTCGGGCTAGTGATTACCGCGGTTGGCTGCCAGGAAGGGTTTTCCACCGGATTAGGCTCGGAACAAGTGGGCCGTTCAACGACTTCGGCGGTGGTGAAATCCATCTTCCTGGTCGTGATGGTGGACCTGATCTTCACCACACTATTCTACGTGACGGCGCCACGGTAGATTTGATGAGCCCCACTCCCACGGCAAAGCTCAACGCGACTCCCTCGGCCATCTCGGTGCGCAACCTGCGCGTGAAGTACGGCGAGCGCGAGATTCTGCACGGCATCAGCTTTGAAGTTCCCGCCGGAGAGACGCTGGTGATTCTAGGAGGATCCGGCTCCGGTAAGAGCACGCTGTTGCGGACGCTGGTGGGTCTGGAGAAGCCCAGCGCGGGCGAGATCTGGATTCAGAACAAGGATTTCGCGTCCATCTCGGAAACGGAACGGGACGAATTGCGAAAGAAGATGGGCATGTCGTTCCAGGGAGGCGCGCTCTTCGGTTCGATGACCGTGGGGGAAAACGTGGCGCTGCCCTTGCAGGAGCACACCAACCTGGACGAATCCACGATCGAAATCATGATCCGGCTGAAGCTGGACCAAGTGGGACTTTCCGGCTTTGAGAATTACATGCCTGCGCAATTGAGCGGCGGGATGAAGAAGCGCGCAGCGATTGCACGGGCGCTGGCGATGGATCCGGAAATATTATTTTTCGATGAGCCTTCTGCGGGGCTGGACCCGATCATCGCGGCCGGGATAGACGAGCTGATTCTGAAATTGAAGAAGGCGTTTCGCATCACGATCGTAGTGGTGACGCACGAGCTGGCCAGCGCGTTCCTGATCGCCGACCGGATGATCCTGCTGGACAAGGGCGTGATCGTGGCGAACGACACGGTGCAAGAGCTGCAGAAGAGCCAGCAGCCGCGCGTGCGCCAGTTCTTGGATCGCGTGCCGGAGCCCGAATTGACCGGGGAAATTGACTACCTGCAAATGTTGACCGGGGACGTACCGCCGCAGCGGCAATAGGGAAGGGCGCCAGACTTTTCGCCGGGCAGGTCTGGCGGGCTGAAATGGTCATGCTATACTCCCCGGCAATTACCGGGGGAAGCCGCGCGATGCAGCGCGGGAATCGTCGAGGAAACGGATGGAATCGAAGCGCGAGCAGGCCTACGTCGGAATCTTTGTGTTGGTTGTGGCGGCCTTGCTCATTGCCACGGTTTTTGCTCTCACCGGCGTGCTAGAGAAGAGCGACACTCCCTACCATGCTTACTTCAAGAACGCCGGCGGGCTGGGGCCCGGGGCGGAAGTGCGCTACCTCAACGGACCTCCGGTCGGAAGGGTGGGCAAGGTGGAGTTCGACCCGCAGGATCCCGGACGTATGAAGGTGGACTTCACCGCGAAGCCGAATATTCCGGTGAAGACGGATAGCACGGTGCTGGTGACCAGCACCAGTCCCCTAGGGGAAAATTTTCTGGAAATTCTGGCGGGCAGCCCGGCGGCGGCGCGGGCGCCGCGCGACGCGGTGCTGAAATCGAAGGAGCCGACCAGCTTTTCGGATATCGCCGATAAGCTCAACGAGCTGACGCCACAGGCCAGCCAGTTGCTTACGAATCTGAATGAGCGCGTGGTGGCGCTGAAAGTGACTATGGACCGCGTGAACGACCTGCTGAACGACAACAACCGTGCCAACATTTCGGCGAGCCTGAGCAACGTGCGCGGGATGCTGCAGGAAGACCGTCCGCTGGTGCATTCCGCGCTGAACCACGTGAACGACGCTTCGGCCGATTTGAAGCCGCTGATTGCCAATTTCCAGAAGACGTCGGCGCAGGCGAACGAGACATTGCTGCACCTGGATGGAATGCTGACGGAAAATCGTCCGGACGTGCGGCAGGCGGTGATCGAACTGCGGCAATCGCTGGACAACGTGAATTCGATCGTAACCTCGCTGAATAACACCGTCCAGAGCAATTCCGAAAACCTGGACGAGATTATAGATAACTTGCGGCACGTAACAGAAAACCTGAATTCGTTCACAGAGACCATCAAGACGCGGCCGTACACGTTGATCCGCGCAGCCCAGCCAAAACCGCACCGGCCCGGGTCGCCACCGCCGCAATGATGGAGATGAAGCAGCACGCTAAATCAGTGGCAGAGAACGCCAGCAACGACGCGAATCAATAGCGCGAGAAGGAGCGAAGAGTGTTGAGGCGCCGCATCCAAATTACCGCACTCCTGTTGCTGTCCATCCCCGTGGCTGGATGTGGCGCCGCGCGCCCCGTCAAGTACTACATCTTGGATGTAAACCCGTCCGCGACCAGTTCCCCATCGGCGCAGATTCCGGTGACGTTGCTGGTGGGACGGATCGTGTCTTCGCAATTGTACCGGGACGACCGGCTGGTTTACGGGTCGGGACCGGTGCAGCTGGGGATTTACGAGTACGACCGCTGGGCCGAATCCCCGGTGGATATGCTGCAGGATATGATGCTGACGACGCTGCGCTCGACCGGCCAATACCGCTCGGTGGCGAAAGTTGCCAGCAACGTCCGCGGCGATTACGTCGTTCGCGGCCACCTCTATTCGATGTACGGAGTGGATCAGCCGGAATTGGTGGCGCGCTTTTCGATCCAGCTCGAGCTGTACGATCCGGTCACGCGCACGACGGTCTGGAGCCAGATTTACACTCACGACGAACCGGTGCAGGGCAAGACGGTCGCAAATGTCGTCGAGGCCATGGACCGGAACGTGACCACCGGATTGCAGCAACTCTCCGCGGGCATCACGCAGTACTTTGCGAGCCATCCGCCGCAACCAGCCCAACCAGCAAAGTAAGGCCGCGCTGCGCGCGGCGTTTTTGGGCCGGCCCACGCGGCTGGCCCCCGCCACAATCTGGTACGCCCCTCAAACCCCCTATTCCTCACGATTGCCACAGTCGCTCGCCTGCTATGCAGCGCGGTCTTTAGTTGGCGCGCAGAGTTTCGTTTGTGTGCAAAGAGCAGCGGAGGGGAGTGCCGTTTCGGCACAGCGCAGAAGACTTTTCCAATTCCTCCGATAAATGATTCGTGCCCTTCCGGCGCCATTTCAGCCGCCATTGTCCAGAAGAGGGTTTCTTCCCGATTTGCCTAGAAGCTCGCGAGAGCTGTGCAGGACGCGGCGAAGGAACTTGAGTGGATTTTCTACGACAACTGTTCAGCTCGGGCGATTTCATGCCGCATGGCTATTGTTATCTGTGGAATCCCGGGCTGGTGTGGCTCCACGTGATATCCGACGGGTTGATTTCGCTCTCCTATTTCACAATACCGTTCACGCTCCTCTGGTTCGTGCGCAAGAGACGCGATTTGCCGTTCAGCTGGATCTTCGTGCTGTTTGGCGTGTTCATCGTAGCGTGCGGGACCACGCATTTGATGGAAATCTGGAACCTGTGGCACGCGCAGTACTGGCTGGCAGGTGGGTTGAAAGCCGTGACGGCGGCGGCCTCGATGGCGACCGCGATCCTGCTCGTGAGGCTGGTGCCGCAAGCGCTCGAGCTTCCCAACTTTGGCCAGTGGATTCACGCCAACGCCGCACTGGAAAATGAAATTCACGAACGCCGCGAGCTGGAAATTGACCTGCGCATCAGCGAGACGCGTTACCGCGAGCAGGCCGAACTGCTGGACTTGACCTCCGACGCGATATTCGTGCGCAGCTTCAACGGGGAGATTCTGTACTGGAACAAGACAGCAGAGCGGCAATATCAATGGAGCGAACAGGAAGCGCTCGGACAGATCGCGCACGAGTTGCTGAAGACCGTGTTCCCGAAGCCGTGGCAAGAGATTGCCGCCGAGGCCATCAAGAACGGCGCGTGGGAAGGCGAATTGACTCAGGAGCGGCGCGACGGCACGGTCCTGAACATTTCCGCGCGGTGGGTGGTGCGCAAGGATCCGAGCGGCCAACCGAATTCCATTCTGGCAAGCAATCGGGACATTACGCAGCGCAAATTGGAAGAGCAAAAATTCCGCAACCTCCTGGAGACCGCGCCGGACGCGATCGTCATCGTAAATAAGCAAGGACAGATCGAGCTGGTAAACGCGCAGACAGAGAAGCTATTCGGTTACTCCCGCAGCGATCTGATCGGAATGCCCGTGGAAATTCTGGTGCCGCACCGATTCCATGGGCAACACTCCAGCCATCGCGAGACATACGCGGGCGCGCCGAAGCCGCGCTCGATGGGAGCGGGACTGGACCTTTATGCGCGGCGCAAGGATGGAAGCGAGTTTCCCGTGGAGATCAGCTTAAGCCCGCTGGAAACTCGAGCGGGCACGCTGATTTCCAGCGCGATTCGCGATATCACGGAACGAAAACGGGCGGAGTCCATGTTTCGCAACCTGCTGGAATCGGCGCCGGATGCCATGGTGATTGTGGATCACTCCGGAGTTGTGGTCCTGACTAATGCGCAGACCGAAAAGCTGTTCGGTTACACGCGCGAGGAAATTCTGGGGCAGCCTGTGGAGATTCTGGTTCCAGAGCGTTTCCGCAGCAAGCATCCTGGACACCGAAAGAGCTTCTCTGTGGCGCCACAGCCGCGGGCGATGGGTGCGGGGTTGGACCTATACGGGAGGCGCAAGGACGGGAGCGAATTCCCTGTGGAAATCAGCTTGAGCCCGCTGGAAACGCCGGACGGCACACTGATTTGCAGCGCGATCCGCGACGTGACGCAGCGTAAGGAACTCGCAGAGCAATTCTGGGAGCACGAGACGCGCTTCCGGTTGCTGATTGACGCGGTAAAGGACTACGCGATCATGAGCCTGGACGCGAACGGCCTGGTGACCACCTGGAACGCGGGCGCACAGCGGCTGAAAGGTTATTTGCCGGAAGAAATCATCGGCCAGCACGTCTCGAGATTCTATCCCCGCACCGAGATTGATAGCGGGAGGCCGGACGAGGATCTGCGCGACGCGGCCGCGCGCGAGCATATGGAGCACCAGGGCTGGCGGGTGCGCAAGGACGGGAGCCAATTCTGGTCCGAAATGGTTACCAGCGCGTTGCGGGACGGCTCCGGGAAATTAGTCGGATTCGTGAAAATTGACAAGGACATAACCTCCCGGCGAAACGCGGAAGAACAAATCCAACAGTTGAATTCGGAGCTTACAGCGCGGGTGAACGAGCTGGGCAACGTGAATCGGGAATTGGAATCGTTCAGTTACTCGGTTTCTCATGACTTGCGCGCGCCGTTGCGGCACATTGACGGCTTTGCGCGCATTTTGAAGGAAGAATACTCCGCGGGGCTGCCGGACGAAGCGCATCGTTATCTGAGCCGCATCCTGGATGCCGCGACGCACATGGGCCAACTGGTGGACGATCTGCTGAATCTGGCGCGGATTGGGCGCAAGGAACTGAAGCGGGAGAGGACGCAGCTCAGCAGCATCGTGAAGCAGGTGATGGCCGAACTTCCAGGGGAATCGCAGGAACGAAATATCGAATGGCGGATCGAGCCGTTGCCAGAACTGGACTGCGATCCCGGGCTGGTGAAATTAGTTTTTACTAATCTGCTGTCGAACGCCGTCAAATTCACACGAAAGCAGCCGGTCGCCGTCATCGAAGTGGGCTCGCGCGTCACCAACGGAGTTACGACGATTTTTGTACGCGACAATGGAGCGGGCTTCGACCCGCAATATGCCGATAAGCTCTTTGGAGTGTTCCAGCGGCTGCATCGCCAGGAGGACTTCGAAGGGACGGGTATCGGACTGGCCACGGTGCAACGGATTATTCGGCGGCATGGAGGCGAGATCCGCGCTGAATCGCAGCTCAATTGCGGAACCACATTCCTTTTCACGCTCGGCCCGCAGTCGCAGCCGTCCGCGGAACTTCGGACGATGGAGACCAAGAATGCCTGAAGCGGACTCGGTTGAAATCCTACTGGTAGAAGACAACCCTGCGGACGCGGAACTCGCGCTGCACGCGCTGAAGAAAAGCAAGGTGGCCAATCATATTCTGCACGTACGCGATGGCGCGGAGGCGCTGGACTTTCTGTTCCGCCGTGGCGCCTTTTCGAGCCGCAACGCGGAAATGCGCCCCGTGCTGGTATTGCTGGATTTGAAGCTGCCCAAGGTTGACGGACTGCAAGTGCTGAAGCAAATAAAAAGCGATACGCGAACGAGGGCGATTCCGGTGATCCTGCTGACTTCGTCGAAGGAAGAAGCGGACATGGCGGCCGGATATCAACTGGGCGTCAATAGCTATATCCAAAAGCCCGTCAACTTCGGCGAGTTTCAGGACGTCGTCCGGCAACTCGGAATGTACTGGCTGCTGGTGAATAGCAAACCCCCCTCCGTGGCGTTCCAGGGTTCCTAGGAGTACTTGCAGCCATGCACGGCGCCCGCTCGAAAAACCCTTCGGTACCGAAAAAACCACTGCGGATTCTGATTGCCGAAGATAACCGGGACGATCTGGAGCTCACGGTTCGCGAGCTGAAGAAGTCTGGCATGGATCTGGAGATTGACGCGGTGAGCAGTCGGGAGGCATTCGCCGAGAAAATTCGCAAACATTCAGTGGAGATCGTTCTCTCCGATTTCCGCATGGTGGGATGGACGGGGATGGATGCGTTCTCGGAGATCGTGAAGTCCGCGCAGGACATTCCGCTGATTCTGGTGACCGGGACGCTGGGTGATCTGCAAGCGGTGGAATGCATCAAGATCGGGATCTCCGATTACGTCCTGAAACATCAACTGGCCCGTTTGCCGATGGCCATTCTGCGCGCGTACGAAGGGAAACTGCTGCGTGACGCGGAGAAGGGAGCAGTAGAGGCGCTGCGCGAGAGCGAAGCGCGCTTTCGCACGCTAGTGGAAAATGCTCCGGACGCGGTGGTAGTTCTCGATATTGAAACGGGCAAGTTCAACGACTGCAACGAAAATGCGTTGCGGCTTTTCCGACTGACGCGCGAGGAGTTGATGCGCTGCGGGCCCGCCGAATTGAGCCCGCCCTTCCAGCCGGATGGCCGGCATTCAGCCGCGGCGGGGCGGGAATGGCTGGAACGCGCGACGCCGGGAGCGACTCCTTACTTCGATTGGACGTACCGGAATTCGCAGGGAGGAGAGATCCCCTGCGAAGTGCACGTGGTGCACCTGCCTTCACCGACCCGCAAGCTGATTCGCGGCAGCATCCTCAACGTGATCGAGCGAAAACGAGCGGAGGAGGCGCTGCGGGAGAGCGAGGCGCGCTACCGCGGGTTGGTCAACAACGCGATATATGGCATTTACTGGGTGACGCTGGAAGGAAACATTCTGGATGCAAACCCGGCGCTGGTGCAAATGCTCGGGTACGAGTCCATCGAAGCGCTGCTGGCCATCGGCAGCACGCAGCCGTTGTACTGCAATCCGGCCATGCGGGACATGGTGGCGGAAAGGTATCGCGACAATGACCGGGGCGACGTCACCGTGGAATGGAAGCGCAAGAATGGCGCGACCATCAGCGTTCGTCTGATCGGCAGGCGCTCGCGGGACGTGCAACGCCAGACGGACTGTGTGGAAGTGATCGTCGAAGACGTCACGGAACGCATCGCGCTGGAAAAGCAGCTGCGGCAAGCACAAAAATTCGAGGCCATCGGCCAGCTTGCGGGAGGTATTGCGCACGATTTCAACAACATGATCGGCGCGATTCTGGGGTGGGCGGAGATCGGACTAGACGAAACAGAGCCCGAAACACGCTTGCACCGGCATTTTGACAAAGTCCGGCATCAAGCCGTCCGCGCCGCGGCCCTGACACGTCAATTGCTGGCATTCGCCCGCCGCCAGATTCTGGAGCCTCGCAATATTGACCTGAACCAAAGCGTCGGCGAGACTCTGAGCCTACTGGAGAAAGTGATCGGCAGCAACATCGAGATAAAAACCAATCTGGCGCAAGAACTGACGCTGGTACGCGCCGACCCGACGCAGATAGACCAGGTGCTGATGAATCTGTGCATCAACGCGCGGGACGCCATGCAGCAAGGCGGACGGCTGATCATCGAAACGGGAGAAGCGGTCTTCGACGAGAAATACTGCGCGGTGCAAACCTTTGCCCGTCCCGGCCATTACGCGATGCTCGCCGTGACCGACACCGGCACGGGCATGGATGCCGCGACGCTGGATCGAATCTTCGAGCCATTTTTCACCACGAAAGAAATGGGCAAGGGGACGGGGCTGGGCCTTGCCACGGTGTATGGAATTGTGAGCCAGCACAGCGGTTTTCTGCACGTGTACAGCGAGGTGAACGTAGGAACGACATTTCGGATTTATCTTCCGGCAGCGCCGGCGGCGCAAAAGACTCCCGTTCGCGTGGAGGACTCCCAGCCAGCGCGGGGCGGACCGGAGACTATTCTCATCGCGGAAGACCATGAGGGCCTGCGAGAGCTGGCGCGGGAAACGCTGGCGAATCTGGGCTACGACATTGTGCTGGCGTGCGACGGCGAAGAGGCTGTGCGCCAATTTCAGGCGCACCGCGAACGCATTGATCTGCTGCTGCTGGACGTAGTAATGCCCAAAATGAACGGCCCGGAAGCCTATGCGCACATTTGTGCGGAGAAACAGGACGTACCCGTAATCTTCGCCACCGGCTACAGTCCCGAAATCGCACTGCTGCACAACGTCCAGGAGAAAGGCCTGAGCGTGCTGCAGAAACCATACGTCCCGCGAGACTTAGCGCGACGGGTGCGGGAAATCCTGGACCGCCAACCGGCGAACGTCCGTCCCGCGTAGCGGACGCCGGCGGCTGAGGCGTGTCTATCGTGGGACGTTGCCTAAGCGTAGCGGCGACTCGCGAGCGCGAAACGCGGGACGGAGGATAGGAGCCGCCAATTGGAGTTGACACCGTTTCTCCCGGCATGATAAGGAATCGTGCAACAGTGGATTCCGGCGGAAACGCTGGATTGCCAGAGCGTCAGGCTCTCCACACGCAAGCCAGTTTTGCGACGCTCTCGCAACAACCCCACCCACCCCGGGAGGTGGATGCCACCTGGCATCCGCCTCCTGTTTTTTGCCACGCACCGGCGCAACGCTTTTGATTTCATGGAGATGCCTTGCGGGACACGCTGCGTAGCCCGCTCCCAAATATCGTTGCCGTCTAGCTCACCGATCCGCCAACATTCACGCCGATTCCGTGACGGCCGCGGCGCGCAGGACTTGCGCCACCTGCTGCGGAAGGGGTTATAATGCGGGCACTTAGCCCGCGCGGGGAACGAGCGCGGCTGTTTGTGGCTGGCGAGTGGACGAAGCTCCGTCCTGAGCGTATTGTGCAAGAGCGCGGTCGCGAGCGCGGCCTGGGAGGCGATCATGGGCCTGCAAATTTCGGCGCGAAAGTCCGGCAACGTCACGATCCTGGATCTGGTGGGGCGCATCATCATCGGCACGAGCAATGACGCCCTGAGCGCCGAACTGCGCAAACTGGCCGAAGCCGGTCCGGCGGAAGTGGTCGTAAATCTGGTGGCCGTGTCGCAAATGGACAGCTCGGGAATCAGCACGCTGGTGCGGTCGTTCGTCACACTAGACCGCCAGGGAGGCGGTTTGAAACTGTTGAATGCGACCGGGCACGTGCGCGAAGTGCTGGTGCTGACGCGGTTGATACAATCCATCCCCACCTTCACGGATGAGGCCAAGGCAGTCGCTGCGTTTCGCGGCGGTGTAGCGCACGCGTAGCACACCGCGCGGATCCTCGAAGTCTCGGATTAGCAATGAACTCGCCCGAAAATTCCGCGGGTCGTTTCTTGTGGCGATCGATTTTTCTCGCCCTTCTGATTTGCTTTGCTGGTTCGATCGTGGCGCGGTCCACTGACACTCAGGACCTCTACGATTTTGACTCGCTGGCTTCTGAAGTAGCCGCGGCGATTGATAAACATTCGACGGGGACCTCGGGCAGCACAGTTTTAGTTGCTGACTTTGAGGAAATAAGCGATCCGGACAGCCAGCTCGCACCGGCGTTCGCGGAGAGTTTTGCCCGGTCTTTGCGAAGCCACGCGCACAATTTCACGGTCTTGGACCGAACCGATATTGAGAATGCGGTTGCGAATCACAAATTGCCGGTGGGAGCGCTTTCGAGCCGCGAGGTGATTTCCTGCTATGCGCCGGATTTGGGCGCGACGTCAATCATCCAGGCTTGGATGGAATATTCGCCTGACAAAATTGTGCTCAGCCTGGATGTTTCGCCCGTGCAAGGCGATGCGGCATTTTTTGGCAAGACCACCATCATTCCCCGCACTCCTGAGATGGAAGCCCTTAAATCCAAACGTGCAGTGTTTACCGAAGCCCAGTTTGGAGAGGATAAGACGGTATGGGTGAAGGATGCAGGAACGCAAACGAAGATTCCCGCAGTTGCATATCGTACTCCCGGCTATTCTCATCCCGATTGCGCCTATTGCCGTCAGGTGCAGTACACCAATGGCACAGTCAGGGCCAAGATTTCGGGAACCTTGGTGCTTACGGTGGTTATCGGCGCCGATGGAACGGCACAGCGGATATCAGTGGAACGTGCGCTGCCATGCGGGCTGGATCAGCAAGCAATCGAAGCGGTCAAAGGCTGGAGGTTCAAACCTGCGAAGGATCCTGCCGGTAATCCAGCGGCGATCGTGCAGCCGGTGGAGATCGCCTTCCACCTGTATTAGGGAGCGCTAGGCGTTTTTCTTCAGTTCGGCGAGGACCAGCTTGGCCACTTCTTTCAGAGTGTCGAAGACGCCCTGACCGGTGACGGCGACGGCCTCCAGCGCAGGCTCGTCCTTCACGGCGAGATGTTTTCGCAATTCCTCGACGGGGAGAACATTGGGCAGGTCGCGCTTATTGAGCTGCAGGACGTAGGGAATGGTATTGAAATCGAGGTTGTGATCTTTCAGATGCTCGCGCAGATTTTCGAGCGTTTCCAGATTGGCGTCCAGGCGCTCTTCCTGCGAATCGGCGACGAAGACCACGCCGTCGGCGCCTTTCAAAATCAGGCGGCGGCTGGCCTCATAAAAGACCTGCCCGGGGACGGTGTAGAGATGAAAGCGAGTGCGAAAACCGCGCACCGTGCCTAAATCCAGCGGCAGAAAATCGAAGAAAAGAGTGCGGTCGGTTTCGGTGGCGAGCGAAACCATTTTTCCCTTTTGATTCGCCCCGGTGTGCTCGTAGATCCACTGCAAATTGGCGGTCTTCCCCCCAAGGCCGGGGCCGTAGTAAACAAGCTTGCAGTTAATTTCGCGAGCGGGAAAATTTATAAACGGCACAATTTCCTCAGATTAGGCAGCCTCGTACTTATAGCATAGGCCCCTACCCGCGGCCAACGCGCGCCCGCATTGCATGCTTCGCAACTGATAACCCGACGACGGCGGGACGGAAACGGGACCGCCGAGGAGGGCCGCAGAACCCCCTCCTTGGCTGCCCTTGGGCGTCTTGGCAAGGGCACGGCTTGCCAGTGCGAGCCTAGAACTCCAGGCGGGCTTGGAAGGCGATCATACGCGGGGTGCTATCCCCTCCCAAGCCGACGCCGAGAAGGCCGGTGGGCGGTGAGGTGGTGTAGGTGAGCGCGCCGAAGCCGGTCTGCGTGTAGGGTTTGCCGGGGATGCCGGCGAGCACCATGCTGGGGAGGCCGAAATTCGGATGGTTGAACACATTGAAGAATTGGGCGTCAAACCGCAGCTTCACTTTCTCGGTCAAAGGAAAATACTTTGTAAGGTAGAGGTCGCTCCAGACGAAATCGGGGCCGCGCAGGCTGTTGCGGCCAAGGTTTCCAAACTGGCAGTTGCCGAGGGTGTCGCCTCCATAGCAAGCGCCCGTGCTGGGATCTACGGTGGATTGGAAGGCATCGGGATCGAGCCACTGGACTGTGCCGGGCTGCGTAACGCCGGGGATGGACTGGTGTTCGTACAGTGGAACGCCGGGAACGACGCTGGCGAATTGCGGCCCGCTGCCCTGCACGATGCCTTCTCCATTCGCTGAATAGGGCGTGCTTAGAACGGAGAAAGGCACACCGCTGTGCCAGAATGCGGTGCCGGAAACCTGCCAGCCGTTGAGCGCGTAACCCAGAACGCGGCCACGGGCTTTGCTGGGCAATTGATAGACGTATTGGGCGTTGAGATTGTGGCGGATGTCGTAATCGCAAGGACCGTAGTCGCGGGACAACTCGCCGGGCAGCGGCGAGAGAATTCCTCCTGCCGAGAATGGCAAGAACCCGCCATTCGAAACCGTGTCCATGCAGCGACTGAAGGTGTAATTCACCTGGCCCTGCAAACCGTGGCTGATGCGCTTCATGGCCGTGAGTTGCAGGCCGTGGTAATGGCTGTTCGCGCCGGTGGAGAACTGCGTGACGGCGCCGAAGCGCGGATCGGTGGGTTGCTGGTAGGGAAACGGAGCGAAGCATCCGTCACACACCGTCTGATATCCGTTGACCTGGGTGAGGTAGGTCTGGTTTACGGCGCGCGTGCCTACGTATTGCGCGCGCACGCTTCCCGAGTTGCCGAATTGATGCTCGAGTCCCAGGCTCCATTCCATGAAGTAGGGCGCATGAAGCTCTCCATCGGGCGCGGCGGTAAAGGCGACCGGAGGCAGACATGCCGCTGGATTGGATTGCGGAGAAGCGCAGGAAAGTTCGCCCTGGGAGAATCCTGAGCGAAACGTCTGATTGGCGGCGACGGTGGCATCCACTGCGCTGTCGGGCACGCCGGGAGCTATGGCCGTGCCGCCGACCGTCCCCAGAAGGCCACCCTGAAATGTGCTGACGTACGGAGGATTCACGCCGACGACATCGGCGACGCTGCCGGGCAGAAGATCGCTGAAGATTCCGAAGCCCGCGCGCAGGACCGAAGCCGGCTGAAACTGCCAGGCGACGGCAGTTCGCGGCTGCAGAATGGCGAGCGGGGTGGAAGAAAAAAGGTGGCTGAGACCGATATGGATCGCGGCGTCCAGCGGCTGATTTTCGTCGTGCGCGATGGATGCAAAAGCTCCACCGAGCCCCGCGATTTCAGCGTGCGGATTCAGCGGATTGGAATTCAGAGTGTCGCGCAGGCCGAAGGTCCAGGTGAATCTCTGTGTGACCTTCCAGGTGTCTTGTGCGTAGAGGTCGAGATTCAGGAAGTTGAACGGCTCGTTTGGAGTTTGGGGAAAGGTTTGGGATACGGTGGAGGCAACGCCGTAGATGTATTGCGGCAGGGAGGTGTAGGTGGCTGTCGGGACGCTTCCTTCGCCGAAGTCGTAATCGTTGAGCCGAAAAATGCGCGTGTTGGTTCCAAACCTAAGTTCGTGCGCTCCATGGCTCCAGGCCAGATTGTCGTTGATGAAAACTCGGGCGGCGCGGCGCCCTTGCACCCAGGTGTTATCGAGGCCGCCGACGGTGGTGAAAGGCGCGTTCGCGCCGCTGCCTTGCAAGACGATTGGGTAGGCGGCGAGGGTTTTCTGAAAATCCGCGGGCTGGAACAGGCTTTCGTACCAGGAATACCCGGGATTGAAATAATTCACGAGATTTTGGGAGAACACGTGGGTGTATCCCGCGGCAAAGGAGTAGAGAGGCTGAGGAGAAAGAGCGTTGAAGAGCGGATTGATGGGATCGGTGTAGGCGGCCTGGAGCCCGGTGTCCGACTGGAAGCGATACCAGGTGGTATTGTCGGCGTTGACGTTGTAATCCACGCGGACGGTTTGCACTTGCTCGCTATCGTCGCTGGAATGGGAAACGCTGCGGCGATTCGCGCAGCCGTTGCCATTGGGCGGCGCGCCTGGGGCTGAAGTGCCATCGGAATTCAGGGGGCAGCCGAGAACCGCGAGCGGCGTGCCGGCGGTGTTTCCGTAAAGCGCGAACATTTTCTGATAGAAGGGCACGGATTGCGGATTCGGCTGGTAAACGGTTCCGGTTACCGAGTCCGTTCCGCCCAGAGGCAACTGCTGCAGGACGTAATTCTGGAAGGCCGGCGTGGGAACCGTGGTAGCTGTGACGATGGGAAGCGCGATGCGGACCCATTCGCTATCCACGAAGAAAAACAACTTGTCTCGCCGGATGGCGCCGCCCAGGCTGCCTCCGAAATGATTCACGGTGGAGCGCGGCTTGTGATTTCCGGGCGTGGCATTGGTGAAATAGTTCGCGGCGTTGAGCAACGAGCCGTTCCAAAGCTCGTATAGATTTCCGTGCCATTGATTGGTGCCGGACTTGGTGACGTAATTGACCTGCGATGCGCCATAGCGGCCTTGATCCACGGAATAGGAAAGCGTGTTGACTGTTACTTCCGAGATGGAATTCAGACCCAGGACCAGATTCGTCGAGAGGCCGCTGTTCAAATTCGTTAGCGGATCGTTGGTCTCCAAGCCGTCCACGATATAGCCGTTGGCTAGAGCGGGCAGGCCATTAAACTGCACGTTGCCATAACCGTTGCTGCCGCCCACAAAATCATTGCCGCTGCCGGCCGTATTGATGAGAGCACCGGCGGAGAACTGCAGCGGGTAGGTGAGGTCGCCGCCGGGATTGGGAAGGTTTTCCAGCGCCGGCGCGTTCAGGTTGGTGGAGGTGTTTGCGTTGCCGGGATTGATCAGCGGGGCTTCGGTGGTCACTTCCACGGTCTGACTGGATTGAGACACCTTGAGAACGAAATCCACGGTTTGCTTTTGTCCCAGCCCCGAAAATACGGCCCGATTTTGCTGCGGCTGGAAGCCGAGGGCTTCCACTTTCACCGAATAGGTGCCTGGCTTCAGTTGCGGGAAGTCGAAGCGGCCGGAATCATCGGTCTTGGCAGTGCGGAGCAGGCCAGTCTCCTGGCTGGTGATCGTCACCGTGGCGCCGGGAACGGCCGCGCCGGAAGGATCGCTAACCTGGCCGACAATCGCGCTGGTGGTTTCGCCCTGGGCGAGAGCCGCTGCGGGGACGAAGATTACGGCGCTCAAGAGAATCAACGTGAATGGAAATACACGCACCATGAACGGAACTCCATTTCCGAACCGCTTGCCGCAGTGCCACCGCATCCGCATAAGTTAAAGCCGATACCACGACCCTATTAACCGTGGATGATTGCATATATTAACGCCAGTTAATATACAAAGTACATGTGGATTTACCAGGGCACGCGTTCGGGTTTGTCAAGCGGCGCGATCAGCGGATGGGGTATCGCCGTGCAGCGTTGGGATATCGAAGAGGTCTCGGCGCCGCAGGGGTTGCGAGTTGCGCAAGGTTACTGGTTTCTTCCTCGGCGGTCCTGTGCTAGATAACATGCGAGCTGTGGCGTTCAAGGAGGAATCCCATGACATTAGGAAAACGGGCTACTGCGGAATTTTTCGGGACCTTTTGGCTGGTGTTTGGCGGATGTGGAAGCGCGCTGATCTCCGCGGCGTATCCTGGGCTGGGCATCGGATTCCTGGGCGTAGCCCTGGCGTTCGGACTGACGGTGCTGACGATGTGCTATGCAATCGGGCACATCTCCGGAGGCCACCTGAATCCGGCGATATCGCTTGGACTGGTGGTGGGCAAGCGCTTTCCGGCGTCGGACCTGATTGCGTACGTTCTCGCGCAAGTGGTCGGCGCCATCGCGGCAGCAGGGGTGCTGTACGTAATCGCGTCCGGCAAGGAAGGATTTTCTCTGGCAGGCGGATTCGCTTCGAATGGATACGCCGAGCATTCGCCGGGCGGCTATTCGCTGCTGGCTTGCCTGGTGGCGGAGCTTGTGCTGACTTGCTTCTTTGTTATGGTGGTGATGGGCTCGACGGACCGGCGAGCGCCGCAGGGATTTGCCCCGCTCGCGATTGGTTTGTGCCTGACGCTTATCCACTTGGTCGGGATCCCTGTGACCAACACCTCGGTGAACCCGGCGCGAAGCACCGGGCCGGCCTTGATCGCCGGCGGCTGGGCGCTGAGGCAGCTTTGGCTGTTCTGGGTGGCTCCGTTGGTAGGAGGAGCGCTCGGCGGCGGACTTTACGCGGCGATCTTCGGCGATTGAGACTGGCTCCAGCACGGTGAAGCCATCGGGAAAACGTTCGGAGCAGAGACGCTCCTGGAAGCACCGGGAATGGCTCTGCCCCCGCCACGAACTCGCGCGACTAGCACCGCGTGCACGCAAGATGGCCCTCGATTAGTGCGCGAAGCTGACGTTGATGCCGGTGGAAAAGATTATGTCGTTGGATTTGGTGCCGGCGATCGGCGGATTCGTGACGTAGCGGTCGCTGACCGTCATCTGCCAGCCCAGCCACTTATTGATCTTGGTGACGGAGCCAGCGTCCAATGCGAACCTGTATTCACCGGTGTTACTCAAGTCGGGATAGAAATAGAAAACTTCGCTAACCGTGGTTGATTTTCCGAACTTGTGCATGAAATCCTCGCCCAGCGTAATGCCGGCCAAATTCCGGGCCACGTAGGTGGCCCCGCCGCCGTAGGTTTCACGCGTGTAGTTGGCGCCGGCAAGTAGATCGAGGGTGGTGTTCGGAGTGTTGATGGCATGCAGGCCCAAGCCGCCGCTGTAGATCTGGCGCAGGTTCAGGTCCTGCAACTCGTCGTGCGTGTAGTCCCCGCTGACGAACACGAAAACGCGCTTGGTTATGTTGCGGTCATATTTCGCGCCGCCAAGGATGGAGTTGGCGATTACGCTGCCGCCTGGCTGATCGTTGCTGGAATATAAGGAAGACTCGTACAGGGTGAGTTCGTCGCTCGAGGTCTTGCGGTCCGCTGCGAATCCAGTAGTCAGATTGGTAGTTTCGCTGTTTCCACGCGCAACGGCGAAGCCCAGATTCACGCCACCCTTCCATGCTTCGAGCAGGCTGGGGTGCAGGCTCTTCTCGTAGGCGGTTTCCACGTCGGACGAACGCACCACGGTTACCTGGGCCATCGCCACGGGAACAGTTCCGCCATTGGCGGTGTGGACGATGAGGTTGGCTCCGTCGGTAGTTACCGTGCCGCTGACGGTCTTCTTGTCCGGGGTCACGACGTAGATCGGCTTGTCGGTCCTGATTTCCTGCACGGCGGACCAGGTGATCTTGATCTCCCCGGCAAAATCGGTCTTAAAAGTGACGTCCTTGCCGTCGGAAACCTCGACGGTCCCAGTAAGGCGATCTCCATTTTTCAGCATTACGGTGTCCGGGCGGGCCACCGACGCGAACGTGAGTACGCTGACGAAAATTGCCAGCAAATGCGTGAACTTCATTCTTTCCCCCGTCAAAGTTGGAATTTGGAACCTGAGTAGGAATTGCAGGCGAACTGGGCGCACACATCATACGACAGATGGGCGCCGGGTTGGATAGCTTTTGCCCTTGCACCGCAGTTCTTGCAGCGGGCAATCTCGAGGTGAAACCGCCGGATTCCGTGGCCCCCAGCGCCGTCGAACCTTTAGGGCGTGTCCGCTTCAGCGACATTCCATCCCAAAAGCGGGCAACCAGGGGCCTTGCGGCGAACCGTGCCCACCCCTAAGTCATTGCGTCGCATGAATATCTCCGGAGCGACGGAGGCCCGGGAATTGCGTGAAGCATGTGGCGTAGTTACCGGCGGGGTGTCGTTGTTCGCGCTGCGCCGGCGAGACCAGGAGTTGAAAGCAGGCACACGGCGACCCCAGCGCTAGATTCGGGAGAAATCCACCGCGGGAAACTAAGGAGGCACCATGGCCGAGAACGAACGGATTCGAGAGAGCTTGCAGGCACCGCTCGACGTAACGTATCTGAAGCAGCGTGAGAGGGCCGGCTGGAGACTCGCGGCGGTGGAGTGGGAGCGCGATGTTGCCACGACCGGGCCTGCGGCACCGGCACCCGAGGCGACGTCGAAGCTCGAGGAGGCACCCTTCGGCCTGCGCGTCGCATGGGACTGCGAACATTTGGAACAGAATCCCGCCGAAATGCAATTCCTGCTTTCGATGATGGAGCTGATCATTCAGGATGTTTCGCTCGTCAAGGTTGCCGAGGAGCTCAACCGCAAAGGCTTTCGCACCCGGCAAGGCGGAGAGTGGGGGCCGGTGGCGGTTTTCAACATGCTGCCAAGGCTGATCGAGCTGACGCCGCGAATCTTCAACAATCAGGAATGGCTGGAGCGCCGCAAGCACTTGACGCCGGTCTATTGAGCAGCCTTTGGGGAGCGTGGCCGCGTCCGGCGGGACTTGACAGAATTCAGTTAAGTAACTAGAGTTGCGGGAGTTAGCGAAGCTTCTGCTATCCTGCATTCTCCCACGCGAGTGCGATACAGAGCGGAAGCCGTCTAGCGAGGAGATTGGCATGCACAGACCGAATCAATTTGTAGCCATGGTTCTGATGGTCGCCGGATTGCTAGGCGCGGCATGGGCGCCCGGGGCAGCGGCGCAGGCGACCGCTCCGGTGACAGCCGTCGTCACCGTGCTGGGGCCTAAATTCACGGCGCCTCCGGCGATCAGCAAGGACGACATCAACGTCTTCGAGGGCAAGGAGAAGAAGGAGATCACCAGCTGGATGCCCGCACAGGGCGACAAAGCCGGGCTACAACTGGCGATTGTGATTGACGAAGTCTCCTCGAGCCAACTCGGGCTTCAATTTGGCGACATCAAGAACTTCATTAACGGGCAACCGAAGAGCACCGCTGTTGGATTGTTTTACGCCAGCAACGGCGGCGTACAGCCGGCGTCGCAGTTCAGCACCGACCACGAAGCCGTGGCCAAGGCGTTGCGCCTGCCGCTAGGGAATGTTGCGGCTTACTCGAGCATCTACCTTTCGACCATGAGCCTGATCAAAGGCTGGCCAGTGACACCGGGCGTGCGCCGGGAAATACTATTGATTGCCGACGGAATTGATCGTTTCCGCGGGGACCCGTTCAGCCCGGACGTCCAGAACACTTTTGTAACGGCGGAAAAGGCCGGGGTGGTGATTCATACGCTGTATGCGAGCGGAGTTGGACGCGCGGGCCACAACATGTTCAGGGTGGGATACGGACAGAGCAATCTGGCGGAGCTCACGGATAAGACCGGCGGTTATTCGTTCTTCCAAGGCCTGGAGACTCCGATTGCCTTCGCACCGTTCCTAGATCAATTGGACACCATCCTGAAGAACCAATACTTCCTGAGCTGGAGCACGAGGAAACCCACGAAGGGGAAAGGCGAATTGCGCACGTTCCGCATCAGGACCGAGCTGAAGGAGATAGATATTTCCAGCCCGGACCAGGTATTCGTCCCGGGGCCGTAACCGGTTCGACGAAATATTGCCAGTACGGCGGCAAACGAGAGCCGGCAGGGCGGGCGCGCAAACCCGCCCTATTTTTTTGCCATCCAACGCCAGGGCGGAGATGTTTTTCCGTGCGAGCAATCAGGGCCTGGGAAAGCAAGACGCGAGAGCGAGGTTGCGGTGGCCTGCGCGATCCAAGGCGACGGCCAGAGGCACCGAAGAAGGAACTTTGATCGCTTCGTAAATGGTTTTCGGGTAACTTCGTTGCGAAGATCTGACTTTTGGCGCACGAGGGGAACATGACTCGGACCAGCATTCTTCTTGCAATCCTATTCGTCGCATGGTCTTCCGCAATCGCCCAGGAACCTGCCAAGCCAACGGCGCATGCGATGCCGCACGTGGGCGCGGCCGCCGTCTGGAATCCGTCGCCAGATGCGCTGGCGGAAATTCGCAAGACGTGCGGGCAGGCGGATGCCGGACACATCGGAAGGTGCTTCCTGGATCAGATGAAAGCCGCGGGCGCGTCTGCCGAGGCGCAGGCGTTTACAGCAGGTCTTGCTTCCTCCATGGGATTGGTCTATGTGCGCGCGTTCCGGCCCGCGGAGCGAGTGGATATTGCTTACATCGAATATGCGTTCCGCGCCAACGAGCTGGAAGGAGTATTGCTGGTGAACGGCACGCCGTCGCCCATTGATGTGGACGACGACAGCTACGTGAACGACACCGAATTGCGGAAGGATCCCAACTATGCGGCGCTCGCCCAGCAATATCCCAATATCAGCGTCTGGCCAGGGAACCGGTTTGACACCAAGTTGCCGAAGGTGACTGCAACCGGCTGGGGAACGCAAGCATTTCTGGTGCAATATTTGTTGCGCGATGGCTGCCACGCCTGCGCCGAGATCGGAAAGGCCATGCTTGCTTTCAATTTCGACACGCAAGGAAATTTTCAGGGCGTCAGCGTGTCCAGCGTGATACCGGCCGCGCCACGATCCGCTTCGCAGGAAGTAACTGACTTCGACGTCGCAAGCGGAGTGGCCGAGATCCGCGTGCTGACGGGCAAACAATTCTCGATTACCCTTTTGGCGAATCACACGACTGGATATAGCTGGCGGCTGGCCGGAGCGCTCGACCCGAAGGCGCTGAAACTGGTAAGCAACGAGTATGAGGCGGCGCCTGGGGGCGACCTGGGCGCATCCGGCGAGGAAGTGTGGACATTCTCGACCGCAACGGCCGGCACCGTGCAATTGGTCTTCGAGTACGTCCGGCCATTCGAGAAGGATGCCAAGCCCGTTAAGACTGCAAGGTATTCGGTGATCATCGAATAATTCGACCCTACCTGCCCCTGCCACCGTGGGCCAGATTTGCCGCGCTGCTTCCTTGGAACGTAATCCCTGTTTTTCGCGATGATGCGCCGAGGGGACTATTTTGCCGCGCGGGACCTGGCGCGACCGAAGATTGATTCCTAGTTGTGTGCTTTTGAAAAGCGAGCCAAGAAAAGTCCTGTTCCAACGCGTTTGCTATCAACGCCGCAATTCGAACATCGAGAGGACTTCGTGGCAAGTGCTTTGCATAGGATGGGAACGGGAGGATCCGACGCTGCCGATTGGACTCAGGCATCAATGCGGTATGCCGATAAGAGTGGTGGCCACGATGCACCCGCGAATTCCGCTGCCATCGAACTTTCTCCGCTCCAGTGGCAGATGGGCTGTTTCAATGTGGCGCATGCGCTTCGCGCCGCAAATCGTTACCCGAGGTGAACGATGTCCATTGCAGGCATAGCGAATACCGCTCTGAATTCGATAGTGAACACAGCGCAGGGTCCGCAGTATGGACAGGGAAACTTTCAGAAGGTGCAGAGCGAATTTCAGCAGCTGGGGCAGGACCTACAGACCGGCAACTTGACGCAGGCACAGCAGGATTACGCGACGCTCTCGCAAAGCCTTCCGAGCGCACAAAGTGGGACGACAGGCGCGGGCGGGAGCAATTCCAATCCGATCGCTCAAGCGTTCACCGCGTTATCGCAGGACCTGCAGAGCGGCAACGTCACCGCCGCGCAACAGGACTACGCGACCATCCAGCAGGATATGCAGCAGCAACAGCAGGGGGCCAGCCAAGTGCACCACCATCGCCATCACGGCGGAGGCGGAGGCAGTGGCCAGCAAGGCAATCCGATTTCGCAGGCGCTGAATTCGCTCTCGTCGGCGCTGCAAGCCGGCAATCTCTCCAGCGCACAGACGGCGTTTGCAACGTTGCAGCAGGATCTGGAGCAATTCAGCGCCGAGGGCGGCTCCGGAACGGCGTCGGGAACTAGTTCGTCCTTCGGGCAAGCGGGCGGAAGCGGTCTGAGCGTTACGGCTTAGGTAAGAACCAACCGCGCGCAAAATCTTCTCCGCAAAAAAAAGCCCCGGCTCGATTTTCATCGAACCGGGGCTTGCGTTTGTCTGCAGCAAACTCGGATGACAATCGCCCTTCGTCGTCCCGGCGAAGCGGGACTCCTCAGGGTCAATCCCGCGAATGCGGCGGAATTGAGATGAGACTTACCAGAACCCGTCGGGCTTTGAGAGCCGAACCCGGTTCACTAAGGAACCGGTGGAGAGCCGTACCTGCTACCGAAGCAGGTCGTACTCCCTTTTCTTTTAGAAAGGAGGTGATCCAGCCGCAGGTTCTCCTACGGCTACCTTGTTACGACTTCACCCCAATCATGAGTCATACCTTGAGCGCCTGCCCCCTTGCGGTTGGCTCGGCGATTTCTAGTACAGCCCACTTTCGTGATGTGACGGGCGGTGTGTACAAGGCCCGGGAACGTATTCACGGCGCCGTTCTGATGCGCCATTACTAGCGATTCCGGCTTCATGCAGTCGAGTTGCAGACTGCAATCCGAACTGAGCGCGCTTTTTTGCGATTAGCTCCCCCTCGCGGGTTCGCGACGCT
>JBAQJS010000006.1:0-132083 GCA_049300435.1 Candidatus Acidiferrales bacterium | reverse complement strand
GTCTATCGAGGATCTTATCTCTCCCCACTGGGCAGGAATTAGCACCTTGGCAGTTGCACCAGGTTGCTGTGGCGTCGCAGGGCCTGTCCCCTCAACCACTCTTGATAAGCGCTGCTGGTAAGGCAGCACTCAAAGACTATCAGAAACGGCGGTCAGGTCAAGCGAAGATTTCAGGCGAGTCCTTTCACCCAACCTCGCGCCCTGCGGCGCAGCCCCCAAAGCGCCCGAACGGCCATCGCCGACTGTACCCGCGAACAGGGTTGCTTCCCTCGCGGCATCGCGAATCAAACCTGTGGACAGTCCCTTTGACTATCCCTCAGAGTTAGAGGGAACACCGGCAGGGCATTCCTTCGTCTGGGGGAAATAGGCGATGAAATATATTTCTGTTCTATTGGGCGGCCTGCTGCTGATCGCCGTGAGCGCGGGGGCGCAATCCAATTTCGCCAGTTCCGTGTCGCTGGCGGCTCCCTCCTTCACCACCTTTTCCGTCACGCCAGCCACGCCCGCGGTCCCTGCAAACCCAATCTCGAATTCCACCGTGGTACTCGCTTCGCCGGCCTTCGCCACTCCGGCTCCGCCGCCTCCCGCAGCCATGCCCCAGGACGTGCAGGGCGTCTTCGAGAAGTACAGTTGGGACGTCTATGCCGGCTACAGCTTCCTGCGCTTCTACGAAGTTCCCGGGACCGTGTCGAATATGAACGGCGTGAACGGCTCGGCCGTGTATTGGTATCGCGATTGGCTGGGCGCCGATGCCGAAATCTCCGCCACCTACGGCAGCCAGCCCGGGCAGAACTCCTGGCTCATCTTCGCCGGCCTTGGTCCCCGCTTTCGCTGGGTCGGGCCGCGCGGCATTGACCTCTGGGCGCACGCTTTGGCTGGAGGGATGTACATCACTCCCCAAACGCCCTATGGCAGCCAGGGCGCGCCAGCCGGAATGGCGGGCGTGGGCGTGGATTTGAACGCCCATGGCCGGCACATGGCATTGCGCTTCGCCGTGGATGGCATCGCCAGCCGCTATTTCAACACCTATCAGATCAGCCCGAAGGCTTCAGTAGGCCTCGTGTACAAGTTTTAGTATTTCCGCCGCCGGAGGGCCGTGTTCGGGCCTTGATGAACCTTGTGAAAGAACCGCAGCTGTCCCGTTTTGCCATCTACCCGGCACGAATCTTCCGCGCGCGGCAATTTCCGCCGCGGCCCCGCGCGTTTCCCGGTTCGCGGCTGGCGCAACCCCTGTCTTGCCCGTGCGACGTTGCGGAGCGAAGTATTTCTATTGTTGCTGTGAAGGAAATCTGCGTGCATGCCGATACCGAATCCAGTTATGACGCATCTAACCACTCAACTCAGCAGCAGCGCGCCTGGTTCTCATGGAGCGACACAAGCAATGCCGATTAGTTCTTTGCAGCAGGCCAAGCGAATCGTCAAGATACTTGTCGGCTTCACGCTGCTCGCCGCCGGTATTCTGATGATCGTCACGCCCGGCCCCGGCTGGCTCACCATCATGCTTGCCCTGGGCATTCTGGCTGCGGAATTCGTTTGGGCGCGCCGCCTTCTGGAACGGCTGAAGGAGCACGGCGTGCGGCTGCGCGATTCCGTGATGCCCCGCGAAAAGCCGGACAACGCCTGAACCTTTCCCGCATATTTCCCGCTTGGGCGACTCTCCGAATTGTGGTTTCATCCCAGTAGCGCGTTCGCTGGCGCTCGCATCGGCGCACATTCAATCGGAGGGTTCCGTGGCGGCACAGTGGCAGCAGGAATGGCGGGGAAAATGGGCGCTCATCACCGGAGCGAGCGCCGGAATCGGTCTGGAACTGGCCAAGCTGCTTGCCGCTGGGGGCGCGAACCTGGTGCTTACCGCGCGGCGCACCGACCGGCTGCAAAAACTGGCACAGGATCTTTCGGCGCAGCACGGTGTGAAGGTCGAAATCTTCTCCGCGGACCTGACGCGGCCCGAAGCCCCCGGCGAGATTTACGCGTTCACCGCCAACACGCAGATCGAAGTCGAGTTCCTGATCAACAACGCTGGCTTTGGCGCATACGGTTACGTGCACGAGATTCCCGTGGGGAAGATGCTGGAGATGATTCAGGTGAATTGTTCCGCCGTGGTGCAGCTCACGCGGCTGTACTTGCCCGCAATGGTCCAGCGCAAGCATGGCGACGTGATGATCGTGGCTTCGCTCGCGGGGTTTCAGCCGTTGCCATTCAGTTCTTGTTATGCGGCGACCAAGGCTTTTGATCTGCTGCTCGCGGAAGGAATTGCCGAGGAAGTGCGTCCGCTGGGAGTGCGCGTTTGCGCGTTGTGCCCGGGATCAACGGTGACGGAATTCCAGTCCGTTGCGAAGCAGCCGGACCGCCCGTTCCGGAACGCCGAGACGGCGGAGAAGGTTGCGCGTGTGGGCCTGGAAGCGCAAGCAGCAGGGAAGCCCTACGTGATTTCCGGCTTCATCAATCGTCTGATGAAGGAATCGCAGCGCTTGGCGCCCAGAAGCCTGGTCACAAGAACGGCCGCGAAAATGATGCGGCCTGATCCTTCGTAACGGGACCGGAACAATTCAAGTTTGGCGCGCGAAAGTTTCGCGCCAAGCGCGGCTCCGCGTCACGGATTGACCGCGGTATCAAACACTCCTGTTTCGATCGTGCCTCCGCGCTTCATTTGCACGAAGAGGCGGTACTCGCCGGCTTTCGGAAATCCGTAGGGGAACGAAACATCAGCGGAAGGCGCTGCCGTGGGCACGTTCATTCCGGCCATTTCCGCGCCTGCATTGGGTCCGCCTGCGGCCTTTGCGCCTGCATCGCCTGGGGCCGAATTTTTCTGCGCGAGTTCCAGGGCCGCCATGGCAATCGAGCCGTCGGGATGGATGTGGGCGAAGACGGTACGGTCGGAGTTCACAATTTCGACGTGCCCGGCCATGCCCATGTAAGGCTCGGCGTCAGTGACGGGCTTGCCGTCCGGCGTCTCCAGGCGGAAACGCAGCAGCGTCATATGATTCGCGGCGAACGGCGCCGTGCCGCGCTCCCAGACCATGCGGTAACCGTCGGGAAGGGTGGCCGCGACGCCGTCCGGGGTGTCGCTTACCTTTGATTCCGCGCTGCTTGCGCCGCTCACATCAGGGGAACCGCTTTCGCCGGCGGCGCCGCCTCCATTCGCGGCAAGCGGCGCGGCCGCGGCGACGGAATTATCGCCGGTCAACGGCACTCCGGGAATATCCGGCAGATTGATCTCCGCCGTCATGGTGTCCGGGAAGCCGGAGGCGCGGACCACGTCCGCGAAAATCTGGTAGCGCCCGGCGGGAAGCGCGGGCAATTGCAGCTCGAACGAAGTTCCATTGACGACATGGAGTCCGGGCGCGGGCAACACCAGCGCAGGATGCAAATGATAGAAGCGGTCCATGCCCGGCTCGCGAATCAGGAAAAGGTGCATGAGGTGCCCGTGATCGGGGATGAGGCTGGTCATCACCGTTTCGGGGCGGTTGCGATGCCACGCGGAATCGCCCATGTGCAGCAGCAATTTTCCGCCGGGGTCGAGAGAAACGCTGAGCGGCGGCGCTTTGTAAATCATCTGGCGCGCCTTGGCGCTGGCTTCGGAGTTCCACCACCAGTTGCCGAATACCAGCACGACGAAAACCAGCGCGGCCGCGCCTAACATTACGCGGCGGGCTGCGCGGGAATTCTGCGCGGTCGGCGCAAGGCCGGGAGCGAGGGTGGCTTCGCGGCGCGCGGCGCCGACGATGGAAACGATGGCCACCACCAGAAGCGCCATCAGTGCAAAGAGAAGCACGCCCAGAGATCTCTGCATCGGCAGGGTGCTGCGCGCGGCGGCCGGAACCGGCACGGTCAGCTCGCCCGCGCCCTCGGAGCCCTCCACCTGCACGCGCACCTGCCAGGAGCCGGAAGCCATCAGCCAGATTTGACCGGAGAAGTATTGCGGATCCTCTTTGGATTGCGAGAGCAGATCGCCGACCGGCGGATACTTCGCGCCGGGACCCACGATGTAAAGCGGCACGACGGTGATCTTCGAAATGCCGGGCGTGGCGCTGAGAATTTCCACGGTTGCGGTGCCGGGAATCATCTGCGGCGTGCGGATGGTAATAATCAGGTGATAAGGACCGGCAGCGCCTTGGAAATAAACGTCCGGACTGCCGACGTGCGCCCAGGCGGGCCCGGCCGCCAGAAAGAGGGCGGCGAGCGCGACGGCAAAGGCGCAGCGGATTCGTCCGGTGATTGCGGTTTGCGCCATGGGCTTCATCTCTGCAGGCGGCGCAATGCGTCGCCCGCGGCAAGTCCAATGCGCGAACCGACAATCGAGGTCACCAGGGCGATGCCGATGCCGTACCAGAACAGGGCCGCCGTCGGAGCGAGGTCCACGAATTCCCATTGGAAGTGGTACTCCGAAGGCGATTCCATGTACGGAAAATAATTCTGCCCGAAGACCCAATTGCGCGCCGCGGGTGAAATCAGGAAATCGCCGAACGGCCAGTGCACCAGCAGCAACACGGCGAGATAAGCCGTGCCGAGCATGCCCGCCAGCGCCCATTTATTCTTGTGCGCGTAACGGTTCAGCAGAAAATCCAGAACGATGGCGGGAATGATCAACAGCGTGGGGAATTCGAGCGGCACCATGTGGGTGATTTTGGTGTACACCGGCCCCAGCTTCGGGGTCGCCGGAAATAACGGCAGCAGCCAGAGCTGGCCGAGCACCCAGGCGGTGTAAATTGCGGCGACGACCGTCGCGCCCCAGCGGTAGCCACTGGCGCGCGCGAGTCCGACGAGGATTACGGGAACGCCAAGGCAGAGCACGCGATAGAACGTGGGGCTGTGCATCTGGTCGCCGCTGGTGTATTCCGAGAGCAGCACCCAGTGCAGAGCCAAAATCACTCCGCCGAGGTAGAGGTAGAGGCGGCGGAGGCGGGCGTGCGCGGCGCCCTCGGAGCGATTCATCCAGCTCACCAGAAGCAGCAGCGCGCCGAGCGCGACGGCGAGAATGCCGACGCCGAGAACCATGTGCGGCGGGCTGACGATCGCGACGTCCAGGCCGAAGGAATTGTGCCACCAGTTATCGAAGGGCGCGGAAGTGACCATCACCACGCCGCCCCAGCACGCCAGGAACGCTCCCAGCGGCCCGCGGAATCCCCACACTTTGATGGATGCAGCCTTGGCCGCGGGGTCGCTGCCCCAGGTGGTGGAAAAAATCAGATACACGCTGGTGAGCGCCACCAGAATGCCGCCGAGCTGGATGGCCATGTGCGCCGGGGTCCAGAAGGTGTCCCGGCCGACGCTCATGTGCCAGGAAATATCCCAGTACAGGCCGAAGACCACGGAAGTGATGCCGGATACGCCACACCAGATATACCAGGGGATGGCGGCGCAGGCGGCTTCCTTGGCGGCCGGGTAGGGAACTGCGGAGAGCGCGGTCTGTGCCATCTGCGGGTCCTCGGTGGCGGCGTACTGGGCGAGGATAGCAGTTTCGGGGGGTGGGGGGTTGGTGAATCGTGAGTCGTGAATGGTGAGTCGTGACTGGTGATCGCTCGGCTGGCGGACGGTTGGTGAGGCGGGTGCGAGGGGGTTGGGAGTTGGGGATGTTGCGACCAAAAGTAGCGATTGACGAGGATTTTTTTGTTGATAAGGAAGGAGTTGAGGTGGGTTCCGATTTCCGGACAGTAGCGATCGACAGCGCGTGGCCGGCGATGGCGGCGGGGATGCGCGGGTCGGGTGGCGCGGCGCGCGGAATGCGCGATTGGGGCGCTGGTGGCCGTTTTGGGCGGGATTAGAACGGGGTGCGGTTGTTTGTTTTCAATGGGTTGCGTCATTTTCTAATCCCGGAATCCGAGATTAGAAATGCGCGGATGGGTGGAGTGGTGGCGGCGAAGGCCGGCCCGGGGAGCGCGAGAGGCGGAAGCGCGAGCAAGCCTGGGCATGCGTCCTCCTTGTATGGGCGAAATAAGCGCCCGACTAATGATAACACAGTCGGCAATGGAATGGAAGGGAAATGTGGGGGCGCTCGCGGCTTCGGCGCGAGGTTTGCGAGGTTCCCGAGAAGGGCAGGATTCACCGCAGAGGCGCAGAGGGCGCAGAGAAAACCTTAGGCGTCGTTTGAGGCTGTGCCGAGATGAGGCGCAGCCTGCCTGCGGCAGGCAGGCAGGCAAGCAGCGCCCCTACGGCCCTGAGACGGGGTGGGGCGCGGACTTGGCGGATGGTTACTCTTCGTCGTCGGCTTGGGCTTTGAGCAGGCGCTCGATTACGGCCATGTCTTCCAGGGTGGTGGTGTCGCCAGTTACGGCGCCTTTGGTGGCTAGTTCGCGGAGGAGGCGGCGCATGATTTTGCCGCTGCGGGTTTTGGGGAGGATGTGGGTGAAGCGAATATCGGAGGGGCGGGCGATGGAGCCGATGGTGTTGGCTACGTGGTCTATCAATTCGCGGCGCAGCTCGGGGGAAGGTTCGTGGCCGCTGCGCAGGGCGACGAAGCCGACGATGGCTTCGCCCTTGATTTCGTCGGGGCGGGCGATGACGGCGGCTTCGGCGACGGCGTCGTGGCTGACCAAGGCGCTTTCGATTTCCATGGAGCTGAGGCGGTGGCCGGCGACTTTGATGACGTCGTCCACGCGGCCGAGCACCCAGATGTAGCCGTCCTTGTCTATTTGGGCGGCGTCGCCGGCAAAATAGACGCCGGGGATGCGGGTCCAGTATTCGCGCTCGTAGCGTTCATCGTCGCCGTAGATGGTGCGGAGCATGGAAGGCCACGGTTTCTGGATGGTCAAGAATCCGGTTTCGCCCGGGGGCGTGGCTTCGCCTTTCATGTTCACGACTTTGGCGATGATTCCGGGCAGCGGCAGAGTGGCCGAGCCGGGCTTGGTGGGCGTGGCGCCGGGCAGCGGGGAAATCAGGATCGAACCGGTTTCCGTCTGCCACCAGGTATCTACGATGGGGCAGCGATTTTTTCCGATGGCCTCGAAATACCATCTCCACGCGGCGGGGTTGATGGGTTCGCCGACGGTGCCGAGCAGGCGCAGGCTGCTGAGGTCGTGCGGCTTGATCCAATCCATTCCCCAGGCCATGAAAGCGCGCACGGCGGTGGCGGAGCTGTAAAAGATGGTGACTTTGTAGCGGTCCACGAGTTCCCAGAAGCGGTCGCGCTGCGGGAAGTCCGGCGCGCCTTCGTACATCAGGATGCTGGCGCCATTGGAGAGCGGGCCGTACACGACGTAGCTGTGTCCGGTGACCCAGCCGATGTCGGCGGTGCACCAGTACACATCGTCCTCGCGCAGGTCGAAAATGAGGCGAGTGCTCCAGGTGCATTGCAGGAGGTAGCCGGCCGAAGTGTGCAGCACGCCTTTGGGTTTTCCGGTGGTGCCGCTGGTGTAGAGAATGTAGAGCGGGTGCTCGGAATCGAAGGGCGGGGCGATATTTTCCTTGGAGGCTTTGGATTCCAGGTCGTGCCACCAAACGTCGCGGCCTTCCTGCCAGGCCACGTCTGCCTTGGTGCGTTGGAGGACGATGGATTTTTCGATGGTGGGGCAATTTTTGAGCGCGGCGTCGGCGGTTTCTTTCAGGGGCACGATTTTTCCGCGGCGAAAGCCGCCGTCGGCGGTGAGCAGGATTTTGGCTTTGCAGTCGGCGATGCGGTCGGCGAGGGCGGTGGCGCTGAAGCCGCCGAAGACGACGGAGTGCACCGCGCCGACGCGCGCGCAGGCGAGCATGGCGATGGCCAGCTCCGGAACCATGGGCATGTAAATGGCGATGCAGTCGCCGGGCTTGACGCCGAGAGAGAGCAGGACGTTGGCAAACTGGCAGACGCGTTCGTGCAATTCGACGAAGGTGAACTGGATGGTCGAGCCGTCTTCGGCTTCCCACATCAGGGCGGGTTTGTTGGCGTTTTTTTCGAGATGGCGGTCGAGGCAGTTGTAGGAGACGTTGAGCTTGCCGCCGACGAACCATTTGGCGTGGGGCGGATTCCACTCGAGGACTTTTTTTGGAGCTTCGAACCAGTGGAGCAGCTTGGCTTGCTGGCCCCAGAAGGATTCGGGGTCGGCCTGGGCGGCGGCGTACATTTCACGGTAGTCATCGAGCGAGCGCACTTGCGCCTTCTTGCTGAACTCTTCGGGCGGCGGGATGGGCTTCTCGTCCAGGACGTGCGGATCGAATTCCTGCATAGTTCCTCCGTGGTATATTCGCGGCAACGCGCCGGGGTCGGCTGCATGCGCTGAGCGGCTGCTGGCGGCAGGCCCGGGCCGAAGGGCGGCAGGCGGCCCAGAACCGGCCTTTCGCCCGCCCCTACGTTATTGAACCAGAGGGGTTTGGTCAAGAAGGGGATTGGAGCGGAGGGGGCTGCGGGGCGGCGGAGCTGGGGCAAGGATCTCGTGGGGGCCTGTGGACGAGCGAGAGGCGGCGTGGCGGGAGGGATGGATGGGCCAGTTTTCCTGGAACTTTTCGGGGCGGCGGCTGGAATATGTAACGAGAGCTGCATCGGGCCGTCCAACAGTCTGAAATGAACAGGGGCGTTGAAAGCATAGATGACGGACTGCTGCTCCGGCGGATGCTCGCGGGAGACGAGGCTGCGTTTACGCTGCTGTACCGGCGCAGGCATCCGGCGATTTACCGGTTCGTACTGCATATGAGCGGGAACGCGGCACTGGCCGAGGACGTGACGCAAGAGGTCTTCATGACGTTGATACGCGACGCGAGAAAATTCGATCCGGGACGCGGGACACTGGGAGGATTTCTGTTCGGCATCGCGCGGAATCACGTGCGGCGGCGCTGGGAGCAGGAGCGGAACTCGGTGCCGCTGCCGGAAACGGCGGATGAATTGGATGTGATTCTGGCGCGGAGCAGCGCGGGGCGAGTGGGCGGCGGGAATGGAGCGGGTGCGAACGGCAACGGCTCGGGAGTGAGCGCGTTTCCGATGCATCGGGACGAATTCGTGTCGCAGGAAAATGTGAGCCGGGTGCGGCAGGCGATTGCGAGTTTGCCGGAAAATTATCGCGAGGTGGTGGTGCTGTGCGAGCTGGATGAAATGAGTTACGAGGATGCCGCGGCGGCGCTGGATTGCCCGGTGGGAACGGTGCGCTCGCGGCTGCATCGCGCGCGAGCCATCCTGGTGGAAAAATTGCGGGACGCGCAGCCCGTGCGGCGCGCATCGGCGGTGGGCGAATGAGAGCAGATGCGAACAAGGAAAATTCCGCGGAGGAGAAAAAAGTGGAGCGCATGGACTGCGCGCGGTTCGCGGAAGTGCTGCACGACCTGGACCGGCCGGGCAGCCAGGGGACGAGCCTGTGCGAATGCGCGCTGGCGCATGCCGAAGCGTGCAGCCATTGCGCCGCGCTGCTGACGGAAGTGGAGTCGCTGGATTTTGCGTTGCGGCAGGTAGCAGAGGAAGCGTCGGATCTGCAAGCGCCGCCGCGGGTGGAAACTTTGCTGTTGCAGGAATTTCGGCGGCAGAAATCGGCGAACGCCTCGCGCGGCGTGCGCTGGCAATTGGCGGCTTTTGGCGCCGCCGCGGCGGTGCTGCTGGCGCTGGGGCTTTCGCTACACCGTCAACATTTGGCAACGCCGGGCGGCACGGCTGCGGCGGGCGTCGCTTCCACGCAGTCTTCCGGGCGCGCTGCGGGGCAGGCTGCCGGAAACGCGGACACGACGGACGCGCAGTCTGCTGCGGAACCGGCGGCGGTGGCTGGGTCCGGTGATACGGAGTACGCGACCGCTTTTCTGCCGTTGCCGTATGCGGACGATCCGGCGGACCTGCAAGGCGCCGCGGTGGTTCGCGTGGTGCTGCCACGTTCGACGCTGGCGGCGTATGGCTTGCCGGTGGAGGGCATGAACATCGGCGAGCAAGTGACGGCGGACATGGTGGTGAGCCAGGACGGGACGCCGCAGGCGGTTCGCCTGGTGGCGCAGGCGAATGCGGATACGGACTTCTAGCAGCAGAACGGCGAATCATTATCGGAAGGAGAGACAGATGAAGATTTGGGCAAAGTTTTTGGCGATGGCGGGAATTGCAGTGATGTTGCTGGCGGGCGCCGGTTTGCAGGCGCAGGACGCGGCGTCGGCGCCACCTCCGCCGCCACCCCCCGGGCACGGTTTCGGGCACGGGCCGTTTGGGCGCGATGAAGTCGGGTTCCTGGGCTTCGAGGCCGGGCTGAATGGTAAGACCGTGACGGGCTCGCCGTTCAGCGCGACGTTTTCGACGCAGTCCACGGAAACGCTGGCGGACGGCAACCAGATCACGCACAGCTCGACCGGGTCCATTGCACGCGACAGCCAGGGACGCACGCGGCGCGACATGACGTTGCCGGCGTTCGGGCCGGCGTTCGGGCCGGCGGGCGCGCCGGGGCAAGCTGCGCCGCACGTGACGTTCGTGAACGATCCGGTGGCTGGAACGCGCTACATTCTGGAAGCAGATAAGAAAATCGCGCGGCAGATGCCGGCGCCTCCCGACCGTTCCGCGTTCGCGAACACGACGCACTCGGACGGATTCGGCGCGGCGGCGGCGAAGGAAACGGTAACCGCTTCGCTGGGCACGCAGATGATCGGCGGTGTGCAGGCCGAGGGCACACGCTACACGCGCACGATTCCCGCCGGGCAGATCGGAAACGCCAAGCCGATCGTGATCGTCACCGAGCGCTGGTACTCCGCCGACCTGCAGATGGTGGTGATGACCAAGCGCAGCGATCCACGTTCGGGCGACAGCACGTTCCAGATGACCAACATCCAGCGGACAGAGCCGGCGGCGACGCTGTTTCAGGTGCCGGCGGGTTACGCGGTGAAGACCGGCGGCCCGCGCGGTGAGTTTCGCCACGGCGGCGGCGCACCTCCGCCACCGGCGGACCCGGAGCAGTAGCCGGGCGGCAACAGTTTACCCACCCCGTAGCACCGTCTAAACTTGCGGGCGGCCTCCCCACCACGCTCCGCCCGCAAGCCTCCCCTTTTGTTTCGCGCGAGCTGATTCCTGCCGCTGCTACAATTCCGCCGACGGAAGCGAGAGATGACACGCGCAGAGGAAACCGCGCTGGAACGGCAACTGGCGGCGGAAGGCTTCGCGCATGCCTACGTGTGGCAGGACGGCCCGCACGCGCATTACTCCGAGCACACCCACGCGGGACTGACGGCGCATATCATTTTGGATGGCGAGATGACGCTGACGATGGGCGGCGCTGCGCGGACGTATCGCGCGGGCGAACGCTGCGATGTGCCGGCGGGCGCAGTGCATTCGGCGCGGATGGAGGCAAGCGGCTGCCGGTATTTGATTGGGGAGAAGTAGCGCGGTCTGGCGCGGTTTGCACGGCTGTGCCGCTTTCATAAGTCCTGGCGTTCCGTTTCATCCACTTTCATTCGCACTCCATATTGGTTCGGGCTGCGCGGCGCGCACTACGCGAGGGCGCGGTCGAGGAGTTCGACTACGTGGAGGACTTCCTGGCCGGTGCGGCGGAGGGCGGTGCCGGCGCGGAGTTGCAGGATGCAGCCGGGATTGGCGGTGGCGATTACCTGGGCTTTAGTCTGGCCCACGGCGTCCATCTTGCGGTCGAGGAGTTCGAGCGCGGTGGCGGTTTCGGTGACGTTGTACACGCCGGCGGAGCCGCAGCACTGGTCGGCGAGGGGCATTTCCACGTATTCGAGGCCGGGAATGGCTTGGAGCAATTGACGCGGAGCTTCGCGGATTTTCTGGCCGTGCACCAGGTGGCAGGAATCCTGATAAGTGACGCGCAGAGGAAGCGGGCGCAGCGGAGCGCTGAGGCCCAGGTCCGCGAGAAATTCGGTGACGTCGCGCATTTTTGCGGTGAACTGCAGCGCGCGCGCGTGGGCGGGGTCGTCTGCGGCGAACAGGTGCGGGTATTCTTTCAGCGTGGAGCCGCAGCCGGCGGCATTGGTGATGATGGCGTCGAAATCGTCCGCCAGGAACGCCTCGAAATTCCGGCGGGCCAGATCGCGGGCCACATCGCGCACCCCCGCGTGCGCGGCGAGAGCGCCGCAGCAGCTTTGCGAGGCGGGAACGACCACCTCGCAGCCGTTGGCTTGCAGCACGCGGATGGTGGCGCGATTCAATTCGCTGAAAGTGACTTGGGCGATGCAGCCGGCGAAGAAGGCGACGCGGGCGCGGCGCTCGCCTTTCGCCGGAAACGTCTTGCCCAGCTCGCCGAAGAAAAAATCGGCGTCAATCCGCGGCATGAGTTTTTCGCGGTCCTGCAATCCCAGCAGGCGCAGAATGCCAGAGCCGCGCGTGACCGCCGCGAGGCCGGAGCGCTGGTAGATTTTCAGGCCGCGCGCCGCCGCCGCAATCCGGCCGGGGTAGGGGAGCAGCCGGCGATAGACGAAATCGCGCGCGATGCGCGAGAGCAGCGGGCGCTTATATTTCTGTTCGATCTGCGCGCGGGCCAGCTCCAGAATTTTTCCGTACTCGACGCCGGAGGGGCACACGCTCTCGCAATTGCGGCAATTCAGGCAGCGGTCAATGTGGGTGACGAACGTTTCGCCCAGCTCGAGGCGCCCCTGGTCCACCAGGGCCATCTGGCGGATGCGGCCGCGCGGGGAATCGGCTTCGCGTCCCCACAGGCGATAGGTGGGGCAATTATTGGCGCACAGGCCGCAGTGCACGCAGCGGGAGTAGTCGTCGTACTCGGGCTTGTCAATCGCGGTGAAGCCGCTGAGCGTGAGCTGAAATTCACGCTGGGCTTCTTCGAGCGGAACAGGGGAAGCGATTTTCTGGCGTTGCCCGGAAGGCGGAGGCGCGGAGGACATGGCGCTACAAACCGCCTACGAAGCGGCCGGGGCTTAGGATGCTTTGCGGGTCGAAGACTTGTTTCAGTTTTTCCATTTGCGGGAAGTCGGGGCGCGGAGGGCCCCAGATTTGCAGGGCGCTTTTCCAATCGGCGGGGCACCAGGGAATGGTGGCGTGGCCGCCGAGTTGCGCGCAGGCTTGCTGGATTTCGCCGGCCGCTTTGGTGACGCGGGCTTGCGAATCGCCGTTGTACGCTTCGGGCAAGAGCGCGAAATAGATCACGCCGACACCGCGGGCCAGCGCGGCCCAGGGCAGGACGCGGCTTTCGGCGGCGGCCTGCGCGGCGGCCAGGGCTTCTTTCATGCGCATTGGCAGCACGCTCATCTTCACGATGGTGGTGGCGGGGGAAAACGCCAGGGCGATGGGGATGAATTCGCGCTGGCGCGTCCAGGCGGCGGGCAAGTTTTCCGCGAGCAGGGAGACGGCGGTGGCGCGCGATTCCTGCGCCATGCGCTGCAATTCGACGGAGTAGCGCTCGAGCACGCGATCATTTCCATCGTAGCCGGCGGAGAGCGCCCATTCCGAAGGCGAAATCACATCCGGGGGCATCGGCGCGGACGCATACTTCGCGGCGGCGTCGCTCGCAAAAAGCTCGGCCACGCGCGGGCTGAGGATTTCGATTGCGAGCGGAGAGAGCGCGGACTGCGCGATGCGCCGGCGCATGTCCAGCGCGTTTTCGGCGTTTGCGAAGCGCGCAACGAGCCCGCGCGGCGCCGTGTGCATGGGAAAGGTCTTGAAGTTCACGCGGGTGATGACGCCGAGCGTGCCCAGCGCGCCGATCATCAACTTGTGGATGTCGTAGCCAGTGACGTTCTTCACCACGCGCCCGCCGCTCTTTGCCGCCACGCCTTCGCCGGTGACGAATTCCATGCCCAGGAGAAAATCGCGCGGCGTGCCGTAGGATTGGCGGAAGGGCGAATCCACGCCGGAGGCGATCAGGCCGCCCACGGTGGCCTGATTATAAAATATGGACGCGACCGGGAGGAATTGACGATGCTCTGCGAGCGTTTCCTGGAGCCTGCGCAAGGGAACGCCGGGCTCGACGCTGAGGGTGAGGTCGCCGGGATCGTAGGCGACGATGCGGTCGAGGCGCGTCATATCGAGGGCCAGGTCGTAACGGCTGGGCGCGAACCCCATGCGCAGTTTGGTACGCGCGCCGCAGGGAACGAGCGCGAGTTTTTCGGAGGCGGCAAATTTTACGATTTCGGCGACTTCTTCGCTGGAGCCTGGGCGCACGACGGCCGCGGGCAACTTGCGGTCAATTTCGTAGGAGGAGAGGTGCTTGAAGTCCGTGGCGACGTGCTGGTCGCCGACGATTTCGGCGAGGCGCGAGCTGACAGTGGCGGTGATGGTCGGGGAGTTCATGCGCGGGTGGCGCCAGCCAGGGGCAGCGGGCGAATGTGAATTTCGCCGCAGCCTTTCTGCGACGGGAAAATCTTATCGGGATTCAGCAGGCCCGCGGGATTGAAGGCGTCGCGGACGCGGCGCATCACGTCCAGCTCCGCTTCGCTGAAGAGCAGCGGCATCAGGCGGTCTTTCTCCATGCCGACGCCGTGTTCGCCGGTGATCGAGCCGCCCATCTCAATGCAAAACTGAATGATTTCGTCGGAAGCAGCGACGACGCGGCGGAACTGGCCCTCGTCGCGCGCATCGAAAAGAATCAGCGGATGCAGGTTGCCATCGCCCGCGTGAAAAATATTGCCGATCTGGAAACCATATTTCTGGCCGATTTCGTTGATGCGGCGCAGCGTAGCGGGCAATTTGGTGCGCGGGATGACGCCATCCTGGACGTAATAGGTGGGGGAGAGGCGGCCGACGGCGCCGAAAGCGTTCTTGCGGCCCTTCCAGAGCAGGTCGCGTTCGCGCGCGTCGCGGGCTACGCGCACTTCGCGGGCGTGATGGGCGCGGCAGATCGCGGCGACTTCTTCGGCGTTTTGTTCGACGGCTTCGCGGATGCCATCCACTTCGAGCAAGAGCACCGCAGCGGAATCCAGGGGAAAGCCTGCGTGGATGTAGGCTTCGACGGCGCGCAGCGTCCAGCCATCGAGCATTTCGCAGGCGGCGGGAGTGATGCCGCGCGCGGTGATGTCCACCACGGTTTCGGTGGCGTCGTCCAGGGTGTCGAAAATCGCGAGGAGCGTCTTGACGGTTTCGGGCAGGCGGGTGAGCTTTACGGTGATTTCGGTGACGAGCGCAAGAGTGCCTTCGGAGCCGACGAAGAGCCCCGGCAAATCATAGCCGGGAGGATCGGGAGCGGAGCTGCCGATGCGCACCAGCTCGCCGGTGGGGAGAATCACTTCCAGCGAGAGCACGTGGCTGCTGGTGACGCCGTAAGCGAGCGTGTGCGGGCCGCCGGAATTTTCGGAGACGTTGCCGCCGATGGTGCAGGCTTTCTGGCTGGAAGGGTCGGGCGCGAAATGCAATCCGAGGTGGGCCACCGCGGCGCTGAGGTCGGAATTCACGACGCCGGGCTGAACCGTGGCGCGCTGGTTTGCGGCGTCAATTTCCAGAATGCGATTCATGCGCGAAAAAACGACGAGGATGCCGCCTTTGCGCGCCAGCGCGCCACCGGAAAGCCCCGTGCCGGCGCCGCGGCCGACGAGCGGCGTCTGATGCTGGTTCGCGAGCTTGACGATGCCGAGGACGTCTGCGGTGCTGCGCGGAAAAACCACGCAGTTGGGCCGGGCGCTTTCCACCGAGCCGTCGTATTCGTAGAGCAGCAGCTCTTCGGGCCGGTGCAGCACGGCTTCGGAGCCGAGAAGAGTTTTCAATGCGTGCAGTAGTTGCGAATCCATGGCGTGGCGGGCGCAGGGCGAAAAATCCTGCGCTCGCACTCTCAAGTTCACTATAGCCGCGTGCGGCGACGGGCGTCAACGAGCGGAAACGAGAACGCCGGTGGGTGATGCGCCGGCGACGTTAGTTGAGGTTGCGGAGCTTGCGGATGCGCTTGATGATTTCCTTGGCCGTGGCGTTGGCGGCGGCGTCCGGCGTCCAGCGTCCGTTGCGCGCGAAATCGAAGAGTTCCGCGCCGGTGGGGTCGAAGACTTTCGTGACCGAGGCGCTGGCGCTGGTGGGGCCGTAGGGGGTCATGACGGGGCCGCCGGCGGTGCCGTAGGCGATGCGGTAATCGAAACCCTGCTCGACCAAGACGAATCGGAGATGGTGAGGCGCGCCGCGGTCATTGAGTTTGTTGAAGAGCAGCTGGCGGTCGAATTGCGCTGCTTGAATTTTCACTCGCAGAGTTTGCTGGCCTATTGCGAGCGGGGCGAGACAGCAGCCGAGGAATAGAAGCAGGACGGTTCTGCGGAGCAGCCTCATGGTTTTTTCTCCGAAGCGTTCCGGTGCGATGTCCCTGCGTCGCCGGTGCGGCGGCAAGCCGCGCCGGCGCACGGCTGGTCGAGCCGGCGGCGTTTGCTAATTGCGCAGTATATGCTACAAATTCCGCGGAGCAGTTTTTTGCGAGGCGAGCGTTGACCAAACCGAAAATACTGGCGACGCGCCCGCTTTTCCCGGCGGCGCGCGCGATTCTGGAGCAGAGTGGCGAGGTGGAGTATTGGACGCCGCCGAAGCGCGATTCGCGCGCGGAGCTGCTGCAACGCGTGGCGGATAAAGAGGGGCTGGTGTGCATGCTGAACGAGAAAGTGAACGAGGAGCTGCTGGCGGCCGCGCCGAAATTGCGGGTGGCGGCGACGGTGTCCGTGGGATACGACAATATAGATGTAGCGGCGTGCACGCGGCGCAAGGTGGTAGCCAGCAACACGCCGGGAGTGCTGGATGATACGACGGCGGATTTTGCGTGGGCGCTGCTGATGGCTGTGGCGCGGCGAGTGGTGGAAGGCGACGCGTGGATTCGCAGCGGCACCTGGCCGGGCTTCGACCTGGACCAACTGGTTGGTGGCGACGTGTGGGGGAAAACGCTGGGTATCGTGGGTTTCGGGCGCATCGGGCGGGAAGTGGCGCGGCGCGCGCTGGGATTTCGCATGCGCGTGATTTACAACAGCAGCACGCGGGCGGCGGCGGAAATCGAGCGGGAGCTGCACGCGGAATTTGTGGAGCGCGACACGCTGTTCCGCGAATCTGATTTCATCAGCCTGCACGTGCCGCTGACGCCGGATACGCGGCACCTGATCTGCGCGGAAAATCTGGAGAAGATGAAGCGCACGGCGTATCTGATCAATACCGCGCGGGGGCCGGTGGTGGACGAAGCCGCGCTGGCGGAAGCGCTTGAGAACAAGAAGATCGCCGGAGCCGCGCTGGATGTGTACGAGCGCGAGCCGCAGGTGCATCCCGCGCTGCTGGCGCGGAAGGATGTGGTTCTGACGCCGCACATCGCCAGCGCATCGCTGGAGACGCGCACGAAGATGGCGGTGATGGCGGCGAACAACGTGGCGGCGGTGTTCGCGGGGCAGCGTCCGCCGAATGCGCTGAATGGGGACGCGCTGGGCTTAAGATAAAGCTATGAAACATACGGCGGAGCGCGTTTTTCGGCAGACCCTCAAGGCGATTGATGTTCCCAGCGTGCTGGCGCGCAAACTGGACCGCCGCGATTCGCGGATTCGCGTGGGAGCGAGCGAAATTGACCTGCGCGAATTCCGCGAGATTGTGGCCATCGCTTTCGGCAAGGCAGCGCTGGGCATGGCGCGGGGCTTGCACGAGATTTTGACGCCGGAATTTCCGCCTGAGGGGATTCTGGTCGTGCCGGCACCCGGCGCGCAGCCGCTGCCTAGATGGAAAACTTTTGTGGGCGGGCATCCGCTGCCGACCGAGGAGAGCTTTGCGGCGGGCCGCGCGATTCTGGAGCGCCTGGCGCATTGCGGCAGCGAGACGCTGGTGTTTTTTCTGATTTCCGGCGGGGGATCATCGCTGGTGGAGCAGCCGCTCGATCCGAGCGTGACGCTCGCCGATATTCAGCAAATGCATTCCGCGCTGATTACCTGCGGCGCGCCCATCGAAGAAATTAACGTGCTGCGCAAGCATCTTTCCGCCACCAAGGGCGGACGACTGGCCGCCGCCGCGCCGCGCGCGATGAAAATTACGTTCGCGATCAGCGACGTGCCGGCGGGGCATGAATCCGCGCTGGCGTCCGGCCCGACGGTGCCGGATCCCACGACGCTCGCGGATGCGCAAGGCATCGCGCGGAAATACGGTCTGCTGGCGAAATTGCCCGCGTCGCTGCGCCCCCTGATAGAAGACGGGAGGGCAGGCGAGACTCCCAAGAGCGGCGATCCCGCGTTTGCGCGCGCGCGCTTTGAAATCCTGCTGGCCGAGCACGAATTGATGCATGCCGCGCATCCTTGCTGCGAGGCGGAGGGTTTTATCTGCCTGGTGGACACGGAAACGGACAATTGGCCGCTCGAAAAGGCGGCCGAGCATTTGCTGGCGCAATTGGAGATTTTGAAGAGCGAAAACCCCGGAAGGCGCGTGGCGATTTTTGCCGATGGGGAGGTGAGCAGCCCGGTGACGGGCGAGGGAACCGGCGGGCGGAATTCCGCTTTTGTGCTGACCTGCGTGGCGAAAATTGCGGGGAGGAAAATCGCGGTGTTCAGCGGCGGGACGGATGGCATTGACGGGAACAGTCCGGCGGCCGGCGCAGTCGCGGATGGAGAGACGCTCGAGCGCGCGCGGGCCGCAGGCCTCGACCCTGCCGATTACCTGCGCCGCAGCGACGCTTACAATTTTTTCGCGCGGCTGGGCGACGCGGTCGTCACCGGTCCTACGGGGAACAATCTGCGCGACCTGCGAATTCTGCTGGCGGAGTAGGGGGCGGAACCGTCCGGGGAAAGCGGTGGCTTGCGGCTGCTTTTGCGATGCTAGCTTTGGTGAACGCCGGAAAGCGAGGCAGGCCTCGCTTGAGAGAAAGCGGGGCGCTTCGAACCTGCCAGCGGCAGGTTCTCTGGACGAGCAAGCGCCCGCACTCCCTGTGGAGCTGCCTGGCGTTTATTTCTTTTTCGTGGTGGTTAGTTGGGTTTCGATTTTCGCCAAGTTGGCTTTTATTTCGTCCATTTGCTGCTGGAGTTTCTTCAGCGCGTCGAGCGTGCCATCGGAAGCGGCTGCTGGAGCTGGGGCTTGTCCTGCAGCGGCGGCGACACTTGCGCCGCTTGCAGAGGCAAGGCCCGCGCCGCCTGAGGCGCCTCCCGCTGCCTTCGCTTTCAGCGCGCCAATCTGCATCTGGATGAACGGAGCGTCGCCCAGATTCAAATCGCCGGAATGGAGCAGGGCCTCGAGCGGCGCGATGGCGTCCGGGTCGCCGCGCTTGGTAAGGGCGAACAGCGCGGCGTACTTGATATCAATGTACGGCTCCCGCAAATAGGAAACGAGCGTGGTAGTGATGGCTTTGTTTTTCAAGTCCATTCCGGCCACCGCCTCGATCGCCGCGCCTCGTGTCTCGAAATCCTTGCCGGGCGCGGACCATTGCAGCAGCAGGGGCACGCCACGGTCGTCATCGAGCGAGCCCAGGCCTTCGAGGGCGGCGTTGCGCAGCGTGTCGTCGGGAGATTCCGACTGGACGGCCGCGGTCAGCACGTCGAATGCGTTGGGCGCTTTGATGGCGCCGAGAGCGCTGAGGGCGTTGCCGCGCACGCGAAAGGCTTTATCATTCGCCGCAATTTCGGTGAGTTGGGGGCCGAGCGCGGGGTCGTCCGTGAATTTGCCGAATTGTTGCACGGCCACCTGGCGAACCCAGGGCTTAGGGTCGTTCACCGCGGTGAGGATCTGTTTCTCGGCGCCGGAGCCGCCGATGTTTCCGAGCGCTTTAAGCGATTCGGCGCGAACGCCCCAGAAAGGATCGTGCTGCGCGGCATCGCTAAGCGCCGCAAGAACGTCGGAATTGTCCTTGATGTCGCCCAGCGCTACAGCCGCGTCCGCGCGGTCGGTGACCGCCTCCGCATTTTTCAACTGATAGATGAGCGCGGCGGCATCCTTCTTGAATTCGACGGATTTCAGAATTTCGTCGCCCTTATCGAACAGCACCATGCGCGGCGCGCTATCGGCGGGGAGGGTGAAGGTTTCTTCCGCTTTGCTCACTTCGATTGTGGAGGTCTTGTTGCCGGCAGCGGTCGAGATTTCCACTTGCACGGGCATGTCGAACAATTCCACCATGCCCTCGACTTTCTGGGTCTGCTTCACATTCAGCTTCAGCTGATGCGCGGCGTCGTCGTAGGTGTAACTGACTTCATACTTGGGCGCGCCGGCCCGCCAGATCCACTGGTGGAAGAAATGATCCACGTTGGTCGCGGTGGAAAGGTCAATCGCCTTTTGCAGGTCGGCGGTGACGACGTTCTGCCCGCGATTCGCTTCCAGGTAAGCATGCAGCGCGCGGAAGAAATCCTCATCGCCAAGCTTGGTGCGCAGCATCTTCAGGACCCAGCCAGCCTTGGTATAGACGTTGCCTGCGTACTCGATGCTATCGCTGAAATTGCGGGTGACGATGGGCACCGGATACAGGCGCTTCTGCCGGAACCAGCCGGACTGCTCGCGCCAGAATTCATAAGCGGCATCGTCGGCGCCGTAGCGCTGTTCCGCCCAGTAGTGTTCGAAATAGGTGGCAAAACCCTCGTTCAGCCAGATGTTGGCCCAATCACGGCAGGTCACCAGGTCGCCGAACCACTGGTGCGCCAGCTCGTGCGAATCCAGATCGTCGGAGCCGCGGCGCAATTCCGGCGCGAGCAGGGGATTCACCAGGCCGCGCGTGGTGAGCGTGGTGGCGCTGGTATTCTCCATGCCGCCCTCGACGAAATCGTTCACGGAGGATTGCGCGTACTGCGCCCAGGGATATTGCACGCCCAGCTTGTCCGAAAAGAGCTCGATCATCTGCCGGGTGCGCGAAAACGTGGAATCAATCTTGTCTTCATCGCCGCGCGGCACTACGTAACGCACGGGAATGCCGCGCCAGGTGTCCTTCTTCTCGACGAATTCACCGGCCACGACGCTGATCAGATAGGTGGAAAGCGTTTCGGACTGCTTCCAGTCCCAGGTCTTGTCGCCGTCGGCTTCGTCCTTGATGCCGACGAGGCTGCCATTGGAAATAGTGATCCAGGTGGGCGGGACGGTAAGGATCATTTCGGAAGTGGTGCGGTCGTTCGGATAATCGTAAATGGGGATGTAGTAGCGGGTGTCTTCGGCTTCGCCCTGGCTCCAGACCTCCTTGGGGCGATGGGGATAATTTTTGTCCGGCAGGACGAAGTACAGGCCCTTCTTGGGTTGGCCTTGGTAGCGGATGAAAATTTCGTGCTTCTCGCCGCGGCGGGAAGGATGGTCCAGAGGGACGAACAGAGCATTGTCCGTGGTCCAGAATTTCACGTCCCGGCCGTCCAGGGTCACGGCATCAATCTTCAGATTCACCGAGTCGAACCAGATCTGCGAAACGTTGTCGCGCAGCATGACGATGCTGTGAGTCACTTCTCCGCGGATCTTGCGCTCGTCAGTATCGAACCAGAGATGGGTCTTGACGTTTTGCAGGTCGTAATCGCGGCTGCGCGCATACGGTTCATCGGCGCGTCCGCGCGCGGGAATCAGCAACGCCAGGGACAACAGCGCGGCGCACAACGCTGCAGGAACAAACGGGCGCGCACGCCCGGACCCATGAGTCATTCTTTTCTCCTCATTTCCGTCATTGTCCTCAGGAACAAGCGATGCCGGCGACAAGACCGAATAGTATAGAACGCAGAGCGAAGCCTGCGCGTTTCGTATTTGTTCAGCGGAAATTATAAGAGGCCCTTGGTGCTGCCGCCGTCCACGGCGATGCTGGTGCCGTTGATCGAGCTGGCGCGCTCGGAGGCCAGAAAGGCGACCAGCGCGGCGAATTCGTCCGGACGGGCAAAGCGGCCGATGGGAACGGTGGCGGCGGATTGCTTGAGGATTTCGTCGTAGGCGACGCCGGCATCCTTCGCGCGTTTCTCAAAAAGTTCGGTAAGCCGGTCGGTGAGGGTGAAGCCCGGGCAGACGTTGTTCACGGTGATGCCGTCCGCACCGAATTCATTGGCGAGGGTTTTGGCCATGCCGGCGACGCCGGCGCGCAGGGAATTGGAAAGCATCAGGCCGTCAATGGGCTGTTTGACGGAGATCGAAGTGATGGTAATCAGGCGGCCCCAATGGCGCTGCTGCATGCGGGGCAAAACTTCGCGGGCGAAATAGACGCTGCTGAGCAGGACCAGATTGACAGCCGCGCGCCATTCCTCGAGGGTGATATCCAGGAATTTTTTCGCGGGCGGGCCGCCGCCGTTGGTGACGCAAATATCAATGCGCCCAAATTTCTCTTGCACGGCAGCCACGAAATCGTGCACAGCTGCCGGGTCGGAGACGTCCAGCGCGCGCCAGAAGATTGCGCGGCCGCTCGCGGCGCCCATTTCCTGCGCGGCGCGCTCCAGATCGCCGGCGGTGCGCGCGCAAATCGCCACTTCGCAGCCTTCGCGGGCGAGTTCCTGCGCGACGGCCCGGCCCAGCCCCTTGCTCGCGGCTGCCACGATGGCGACGCGGCTTTTCAGTCCCAGGTCCATGAGTTCAGTCCTTTGCCGCGGGTTGCGGGTCGCCGCCGCGCAGGTAGGCGTCGTTCTTGCTGATCCAGTCTTCGCGGCGCGGCGCAAAGAAATCAATGTCCACTGTGTCTTCGAGGGCTTCGGCGCGGTGCGGCAGGTGCGCGGGGATCAGGATGATTTCGCCGGCGCGCACGATGGTTTCGCCGTCGTCGAAGAAAAACTTCAGCGCGCCGGAAAGAATCATCGAGAACTGCTCGCTGCGGTGCGAATGGCGCGGCACGATGCCTCCGCGCGCGATAAAAATGCGCGCGAGGGTGGAATCCGCGCCGCTGAGCATCTGGCGCGAAATCTGCGCGCTGAGCTTTTCGTGTTCCAACCTGTCAAAGGACGTTGCGGACGGCACGTGGCACCTCTCCCCTCGCAAATGGCAAGCGCAAGAATCCTCCACCGAAACGGCGGAATCGTCAATGGCCGCGCCAGCCCGGAGCACAATGAAAATATTGTAGCGCGGGCGGCTGTAGGACTAAGATGCGCGCGTGACGCACTGGGGCTGGCTCGCGGCGGTGGTCCTGTTCCTGCAACTGCCGATCCCGCTCTACTGGTTCGTGATGCACCCGTCCGTGCATTTCTGGCGCCGGCACCCGGCGGCGGGCTACATCACCGGACTGCTGACCGCGTGGGCGCCTGTGACCGCATGCCTGGCAATCTTCCACTCGCAGCTTTTCTCGCGCGTGGCGCCACCCGCCTGGAGCATCTGCGCGGGACTGGGGCTGATCCTTTGCGATGTGTGTATTTTCTGGCGGGTGAAGCGGGATCTGGGCGCCGCGGGGCTGGTGGGCAAGACGGAATTATCCGGCGGCGGGGAAGTGATCCGCGCAGGGATTTACGGACGCATGCGCCATCCGCGCTATGCGGGATCGTTGCTGGCGATTCTGGGCTCCTGCTTTCTGGCCGGCACGCGCGTGCTGTGGGGCGTGGCTGGGATTTGGCTGCTGCTGATGCTGGCCGCCATTCTGCTGGAAGAACGCGAAATGCGCGCGCGCTTCGGCGCGCGTTATGAAGAATACTGCCGCAGCGTGCCGCGCTTTGTGCCCTGGGGCGCGAAGCCGCGCGCAAGCTGAAGGCGCAAGAGAGGTACGGGCCCAAAATTTCAGTGGAGGTGGGGCATGCGGCATTTGGCGGTTTCCGTGGCCGGTTACGTGGTCCTCCCGTTCCTCTTTTTGACCTGCGCAGCGAGTGCAGGGGCGCAGATCGGCAAAAGCGTCTCTGTGGCCGCCGGCACGCCAGAAGACAAAGCCCTCGCCGATATTTACGCCGCGCCCGATGGGCCGGCCAAAATCGCGCTGCTCGATAAATTCATGGCGGATTACGGCAAGGGCGATCTGGAGTTGCTTGGGGATCAGCTGTACGTCCAGTCGTATCTGGCGCAGAAGGACTACGCCAAGGTGTACGAGTTCGGCGCGAGGGCGCTGGCGCTCGATCCGGACAGTTTCTCCACCGTGGTCAATATGGCGCATGCCGCGGACGAGCAAGGCGACACCGCGAAGCTTTTTGACGCGGGCGAGAAAGCCGCCGCCATTATCACGCGTTTCAAATCCGCGCCTGCGCCCGCAGGAACGACTGCCGAGCTGTGGGCGTCGCAAAGGGATGCCGCGTTGAAGAGCGTCGAGGGGGATATCAGCTACGTGGAATACGCCATGGTGAGCGCGGCTTACAAGGCCAGCGAGCCCGCCACGCGTGCGGCGCTGCTGGAGCGCTATGTCGCGGTGTTTCCGGATTCGGCCTACACCCTGAGCGCGCGGGAACAAACGGCCGTCGCATACCAACAGGCGCAAAATTCGCCCAAGATGCTGGCGGCGGCGCAGGCCTTGCTGGCCGCGAATCCCGACGACGTCTCTATGCTGCTGCTGCTCGCGGATACCTGGTGCAACGATCCGCAGCACCTGGATAAAGCGGCGGCCGACGCGCAGAAGGCGCTCGATTTGCTTGAGCAGGCTAAGAAGCCGGACAACGTGGCGGACGATCAATGGCAGAAACAAGTGGCGCTGCAGAAGGGGCTGGCGTATTCCTCGCTGGGCGCGGTGGACGTGAACAGGAATCGCAATCCGCAGGCCGTGGACGCTTTCAAGCAAGCCAGCCCGCTGCTGAAGGCGGATACGTTCAGCTACGCCCAGAACCAATATCGCCTGGGATTTACGCTGGCCAAGATGCAGCGAATTCCGGAGGCGCGCGTGGTGCTGACCGAAGTAGTGTCCTTGAACAGCCCCTACAAGCAGCGCGCGCTGGAGACGCTGAACAAGATTGGCGGCCCAATTTCAAGCAAGCCCGTGCACAAGCATTCGTGACCGGAGAAAACGCCGCGTAATTTCTTTTTCGGCGCTTGGCGGAGGCGCGGCGAGTGCGCGCTGGCCGCGGCGAATTACATTTTCCTCTTACGTCCAGTCGCCTTGGCATCTGATCGCGCGCGGCGGCGAAGCCCCACGGTCCCTTCCTGTTTCTGGAAGTGCAGCATGGCCTGCCGCAAAAGCCAGTTGGCTTTGGTCTGGTAGCCGCGGCCGCCTGCTTTCAGCCACGCGAGGACGTCGGAATCCACCCGGATGGTGACGGGCTGCTTGGTTGGCCGGTAGAACTTGCCGATTTCGGCGCTGCTCCAGTCGAGAACCGGAGCGGCGTCTGAAAAATCAATGTCGGCGTCGCTTTTTGCGGCGATCGCGCGGATGTCGCGCTTCTGCTGTTCGCTGAGCTTGCTCATAAGCCTGCCTCTCGTGGGATTCGGCGGCGCGAGCGGAGATGATGCGAATGATCTCTTCATCTTGCGTCTCATGGTATGTGTGAACGACCAGCAGAATCGCGCCCGGACCTATGTTTCCCACCGTAATCCACCGTTCCTCCTGGTCAAAGGCGAAGTCGCGCTGCGAGATCGCGTAAGGATCCTCGAAAACGAGGAGCGCGGTTTCAAAGCGCACATCGTGCTTGCGGCGGTTCTGCTGGTTCTTGTTCTCGTCCCATTCAAAGCGTATGAGCAGCCGCTACGGGGGTAAGGATATCTCTCGCCCGTGCTAGTGTCAATACAATTGTACATACAAGCAGCGCGCGAACCGTTCTGCGGCCTGCGCCGGGACCAGGGACACTCGATGGTCACGTCGAAGTATGAATCGAGCCCGTGCAGATTGCGGTTCCGCACTTCGCTAGAAGCTGCCGGTTCCGGGAGTGGGGAACACGAAGGCGACTACCATGCGCGAGGCAGTCGGCCTTCCGTGGAACGTCGCCGGAGTGAACGTCCAGGCTTTCACGGCGGCGATGGCCTGTGGCGTCAGGGCCGGCACGGCGCGAACCACGTGTACTTTCTCGATGCTGCCTGCTTTGGTGAGCTCCACGTCGAGAACTACTGCGCCGGATGCGACGCTGTTTACCGGATATGTGGCGTAGGACGCGGCGGTGATCTGCGGCGGCGTATATCCCGCGGTTGTGGCGGGAGCGGCCGCGAAAATCGAGATGCTGCGCGAGAGGTTGGCGGCGCCGGCAGGATTGAAAAGATTGAAGACGACGGCGACCGGCAGCGCGGACGCGATGGGTTGTCCGTCGAGCGATGCCGCCGTGAAGCTCCAGGTCTGCACGGCGCCGGATGCGACGCGCGTCAAGGAGGGCTGATCCTGCAGCACGTCCACGTGTTGCACGCTGCCCGAGCGATCCAGATTCACCAGCAGCGCCACGAGCCCGGGCCGCGCGACGTTGATCGGATACGGAATGTCGCTCGCACTGCTGATGTCCGGAAGCTCATAGCCCGCGCCGGAGCGCGCCGGCCGTGCCGCTGCAATCGCCAGCAGAATCGCCACAACCGCCATGCCGAGCTTTCGCGTCATCGGCGTAACCTCGCTCGCGAATTTTCGCGCGCCGTCCGGCAAGAGCCCGCGCCGGCGCACCGGCGTATCGTAATGCACCACAAACGCGGAAGCCAGCGGCAGTTCGCGCGCTTTTTGCCTTCGCAGCGTGCGGCGCATTTCCGTGCGACGACCGCGGCGCGGCAACGCGGATGCCCGTGCGTGGGTTGCCGTCACTGCGCTGGCCGAAGATCTCTCGCGCTCCCTCCGCAATCACTTATAGGGTACGCTGTAGCGGCGGAAACGGAGGTGACGGATGACCAGGCAGGGCAGGCCGCTCGCGGGCCTCTGGCTTTTTCTGCCGCTGATGCTGTTCCCGGGAATCACGCGCCTGGCGTCTTCGCCGCGCGTCACGTCCGGCGCGGCGGCGCCGGCGGCGTTGCAATCGGTGATGTCCCGCGTGCTGCAGGAGCTTGGCCGCGAGTTCTCGGTGGACCACACCGTGCATTGGCAGCACACCGTGCCGCATTATGGCCAGGTAAACACTTCCATTTCGGTGGCGCCGACGAACTTCGATGGCTGCGTGGTTGACTGGAGCCAGACGCAAGAAGCCACGCGGCCCGGCGAATTTTTCTACATCGAAACGCATCGCTTTGAGGTTCCGCTCGCGGAGATGGACCCGGAGCGAATCACGATTGAGCGACTGGCCGCGGGACAAAGCAGCCGTCCGGGAATCGAGGCGGGCGATTACTTCACGGTGCGGATGCCCACCGTCGGCGGCAGGACGACGGTGAACATGGTCGAGGACAGCATCGTGTTCGACCCAAAGAAAGGCCCCATCGCGACCAATGCGCAACTGATGGTATCCAGCGCTTGGGTGCGGGTTCGTCAGGAAGAAAAAGCGGAGCTGCTGAAGCTGCAATTCCAGAAGGCGATCGCGTCGTGCCTCGCGGCGGGTGAATGAAGGTGCGGATTTACGGCGGCGGAAATGGCGGAGAGGGTGGGATTTGAACCCACGGTTGGGTTTCCCCAACACTCGCTTTCGAGGCGAGCTCTTTCAACCGCTCAGACACCTCTCCGCGGCTGTTGCCCATCTAGCTTAACAAACGCGCGGCACCCTCACAACCAGGGCGGCGGGCTTCGTTGCACCGAGACGGCCGACACAGCTCTCGTGGTCGCCGTCACACAATCTCCGCGCGTTTCGCCGCGCGCGGTGTGCGGCGCTCGCCCGCGGGCGCTCTCAGTCCATCTCAAAACTGATGTACATATACTTTCCGTCGCGCTCGATTTGCAGCACGCCGGCCGCGCCGGTCGGCAGCGCCTTCAACCCCACGCGCAATTCATCAAGCGAAGTCACGGGTTTGCCATTCAGCGCGTGGATCACGTCGCCGGCTTGCAAGTCCGCGTCCACGCCCATGGTGTCCGCGGCCAGCGCCGCGACGATCACGCCGGAAGGCTGGCGCAAATCCTGGAACTGCTTGGCAAGATCCGCGTCAATTCCGACGCCGAAGATTCCCAGCTTGGTGACCAGATCTTTTCCCGGGTCCACCAGGTCGCCCAGCTGGTCCACATCGTTCTTCTGGTCCGCCACGGGAATCGAAAGCGTCATTTGCTGCGAACCGCGCAGGACTTCGGCCTTCACCACCGCGCCCGCGGGACGCGTGGAAATAATCATCTCCGCGAGCGGCACGCTGCCGATAGGTCGTCCATCGAGGCTGAGCAGAATGTCCTGAATCTGCAACCCAGCTTTTTCCGCGGGGCCGTCCGGCGCGACGTCCGCGACCAGCACGCCGCGGTCTTTCTTGAGCGAGAGCCCGGCGGCGAGGTCCGGCGTGATGTCCTCCAGCAGGGCGCCGATGATGCTGCGGTGCACGTGCCCATATTTGCGCAATTCGTGGTACACGAACTCGACGACGCTGCTGGGTATGGCGAAGCCCAGCCCCTGGCTGCCGCCGGACTCGGTGAGGATGAAGGTGTTGATGCCCACCAGCTCGCCGGCAGTATTGACCAGCGGTCCGCCGCTGTTCCCCGGATTGATCGGCGCGTCGGTCTGGATGTACACCGACGGGACATCGGGGTCCGCCTGCCGGGCCACGGCGCTGACGATTCCCATGGTCACCGAATTTTCCAGGCCTTCGGGATTTCCAAACGCCAGCACCAGCTCGCCCTTCTTGAGCTGCGTGTAATCGGCAAACCCCATCGTCGGCAAATTTTTCTGTTCGATTTTCAGCAGCGCCAGATCAATTGTGGGCGCAATTCCGATGATGCGCGCTTCAATCGGCGGGCTGTGCTCGCCGAGGCCGAGGCTGGCGCGCACTTGCGAATCGCCCGCCGTCGCGGGCGTCAAGACCACGCGCACGCGCTGCGCCCCCTTCACCACATGGGCGTTGGTGATGATGTAACCGTCGGGATCAACGATCACGCCCGACCCCAGGCTGCGCTCCCGCCCGATGGTATTGCTGTCGGTGTCGGTCTGGCTCTTATCGTCAATGGTGTGATAGCCGGTGACCTGCACCTGGACGATGGAGGGAGTCACGCGCGCGGTCAGCTCCTGCAGTGACACATCGAATTCCGCGAGCAGGCTCTTGCGAGTGTTCTCGTTGCTGGTCTGTGGCGCGCGCGAGTTATCAGCGCTTTGCGCCCACAGAGAAGCCGCCCCGGGAAAACAGGCAGCGCCCAACCAACAACACAACAGCACGCGCGCGAGCTGCCATTTTCTGTTACCCGTCATGCTCCGTCTCCTCGGCGATGCAAAGCCTTCGCCGCCCTGTCTGCTCCGCACCGCCGCCGCGCCGCCTTCACGGCGCCTGTGAGTGTAATCAATTCCGCTGCCAGTGGCGATGCCTCAGGCCGCGCACACCTTATTTGATTTTGGCGACGCGTCCTACAGTCGGAAATTTCTGAAATTGCAATGCGTCGTGCCCGGGCACCACGCGGTCCGGCGAGCCCGCGAGGGCAATCATGCGCGATTGCGCGGCGATGTTGCCGGCGTGGTCGGCGTCGCTGAAAGTAGCGCTAGCCAGATGCGACGACAAATTCCGATACAGGTAGCAATTGTCCGACGCCAGCACGAAGGGAGGGTGCCCCTGCACCAGCAGGTATTGCGAAGCGTAGGTGTGGCGCCCGCCGGTGTAGGCGCGAATGCCGGGAAAAATCTCGACGTTATCGCCGTCCACCAGATGCACGCGCCCTTCGGTATTCAATTGCACCAGCTCCTTCACGTCTTCCGGATCAATGCCGTCGTGGTCTCCGCCCGGCTGCCAGGCGTCCATGGTGTAGTAGCGATATTCGTCTTTCTGAATCCAGATGGCCGCCTTCGGGAAAAGGTCCATCCCGCCCATATGATCCCAGTGCGCGTGACTGATGACGATGTCGGTAACGTCCTCGGGCTTCACTCTGGCGGTTTCGACGGCTTTGTCGGGTCGCAGATAGTCCACCATGGGAAATTCCTTCAGAAAAGTGTCGCGATGAAAGCCACTGTCGAAGAGAATCGTGCGGCCTCCGCCGCGAATCAGCCAGACGACCATGGCGATTTCAATTTTCTCGTCCTTAGGGCCGCCGATTACCAGCTCCGACACCGGCACGTTCGGAGCGCTGGCGTAACGGATCGCTTCAATCGAATATTCGGGCGTGGGAGCCGCGCCCAGCAGGGAAGCGAATAGAGCCGCGAGCAAAAGCTGTTTCATCAGACTTTCTCCATGTGGTTCCGCCGCATTAGCGCCGCGCCGCGAAAAAATCTTTCAGGACCGCCGCCGCTTCCTCCGCCAGGATTCCGGCGGTCACCGCCACGCGATGATTCAGTTGCGGATGCTCGAGCACCGCAAAGCACGAACGCACCGCGCCGCCCTTGGCATCGTCCGCGCCGTAAACGAGCCGCGCGATGCGCGCCTGAATCATGGCTCCGGCGCACATGGCGCAGGGCTCGATGGTCACATACAGCGCCGCGCCGGCCAGGCGGTAGTTTCCGATGCTCTGCGACGCTGCGCGCAGCGCCAGCACCTCAGCGTGCGCCGTGGGGTCGCAATCGCCAATGGTGCGGTTTCCGGCGCGCGCGACGATCTCGCCATCCATCACCACGACTGCGCCCACCGGCACTTCGCCGCGTTCCGCCGCGGCGCGGGCTTGCGCGAGCGCCGCTTGCACGAACCGCACATCGTTCTCGTCTTCCAAAGCGCTCATTTTTTGCAGCATAGCACGACAGCCAGGGCAGCGGACCGGTTTGCGCGCACCTGTCGCAACGCTCCTGCGCGATTGTTCCGCCGGTCCGACTGCGGTTAGAATGCCGGGTAACTACGCCTGCGCTTCTATTGACTTCCCCGGGCCGGGCCGTCACAATCGCGACAATGAGAGAGCTTCTGCGCCGCGTGTTCTTGGTGGACCTCTTCAAAGGCATGTGGGTCACGTTTCGCTATCAGGCGCCGAAGAACATTTACACCGAGCAGTATCCCCAGGAACGACCCATGGTGGCGGAGCGCTATCGCGGCGCGCCGCGCCTGAACATGAATCCGGAAACCGGCGAATCGCTGTGCATATCCTGCAACCTGTGCGCGCTGGCGTGCCCGGAAAATTTGATCGTGGTGGGCTGGTTGCGCGACGACGCCACCCGGCGCAAGGTGCTCACCACTTTCACCTACGACACGTCGCGCTGCATGTTCTGCGGGCTATGCGAGGACGCCTGCCCCACCGATTGCCTGGAGCTGACGCAGGATTTCGAGATGGCCAGCTACAGCCGCGAAGGCGCGATCTGGGATCGCCATCGGCTGGAAGCCGGCCCTACTCCCACGCATTACACCCGGTAGCGCGTCTCCGAACGGTCTTTACTCCTAGGGTACGGTCTATTGGTGTTACTACGCGAAGAGCGGTATCATGCGCTCAGCTCTGGGAGGTGATCCATGACACGGCTCACGTTTGTCGTTCTGGCCTTGGTACTCTCTGCGTCCGTCAGCTTCGCCCAACAAAATCCGTCGGATGCTCCAGCCTCGCGGGAGGATATCGAGAAGTACCTGGACACCATGCATTCGCGAGACTTGATGAGATCAACGATGGAACTGGTGACCAAGCAGATGCGGCAAATAACTCACGCTCAATTGGAAAAGGTGCCGAACCTGCCTCCCGATTTTGAAGCGCGCATGGACAAAATGACGGACGACATGCTGAAGGAACTCCCCATAGACGATTTGCTGCAGGCGATGATTCCTGCCTATCAAAAGCATCTGACGAAAGGGGACGTTGACGCGCTGACAGCCTTTTATTCGACACCCACCGGCCAGAAAATTCTCAAGGAAATGCCTGCGATGACGGCAGACGCCATGCAAGCCGCTTCGGGAATCCTACAAAACATGATGGCGAAGATGCGGGAACGAGTTCAGACCGAAATCGCTCAGGTGCAAAAAGAAAACGACGGCAATTCCAAGCCGCAGCCGCAATCTACCCCGAACTGAATTGTCACAGCACCTGAAACGCGGCGCCCTTAAGAGCATACTGTTTCCGCTCCGCGCTCAGAGCCGGGTGCTCCGCAATAAACGTGTGGACGAGCGTCCACGTCCTGGGGTGGTGCAGGTGACCTAAGCCGTGAAGCGCACCGAACTGGCAAAACTCGCAGTCAAAGCGAAGAATCTTGGTCAAGGTCTCGAACATCACGTCTTGCATTCGCAGGTCTTCACCACCGCGTTCACGATTTCTGGTCCCACAGTGCCAGTCGTAACAAAGCGAGTCCCACCACATCCCCGATGACTCCTGCAATAGGCCACCCGCGAACAAGAGCCTGAACAAATCCGCCATGGACCTCACGCACTCCTCGCGCACCGCGAAGGGCAGGTCTGTATCCGAGACCACGCAAGAGACTGCACAGTCGAGGGCTCCGCCGTGTATCGCCCACAATCCTTGGTTAAGCTGAGCTGTTGAAAATTGATTGAGGAGAAATGCCGGTTGCCGGAACAGCCGGACGTAGTACACGCATATCGTCCGCGGGTCGTATATTACTTCCAGACTGAAATACCACGGTTTCTGTTTATTCCAATCCGCGGAGGGCTCGTGCGCGAATATAAATGAAATGAACTCGTCGAAAGAATATTCGCTGACGTCGAATTGTTCACGCTCTTCCATGGAGGGAATTATATGCCAGGAACGGGGTTATTCTTTGCCCTCGCACATCGCGCGTTATAAGATGACGCCCTTGATTTCGCATCCCGAGGACTGATGGAACTTCGTAAAGATCCGATCACCCGCAGTTGGGTGGTGGCCGGGCATCCGGAACGCGAGACGTCCCGTACCGATCCGTGCCCGCTCTGCCCGGATACGCGGATCGAGACGCACACGCTGCTGGATTTGCCGAGCGACGGCAAGTGGCAGGTGCGCGTGTATCCGCATTTTCGTCCGTTGTACCGCATCGAAGGCGAGCCCGCGCGCAGCGCCGAAGGCATCTACGACCGCATGGCGTCGGTGGGCGCGCACGAAATCGTGGTGGAAACGCCCGAGCACACGCGCACGATGGCGGAGATGAGCGACGAGGATATCGAGCGGGTGCTGGACGCCTGGGCGCGGCGCACGGCGGACCTGAAGCGCGACGCGCGCTTCAAGTATGTGACCGTCTTCAAGAATCAGGGCGCGAGAGCCGGAGAGGAATGGCCGCACGCGCATTCGCAAATCACCGCGACCACATTTGTTCCGCGGCGGATATTGTACGAGCTGCGTTCGGCGCGGGAATGGTACCGCGACCGCGAGCGCTGCGTTTTTTGCGACATCCTGCGCCAGGAAGTGCGCCAGGCGAAGCGGGTGGTGGACCATCTGGGCGATTACTACGCGCTTTGCCCCTACGCTTCGCGCGTGCCATACGAAGTGTGGCTTCTGCCGCGCACCCACAATCACCAATTTGAGGTGCCTCTTGCCGGAGAAAATCGCCGCAACCTCGCGAGCTTGCTGGGACGCACCCTGCGCCGCCTGCTGCAAGTCGCGCCCGGCTATCATTTAGTAGTGCACACGGCGCCCAATACCATGCAAACCAAAGGCGAGCTGAGCGAATACTGGCGCACCATTGCCGGCGATTATCACTGGCATATCGAGATTCTTCCCATCGTCGAGCAGCGCAGCAAGTCCTACAGCATCAAGGAAGTGTATTTCAACGGCACGCTGCCGGAGCAGGCCGCCGAACGCCTGCGCGAGATGGACCCGGGAAAATGACCAGCCTCGCCGCCAGCCTGATCAGCGAACCGGACGCGCAGCGCGGCGGCATCTTCTTCAAGCTGCTGTTCCTGATTTTCTTTGTGGTGCTGCTGGCGATTCTGTACCTGGTGCGCGTCCCGCTGCTGCGCTTCGCCGGGGAATTCTGGATTGTGGACGACCCGCCCGAGAACTCCGACGCCATCATCGTGCTGAGCGGCGATAATTACGATGCCGTGCGCGCGTCGCGCGCCGCCGCGCTTTTCAGGTCCGGAGCGGCTCCGCGGGTGGTGGCCACGGGGCATTTTTTGCGCGCGTACGCCAGCACCACCGACCTGATGAAACGCGATCTGACCGATCACGGCGTGCCGCCCAGCGCCATCATCGCCTTGGATCACCGCGCCGAGGACACGCTGGAGGAAGCCGCGGCGGTGAGCGAATTCGTGGCTGCGCACGGATGGAAGAAAATCCTGCTGGTCACTTCCAATTACCACACGCGCCGGTCCGAATACATTTACGAGCGCACCCTGCCGCCGGGAACGCAACTGCGAGTGATTTCCGCGCCGGATACGGATTACGATCCGCAAAGCTGGTGGCGCAGCAAGGAAGGCCTGCGGCTATTTTTTCACGAGGCCGGCGGGTACTTGATCGCCCTCTGGGAAATGCGCCACAGCGACGTGCGCACCACCTGATCGGCTGCGCGAATGATGGTGTGTTTTCGGCGGGCGCCCGCCGCCAGCTGCTGGCTGCGCCGCAAACCCGCAGCGCGCCGCCGTGCCGAATTCGCGCGGCATTGTCATTTAAGCACGCAGACCTCTTTCGTTCCGGCACATCTCTGTACTATAGTTCGTGCATCACATCCGGACCCCTGCTACCCGGCGCAGGAGTCCCAATATTGCAGGGGAGGAACTCATATGTGGGGTAAATCGGAAGAGGCCAAGCCCTCTTCGCCGGGAACGAAAGCGCCGGAGCCGAAAGTTGCGGCGCCCAATGCGAGTATTTCCGTCAGTTCATCCGCGCCTCCGACCGCGCCGGTTGCGGCGGCTAACGTCGCTCCTACGGCAGCGGCGAGCGTGGGGTCGGCGAACGCAGCACCCGCACCCATCGCTTTGCCCGCAACGGTAGCAGCGCCGCCGCGCGCAGCGGATCTGGCGACAGCGATTTCCTCCACCTCCACGATCGGCGCGGGCCTGAAAATCCGCGGCGACATCTCGGGGGCCTCGAACTTGATTATCGAGGGCGAGGCGCAAGGCAAGATTCGCCTGGCGAACGGCAGCGTCACCGTGGGCGCCAGCGGCCGGGTGGAGGCGGACATCGAAGCCGCGGAGATTTCCATCGAAGGCCGGGTGCAGGGGAATTTGAAGGCCCGCGACAGCGTGCGCCTGGGCCCCGCGAGCAATGTGCAGGGCGGCGTGCTCACTCCGCGCATCCGCATTGAAGATGGCGCGCGGTTGCGCGGCAAAGTGGAAATGCTGCGCGCGGGTGACGTGGTATCTGGCAATCCATCGAACGCCGCCGGCATTCCCGCGAGCGGCGCCCTTCCGGTCGTGGCTCCGGCGATCAGCGAAACTCCCAAAGCCGCCGCCGCAACCGCTAAAGCGCCAGGCGCCTAGAGAAAAACCATGGACTGGATGGCTAAACAACGGCCGAATTCCAGCGCGACGGCTCGCGTGGTGGCGAAACCCGGGCCCGAACCCGCGGCGCCCCCGGCCGCCAATACCCGGGTGTCCAATGGTCTGAAGGAATTTCTGTGGCTGATCAGCGACTCGGGCCAGGGCCGGATTCTGGATCTTGGCGCGGTGTTTCAATCTACGGTGATGTTCTTCATCGAGCGCGGTTTCCGCCTCTCCACCGAAGATCTGCTGCGCTCCTGGAAAGAATTTCTGCTCGCGGAAGAGGAGAATCTGCGTAACGCCGCCGTGGGCGACGGCAGCGCCAGAGTTTCGCAGGGAATGCTGGCCGGGAAGTTTCTCGATACCGCGCTGCAATATCCGGAAGATAATTTTCACGGCGTGCTGGCCTGGGATATTTTCGATTATCTGGACGGGGAACTGCTGCCCCGCGTGATGGAGAGAATCTACACGGTAATGCGCCCCGGTGGCGCGGTCCTCGCTACGTTTCACAGTCGCGCGCCCGAGCGCTTCCATCGCTACAAAGTCGTGGACCCGCAGACCATCGAACTCGTGCCCACGCCCACGCTCGCCGTGCACGCCCGCGTATTTCAGAATCGCGAAATCCTGGATATCTTCGGAAAATTCCGCTCGTCCAAGACGTTCGTCGGCCGCGACCAGGTCCGCGAAGCTTTGCTGCTGAAGTAAGCGCTCCCGCCGCGGCGTATCCGCAAAAATTCCGGTTGCATTCACCGCCACGCGGGAGTACAAGGGCCTTGTAGTCGTTTCGCTTGGAGGGTGTTGTATGACTCCACCGGCTACCGAACTTTGAGCTAGACGCCGTTTACACACCGCTTTTGCGGTGCGCACCGCCTGCGACGCCTTCGGCACCGCGGCGGCCTTTGTAAGAAGCAAACGGGGAGCCGCCAGGCTCCCCGTTTTGCGTTTTGGCCGCTGTGATTTCTGCGCAGCTCGGGCCGCCGGGCCCGTGCTGTCTCGAGCGCTCGCTATTCCTCTTCCGCCGGCGCTTCCTTCAGTCGCGCGGCATTCTTGCTGCGCGCCTTCCATGCGGAATAGATGGCGGGAAGCAGCGAAAGGAAAATCACCACCGCCAGGACGTAATGGATGCGCTTATCAATGTTCGGAATGGTGTTGCCCAGCGTGAATCCCAGCAGGATCATGCTCCACACCCAGAGGAATCCGCCCATAATGTCGTACAGCAAATAGCGCGTGTAGGTCATCTCGGCGGCCCCGGCGACCGGCGGGCAGAAGGTGCGGATGATCGGCATGAACCGCGCCAGAATAATCGTGCGCGAGCCGTACTTTTCGTAAAACTGGTGCGCCCGCATCACGTGGCTCTTCTTGAAGAATCGCGAATCTTCGCGCTGATAGAGCCGCTCGCCCATAATCCGCCCAATCCAATATCCCAGCTGGTCCCCGGCAATCGCGCACAAAGTCACCAGCGGCAACAGCCACACCAGCTGCAGGCCGGAAGCCTTGTCCGCAGCCACCACCCCGGCTGTGACCAGCAGCGAATCGCCCGGCAGGAAGAACCCCACAAACAGCCCGGTTTCGACGAAGATGATCCCGCACACCATCACCATCCCGCCCAGCGCCACCAGTCCGCGCACGTCGGCAAGCCGGTGCAGCAGCTCCTTAATCAGCTCAAGCATTTACGCTCGTTTCCTCGCCATCCGGCAGGCCCCGGGTAGCCCTTTTATCGCCGCAAACACAATAACAGAAAAGCCTTTAACCGCCGCACCCGCCCTACTGAATGCCCCTAGTACTTTCCTACCACCCTTTCTAGCCCCCTGTACCATTGGACAGGTCGGCCGCCTGTCCCACACTCCAATTGTTCGAGCAAGCCAGTCTCACTGAGGGGGACAACATGGAAGGTGGATACGCAATCTGGATGGGGCAGCCGGTGATCCTAAGGGTGGTAGCAGGGAACCTGCGCGTGCCGCTGCGCGGGCGCCTGGTGTCTGAAACCAACGAAGTCGTTCGCCTGCGCATTGCCGATAGCTGGGACGTGGACATCTTCAAATCCATGGTTCTGGCGGTGGAGCACGACAACCCGGTTTACGTGCTGAATTAAAGGTTCGAGCATGGGCGCGCCGGCGAGTTCAAGTTGGAGATCGAGCAGCAGCAGGGCAACGGCAGTCGTACACGCGCTTCCTTTTCCCGATTCGCCAGAGGTCTCGGGCATGCGCCAGAGAGCAGCAGCGTTTCGCGACACGCTGATCGTAGTGGCCATCCAGCTCGTGTTTCGCGCCTCGCTCGCGCTGCGCCGCTGGAATTATTAACCGCGGCAAAGTTTAAAAAGGTTTTCGGCCCAGCGTCCCTCGCCCCCACCCCGGGTCTGCGCCCCCAGACCCGGGGTTCTTTTTTCCTCGGCCCTGCCCCCGGCCCTGGTCGTTGTCTGCAGCCCTTTCGCCCCCCAAGGACCCCGCCAGTCCGGGCGGAACACCCGTACGCCTCTTTTTTGTAAAACAGCCTGTGATATTGCGCCTTCTCGCGATACTATCCTTCGGAGCCACGAAGCCCAAATTTCAGGAGCCCAATCGATGAGGATTGCCAGTGTCGCGAGCGCCTTTCCAGAGTATTACTACAAGCAGGAGATTTTGACGGAGGCGCTGAAGAACGATTGGCGTCATCGTCTGGCGAATCCGGATATCCTGGATCGTCTGGACGAAAGCATGCAGGTCGAGGGGCGATACCTGGTGGAACCGATTGATTACTACGAGAACCTGACGACTTGGGGGCAAGCGAATAACACCTGGATCGCGCACGCGCTGGAGCTCGGCGAAGAAGCGCTCTGCAAGGCGCTGCATCTGGCCGGAATCGCGCCCAAGGATCTCGGCGCGATCTTCGTGACCTCCGTCACCGGCATCGCGGCTCCCTCTCTGGACGCGCGCCTCGTGAATCGCATGGGCCTCTCACCCAATATCAAGCGCATTCCGATGTTCGGCTTGGGCTGTGTCGCCGGGGCCGCGGGAATTTCGCGCGCCGCCGATTACGTGCACGGCTATCCGGACCAGGCCGCCGCGCTCTTGTCCGTGGAATTGTGCTCGCTCACCTTGCAGCGCGACGACCTCTCCATGGCGCACCTGATTTCCGCGCTGCTCTTCGGCGACGGCGCCGCCGCCACCGTGATCACCGGCTCCAACCGTAAATCCGACGGCCCGGAAATTCTCGCCACCAAATCCAGTTTCTATCTCCACACCGAAAAGGTCATGGGCTGGGACATCTCCGAGAAAGGCTTCCGCATCGTATTGTCTCCGGAAGTTCCGGAGATGGTGACCAAGCACCTGGGCAAGGACGTGGACGCCTTCCTGGCGGAAAACGGCGCCAAGCGCTCGGACATCAAGTCCTGGGTCATGCACACCGGCGGCCCGAAAGTTCTGGAAGCTACCGCGACCGCGTTGGGCATCACCGCGGACGACCTTTCGGCCTCCTGGGCCTGCTTGCGGCGCGTCGGCAATATTTCTTCCACGTCCGTTTTGCTGGTTCTCGAGGACGTGTACAACAACCACCGCCCCGAGCCGGGCTCGTTGAGCATCCTGGCCGCGATGGGGCCCGGTTTTTGCGCCGAGCTAGTTCTCTTGCGATGGTAGAAAGCAGGGCCTGTGGCCAGCAGCGCGGATGTCCTGATCGTCGGAGCGGGACCGGCAGGGATCGCGACGGCGATTGCGGCGGCGCAACAGGGACTCCGCGCAACGGTTGCGGACGCGCGCCGGCCGCCGCTCGATAAAGCCTGCGGCGAGGGCCTGCTTCCCGAAGGTGTTTCCGCGCTGCAAGATTTGGGAATTCGCCTGGATTCTTCCGTCGCTTTTCCGTTTGCCGGCCTTCGTTTCTCCGATGAGGCATCCTCCGCCAGCGGCAGAATCACGCGCGGCGCGGCCTTCGGTTTGCGCCGCAGCGTTCTGCACGATTTGCTGGTACGCCGTGCCGCGCAGCTGGGCATTTCCTTCCACTGGGGCACGCACGTCTCCGAGCTAACTTCCACGGGAGCGCTGCTCGACGGCGTTCACTTTCCTTTCCGCTACCTGGTGGGTGCCGACGGCCAGAAATCCGTAGTCAGAAAATGGGCCGATCTCGGTGCGCGTAGCGGGCGCTCCGCGCGCTTCGGATTTCGCTGTCACTTCGCGGTTGCGCCCTGGAGCGAGTTCGTGGAAGTCCATTGGGGCGAGCGTTGCCAGCTGTACATTACGCCCACGGGACCGGCTGAGATCTGCGTTGCGTTGCTCACCAGCGATCCGCGGCAACGGATCGAACTGGCTCTGCAACAGTTCCCCGCCGTGGCGAACCGCTTGCGCGGCGCTCAGCGCCTCACCGCAGAACTCGGCAGTCCGACGGGTCTCGAGCGCCCGCGCCATGTCGCGCGCGGGCGCATCGCTCTGGTCGGCGACGCCTCGTTCACCATAGACGGAATTACCGGCCGGGGCCTCAGCCTCGCGTTTCAGCAGGCGCTGCGCCTGGGGGAAGCCTTGGCGTCGGAAAACCTCGCGCAATATCAGCTCGCGCATCGTCGCATCGTGCAGGGGACGGTGCGGGCGGCGCGCCTGCTCTTGCTGCTCGATCGCCATGCATGGCTGCGGCGCAAAGCCCTGCGCACCTTCGCCCAAAGTCCCGCGCTATTTACCCGGCTGATTTCCTCGCACGCGAGTCACCCCAGGACCGCGCCCATCGGGACTAGCGAGATTTTCGGCTTGGGCTGGCAGTTTTTGCGCGCATGAGCGCTGCATCACAGGCAACAGGGAAGGAAAATGCGCGCGCGGCTCGCCGTGCAGTAATTCCCGTGCTCCTCTGGTTCGGAGCCGCGTGCGTCAGCGCGCTGGCAATTGCTCCGCCGTCGCGCGCCCAGGCTTACAACATCACTCTCGACCCGGCCAGCACCAAGATCGAATTCACCCTGGACACCACGCTGCACACCGTTCATGGGACGTTTCAGCTAAAATCCGGCCAGATTCATTTCGATGCCGCTACCGGAAAGGCCACCGGCGCCATCGTGGTGGACGCCCGCAGCGGAGACACGGGGAACAGTTCGCGCGACAAAAAAATGCATCAGCAAATTCTCGAGAGCCAGAAGTTTCCGGAGATTACCTTCACGCCGCAGCAGGTGCAGGGCGCGTTCCATCCGGAAGCAGCTTCCCAGCTGCAAATATCCGGGACTTTCCAGTTGCACGGCCAGACGCACCCGCTCACCGCGGCGATTTCCGTGCAACCGTCCAGCGCGACGCAATTGCAATCCGCCGTGCATTTCACCATCCCTTACAAAGACTGGGGACTAAAAGATCCCAGCACCTTCCTGCTGCGCGCGAGCGACACGGTGGTCCTGGAAATTGACGCCCTAACTCGCATCACCCCGGATCAGGCCGCGCACTAATCCGGCCGCAAAATTTTCGCATCCGGCCCGCACTGCCCGTCCCTCTGCTCTGAAGCTCTCGCCTTTCCGCTAACTTTCCTTGTCTGTAAAAAGCAATTCTTTCGCCCGCTGCGAAGCCTTCACTACCGCCTTAATCAAAGTCACCCGCAGTTTCCCCTCTTCCAACTCGAGAATTCCGTCAATCGTGCACCCCGCCGGAGTCGTCACCGTATCTTTCAAAAGCGCGGGATGGTGTCCGGTCTCCAGCACCACTTTCGCGGCTCCCAGCATCGTCTGCGCCGCCAGCAAAGTGGCCAGCTCGCGCGACAAGCCCATCTTCACGCCGCCTTCCGCCAGCGCTTCCAAGATAATGTAAAGAAACGCCGGCCCGCTGCCGGAAAGCCCGGTTACGGCGTCCATGTGTTTTTCATCCACCACCACCGTCTTGCCCACGGAATCGAATAATTTCCGCGCTAGCTGCAAATGCCCGGCCGTCGCGTATTTTCCCTTGCACACCGCGGTAATGCCCTCGCCCACCATCGAAGGCGTATTCGGCATCGCGCGCACTACCGGCACATTCCCGCCGGCGCGCCGCTCGATATATTCCGTGGATACCGCCGCCGCGATCGAAATCACCAGCTTCTGTTCGTTCAGCTCCGCGCGGATTTCGTCCAGCACCGGCCCCACTGTCAGCGGCTTCAGACAAATCAGGATCACGTCGGCATTTTTCGCCGCCGCGCGATTGTCCGTCCCCAGTGAAATTCCCGCGCTCGAAATGTTTCGCCGTTCCAGGCTGGTCTGCTGCACCGTGGCGAAGATTCGCTCCGGTGCAATCAAGCGGTGTTTCAAGAACGCCTCGATCAGAATCCCGCCCATCTTGCCCGCGCCCAGCACCGCGAGCCCTTTTGGTGTGGAAAAATCGGTCACGTCAGCCTCTCCTCGTGGCATGGAATTCCGCTCTGTTTCCGTGGAAGCTCCACAGTTTACATGAATCCTTCGGGGCGCCGGCCAGTAATCAACCGCTGACGCCTTCGGGGCCGCGCGCAGTTCGCGCCGCGGGCCGCACCTGCGCGCTTCCGCAATCGCGCGAGCCGCATTCCGTCCGGTGGTATCATCGTCTGGTCATCCTTAGACGAGGCGTGGCGAGGCGCAATTCTTAATCCCCCACCCGAGGAATACTCCGTGGCTGAAACTTCGTATGAATGGCTGGACGGAATCGTGGGCATTCTCGATTCGCTCAACCAGGGCGTGATCATCAACAACGATTGCGGCGAGATGATTTACGCGAACGAGCATTTCCAGAAAATGCTCGCGGTGTCCGCCGGCGAACTGATCGGCACCAAGGTCACCTCGCTGTTTCCTCCCGAGGACGTTCCGGCGCTGCGGCAGCAGATCGAGCAGCGCCAGAAAGAGGGCAGCAACCTTTTCGAGTTTTATCTGCCGCTGGCCGACGGCAGCCGCTTGCCGGTGGTCATTACCTCGCGCCAGATCGAGGATCCCGACGGCGGGATTTTCGCCGTCGTCACCCTCACGGATATTTCCGCGCAGAAGCGCGCCGAAGTGGCGTTGCGCGAAGTAAACGTGCAGCTCGAACAGCGCCATCGCGAAATCGAGGAGGACCTGGTACTGGCCGCGCGCGTGCAGCAAAGCCTCGCGCCGGGAAGCCTGATGTGGGGCGGGGCCACGGTGGAAACTTTCTACCAGCCGGTGCGCACCATCGGCGGCGATTTTGGTTTGGTGGCGCCGCGGCCCGACCATCTTTCCCTGATGATTTGCGACGTGTCCGGCCACGGCATCGGCTCGGCCCTGGTGGCCAACCGCATTTACACCGAGACCATGTCGCAAATCGAACGCGGCGCCGGGCTCGGCCCCATGATGGAGCACCTCAACCGCTTCGTAATCGGTAGCCTGCGCAGCTCCGTCTTTTATTTCACGCTGGTGGCCGCGCGGCTGGACCTCACGACGCGCACCCTGGAATTCGCCGGCGCTGGGCACCCTCCCGCGATGATTGTGAAGCCCGGCGAAGCGCCGCGGCTGCTCGAATCCCGCAGCGCCGTGCTGGGTCTGCTGCATGATGCCGTGGACCTGGAGAACCCCGTGAAAGTTCCCGTCGTTGCGGGCGATCGCGTGGTGCTCTACACCGACGGCTTTACCGAAAGCTTCAACGCGCAAGACGAAATGCTCGGCGTCGAAGGCCTCAGCGAAATTGTCCGCGAAACTGCGCTGCTTCCGCTGCCTGCGATGACCGAGGAAATCGTCAAGCGCGTAGCCGCCTTCCGCAGCGGCCCTCCCGCCGACGACATGTCTCTGGTCGTAGTCGAAATCCCGTAGGCCACCCGTTACCGCCACAGAGCCGCCAGCGTGTTTGCAGGATCCCGTCTCCGCGGCCTGTGTCCGAATTTAGCGTAGGCGTTCCGTGAAGGCGCGGCGCCGGGCGCGGTCGGTCACCGCGCCCAATTTTGTACCTTCAGCCCGCGCACCCGGCGGAATTCCCGCTCGTTGTTGGTAACTAGCGTCAATCCCGCCGCCACGGCGCGCGCGCCTTTCCGCGCTGTCCTGCCGCACTCCCCCGCGCTCTTTTGTTCCGCGCCGGCTGTTATCTTCCATGACGCCTCCCGCTAGGCAAACCGCAACAAAACCCCCATAATCGGGTTTCTCACATGGAGGTGATCAGCCTCCATGTCGGACACGCGCATCGTTCTCTGGTTTGCATGGTTTCTAACTGCGAGCTGGCTCCGCAGAGTGGCTACATTCTCGGCCGGCCGCACATGAAAAGAGGCACTCACTTCATGAACAAAAAGCTCGCGCTCCTGCCGTTCCTCACGCTCGTTACACTGCTCCTGCTCGCGTTTCCGCGCCCCGCCGCGGCACAGGATCAGGACTCCGACCCTCCCTCGCGCGTCGCGCGCCTGGATTACATTCAAGGCGCCGTCTCCTTCCAGCCGTCTGGCGAGCAGGATTGGCTCGAGGCGGACGTCAACCGCCCGCTCACCACCGGCGATAACCTCTGGTCCGATCAAGATTCGCGCGGCGAAGTGCACATCGGCGCCACCGCCATTCGCCTTTCCAGCAACACCGGCATTTCCTTCCTGAATCTCGATGACCGAACCGCGCAGTTGCAACTCGCGCAGGGCACCATCGAAGTTCATCTGCGCAACCTCGAACCGGGAAACGCATTCGAAATTGATACGCCCAATCTCGCCTTCACTCTGGCCACTTCCGGAGAATATGTCGTACAGACCAATCCCGACGGCAACTCCACGTTGATCATCGTGCGCGAGGGCCAGGGGCAAGTTACCGCCGCCGGCGAAACATATGATCTGGCCGCCGGGCAGCAATACATCTTCAACGGCACGGACGCGGTGAGCTACGACGCGCAGGCCGCGCCGGATTTCGACGATTTTGAAAATTGGTGCCAGGCGCAGGACCAGCGCGAGAATGCTTCACCATCCGCGCGTTACGTTTCGCGCGATGTGGATGGTTACTCGGATCTCGACGACAGCGGCGAATGGCAAGCCGATGCCGACTACGGCGAAGTCTGGTATCCCAGCGGCGTGGTGACCGGCTGGGCGCCGTATCGCTACGGCCACTGGATCTGGATCGGTCCGTGGGGCTGGACGTGGGTGGAAAGCGAGCCGTGGGGCTTCGCGCCGTTCCACTACGGGCGATGGATTTCCGTGCGCGGCGCCTGGGGATGGGTTCCCGGGCCGCTGGTGGTGCGGCCAGTGTACGCTCCCGCGCTGGTCGGTTTTGTCGGCGGCGGAGGCGGCTTCAGTCTCGCCGTAGGATTCGGCGGCGGATTCTCCGGCGTGGCTTGGTTTCCGCTGGGCCCGCGCGACGTGTACATTCCTGGATACCGCAGCAGCGCGCGTTACGTGCAGAACATCAACGTCACCAATACGCGCGTCATCAACGTCACACAGGTCAACGGCGCTTACAACGGCTACCTAGCGAATCGCAACGAGGCTGTGAACCGCATGAATTACACCTACGCGCACAACGCTGCCGCGGTGACTGCGGTTTCGCGCGACGTATTCGTTGGCGGCAGGCCGGTGGCGACCGCCACGGTTCGCGTCACGCCCGACCAACTGCAGAACGCGCGCGTGGTGGAAGCCTCGCCGCTCGCGCCCACGAGCGCCAGCTACGTCAGCGCGAATGCGCGCGTCGTGCGCACCAAGCCGCCCGTCCCGTTCAGCCAGAAGCCCGTGGTCGCGCGCCTCAGCCCGCCGACGATGACCAGCCGCAGCCAACGCCTCGTCAGCGCCGAGACGGCGCCGAACGGCGCGCAGCCTGCCGCGCGCGGCAACGCTTTCACCAACACGGAAACTCCGGCGCGCGGCAACGAGCAACCCGCGCCAGCACGGCCCGCCGCGCCCACTCTCTATACCAACGACAATTTGCCGCACGCTCCGCGTCCTGATTCCGACGCTGCGCCGAATACCGAATCGAACGAGCGGAACAATGGAAACTCCGCGTCCAGCGCGAACGGGCGGCCGGGCAATAATGGCGCGGCGCAGCCGCGCCCGGCGGTCAAGTTTACTCCCCCCACCAAAGCCCGGGATGACATGTACGACGTGCATCCTCCGCTCAACCAGCGACCCACCACGCCGCGACCGGCACCCCAGCCGCAGCATGAACAAGCTTCGCACCAGCAAGCGCCGGCGCATTCCGCGCCGGCGCCGAGTCCCGCACCGCGACCCAAGAGCTGATTCGCGCAGCGAGCCTAATCGCGCTTCTCGGCTCCGTGCCGCAAGCGCCGTCCGCTCGAAGCCAAATCCTCGCAGTGATATAATTGCGATTTGCCGCGGAGTATCCAGCCGGGGAGGACCACTGAAATGCCAGCCGCGAAGCTCTTGATGATCGTCGGTGATTACGTCGAGGACTACGAAGTGATGGTCCCGTTCCAGGCGCTGCAAATGGTGGGGCACACCGTGCACGCCGTCTGCCCGGACAAGAAAGCCGGACAATCCGTGCGCACCGCGATTCACGATTTCGAAGGCGCGCAGACCTATTCGGAAAAGCCCGGCCACAACTTCACGCTGAACGCCACCTTTGCCGAGGTTCGCGCGGAAGATTACGACGCGCTGGTGATTCCCGGCGGCCGCGCGCCCGAGTATCTGCGCCTGAATCCCCGGGTGCTCGAAATCGTGCGGTACTTCTCCCAGGCCAATAAGCCCATCGCCGCGCTCTGCCACGGCGCGCAGATTCTGGCGGCGGCGCGCGTCATATCCGGCAAGCGCGTCAGCGCCTATCCCGCGTGCGCTCCGGAAGTCGAGCTGGCCGGCGGCGTTTACACCGCGCTGGAAATGACCGACGCGTTGGCGGACGGCAATCTGGTGACCGGCCCGGCGTGGCCGGCGCATCCCGCGTGGCTCGCGAAATTCCTCGCGGTGCTGGAGCGCAGCCTCGGCGAAAAATCCGGCGCGAAGACGGCGGCGGGGAAAGCGTCCGCGTAATCCCGCGGCGCCTGCGAGAAAATGGGGACCTCTGCGCGGTGAAGATTCTCGAAACCGAAAGGCTGCTGCTGCGCCAGCTGGCTGCGGACGACGCCGCGTTTATCCTGGAACTTCTGAACGAGCCTGCGTTTCTGCAAAACATCGGCGATCGTGGCGCGCGGACTCTTGACGACGCGCGCCGTTACATCGCGAACGGGCCTGTCGCCAGCTACAAGAGGTTTGGATTTGGCTTGTACCTGGTGGCGCTGAAGGAATCCGGCGTCCCGATCGGCATCTGCGGCTTGCTGAAACGCGAAACGCTCGAGCACGTGGACATCGGCTTCGCACTCCTCGAACGTTTCCGGTCGCAGGGCTACGCCTACGAATCGGCCTCCGCGGTGCTGGATTACGGCTGTCGCGTGCTGCGCCTCCAGCGCATCGTGGCCATCACCGCGCCGCACAATCAAGCCTCCATCGCCCTGCTGCAAAAACTGGGCCTGCGCTTCGAAAAGACGCTTCGACTCCCCGACCACGGCGGCGAAAACAAGCTCTTCGCCACCGTCGCGCCGCAGTAGCCCCAGGGTGCGTCCTGCGCCGGTCTGCGTGCGTGATGCTGCGCACTGCGGAGCAGCGCCGTTTGATTTACGCCCAACCCGCGGAGAATATTGCGAGCAACGCATGTCGAATCGTCCGCGCGGCGATTAGCAAGTTCTGTAAGTGCTTGAAAACAAAAGGCGGCGGCGTGCTCTAATCGTCTATTTTTTCGTGAAACAGGGTGGCTGCTTCCTGTGGCGCGCAGGAAGAATTGTCGGCGTGGTCGAGGACAGAGAAACGGCAGAGAACAGGCAGGAACGCCTGCGCCACGTTGCGCGAATCACAAGCCACGATTCACATCGTACTACTCACTACTCTCCAATCACTTCAAGAAGCGATCCGCTCCGAAGATCAGTCCCAGGGTCAGCAAGGCGATTACTACTTCTCCCACGGCGCCTACGAAGAACGGGCGGAAGCCTTGTTTGCCCAGCTCGCGGACGTTGGTGCGCAGTCCTACTCCGGCGAAGGTCAAGAGGAAAGCCCAGCGGGAGAGATTGGCGAGGCTGCCTAGCTGGTTCTTGTTGAAGACGCTGGCGGTGGCCAGCGCGGAAATCAGCAGGAAGCCCAGGACGAACTTAGGGAATTTGCGCCAGAGGAAGGCCGCCTTGTTGCCGACGCCCGCGGTGTGTTCCTTGCGCGCCCAGTGGATGGCGTAGCCGAGGACGACGAAACCGATCATGGCGTTGCGCGCGGTCTTGGCGAGGACGGCGACTTTACCGGCGGCGTCGGAATAGAGCGCGCCGGCGGCCGTGGCTTCGGCGGTGTTGTCAATGCCCAGGCCGGCCCACAAACCGTAGCTTTGATCGCTGAGATGCAGGGCGTGGCCGATGAGCGGAAAAATAAACAGGCTGATGGCGCCGAGGGAAAGGATGGCGGCGATGGCGTAGGAGGAATCTTCCTCGTCGGCGTCAATCGCGCCCTGCGCGGCGATGATGGCCGAGACGCCGCAGATGGAGGAGCCGATGGCAAGCAGGTCGGTGAGTTTGGGTTTCAGTTTGAAGGCGCGGCCGAGAGCCGTCATGAAAGCGAGCGAGACGGCGATTTCGATGGCGACGAGAACCAGGGCCACGCCGCCGAGCTTGGCGACATCGCCGAGGACGAAGCGCGAGCCGAGCAGCACGATGCCGGTCTTGAGCCAGAACTCATAGGTGGCGACGCCGGGTTGGAAGACGCGGGGCAGGCCGACGGTATTGGAGATGGCCAGGCCGATGAGGATGGCCCAGAGAACGTATTCGATGTTGGGCAGCGTGAGGTGATGCGTCTTGCCGTAAAAAGAGATGGAGTGTTCGATGACTTTGCCGGCGTAGCCGACGGCGACCAGCAGCAGCAGGCCGGGTATCAGGCGAGCGGCCTGCTTGAAGAAATTGTCGGAAACCGGTGCGTCGAGTGCGATGGAGCTTGCCATGCGGTATCGTCCTCCCAGGAATTTATGGCGCAGTGAAATGCGCCGCTGCCCTTCGATTCGGCGGCGCCGAATCTCGGGATGAATCGCCGTGCGGGCGATTTACCAGGGTACGTGCTTGATCCAGCCAATCCAGATCGCGAGCGACAGGGCGAGAGCGAGGATGACCGCCCAGGTGTCCAGAGAGACAGCGGGCGGTGCCTGGCGCGGCTTGCCGTTGCGTTTGATTTCGTCGGTCATGTGACAGAACTCCTTGATTTTTCGGCTGTAAAAAGAAAAAGCCCGCTCGACAGGTTGACTGTGAGCGGGCCTAAAATCCGGCTTATCGAATGATTGCTAAGCTAATCGGATCGCACCGCCGCGCCAGCCGTGGATGTACAACAACACGGGGAACAGAAAGCGGCGTTGGAGCGGCGATTCATAGGCGCAGATGCTACCTGATATGGATGAATTCACAAAGCAAAAGATTCGGGAAAAGTTGGGGGCGGAGGCTCGGTGACTGATGGCGGGATTCACCGCGCAGGCGGAGAGAGCGCAGAGAAAGGCGGGAGATGCGGGGGAAAAAAGGCCAGGCGGCGCGCGGATGCGCGCCGCCTGGCCGGTTCGCGGTTACTTGCTGAAGTCGAACAACTCGAACATGTCGCTGATGGCGGGACCATTCAGCGGCACGTAGGGATTGCTGGCTTTGACGACGGGGTTAGGGAAATTGTCCCGGCTGCGGAAAGTGACCGGCTGCAGTTTCCAGTTGCGCTCGATGAATTTGAGAATCGAGACGTGATCGGAGTAGTTGTGGGTGATGGTGCCGGGCTTGGTGTAAGGAGACACGACGATCATCGGGATGCGCGTGCCATCGCCGAAGAAGTCGAGCGGTTGAATGTAACCGGAGTCATAGTAGCCGCCGCCTTCGTCGAAGGTGATGAAGATCGCGGTGTCCTTCCAGAGTTCGGGGTTGGCCTGCACCGCGTCCACGATCTTCTTGGTGAAGCCTTCGAACAAGTCAAGCTTCGAGGAAGACGGGTGGCCGTCCACGAAGCCACTGGGCTTGACGAAAGAAACGGCGGGAAGCGTGTTGTTGGCGATGTCCGAATACAGATTCGCCGTGTCCTGAATGTGCGCCTTGCGGACCGAGGCATGGGCCATGATGGACGTGTCGTACTGGAAGGGGTTGCAGATATTGCAATACTCGTCCGCCGCAGTGATGGTGACACCCAGCGCGTTGGGCGAGCCTACGGCTCCGTAGTTGAGCTGGTAGGGGTCGGGAACGTAGTTGTCCCACTGATCGCCGTAATACTTCCAGGAGATGTCGGCGGCGATGAGCGAGTCACCGATGCTGCGAACGGGAGAGGGAGGAATGGTAAATACGGTGTTGTCGCCGCTGGTGTCCGTGTAGGCGTTGTCGCCATTGCCGAAGTAGCCGGGGTTGTAGTTGTTGAGCAGGTAGTAGTGGCCGGTTACGCAATGAGGATCCACGGGGTGCGGGAGAGACTGGAGATACTTAATGACCGCGGAGACACCGGGCTGCTTAGGATCCGAGCAGTTGCTATAGGAGCCCCCACCGTAAGAGGCAGAGCCGTAGGAGCCGCCGCCATAGCCATCTTCCGCGTACCAGTTGTTGGTGCCAGCCGCTGGATTCGGATTTTCGACCTCATCCACGACGCCCACGGCAGAACCTGACAGCACCGGGGTGTTGTGAGGAGGAGTGAGGGCGTGACCCTCGCCGTCGGTGAAATAAATCGCATCGCCGTGGCCGAGCATGATGTGATTGGCGCCGGTGCCACCGCTGACGGACTGATGGAAGTTGTCGCTCATGGCATAGTTGTCGGCGAGACTCTTGAAGTAGGGGACATCGCCCTTCTGAACGTTGTAGAAGCCCAGAGCCGTGGAGCCTTCACCGGTGGTAACCGCGTTGGGCGAATATTCGGTGCTGAAGTTCGCAGGCTGCTTGATGCCGTTGGTTCCAGCGCCGACGGTGACTTCCACCCAGGAGAACAGGCGGGAAGTGCAGCCGGAAGGATAGTCAGGCGTGATGTGCTCGATGTCGCAATCCATCTGCTGCCACATTTGGTAAAAGCGATGGACCGGGCTGGCGGCGTAGGAGTTGTAGGTGAACAGGTCGCCGTTGGTGAGCTGAAAGGGACCGGCGGGAAGAGCGTTGACATCGGTAATGCGCGTGTCCGGCGTTTGTGACGGAAGGCCGGTGCCTCCGGAAACCAGATACTGATAGTAGTTGGCCGGCAAGCCGTTTTCGGTTTGTTCGGCGAGCGTCAGGCTATCACTGGGAATGTAGGAGTCCTTGGCGCCGCCGACGAGCGGAGCGGGAAGGTGGTTGCCGGCGAAATCGGTCTTGACTGCGGGGCTGAGCAAGAACGGGTCGCCGGTGCCGATATCCGTCGCGGCGAGCTGGTGCGCTTTCGAGAAATTGGGTCCGGGCTTGCCGTCAGCGGTAACGATGCCCTGCGAGAGCAGGTTCCAAACGGTTTGGCCGCTCTTGGGAACGTAGGTGGCGAAGACGTGGTCGAAGCTGCGATTTTCGCCGATGATGACGATGACGTGTTTAATCGGCGTGGTGGTCTTTGCATCATTGGCGTCCTGGGCTTGCGCCGTGGTAGCTAACGGACCGCCGAGCGAGAACTGGAAAAGCGCGAGAGACGTCAATCCGATGCGCAAGCAGTGCATCGAATTTGCAGCGAAACGCTTCAAGGACATGCATCCTCCTGTAAATTTCAAATCTGCTCCGGACAGAGCTTGCGAGTAATAGCGGTTGTTTGTTGCGGAGGAGTTGTTTTTACGTGAATGGTGGGAGACAAGCGGAGAATTAATGGGAGAAAGTTTGAAAATGAAGCTTTTTAGCAGGCGGGTATGCGCGCACGAATGAGATATGCAGTTCGCGTATGAAACGTTATTCACACAGAATTAATATTTGGCAGTCGCATGCGCCGACGGATTCGTGGTGCCAGGACCAGCGGTACCTGTCTCGGGAAACTGTTTTCCCTCGGGCGGGTCAACGCGAATCACGCCCATCATTCCGTTATCTTCATGCTCCAGAAGATGGCAGTGATAGACGAAGGTGCCGATGGTGTTGGGGTCGCGGAAATCCATGCGCAAGCGAACGCTGGGGTACTGCAGTTGACGGCCATCGTAGAAGGGAACGTTGACGGTGTCGCGAAGGAATGGCTCGTTCACCGGGACGCCGTCCCAATCAATCATCATGAAATGCAGCTGATGAATGTGGAAAGCATGTAATTCCGAGGAACGGTTCTCAATGACCCAATCCTCGACGTCCCCCTGTTTGACGACGATGTTCGGAACGCCCGAAGCGGGGTCGAAGGGAGCGGGCGTTTGGCCTTCGACGGTGATGTAAAAAGTGGTGGCGCTATTCGGATCATTAGGATCGAGGAGTTTTTCGGAGAAGTAGAGTTTGCGGACGCGCACGGGAGTTACATCTCCGAGCCAGGGCAGAGTGGAGGGGGGAAGCGGCTCGGGCGAGGTGGCCAGCCGGGACCGAGGCTCGGGAGCGTTCTCCGATGCGGTAATGGTCGCGAGCATGCGGTTCGGGTCGTTCTCGCCGCCCACGCCAGTATCCACGCTGCGGGTGACGAGAAGTCCGGGAACGCCGGCGGGAGGGCCCGTGACGATAAATTCCACGCGGCCGCCGGGAGGGATTCCGAGATGTTTCTGCCAACTGATGAAATCTCCGGAAGTTCCGTTGGCGTTCAGGGGAACGCCATCGAGCGCCACAACGCCGAGTTGTTGCGGGGCACGTTCGTACAAGACTTCTAAATTCAGGTAGGTGATGGCGGAAGCGTTGAGCACGCGCCAGAATTGGCGTTCCTGCGGCTTCATGTGAATGGACGCAGGAGGGTAATCGGGGTAAGGCACCGGCACGAAATTGATGGAGAGATCTTTCGCCGGCCTGCCGAAACCGGTGCCGGTGTTGGCGGCGTCTCCGTCGTGATCAATGAACATTTTGGGAATGACGGGCTCGGATTTCGAAGGTGGTGAGTTCGGATTGATCAAATCCCGATCGCGAATGATCAAGACGCGCTCCGGCAATCCCGCGACTTCTTTATTGGCGCGCTCGATGCCTTCGATAATCATGGCACCGGAAGCGCCGCCAAGAACTTGGATTTTGCTGAAGCCGTGAATGTGGGGGTGATACCAGTACAGACCGGGCGGCTCGTTTTCGGGAATGCGAAACTTATATTGAAACGGGGGAGCGCCGGTCGGAATGGAGGTCTTGAGGACGTCGTCCTGATGGCAGACGGCGGGAACCGTCAAGCCATGAAAGTGAAGATTGGTGGAGGTGATGGACATGGACATGGGGCCGCCCGCGCACGGGTCCTGGTTTCTCGCGGCGGCGGTCGTTGAATGCTGATGGCCGGCGGCAGGAAGGGATTGGGGGGAGTCGGTCAAATCGTTCTTGAGATTCAGGATGAGCAGGTCGCCGGGGCTGAGGCGCAGATTGGGAGATTGGTTGCCGGCGTCGTCAACGTAACAGTAGCGAACGGTGCCGCCCGGTTCCTTATAGTTGAGGACCGCAAGGTCAATTTTCAAGACGCCATTGTTGCTGCGCAAATCTTCAGGCTCGGGGACCGCGCTTCCCGGCGAAGGGCGCGGACAAGAGGCGCCAGGAGCCTCCTGCGCGCGCAGAACGGCATGCGGGTACGCCAGACATAAGCTCGCGAGGATCAGAAAAAGAAATTTGCGCATGATGAGAGCAACCACACGAAATGGCACACCCTCGAAGGGGAGCGCTTCCACGATCGCAAGAACGCCAATATCGAAGTTCAGTTACCGACCTTGCTAAACAGCCAGAAGAGCATCGCGGCCAGGCATATGGACGCGGGCAGCGTGAGCACCCAGGCCAGGGCCAAATTGCGGACGGTGCTCATCTGCAATCCGGAATGGTTGGCAGCCATGGTGCCGGCCACGCCGGAGGAAAGAACGTGAGTGGTGCTCACCGGTAAGCCGAACCAATCGGCAGCGCCGCTGGAGGCCAAGACGCCCAGAAAATTCCACGCGCCGGACCAAACCACGGCGATGTGCGGTTCCATGGTGTGGGTGTAAATGACGGTGGCGACCGCGTTGGCGGTATCGTGGAAGCCGTTCACGAATTCGAAAGCCAAAGCGGTGAGCAGAGCGACGCCCAGCAGCCCGTAAGGGAGCCAACTGGTGGCGTGCACTCCCGAGAGATCGGACAGCAAATGGGTGGCGACGTAAAATAGCCCAATGAGCAGCGCGACGCCAAAAGCCAAAATGCCGATTCGGCCGGGTCCCGCCGCCATTTTGGAATCTAGAACCGAAGTTCCTGCTGCTGCCATTCGCCACCTCGATGTGACTTGCAGAGTAGGTGGCGAAACTACTGGGTCATTGTTACGGCGGCGTGACAATGCGGTGAACAATTCCGCAGGGGGCATAGCGGTGCGCTTGCGCCGCGTTGCGCCGCATGATTTTTGATTTTGCGGAGGCGCCGGTGGGGCACGCGGTTGGCGGGGATGCTGGCGCTGCGGCGAGCGCGCGGTCGGCCGGGCGAAAAATCGAACGTCTGCTTCTGCTGCGGGTGCACGTGGCGAGGGGATTGCTGCGCGCGGCAGGAGATTTCAATCGCGGGACAGTGTTGAAGTCGCGGCCCGTGTGTCGTAATCTAGGAGGAATGCATGTGCCGCTTCGGCGCGCCCGTAGCTCAGCTGGATAGAGCGTTTGGCTACGAACCAAAAGGTCGGGAGTTCGACTCTCTCCGGGCGCGCCACTTTCCGAGTAAAACAGATGGTTTTTGAGCTACCCGCTGTAACGGAACGATCTCGGTCTACTTCTAGTCAACCCGAAAACGGCATTTCATCTTTGCTCATAATTTGCCGGATTGCTGCTCTCCGTGAGGACGCGCAGGCATTTGCGAGCTCCATCCGGAAAGAAAAACAGACACATCAATAGCACCGGTGTGATTCCATGCCCAGAAAGATCCGTAGGTGTGTCCACTGCTCCGAGGCCGGCTGATCTGCGATGAGGCCGATCTAGAAGTGTCTTGTAATTGAAAATGGGATCGGACGTGCCCTGGTCGAAGCGGCGCACGGCTTCACGATTGGTCGCGTTTACGGGCAGGTCAGTTTTCGTTCGAAGGTTGCGCTGCCCCCAGCCAGAACGTCTACGTTGCCTTCCGCCGGCTGACAACCTTGCTTGAGGAGCTTCACGACGCGTTGACCGGAATCCGTCCAGTCCGAGTTGTTCGTCGGGCCCTCCCATGGTCTCGCGTCTACGGTAATCGCGGCCCCGGCCGGTTCGCTCTTAACGATCAATTGGCCAAACGAATTGCCCAACTGAACAAAAGCTGCCCCACTCATTTGCTTGGATGGGTTTTTTCGTCGAAACTCCGTCCATGCCAATGCGAGGATTTTCGCAACATCCGAGTCTGAGTACTTCCTGGACCGGTAAAAGGCTCTCACTGTCGGGTAAGAACGTTCAATAACTCCTTTGTCTTCGGCCAGCGTCAGCGCCGAAATGTTAGAATCCTGCGCGGACATACATCGGCCTGTTGCGGTCAAGAAGCTGTTACGCTGTTTTGCGTCGGAAACAACAATACCATCGGCGCCCTCAACGTTCGAACACTCAGCGAGCTTCGAAGAATCAGTGCGTTGTGCAGTTTGAAATTGCGGCAAAAACGGGACCGAAATCACCGACAGGCTCACGAAACAGAATGCGATCGTAATCTTCACGTTTTGCTCCTAAGCATGCAGCTACTAAACGTACAAATGGCGCTGAGCAACAATCCTCCGTAGAAGCAGATTTCAACCGCGAGGTAATGCACAACGACATATCTCGAATTTAGTATGTCCGCAAACTTCGATTGTGGACTAAGCAACGGTCCCATATCCCAATAGAGCTGACCCAAAAGTCGTGCATACTGCCAATTGAACCAAAGGAAGCCCACGAGCAGCGTTGTGGCTGCCACAAACATCGAGATGTCCCCTATATCTTCTGGTCGGAGGCGATGCTCCTTGCTCACGATCATGGTTGCCCACAATGCTCCGAACACGGCGATCGCGATCTGAAAATAACCCCCCGCCTCCTCGCGGTGTGCCTTCAACGCTTCAACGCGGTACGCATCGAAATCTATAACTTTGATTTGGTGCGGCGTAGTGGAGAATAGGAAAAAGATATACGCAAAAGCCGCGACCACAGCGACAATACAGAATGTGACAAAGCTCGTTCTAAGAATCTTTTTTAGCTTGTGCATTGTCATAAGTGCACCTGTGTGTCAGAGGTTTGGGCGACGACGCACGCAGATAGCGCCGTAAGCAATTCAGGTTTAAGCTTCTTCATATCGCACATCCAGTCGGATCGCAAGTATTAAAGGGGTAAATCAACTAACTTGCTAAAAATAAACGTGGAAAGCAATGTTGAATCGAGGGGCATCTCTTGAATGAACCACGAAAGCATCACTATGTGCCCGTGGTGTACCAGAAACGATTTGTTAATGAACAAGGACTGCTGTGGGTTTACGACCGTCTCAAGAAATCTTTTGCCGAACGTCATCCGAGTGCTATCTGTTGCGAAAAAGATTTGTATGCAGTGAAGCCGGAGGGCGCTCCGAAAGATCAACGACTGGAGTCGATCGCCTTAGCCCAAGCTGACGGCGATTGTGCGACCGACATTCGGAGTCTGATCTACCCGTTGGCTGGACTCCCTGGCCATTACGTCAGGAGCTTGGTTTCGTATTTTGTCGGCCTTCAGTATTCTCGATTGCCTTCTATGCGCGAATACGTGACCACGATGTGGGAACGAGGTGTTAAAGAGACGATGCGTCTAACCGCGGTGAATGAAGGTCGGATGCAATCGGTGATGGACCGTTATGAGCGAGAAACAGGTGACAAGGTCGCGGCTTCCGCAAGAACGATGGTCGAAGTGATTCAACGCGATGGCCTCAAAATAGTAGTGAACGAATTGCCGTTCCTCAGATACGTATTCAGAGCGGCCAAAATCGTAGCGGATACCGTTATCCGCTCATCGTGGCAAGTACTGCGCGCCCCTGGGGGAGCTGGTTTTGTCTTGTGCGATGCTCCGGTGGTTGTCGTGCCCCCGCGGGGTGTCCGGCAAGTTGGATTTTACGTGCCGGGAACCGTTACTTACGTTCCTCTTAGTCGCGAGACCTGCCTGAGATTAAGCAATCCAAAACGCGGTCGACTTCAATACCGGGAAGTAGACAGCCGCACCGTCAGGATCATCAACCAAGATATCGCTGCAAATTCGGACCGATTTATTATGGGCCCCGTGAAACAGGAAGTAGAGACAATAGTTGCGCTGAGCGGATGCGAAGCCCCCAATGCGACGCCCAGAGCGGCCTTTCGCCGACGCGCAGAAAACGACGACGGCTCGTTCGATGAGGCCGTGATGAATCCTAGGAATTATTTCTATCTTCCAGATGGCCGCTCGCCGTGAGTTGCGCCAGGTTTTCGCGAGAAGCTACAAGAAGCGCGCGCTGAATGGCGGCGCCGGCATCCTCGTGCTACCGAGCGATCGCGGGCCCACCTTCGCCGACAAAACCTCCATCACCATGGCCATGGGGAATCCGGTCACCGATGCAATGGACGTCGGCGGATGGCCGCGCATTTTCATGCGGGCGATTTGCGACAGGACGCTGCGCGCGAGAATCATGCGCTCTTTCAGATCAATTGCTCCCAAGCGTCGATTGCCGATTTTCTGTAGTACGATTTCAACGCTAGCCGCGCGCCTTCGGCGGTGCACGCGAAAGCGAATAGACGGATCGGCGGAGGCTCGCGATCATCCGGCCAAGGTTTTGCACGAAAGTAGACCGTACCATCCTTCAGAGCAAGGAACTCGCCGCCGACGGTCTCGACGCACTGTTTGAACTGGAATTCTAGGCTCATCGGGTCAGTTTGTGGTTGCTCCATTCGCGACACTGGCGTTGATAGGCCCGCGGAGCGACAACGTTGATGCTGCTGTGTTGTTCGCGAATGCTTTTTTCATTGACTGTCGCAACCGGTCGTCTCAATCGCAAAAAAAACGGACTCAGGTGGCTTTCACTTGCCGGTCGGGGATTTATGACGCTGCTCGGCGGGACTAACTGGAAGAGCGGAGCGGTGCGCGTGGTGCGTGGCTGCTGCTGCGGCGACGGTGCGCCGGCCGCGTGGTGGACCGGCGCACGTCGCTGGGGTGCTCTACGTGTGGCGGCTTTGCAGGGCTTGGGCCTTGGCGCTTAGGTCCAGCGTTGCATTGTAGAGCAGGGTGAAGAGGCAGCCGGCCACGGCGCCGTCAATCACGCCGTCAATGGTGCCGATCACTACGCTGGCCAAGGTATGCGTGGAGTGAAACCACGGATACACCGAATTCATCATGGCGAGAAAGCCCATACCGTATTCCGGCCGGGACAGGTTGATGAGGGAGACGAGCAGGATGGCGCCGCCCCACAAGAGTCCACTGGCGATGGCCATACTTTTGATTGAGAGTCGCATGCGATTATCTCCTTACGAGGGATTTTTAGGGCTGACAACGTTATTCGTCTGAGCTTGTTCGCTGCCGGGAGGCACGTGGGACAGCGATTGTAACTGCTTGAAGCTGGGCTCGGGCCGTTCCCAGAGAATGCGCGCGTCAGGCGAGTCGTTGGGATAGGTCTGGGCGGACTGCTGGCCTTCGGGCTCGAGAACGATGTCCACACGGCGGTTGTAGGCAAGCCAGGTGTCCTGCTGGCGCTTGCGCATCCATGCGGGGGGAGGCTGCGAATCGCGCGACTGGATTTGCCGAACCTGGGTTTCGGTGAGTTGCTGATCCTTGCCGTGCGCGCGGATTTCAATTTTATCCGCGGCGATGCCCTGCGAGACCAGAAAATCCTGCACGAGCTGGGCGCGCCTTTCACTCAAGGCCATATTGTATTTGCCGGGTCCACGCACGTCCGCATAGCCGACGACGACGAGCTTATTTTGCGGATCGTACTGCTCGTTGTTCTTGAACGTAACGGCAGCCTCCGCCAGGCGCTGCGCTTCACTCGTCACCAAGCCCACTTTCGGACGGTGCGACCGGGGATAATTGGTGGGATAGAAAAGGCTCGCGAGCGTGACTGGCGGGGCTGGGTCAATGGAACCAACGATGTGGAGCAGAGCCGTCTTGGAAGCTGTTCGGCCGCAGGCATTGGAAGCCTGGATGGTGTAGCCGAAGGATTCGTTCACGGGTCCGGTAGTGGTTTGCACTGGCTCGGGCTTGATGGTTTCGCTGCCATCCAACGATTCGCTGCCGAGCGGGGTGATGGTCACTTTATCAGCATTCGAGGCCGACCATTGCAGGGTGGTCGAGCCGTCCTGCACAACTTTGTCGCCGACTTTGTGGTAGTGGACTTCCGGGTCGCTGAGAGAGATGGCAACTTCGGGTTGCGAGTTGACGCCGATCGCGACCGTCTTGGTGACTTCACCGCCGGGGCCCCTGGCGACGAGCTGGTACGTGGTGGTCAGCGCGGGACTGACGGAGCGATCGCCGCTGAGCGGCACGTTTCCAAGATGGGTGATGGAAGCGTCCACCGCGTCCGTGGCCTTCCAATTCAGAGTGGCGGATTGGCCGCAGGTGGTTTGCGGTTGCGACGCGGATAGCTGCGCATTGACCGGCGCAATCGGAACCACGGCGCTGGCGATGCCCGCATCGAACTGGGGCTGCGGGCCAAGAGTGAGGCCGCGCTTAAAGTTCTTGCTCTTGATTTTGCCGCCGTCGTTGAGATAGACGACCTCGCGCTCGCCGGCTTTCACGGCGACCGGTCCAGACCAAATAGTCTGGCCCTTGCGCGTGACGGTTACTTTGTAATCCCCAGGCTTGACGAGCAGCCACTGGTGCCAGAGCCAATTGTTGTCAAACTCATCCACATGGCCGACGAAATAAGCGGGCGTGACGCCGTTCAGCAAGACGGCCGCGCGAGGGTGGCCCTTGAGTTCGATATCGCCGAACGGACCACTGACTTTTTCGCCGTCGGGTTGTAGAGCCACATGCAGGCGGATGGTCTGGTCACTGACTACGTTGACGGTTTGTTGTTGCGGCGTGAAGCCGTAGTTATACACGCCGATGCGGTGTTCGCCGGCGGAGAGGGTCAGGGTTTGGCTGCCGTCGCGAATGGCGCTACCGTCCACGAAAACGTAGGCTTGTTTGGGAGACACTTGAACTTTTACATGTCCGGCAGCAGAGGTGCTTTGCGCCATGCACCAGGCTACGTACGACCGTCTCGCGAAACTTTCGGGCGAAGCGTTCGATCGCGCATACGCGCGTGACATGGTGCGGGATCACCGCAGCGACGTAGCCACATTCCGCTACGAAGCGAATGACGGCAAGGACACGGCCATCAAGAATTTCGCGTCGCAGACTTTGCCCACGCTCGAGACGCACTTGAAGCTGGCGCACGAGATGTACCACAGCGTTTCGGCGCAGAGCGGAAATCAGAGCAGCCACACCAACACAAAGGCCACGAGCTAGACTTGCAGATAAATTGGAGGGGCCCCGCACCGGCCTCTGCGGAAGCGGAGGCCGGTGCTCTTGTTCTGGGTGTGGATTCGCGGCACGAGCGACCCCGGGGAGATCGGTCGTTATTTCGGTTCGCCCGAGCCGCTGCCGCTGGGGTTCGAGGCCTCTTGCAAAGCGGAGGGATCGTCCGCCGCGTTGGCGGCATCGCTGTCAGCAGAGGAAGGCGTCGCCGAGGGAGCGCAGAACTCATATTGGCTCACGCTGGAAAGCAGATCCTGCTGCTGCTGGGCTTGCGCGACCTGCTGGGCTTGCGCATCGCCCAACAAGTAGGGATTGCAACTGTCCTCACCCGCTTTGCAGGCGAGCAGATTGCGTTGGTGTTTGGCGGCATTCACCTGCTGGAATTCGGAGGAGGTCAAGAGCAGCGGATTGCAGGCGGAGTCGCCCGATTGGCATTGCAGCAGGTTGCGCTGGCGCCCGAGGGTCGCTACGTCCTGAGCCTGGGAGGCTGTGAGCAAGGAAGCATCGCAGAGGTTGCCACCGGTTTCGCAGGTGAGCAGATTGCGCTCGCGGTCTAGCTTGCCGACCTGCTGGGCCTGGTCTGTGGATAGCAGAGAGTGATCGCAGGTCGCGTAACCCTGCAGGCAGATCAGCAGGTTCCGTTGCTGATTGGCGCTCCTGACTTCAACCTGTTGAGAGGGATCGAGCATAACGGAATTGCAGAATACGGAGCCGGTGAGACATTCCCAGAGATTTTGTTCGCGCTTCAGGCTGGCCAGCTGGGCTTTTTGCGCGCTGGTGAGCGGATGAGAATCGCACGCGGCGGTCTGTTGCGGGGGGCCAGGCAGACCTGGGGTCTTGCCGAATGTGGGATAAGCCAAGAATGCCGACAGCACGAATAGTGTAAGCACCGGTTTCATAGATTGCCTCTCATCTGGATTGTGCCTCCAACTCGCCGTTGCACGGAGGGCGCAGCGATCGTTGTGCATCCGCGTGGCGGTGCCGCTGCACGGAAGGAATGTTTGTAGATTACTTCCTGGTGCGCAATTGGCTTTTGGTTTTAAGGAGCCGTATAGCGTTGGATGTATCCCGACTGGAGGGATCGGAATTTAGGGAGCGGTCGCCCGGGCCAGCGACGCCGCGGGCGGATTCCGGGAGGTTGCCCGCGAGATGGACAAAGCCGCGCCGCACCGCCGCCATGATGGCTTCGACGCGCCCGGTGACGCCGAGCTTGGAAAGGATGTGGTTAACGTGGACTTTTACCGTGCCCTCGGTAACATCGAGGGCGGAGCCGATTTCTTTATTGGACTTGCCGATGACTATAAGGCGCAGGACCTCTACTTCGCGCGCCGTCAGATTTGGCGAGGTCATGCGCGCGGCAAGGCGGGCTGCGGCGGAGGGGTGGATCCACAATTCCCCGCGCGAAACGGCGCGGATGCACACGAGCAAATCGTCCCGGCCAGACTCGCCCTTGACGATGTACCCTCGCGCCCCAGCGGAGAAGACCTGGTACACCTCTTCGTCGGTACTGAAGGCGGAGTAGATGATGATTTGCGCGGGAGGAAAGCGTTCGCGAAGCGCGGCCACTCCGTCCGCCGGGTCCATGCCGCGCATGTGAAGATCCAGGACGGCGATTTCAGGCCGCTTGCGAACGACCTGGTCCACCGCTTCGGGCCAACTGCGAGCTTCGGCGACCACTTCCATGTCCGGCTCGCGATTGATGACGGCCGTCAGGCCTTCGCGCACGATGGAATGATCGTCGGCGATTACGATGTGAAGGGAGCGAGGCATTTTCATCGTTTCTCTCTCAACCCGACGCCGGCGGAATGGGGATCGAAGCCTGAATCTCGGTGCCACAGCCAGGCTCGCTGCGGATCGTCCAGATCCCTCCCAGAGCCTCGGCACGATCCTGCATGGAAGCGAGTCCGAAGCTGCCGGAGTTCGAGGCGGGCTGGAAACCCTGGCCATCATCGCGCACGGAAAGGCGCGCCCGGTCGGAATCGAGGAATAACTCGATGCGCACCTCGCGGGCCTGCGCGTGCTTCACAACGTTCGACAGAGCTTCCTGGCTGATGCGCAGCAGTCCCTTTTCGATATTGAGGGGAAGGCGGCGGACCGTTCCGTCGAGCGAAAACTGGACGGCAACGCCGTTATTGGCGGTGAGATCCTTAACCAGGAACTCGATGGCGCTCTTGAGATCCACCTTCTGCAATTCCTCGGGGTAGAGGTCCCAAAGAGCGCAGCGCATCTCCGTCATGCTGCCGCGGACCAGCTGCAAGGCGCGATGCACGTGAGTGGCGGCCTCGCGATTTTCAGCCAAGGAATCGCCGGCTAGTTCGAGGTGCATAATCGTGCCGGCGTGCGCCTGGCAGACGGTGTCGTGCAGCTCCAGGGCCATGCGTTTGCGCTCCGCGTGTATGGCTTCCTGCATCAGCTTCTCCCGGGACAGTTCTAGGGCGTGCTTCACATCCCGACGGGACACCCAGATATAGGCCAGCACGGCGGCGGCCGCGCCGATGATCAAATCGTTCAAGAAATTGGTGTCGCGTGCGGCGCCCATGCGGGCGAAGGAAACGTCCAGAGCGACGTCGGCCGCGGCCACGCAGAGGCCGAGGAGCAGCGAGTCAACGATCCGTCGAGCGAGGCTTTCGTCAAGGGCCATAGCCGGTAACCTTTGGCCAGAACAGCCGTGCAGCCGCAAAAAATACCCTAGACGACCACCATAAGACGCCGGCATAGGAATTGCAACTCACTGCGGCGGCCAGGGGCGTTTCGCGAGTAAGAAACGGCCGTGTTATCAAGCAATTGCCTGTGCGGCGAGAGCGATGCGTACCACCAAGGACATACGCCCTTCTATGCATTACGAGGAATTGATCGGTTGCAAACGAATGAGCTAGCTTCGGAATTGGCTGGAGGCATCCGCAGACGTGCCGCCTCTTCCCCGTGCAGGCCACGCGGCCCGCGGCAAAGGCGGCGCGTTCTCCGGAAGCCCACCGGATTTGCGAGGCAAGAAAATAAAACATTAAGGGAGAATCAAACGATGACCGCACAATCAGCGACAGCAATGCAGCCCATTAGGGGATCGGTACCCGTTCGGCAGGGACCCATGGATGTGGCCGATCAATTCGACAGGATTTATGACGCGATCGCGCAGCGAGCGTTCGAGCTGTTTGAAGGCAACGGGCAGTGGCGCGGACATGAATTGGAGGACTGGCTTCGCGCTGAAGCGGAGCTGTTGCACCCGCTGCACATGGAGATGAAGGAGTCCGACGGAGAGTTTGTGGTCCGGGCGGAGGTGCCGGGCTTCAACGCCAAGGACGTGGAAATCAAGGCGGAGCCACGGCGGCTGATGATCGCGGGCCGTCGTGAGTTCAAGGAAGACAGGAATGGCAGGAGGATCCGTTCGGAATGCTGCGCCGACCAAATCCTGCGCGCCGTAGATTTACCGGCGGATGTGGATACGTCCAGGGCGAGCGCGACTTTGCGGGACGGCATTCTCACGATTGAGCTGCCGAAGACCTCGTACGCGAAGGCGACGCGAATCGAACCCAAATCGGCTTGATGGCTGCGTGGGGGCACGACGGCCCGGCGCGCATCGTGAATCCGTGGGTGCGGATGCGATGGCGGCGGGCCGTCGGCGCCGTTAGTCGAAGCTGCCTGTCACGCCCCGGAAGCGGTTGGCGGCCTGCTTGAGCAGCCACTTCATCACGCGGGTGGTGCTGTAGCAGTAGGCCAAGTTGTAACCGAGAGTCGAGAAGCACTCGAGCTCGCAGGATTTTTTCATTTCGTTGAGCTGGGAGACTTGGAATTTCGGCTTTTCGATGGTGCCCCAGTCGTAGGTGGCGTTATACATCGGGAAGCAAGGCGCGAGCGTGCCGTCCGTGCGAAGCAGTCGGGTATTGGTCGCCAAGTAAACCCAGAAATCCTTCTTGGCGGCGTAGTAGATGACCTTATGAACGAAATCGGGGCGCAGCAGCGGCTCGCCGCCGGTGGCAGCGACGACGCGACAGGGCGTCTCGTAACGCCAATCAATGCAGCGGCGCGCCACGTCCTCGGTCGTGCCCTTGCTGCGATTGTCGTAGGACCAGCAGTAGAGACAATCCGAACGTCCAGGCGATGCGGTGGAATTGGTGAGACGGAACCATCCTGACTGACGGTTTCTGGCACGAAGCCTCCTTGTCTGTGAACAACCGCGTTGTGATGGCTTGTGAACAAGCGGGTGTGGCTACCGCCCGCTTGTCGCTGATACTTCCTGATACCCCTTCCGATCCTGGATAGGCCCCGAGATATCGGCAAAACCAAAGCTGCTACTTTTTCGAGTAGATGCAGCAAGTCGCCCAAAGGAATCGAACTCGAAACCTGATTTGTGTTCTTTTTTTCCCCGATTACTGTTCGCTTCCGTACCAAGCTAAATCGGCCACCCGTTGCTGCAAATCGCGGGCAATCTGGTTCGGATCCATATCCGAAGTAAAACGAACGGGCGCGCCAATGGATACGCGCACTTTTCCCGGAGCGTGGGCAATCCGGTTTGCCTGTTTCATGTCGAAGAGGCCGTCCAGGCGAATCGGCACGACGGGAAGGTCAAGCTGCTTTGCGAGCAGGCCGATTCCCGCGCGAAATGGGTGGATTTTACCGTCGGGCGTGGTGATGCCCTCGGGGAAAATGAGGGCGCTCCAGCCGCGGTCGGCGAGATCGCCGGCAAACGCGAAGCTGCGCCGAAAACCCGACTCGCGCGGCAACGGGAAAACGTTGAAAAGGGAGAAGACCAGAAAATAGTTGAGGCGTTCGCTCAGGCTTTCGAGAAGACCCATTTCCGGAGGCGGGCGAAGCATGGTGGCGATGCGCTCGGCGCGCATGGCGGTGGCGAGGTGGTGACGGAATCTTGCGGGCAGCGCTGCCAAAATCCAGCCGATATCCACGTACGTCACGTGATTGGAAATCACCAGAACCGGACCGGTGAGCCCGCGCAGATTTTCGCGGCCGCGCACGCGCGGCGCGGCGAGGAGATAGGTGGCCGGCCAAACCAGCGAGTAATAAACCGCGATGCGGATGGCGGTGATGAGCCAATTCTGGGGCCAGCGGGGATACTTGATTTCCACGGGAGCCTTGGGCGGGTTGCGGAGCAGTTCTTCGACCTGGCCGATGGTAGTGGCGTCGGAGAATTTCACGTCGCTTAAGTCCACCTGGTAGCGCTCTTCGAGTTCGCCCATCAGCTCGACGCGATCGAGCGAGTTCATATTCAATTGTTGCTCGAGGGCGGATTGCGACGAGAGGGAGCCGGGCGGCCGGCCGGTGATGCGGGCGACCAGGCCTGCCAGGGAGCTTGCGTCGGGGCGAGCGGCTTCGCCCGCGAGTCTTCTTTCGGCGGCTTCGCGGATGCGCTGCAGCATCGGTTTTTGCGTGGGGGTGCGGGGAAAATCCGGCTCGGGCCAGACGAGCCAGAGGCGCAGGCGCTGGTAATCCGCGAGATATTGATTCGCGGCGGCGACGAGCGGCGCCGGATCCCTGGCCGGATCATCGAGCAGCAGCACGGCGCAGGGTTCGGCATTGCCGTCGCGTTCGATTCCGAGGACGACGCAATCTTTTACGCCCGGTTGCGCGCGCAGAGCGGATTCCAGGTCCTCGGGATAAATGTTCATGCCAGCGGGCGTGACGATGACATTTTTTTGGCGGCCCTTGAAGTACAGGCGGCCTTCGTCGCCAACTTGCGCCAGGTCGCCCGTGTGGAACCAGCCGTCCCGTTCCAGAACCGGCTGGAGCTGGTGATTGCGCCAATAGCCGGTGGCAATATTTTCACCGCGCACGAGAATTTCGCCTTGGGCGCTGACTTTCATTTCCAGGCCGGGAAAGAGCTTGCCGATGGAGCCTTTTCCCAGGCGGAAGGGATGATTCAGGCTGATGAGCGCGGTGGTTTCCGTCATGCCATAGCCCTGAATGACGGCGAAGCCCAGGCGATTCCAGAACGATTCCACGGCGGAGGGCAGGGCCGCGCCGCCGGAGATGAGCGCCCAGAATTTCCATCCCAGCAGGCCGTGGACGCGGCGAAAGCGCCACCAGCGGCGGAGGAAATGGCGGCCCTCGGCGGCGGCGAAGGCTTTTTGGAATCCAGCGGCGCCACCGCGCGATTCGATGCGCCGCTCGATTTCGCGCTGCAGCGATTCGATCAGGCGAGGCACCGCGACCAACACCGATACGCGTTCGCGGCGGATCGTTTCCAGCAAATCAGCGGGGCTGAAGGATTCCAGAAACACGGTGGTCGCGCCGAGAATCGGCGGGATGAAAATCGCGAGCAACTGGCCGAAGACGTGGCTGAGCGGCAGAAGATTGAGAAAGCGCAGGGGATGAAAGATCCGCTCGTAGCGGAGATACTTGCGAATTTCGGTTTCGAGCGGCTCGATATTCGCGAGGACGTTGCCGTGCGAAAGCACAACGCCGCGGGGCTCGGCGGTGGTCCCGGAGGTGAAGACAATCTGCAGCGGGCTCGTGCGGGAGAGCACAGGCGAAGCGTAGGGGGCGGGCGAATGGTGCGCGATAGCTGCGCAGAGAGATTCGATCGCGAGGGAAGGCACGGCGATGCCCGCGGCCTGAAGGCCCTGCGAAAAAACCAGGAGTTTGGCGCTGACCTGCTGCGCTACACGAGACGCAAATTCAGGCGTGGAGATTTTGTCCAGCGGAACCAGGACGGCCCCGCGCAGCACGCATCCCCAGAACGCGACGAGCCATTCGGCGGAGTTTTCCGCCCAGAGCAGGACGGCCTCGCCCGGGCCGATGCCGCGGGATTCGAGCTCTCGTGCAAAACGGCAAGCTTCGGCGGCGATGCGGCCGTAGCTCCAGCGTTCGACGCGATAGCCGCGGGAGAAGGCAACCGCGGTTTCGTGCTGGTGGCGGAAATACTCGGGAAAGAACTGGATGAGCGAGTCGCGCGCCATGTTCCGTCAGAGTGTGCCTCAAAAGAGCGGAGATTGAAAAGAGATCGCAGGAGCGGGACGAGGAGCGCCGAAGGCCCGCGTACGGAAGCATTCTAAACACGCGCGCAGGCTGCATTTGCTGGCGATGGGCGAAGGCAGCCCAAGGGTGATGTTTGAATCCGGGCTGATGACCACGGTCCTGAGCAGCGCAAGCGCCTACCGCCGGAGATCTCCGAACCTGAAAATCGTGGACTGCAGCCACAATCCCGGGACTACGTCAGCGAATTCTGTGGATTCGTCCCAGAGATTCCCGGAGGAGCGAAATGCAGGATAGGATGCGGACATGAATAAGCCGATGCCGACCCTTCGCGGAGTGGTGCTCAGCTATGCGTGCGCGTTTGGGGTGTGGTTTCTGATTTGCGCGCTGATCACTGTGCAGCAGGGCGAGCTGGAGAGCGACCTGAGAAACCCGCAGTGGACGCTCTACCTGTTCGCACTGATGGGTATTCGATTTCTTGTTTTTGCGCTGCTTACACCGCCTGTCTTTTACATTGTCCGCCGCTTTCCGATCGAACGAGAAAGACCGCTGCGCGGAATATTGGCCTACGCGCTGGGCGCCGTGCCGTTTGCGATCTGCTTCATGCTGATCCGGGTGCTGGTCGCCCCCGTGTGGGACGAGCATCTGCAGAGGTTCGCGCGTTATCCGATCACGATGCACAACATGCTGGGGGTGATTTTCGGGACGTTTGGCGACCAGATCGCGGTGTATATCACGCTGGTAGGGGGTGCGCACGCATACGCGTACTACGAACAGATGCGCAGCGACGAAGTCGAAAAGGCGGAACTGCAGCAGGCGCTGGCGGCGAGCGAACTGCAGTCCTTGAAGAGCCAGTTGCATCCGCACTTTCTATTTAACACCCTGCACGGCGTGGCGACGTTGATGGATTCGGACCGCGCACGCGCCAAGACTATGTTGATCAAGCTTTCCGACCTGCTGCGCGCGGCGCTGCGCCACGGCAGCACGGATTTGATCCGGCTGGATGAGGAGCTGGAGTTCGTTCGGGCGTACGTGGAGCTGGAGAAAATGCGGTTGGGCGAGCGGCTGGAGACTCGCTGGAGCATCGAGCCCGGAACGGGAGAGCTGCTGGTGCCGCAACTGATCTTGCAGCCGTTGGTGGAAAACGCCATCCGGCACGGAATCGCCTGCTGCAGGACGGGCGGATGGCTGGAGATTTCCAGCCGGAAAGCGAGCGGAGCGTTGGAGCTGGAGGTGGAAAATAGCGTCGGCGGAAAATCCCAGCCGGGAATGGGCGTGGGGATGAGCAACACGCGGTCGAGGCTGATGCATCTGTACGCGGACGAAGCGACTTTTTCGTTTTCGGGGGCGACCGGCGAGGTGGCCACGGCAACCCTGCGGTTACCGGTCTTCATCTCACATGCAGCGGCATTGGCCGGAGCTGGATCGCGGTAGGTGCCGAGAACATGGGAGAGGGGGTGCTCCGATGCGAGTGATGGTCGTGGACGATGAACCGCTGGGGCGAAGCGCCCTGGTGAACGAACTGCGGGAACGGCGAGACATAGACGACGTGGCAATCGCAAACGACGCGGTGGAGGCGCTGGACCAACTGCAGAGGAAGGAATGCGACCTGCTATTGCTGGACGTCCACATGCCCGAGATGTCCGGGATCGAGCTGGTGGATCAGCTGAAGAAGCTGGGTCGGCCGAGCCCGGCCATCATCTTCGTGACGGCGCATCACGAACATGCGGTGGCGGCCTTTGAAAAACACGCGGTAGATTACGTGCTGAAGCCGTTTTCAGCGGAGCGCGTGCACGAGGCGCTAGACGTAGCGATTCGCCGGACGACCGCGGAACGCGCAGCGAGTCTGATGCAGCTGCTGCCGGAGCTGAGGACGATCATCGCGAAACCCGCGAAGATGGCGATTAAAGTGGAAGGACGAATTCTCTTTGTTGATCCAGCGGAAATAGTTGCCGTGGAAGCGCAGGGAAACTACGTGCTGCTGCAGCGGACATCGGGCTCGTATTTGCTGCGTGGACCGATTTCGGTGTTGGCTGAGAAACTGAAACCTTACGGATTTGTGCGCATTCATCGTTCGGTGCTGGTGAATGGGGCGTGCGTGCAGGAAATTCATCCGTGGAGCACCGGGGAATACCTGCTGCGGACCAAGAGCGGCAAGGAATATACGGTTTCGCGGACGTACAAGGCGAATTTGAAGAGCATCGCGCAGTTGTGGGTAGGAAACGACTCGATGATGATGGAATAAATCATCGAGACGGTGGCGGCGATCGGCAGCACAAGGTTGGCGCGCGGAAATGAAGGGTGCAATTGAATAAAAGGGAAGCCCGGTCGGGCTTCCCTTTTTTTTATGGGATGCTGCGTTTCCTCGCTGCGCCGGGTCAGAAGTTAAACTGCGCTTTCAGCTGAATCAGGCGCGGCGACGCGTCGGCTCCGAGGACCGAACCAAAGATGGTGGTCGGTGGAGAGACGGTCTTGACGATCTGGCCGAAGCGGGTGCTGGCGATATCGTTGACCGGAGCGTCAAAGTTGGGATGGTTGAAGACGTTAAAGAACTGAGCGCCGAATACAAATTCAGCGTGCTCGTAGATCTTGGTGTGCTTCATCAGGGAAAAATCGGAGTTCCAGTAGTTGGGGCCGCGGAAGGTGTTGCGCGTGATGTTGCCGAATCCGTCCGGCGAGGGGCTGAAATCCGCGGCGTTGAGGCAAATGCCGCGGTTGGGCTGTGCCGTCGTGATGGACGCGCAGTTCACGCCGGTACCGCCCGAAGCGACTTGCGTGGCGAATACGGCCACGGCAGAACTGGATGACCCGTAACCACCGGCGGTGAGCGCGCTGGAAGTGCCGGAGTCAATCAAAGTGTAAGGAAAGCCGGTACGGAAGAATACGGCGCCGTTCACATCCCAACCCCGCAACAAGGCGTCAGGCCCATGGCCGCGCGTGACGTAGCGCTTAATGGGAAGTTCCCAGACATAGTTGCCGTTGAGGGTGTGCCGGGCGTCGTAGTCCGCACTGCCGTAATTGTATTCGCGTTGGTTGGCGGGATTTTCCGGAAAGACGATGCTGGTGTTGGTGGCGCCAAAGCCGACGTTTGAAAAGGCGTCGGAGGGGATGCCGCTGTTGGAGACTGTATCCAGGGCGTGGCTGTAGCTGTAATTGACCTGGACGATTCCGCTTCGGAGGCGGTGAGTGAACGACGCCGTGAGGCCGTTGTAATTCGAGACGCCGATGCTTTCCGCGTAGTCCACGCCTAGAAAGCTAGGATTGATACCCGCTCCCGAAGTCGGGTTGCAAGGAGGAAGATCCACGAAAGTGCCGGTGACGTTGCAACCGTTAATGCCGCTATTCTGGGTGTAGATGTGGATGCCGTGATTGCCGACGTATTGCAGACTGACCGAGGTGTCGGCGCCGAACTGCCGGTCAATTTCCAGGCTCCACTTTTGATACTGAGGAACCTTGGGGTTGGTTTGCGAGGCGGCGAGAGAAGGCGGCGAGAAGCCTGGAACCGCTGCGGAGATGCTGCTGAAGCTGCCGCCGGTCGAAAATCCGGACTGGAAAGCAGCGTTTGAAGCGGCTGCTGTGGAGAGCAGACTCGCGGGGTCCGAGGGCGAGGAGATGATGGACGTGGGGCTGCTAAAGACGGTGAAAGTTGGGTCAAAGGGCGGATTTTCGGAGAAGCCGTCGAGCAGCGCGCCGGGAAAGGCGTCGTAGAAAATTCCCACGCCGCCGCGCACCACGGTGTTCTGCAAGCCCCACATGTGCGGCTGCCAGGCGAAGCCGAGCCGAGGCTCGGGTTCGATGGCCGTGAGATTGGGCAACATTCGATGCGCCCCCACCAGCAAGAGCTGGTTGTAGGGAGTGGTGGGATCCACGCTGAGGTTTGGAAATTCGGTGATGGGACGCGAGAAACAGTCGTTGAAGCAGATGGGGTTCGAGTTGTGCTCCAGGCGCAGCGCGAGAGTCACGGTGAGATTCGATCGAATCTTCCAGTCATCCTCGAAGTAGCCGGCCAAGCTGTAAACCGCGAATGGCTGTTCCAACGAAGTAGGGAAGGCCTGTTCAGCGAGACTATTTCCATCGGCGCCCCCGGTGAAGAAAGAAGCTTCGGTGATGGGCACTAAGAGGCCGGTGGAGAAGATGCTGTAGTCCGTGTTGGAAACCCAGTTACGGCGAAATTTCACGCCGGTCTTAAAGGTGTGGTCGCCGTGCGTGATGGAAAAATCGTCGGACACGCCAAATTGCGTGACGCGACGCCCCTGAGGGAAGTTGAAATCTATGCCGCCTACGTCGCTGAACTGCCCGCTGTCGAACAGCAGCGTCGTGGGAAACGCAGCGTTGGTGGCGGCAGGATCGGCCACGCCGAAGATGGCACTGTACCACTCACCGGATACGACGAGCTGGTTGACCGCGCCTCCCGAAAAGGCGTGGGTTTCCTGAGCCTGCCCCTGCCATTCGGGCTGGTTGCTCTGGACGTTGAAGAGCGAATTGATGGGATCGGTGACGGTGGCCTGGAGGCCGAGATCTTTCTGGATGCGGACAAAGAGGCGGTCCTTGTCGGTGGCGTTCCAGTCAATGCGTCCCGCTTGGAGATTTTCGTGTGTCTTGTTGCTGATGTTCGAGAAAAACGCGAGTCCGCAGGGATTACCGGCTCCAAACCCGGCGAGGATCGGATTGGTGCTGGTAAGAACAGACTGATCGCAGTCGCCCTGCGGGATGGTGTTCGCGGCGCGGGATACGCCGGGCGCAGTATTGTATAGACCGAAAATGGTTTGATAAAAATTCGAGGCGGCGGAGCCGGAGCCGTAGAGCGTATTGATATTCGTTTGCGCCGCGCTTTCGAAGTTTGCCGAGGGTACTACGGCCTCGGTGCTGGTGGGAATTACGAGGTACAGGCCCTCGGCGTTGAAGTAGAAGAACAGCTTGTCCTTGACGATGGGGCCGCCGACGTCCGCGCCGTATTGATTGGCGTTTACGAACGAACGGGGCGTGCCAGTGGCGTTATTAAACCAGCTGTTGGCATTCATCGCGCTGCCATTCCAGTAGTAGGAGGCGCGACCGTGAAACTGGTTGGTGCCGCCGCGCGTGACGTAATTGATGTTAGCGCCGGCGAGTCCGCCGAACTGGCCGGAGTAGGCGTTGGTGACCACGGCGACTTCCTGCACTTCGTTCTGCCCGAGGGTGAGGTTGGTGGCGCCGGAGTTATTCACGTTCAGGAACGGATCGTTGTCGTCCATGCCATTGATGGTGAAAAGGTTCGCGACGGCGGAGATGCCGTAGCTGGAAAAATTGCCCAAACCGCCGCCGCCGGTGTTCATCACCGAGCCGGGCGCGATCTGCGCCATGTAAGTTAAATCATTACCCGGGTTCGGGATGTTCTGGGCTTGCTGCTCGCCGATGGTGGAAGACAGGTTGCCGGAATCCACCTGGATCAGCGGGGTCTGTTCCGTGACGGTGACAGTCTGGGAGGCATTGCCCAAGCTCAACTGCATGCTGGCCGGGGCGACTTGGCCGACGCGCACTTCGATGTTGCGCGTTTCGGTCCGGAAGCCGGTGGACGTGACGGTAATGGAATAATTTCCGGGCTCGAGAAGATAGAAACGGTAAACGCCGTCCTGGCCCGTGGTGGCGGTCTGGGTCGCGCCTCTGCCGATGTCCTTCAAGGTGACGCTCGCGCCGGGCACGACGGCGTTGCTGGGATCGGTGACCACGCCGGAAACGTCCCCGGTGGTGGTGGTCTGGGCAGGTGCGGGTGCGGGGGCCAACAAAAGCGCCGCAAGAAACAATACGGCGGCCGCAACGAGTTGCTTGCAAGTCATACATCCTCCTCGGAAAAGGACGCGAGAAGATCGCGTGAAATCGAGTCAGCGAGTGTGTGGATTGCAATGCAGGAACCAAACTCTTCCGCAATGGATTCAATGGTTTAGCGGGGAATCGAGAAGGGGAGCGTATGAGTTTGCGGAGGGTAGCGACGAGGCTCGTCACGCCCCTAGGGTCGCTCGCACCGGAGGCGGAGCGGGTCGTCACCTCTGGGGGTGAACAGATAACTAACGGGAGGAAGGAGGGACGAAATTCCAAAATCTGAAGACATCGCGGAACGTCCGAAGAGTCGCGGCGCACGAAAAATCGCTATTCGCGCACGCTTCTTCCGGCGATAGCTGCGGCCCTTGGCTGGCTAGTTCTTCTTCCCGAAGATGGACGTGATGGAGCGAGTTTTCTTCTGGACCAAGCCGCCGACGTTGGCGGTGATATAGGGTTCCTCGGAAGTGCCGGTGACGCGCAGAGGTACGGTGCCCGAGCTGCCATTCAGCAGGCTGATGAAACCCACGCCGACTTTGCCGATGCCCTTTGCGGACGCGCCTTTCACGGCGAGGTTGAAGTCCAATTGATCGGCGGGGGAGACGGTGCCGCTGCCTGTAAGTTCGCCCATGGCCGGAATCACGGCGTCAATGTTGTTGACAACGACACCGGAATTGGAGATACGCAAGTCCGCGTGCAGCTTTTGAAATTCGGTGGTGTCTCCCGTTTTCACGCCGCTGAGCGCGGCGACGCCGTGAATTTTCGAGCCGACGTCGAAGCCCACGAGGCGGGTGTTATCGAGCGCGACCGCGCCGGTGATGACGAGCGCATTGGGCTGGCCTTTTACGGCGAAATTCAACGAGAGGGCGCCGCCCTTGAGCGTTGAACCATTGGGCAGGCGAATTGCGGCGGCGGTCATCAGCGACTGCAGATCGTCAATCGGCAGGCTTTGGCCGGAGAGCTTCAAATCTAAGAGCGTGTCCAGGACGCCGGTGGTGCCAAGGGCCTTTGAAGCAATCGGCTGATACGTGCCGCTCACGTGGATGGCGGAATTGCCGATCGTCGCGGAGGCGTCCGCAATCTCGCCGGAATTGTCTTTCAGGCGATGCGTGACGCTGTAGGCGAGGTCGAGCCGTTTGGGCGCCGCGGCCGCGCCCTTGCGCAATTTGAGATCTTCGATGTGAACCGTGCCGCTGCTCGCGAGCGTTTGGCCGTCAGAAGCGGCGCGCGCATCGAGGTCCGCGAGGAACGAGAGGCCGTCGCTGGGATCAAGGAATCCGGCGGCGACTGGGTCGAGACGTTTGATGGAGATCTGGGCCTCGCCAGGAGTGGTGGCTGCATCGTTGCGATTGATGGGGCCGAGTTTGCCGGTGACGCTGATGGTGCCACCGGCAGGCAGGTTGGCGCTCAGCTCGAACGGGAATTGCGCGGAGAGAGAGAAATTGCGCGCGGTGAGATTTACGCCGTCGTATATGGTCGGCGGACCCTCCGCGGGCAAGCTGGTGAACGTGGCACGGCCGTTTTCGATGACGATGAGCGCGACCGAGAGATCAGCGAGCGCGGGAACGGGAGACTTCGGATGTTGTGGAGCTGCGCCCGCGGATGCGGGGGGCGGGCCAGCGGCGGCGGGGATTTGATGTCCGATGGTGGAGAAATTCCAGGCGCCACTGGCGGCGCGCACCAGGTTGATTTGCGGCGATTCGATTTCGAAACCGCGCAGTTGTAACTCGTGCGAGAAAATCAGCCGGCGGAGCGAGACGGAGATGCGGAGCTCCTTGGCGGTGAGAAACGTCGCGTCGCTGAATGCGGGATCGCCGGCAACACTGAGGTCTTTGGCGACGAGGCTACCGGAGAACGGCGGAAGACTCAGGTCGCCGAACTTTACGCTGCGGCCGAACGCGCTGCTGAGCTGTTTCTCGATGACCGGGCGGAAGGTGTTGGCATTGACGAAAAGAGGAAGCGAGGCGGTCGCGGCTACGACCAGAGCGACGATTGCCAGGAGAATTTTCGTCCAGCGCTTCACGGAAGTTCCTTGGGGCGCGACTGCGGAGCGCGCGAGGTCCGAGGCGAGGAGTATATGACGAGCGCGAGGGCAATGGATAGCTGCCTGGAAGCTTGGGCACTGTCCAGGATTTCCGTGGAAAGGGGTTGTGGGGTGTCTCGCATTGGGTTATCTCAGGCATGCATTTGTTCCGCCGCGAGCAAGTAGCAGCCGGGGACCTGTCCGCTCTGCGCGGCATGCACAGAGCTGGGTAAACGGCGCAGATGGCGCCGCGGTCGCCGGCAAAGACCTTGCGCTACCTTCGTGGCAGGTGATGGGAGGGAGGGTGGGGACGATGTTACGACCAAAATTAGCGATTGATTGTGAATTGTTTGTTGATAGGGAAGGAGTTGCGTGAGTTTCCGATTTCCGGACAGTAGCGATTGACGAGGCGTGGCCGGCGAGGGCGGCTGGGGATGCGCGGGCGAGGTTGGGTGGCGCGGAGAATGCGCGATTGGGGCGCTGGTGTGCGTTTTGGGCGCGATTAGAATGGGGTGCGGTTGTTTGTTTTCAATAGGTTGCGTCATTTTCTAATCCCGGAATCCGCGATTAGAAATGCGCGGATGGGTGGAGTGGGGGTGGCGAAGGGCGGCGCGGGGAGCGCGAGAGGCGGAAGCGCGAGCAGGCGCGGGCATAATTCCTCCTTGTGCGGGCGAAATAAGCGCCCGACTGATGATAACACAGTCAGCAAGGGAATAAAAGGGAATTATGCCCGGCAGGGAGATTCACCGCGAGGACACCGCGGAGGGGGCGAAGAAAACCTTCGGCAACGGCGACAGCAACAGCGATTGCAACGGCAACTGCAACTGCAAAGGCTGCCCGGTTCGGTGAACCTGAACCGGCCGCTACAAAGTCAACGGCAAAGGCAGCTGGGTGCGGAAGCGATTTTCCGGCTGTCCTGGCACTTCGGTTTGAATTGAAAATAGGCTGCCGGCTAGGCGATCGCCGGGCGGGGCTTCGGCACGGGCGGTGGTGACGAACAGAGTGCTGAGAGCCGAGCCGCCAAATACGCAGGTGGTGGTGTTCTGCACGGGCATTTCAATCACGCGGTCAATTGTGCCGTCGGGCGCGACGCGCACGATGCAATTTCCGTAGAAACGGCAGTTCCACAGATATCCCGCGGAGTCCACAGCGGAGCCGTCGGGGAATCCGCGCGCGAAGCCTTCGAGAAAAGGGCGTGCATTGGAAATCGCGCCGGTCGAGGAATCGTAATCGTAAACCCAAATCACGTTTGCGAGCGTGTCTCCGGTATAAAAGCGGCGACGATCGGGACTCCATGCCAAGGTATTGGAGATGCCGATGCCATTGCGCCAGGCAGTGACGGCGCCATCCGGATCGAGACGAACGAGAGCGCCATCTTGTCCGCCCGCCGGGCTGGAGGAGCCGTCCGCATTCACATTGTTGCGCATCGAGCCGAGCCAGAGCGAGCCGCGGGGGTCGGTACGAGCGTCGTTCAGGCGGACTGCCGGCCAGCCATCGAGGCTGAAAAGGGGAGCGTGGCGGGTGTCCGTGGCAGGTTCCCAAAGAATCACGCGTGAGCCGAGGACCACGGCGAGGACGCCGTCGCGCTCGGTGAGCGAGAGGGACGTGACCGGCTCATCGAACAGCCAGGTGCGGACGGCGGAATGGGCGAGACTGAGGCGATGAATGAGGAAGCGATTGATGTCCGTCCAATAGACGGCGTGGTGAGCGGCGTGCCAAACGGCGCCTTCGCCGCAGACGTCGCCGGTGGGCGCGACGCAGATCGGTGCGCCGATCATGTGAGCATTGTGGCTCACTGCACCCCAATTCCCGTGGTCCCAGTCACAATGGCAACCTTCTCTGCGAATTCCTTCATCGGCGATCGCTCACTTTATTTATTTTGGGTGGGGGAAGCCTGGGGCAGCATACATCAAGGCTTGCACAACGCCACGCAATTCCGCGAGACCTTTCAGACGGCCCAGGTAGGAGTAGCCGGGGTTGGTTTTCTTGTTGATATCGTCGGCGAGCAAATGGCCGTGGTCGGGGCGCATGGGAATTTCGTGATCCGGGCGATTGGCGCTACCGCGGCGAGACTCTTCTTCGAGCAACGCGCGGACGGCGCCGACGATGTCCGAACTGCCATTCAGGTGCTCGGCTTCATAGAATGAGCCGTCGGCTTCCCGTGTGACTTGGCGCAGGTGGGCAAAATGAATGCGCGGCGCGACTTCGTGGAGCATCGCGAGCAAATCGTTGTCCGCGCGGGCGCCGTAGGAGCCCACGCAAAAAGTGAGACCGTTTGCCGGGCGATCAACGCCTGCGAGGATGGCTCGAGCGTCGCCGGCCGTGGAAACGACGCGCGGCAGGCCAAAGAGCGGCCAAGGAGGGTCGTCCGGGTGAATCGCAAGCCGGAGACCAAGCTCTTCCGCCACGGGCACCACTTCGTGAAGGAAGGCAACCAGCGCCGAACGGAGATCGGCGGGGGAAACGCCTTCCCACTCGGCGCGCGCGTCGCGAAACGCCTGACGGCTGTAGGACGATTCCGCGCCGGGAAGGCCTGCGAGGATGGCGCGCTCGAGGTCGTCCTGCTGCGCAGGCGAGAGGGACGCGAGGCGGGCGCGGGCGGCAGTGACGCGCTCCGGTGAGTAATCGCGTTCGGCATGCGGGCGCGCGAGGAGGAACAGGTCGTACGCCGCGAAATCCACCGCATCGAAGCGCAACGCGTAGCCCGTGCTGGGCAGGCGCCACTTTAAGTTCGTGCGAGTCCAGTCAACGAGCGGCATGAAGTTGTAGCAGACGACCGGAACGCCGGCCTTGGCGACAGCGGCGAGAGAATCCTTCCATGCGGCGATGTACGGGCGATACGGACCGGAGCGAAGCTTGATGGAATTGTGAACCGGAATGCTTTCGACAACGGACCAGACGAGGCCGGCGGATTCGATTTCCGATTTGCGCTTGAGGACTTCGTCGAGGGGCCAAGGCTCGCCGCGATAGATGTGGTGAAGGGCGGTGACGATGCCGGTGGCACCGGCCTGCTTGATTTGATCGAGCGAGATCGGGTCCTGCGGGCCGAACCAGCGCCAGGTTTCTTGCATTTGCGTATCGTATTACATTTTGGGGCGGGTGTTGTTGTGGCGAAAGGCAAAGTTAAATTCAAAGTTAAATTCAAAGTCAAAATCAAAGGAGCCCAGCTAAAGAATGCGTGTGGCAACCGCCCAGGCGGAACTTCAGGGGCTAAAGCCCTTCTGATTTTGCGCGGTTTACGTCGTGGCTAGAGCCACGACCCACAAAGATTCTCGAATTGCCACACAGATTCTAAAGCTGGCCACGCCCCTTCGATTCGGCACTGCCGAATCGAAGGGTGAATCGCCCCGCAGGGCGATTCACAAGGTCAAAAGCAAATTTAAGGGTTGCGCGTGGATGCGGCGGTCTGGTGGTTTGTGGTTATTGGTTGTGGTGCGCGGCGTGATGGCCGTTGTGGCCGTTGCCGCTCGAGGTGTGCGTGGTGACTGGGGTGGCGACGGCGAATAGGGAGGCGTCGGCCGCGTGGGCGGCGTGTTCCAGCGGCTTTTCTTCGAGCGCTTGGGAGGACGCAGCGGTCCCATCGTTGTAGAGACGAGATACGAAGCTCTTGCGCGAGTCGCGTTCGAGAAGCTGCAGAATATTTTGTTTCAAGTGGGCGCAGACGGTGCGGGCGTCGGCGGCGGCATCCACGAGCTGGAAATTAAATTCTGAGCTCAGGCGGTCGAACTCGGTGAGCAGCGCAGATTGATAGTTGCAGAAGCTGTCGAACATATCGTGGCCCGGGAACAAGTCCATTCCCGATTCCCAGTAGTCGAAGCCGCGGCTGAAGACGACGCGCGGGAGCAACTGGTCAATGCCGAGGCGCAGGTAGAAGACAGCGTCTGGTTTTAAGGCGACGCTGTAGATGCTGCGAATCCAGCGGGGATCCATGCCGCGGACGATGGCGCGGGCCATGAGCGAATAGATGTAACGGTCGGTGAGCACGATGAAGCCTGCGCGCAGAGCCGGCACGATTTCATTTTCGAGGCGGTCAACGAAATCGGTGGCGTAGAACAGGGCTTGGGTCACACGGCCGAGGTTGTTGCCCTCCTTGGCGCGGCGAATTCCTTCTCCGGCCAGAGGCGAGCGCGTCATGCCGGTATCCACAACCGCATGGCCGAGTTCTTCCAGCCAGGGTTTCAGCAGGTCAATCTGGGTGCTGCGTCCGGCGCCGTCGGTACCTTCGATGACGATCAATTTTCCGGCGAGATCGGCGAGACGCATCCCGGGCAAAAGCTTTCCGTAGGTTTCTCTCATGCTTGCACCCTCAATTCCCTGGCTTTATCCAAGTGCGCCTTCACAATTTGGCGCACCTGGGCTTGCTGGACTTCAATGGGGAGCGTTGCGTCCACGACGGTGAGGCCGAATTCCGGAATCATTTTTTCGTATTCGGAAAGGATGCGGCCCTGGAACATGCGAAAACTTTCGACGGAGTCGTCCGCCAAATTCAGATCCATGCCGGCTTCGTAGAATTTCAAGCCGTCGCGTCCATCGAGCAGGCGATGGATGGCGGTTTCGAGCGGGACACGGAAATAGAAGGCAATCGCGGGTTTCACCGCGAATGTGTAGAGTTCGCGCACCCAGGCGCGGTCCATGCCGCGCGCGACGTCGCGGGCAAACGCAGTGTAAATGTAGCGGTCGCAGAGGACCACGGCGCCGGCTTTGAGCAACGGCAGGATGCTGCGCTCGGTGCGATCGGCAAAATCGGTGGAATGAATCAGAGAAAAAGTTGCCGGCGTGAGCATTTTTTTCTTTTTGCCGTGCTTGGTGGTGTCTTTTACAAGAGGAGAGGAATTCCACTCGCTGAAGACCACGCCGTAACCTTTGGATTCGAGCCATTTGTGCAACAGGCTGAGCTGGGTGGATTTTCCGGAGCCGTCAATTCCTTCGACGACGATCAATCTGCCGGGGAAGTGATGCTCGCCGTACTGGCGGACCATTGAGACGGCGGGTTGCAGCGGAGCAAAAACTTCGAAGGGGCCGATACGAACGCCCGAGCCAATCTCCATTTGTCTCCTTTGACGCGAGTGCGGTTGGCTGATCGCGGGCTGGGATGCTGCCCGCGGCGGCTTCGCGATCAATTTTGGGTAGCCGACCACTGATGAGAGGCAGTGGACGACGCGAGTAAAATCGTTCATCCGGGGGAAAGTTGCAGCAGGTATTCGCGGGGAGTGTATCGAATTGAGAACGGGGGCCGGAGCAGACTGGGAGGGGGAAGGGTGATTGACAATTGCCGGGGAGTCGTGGAGAATTCTCTGAGGCGAACAAAAAGCGAAGATTGTGGTGATGCTTTTTGATGCCGACAACCGACTATGGCCGCCAACTTTGCCGCGCTGCGCTCGAAAGTAGAACTTGCTTTGGCAGGGCGCGTGGTTGCTCCCTTCAATTATCGCGACCGGCAGACGGTGGTTACCGTTTCCACCGGGATTCCGGAGATTGATTTATTGACCGGGGGACTGCCGCGCGGAGCGCTGACGGAAATTTTTGGGCCGTCGTGTTCGGGGCGCACCAGCCTGCTGCTTTCCGCTTTGAGCGCGCGAACCGCGCAGGAGGAAGCCTGCGCGCTGATTGATGGAGGAGATGCGTTTGATCCGCATTCGGCGGCAGCGGCCGGAGTGGAATTGCAGAGATTATTGTGGGTGCGCTGCCGGAACGTGGAGCAGACGCTGCGCGCGACGGATTTATTGTTGCAGGGCGGAGGATTCGGATTGATTGCCGTGGACCTGAGCGATATTTCACCGCGGCTGGTGCGGCACGTGCCGCTGGATTCCTGGTTCCGGTTCCGGCGCGCGGTGGAGGATACGCCGACGATTCTGGTGCTGCTGGAGCAGGAATCGAACGCGAAGACCTGCGCGTCGCTGGGATTGCGGCTGGAGGCGGAGGCGGCCGGCTGGTCGAGGATGCCCATGGATTGCGCCGCCGAGCGCGCGGATTTTTCGCGGCTCCCTTGGGGGTGGTTGTTCGAGGGGCGGGGAGCGCGGGGGGAAGTATTCCGTTCGCGCGCGCAGAAAACGAGCGAAGGATATTTTCGCGGAGGGTTTGGTTTTGCAGCGGCGCAGAGAACAGGCAGAGAAGGGATTTTCAGAACGCGGATGGATTGGGATTTTTTTGTCTCGCCGATTTTGGGCAAGCGGAAATGATTTTTTGGTGGCGCCCAAATTGGGGAAGCAAATCGAAAGTTCGCGGGGAATGCCGGCGGTGGCGCGGGGGGCGCCGCCGAAGCAAGCTTCGGCTGGGAAAGCGGCGGCAAGCCGCCGCACTCCAAAATGGCCTCAGAGATGTTTATGTGGAACTGAAAACCCGCCCTTCCGAGACCTGCCCGCAAGCGCAGGCCTTCCGGGCCACCTGTTTGTGAGATGTCTTGTAGCGGATTCGAAAAAATATGGCATTCGCTTCCATTCACGTTCCGAATTTCATGGTGCAGGCGGTGGTGCGCGCCGAGGTGGAGCTGCGCGACAGGGCCGTGGCGCTGGTGGATGGGAGCGCACCGCTGGTGAGCGTGGTAGCGGCGAACGAGGCGGCGTGGCGGGCGGGAATTCAATGGGGGATGGCGCAAGCGCAGGCGCAATTGTGCGGAGTGGAAATCCGGCGGCGTTCGCGGGCGCGGGAGAAAGCGGCGCATGGGGCGTTGCTCGATCTGGGCTGGTCCCTTTCTCCGCGCGTGGAAGATCATGCGCCGGACACGATTCTCGCCGACCTAGCGGGGCTGAATTCCTTGTCTGGCCCGGATGAGAATATCGCGCGGGAATTCATGCGTCGCGCGGAGGAACTGCGTCTGCGGGTGCAGGTGGCGGTATCCGCGAACCTGGAAGTGGCCGTGCATGCCGCGCGCGGCTTCGCGGGAATCACTTTGATTGCGGAGGGAGAGGAAGCGAAACATCTGAGCAGCTTGCCGGTGCACACGCTGGGACCGTCGGCGGAAGCTTTGGAGACGCTGGAGCGCTGGGGCATAAGAACGTGCGCGGCGCTGGGGGCGCTGCCGGCTCTGGAGTTGTCGGAACGATTGGGGCAGGAAGGAGTGCGCTTGCAAGAACTGGCGCGCGGGGCGCATAGGCGTTCGCTGGTGCTGGCCGAACCCGCCGAGCGGCTGGAAGAAGAGATGGAGTTGGACGACGCGGTGGAGGATCTGGAGCCTTTGGCGTTTGTGCTGGGGCGATTGCTGGACCAGTTGTGCGCGCGCTTGGCGGCGCGCGCGCTGAGCGCTGCGGCGATTCGGGTGCGGTTCGAGCTGGGGGATGCGTTCGAGAGGGATTTTCAAGTTCTGAATGAGAATGTTTCGACGAAACGATTTGCAGAACAACGTGAAATTCTCGCCGCGGGGGTTAAAACCCCTGATGGCAACTGCCAAAGGGGAACTTCAGCGGCTAAAGCCGAACTACACATGCAAGCTAATGTCGTGGCTAAAGCCACGACCCACAAAGATTCTCGAGCTACCACGCAGGCTCCAAAGCTTGGACCCCCGAAAGAAGCGGATTTTTCCGTTTCCGCAAATTGTAAAGACGTGCCGAACAATTACGAGAAGGTTTTGAATCTGCCGGCGCCGATGCGGGATTCCAAGATGCTTTTGAAATTGCTGCGCTTGCAGTTGCAGGCAGATCCCCCGGCGGGAGCGATTGTGAAGATCATGCTGGCGGCGGACCCGGCGCGTCCGCGCACGACGCAGCATGGATTATTTGTGCCCAATTCTCCCGACCCGGAAAAATTGGAGCTGACCGTGGCGCGGCTGGCGAAACTGGTGGGCAACACGAATATCGGTTCGCCGGAACTGGTGGATACGCATCGCCCCGGAGAGTTCCGGATGAACCGATTTTTTCCGCAGGGGAATGAGACGAGAGCGCGGGGAAGGGCTGGGAGCGCCGGCAAGAAAGCCGTGGCCGGCGGCGAGCCTGCGGCGCGGAGGCCGGCGACGGGTTGCCGGATTTTTCGGCCGAGTTTGCCGGCGCGGGTGGAATTGCGCGAAGAGCGTCCGGCGAAAATATTTTTTCGCGGCTGGTACGGGCGAGTGGTGACGGCTTCCGGGCCGTGGCGTACTTCAGGAGACTGGTGGCGGGAAGATTCCTGGCAGCAGGAGGAGTGGGATCTGGAGATTCGGTTCGAGGGAGGGAATGCGGGGGCGAGCTTGGCTGCAAATGTGCCGGCGATCGTGCCGGTGCAAGATGCAAAAGCGCGCGAGGGATTGTATTGCGTTTATTACGATATGGCGTGCCGGGGGTGGTTTGTGCGCGGGATGTACGACTAAAAATGCGCGGTGAGCAAAAGCAAATCGAGGATGAATCACCGGAAGGTTGATTTACAGAGTCGCGGCTCAAAAGCGAAGGGAGGTCCTTCGCTGCGCTCAGGATGACGAACTAAAGAAAGAGCACAGGCAAGATGGCCTGTGCTGCCAAAGCGAAAGCAAAAGCAAAAGCGAAAGGGCCGGCGAGACGCCGGCGCTACGAAAACTGACTAGTCCATTTAAGCGATGAATGCAGATGTACACGGAACTACATGCGCGGTCGGCTTTCAGTTTCCTGGAAGGGGCTTCCTTGCCGGAAGAATTGGCGGCGGCGTGCGCGGAACGCGGTATGGCGGCGATGGCGCTGCTGGATCGCGACGGCGTGTATGGAGCGCCGCGATTTTATCTGGCTGCGAAGAAAGGCTCGCTGCGCGCGCATACCGGCGCGGAGGTGACGTCCGCGGCGGGGTGGCGTTTTCCTTTGCTGGTGGAAACGCGCGCGGGTTACCAGAATCTGTGCCGGCTTATTACCGGCATGAAATTGCGCGCGCGTAAAGGCGAAGGGCACGTCACGGACGAAGAAGTGGCAGAAAAGGCCGCGGGGCTTATCTGCCTGACGGGAGGGAAGGAAGGGCCGCTGGCGCACGCGCTCGCGCGGGACGGAATCGAAGGCGGAACGGCATGCGTACGGCGGCTTTGCGAACTTTTTGGACGCGAGAATGTGTACGTGGAAGTGCAGCGGCATTTTGACCGCGCGGAGGAAGCGCGCAATCACGCGGCGGTGGAAATCGCGCGGAAACTGCGCTTGCCGCTGCTGGCGACGAATGGCGCGTGCTACGCGCAGCCGGAGCGTCGCGAGGTGCTGGACGTGTTTACCTGCTTGCGCCATCACCGCACGCTGGCGACCGCCGGGCGGCTGCTGGGGCGGAATTCCGAGCGTTATTTGAAATCGCCGGCGGAAATGACGCGGTTATTCGCGGATCTTCCCGAAGCTATTGCCAATACCCAACTGGTGTCCGCACGCCTGCAATTCGATTTGCATGATTTGGGATACGAATTTCCGCGCTATCCGGTGCTGGACGGCAAATCGCAAGCACATTTTCTGCGGGAGCGGACGCTGGAAGGAATGATTTACCGCTACGGGTCCGCAAACGAAAAAGCGCGCGCGCAAATCGAGAAAGAACTGGGAATGATCGAGCGGCTTGGCCTGGAGGGTTATTTCCTGATCGTCTGGGACATCGTTCGTTTTTGCCGGGAGCGGAATATTCTGGTGCAGGGAAGAGGATCGGCGGCGAACAGCGCGGTGTGCTACGCGCTGCGCATCACGGCGGTGGATCCGGTGGGGATGGATTTACTGTTCGAGCGTTTTCTTTCGGAAGAGCGCGGCGAGTGGCCGGATATTGACCTGGATCTTCCCAGCGGCGACCAGCGCGAGAGCGCGATTCAGTATGTGTACGAGCGCTACGGGAAGCTGGGCGCGGCGATGACGGCGAATGTGATTACTTATCGCGGACGCTCGGCGGCGCGGGAAATCGGGAAAGCGCTCTCCTTCAATGCCGAGACTCTGGACCGGTTGACGAGCCTGGTGGGCGCCTGGGAATACAAAAGTGAAAACGACACGCTGGCGCGCCATTTTCAAGATGCGGGGCTGGATTTACAGCATCCGCAGATCCGCAAATTTCTGGAATTGTGCGTGCAGTTTCAGGATTTGCCGCGGCATTTGGGACAGCACTCCGGAGGAATGGTGGTATGCCAGGGGCAACTGGATTCGGTGGTGCCGCTGGAGCCGGCGACGATGCCCGGCCGGGTAGTGGTGCAATGGGACAAGGAAGATTGCGCGGACATGGGCATCGTGAAAGTGGACTTGCTGGGGCTGGGGATGATGGCGGTGCTGGAAGATTCGCTGAAAATCATCCGCGACGATTATGGCGAAGAAATAGACTTGGGACGCCTGCCGGCGGATGATCCGCTGGTTTATGAGACGTTGCGCAAGGCGGACACCGTGGGCATGTTTCAGATTGAAAGCCGCGCGCAGATGTCCTGCTTGCCGCGGCTGAGACCCGTGCGTTTCTACGACATTGTGGTGCAGGTGGCGATTATCCGGCCGGGACCGATTGTGGGAAAGATGGTGAATCCGTATTTGAAGCGGCGGCAGGGACGCGAGCCGGTCACTTGTTTGCATCCTTCATTGGAACCGGTACTGGCGCGCACTCTGGGCGTGCCGCTTTTTCAGGAGCAGTTATTGCGCATGGCGATGATCGTGGCAGGATTTAGCGGAGGAGAAGCGGAAGAATTGCGCCGGGCGATGGGGTTCAAGAGGTCGGAAAGACGGATGAAGGACATCGAGCAGAAGCTGAGGCGCGGGATGGAGAAAAAAGGAATCACAGGCGAGGTGCAAGATACGATCGTGCAATCCATCAGCTCTTTCGCACTGTATGGATTTCCGGAATCCCATGCGGCGAGCTTTGCGCTGCTGGCATATGCCAGCGCGTACCTGAAGTGCCATTACCTGGCGGCTTTCACCGCCGCGATGCTGAACAATCAGCCGATGGGTTTTTATTCGCCCGCCACGCTGGTGAAGGATGCGCAGCGGCATGGTTTGAGAATCAAGCCGATTGACGTGACTTGTTCCGACTGGCTATGCAAGATTGAAAAGCAGAACGAGGCGCAGGGGGTGGATTTGAGCGTGCGTCTGGGAATGCGCTACGTGAAGGGGTTGCGCGCGGAGATTGCGAGCGAAATCGTGCGGGAGCGGGCCGCGCGCGGGTTTGCTTCGCTGGACGATTTGAAACGGCGAGTTCCGGCGATACGCAAAGCCGAGCTAACGGCGCTGGCGGAGATCGGCGCTTTGAATTTTATTACAGGAGCACGCGGGTCGCATCGCCGGGACGCATTGTGGCAAGTGGAACGTGCGGCGCGGAGCGCGGGGCCGTTGCTCGAGGGATTGGAACAGGCGAAAAGCGCCGCAAACGTTGAACAGAAAGCAAGCGAGTCCGCGAAGACGATAGCGGCGGTGAATTCGCCGCTGCCGCCGATGACTCCGGAAGAGCGGCTGGTGGCTGATTTTCGCGGGACGGGGATGACGGTGGGGCCGCACCCGATGAAATATCATCGCGCGAGCATGAAGCGGCGGGGAGTTCTGACGGCCAGCGCGCTCCAGCATCTTCCGGATGGGACGCATGTGCGAGTGGCCGGCGGAGTGATCGCGCGGCAAAGGCCGGGCACTGCCAAAGGATTCGTATTTCTCAGTATCGAGGATGAAACCGGAATCGCGAACGCGATCATCACGCCGCGCCTGTTTGAAGAGCATCACGTAACCATCGTGAACCAGCAATTTCTATTGATCGAGGGGCGGCTACAGAATCAGGAGAACGTTGTGTCGGTGAAGGTGGAAAGCGTGCAACCCTTGTCCATCACCCGGGCGGAAACGTCTTCGCACGATTTTCACTGACTGCCGGGAAGCTTAACAAAAAATATTCAGCCGTCATCGAAAAACGAAGCATCCAGGGCTGAAGCCCCCACCCCTGGGGAGCCTGAAGGCGGGGCCGAAGCCCCGCCCATAAGGCCACATTTTGCACGAAAGTCCCTAGTCGCCCGCGGCACCTTTCCGCAACGGCGTTGCCGCCGCAGAGCTGTGTTGCGGCGCGGGGGCTTCCTCTTCGTTCCGCGTCTTCAATTGTTCTTCGGCTGCGAGCCAATCGGCCAAATCATCACCGGGCTCTCCGCCACGTTGTAGAAAGAGTTGGTACGCCAGGAATTCGATTTCCGACTGCGATGGGACTTTCTTCGCTGCGACGGACTTTGTAGCATCAGGCATGGTGTGGACCTCCATTGAACGGCATTATACGCCTCATAAGGAGAATTGATGCGAACGAGGGGCGAAAGTTTCAGAGGTAATGTTCTAGCCAATCCGTGGCCGCAGCGATGACGGGCCTAAGCGCAATCCGCGGTGCTATGCTGTAGAGGCTGTATCGCCGAGGTAAAGCGCGATGTTCGACGATGGGTCGCCGCAGGTCGAAGGCGGGCGAGGCGTGACGCGACGAGTGTTCCTATTCGCGTCGTGCGCGGGAATATTGGGAGCGCTGGCCTGGCGCTACGGCGAATCGCAGCGGATGGCAGTGAAAGCGGCGCCGAAGGGGCCGCCCGAGATCGTCTCGATTGCGGAATTTTCCAAAGCAGGTTCGCGCGAGGCGCTGATGCGCGTGCCAAAAATCGTCAAGAGCGACGAGGAGTGGCGGGCGCAAATGGGGCGCGGTGTTTACGAGATTGCCCGGCGGGGCGATACGGAAATTGCGTTCAGCGGCGAATATTGGAACCTGGACGAGAAGGGGCTGTTCCGTTGCGTGTGCTGCGACACGGCGCTATTCAGTTCCGAGGAAAAATTCAATTCAGGGACCGGCTGGCCCAGTTTCTCCGAGCCGGTGGCCATGGAGAATATCGCAACGCGCGAAGATCGCAGTTACGGCATGACACGAACCGAGGTGTGCTGCCGCCGGTGCGACGCGCACCTGGGACATGTGTTTGACGACGGGCCGCCGCCTACGGGGCTGCGCTACTGCATCAATTCCGCGTCGCTGAAATTCCTGCCGTTTTCGTGATCCGGCGCTATTCCTGCGAACGGCTGATCAACGTGGATTGGCTGGCGACGCATAGCCACGCGCCATTTTCCTTGACCCAGGAATCGGTAAATCTTCCGTGGCGGGAGATGGGCCTGCCCTTTACAACACCCTTTTCGCGATACGCTCCGGTTACGATGGCGCTGTCTCTGTACATTTGGACGTTCACGTCTTCATTGGTGATCTGATCCGCTTCCGGACCGGCGGTCTTAACGCTCGCCAGGAATTGCGCTTTGTTCATGAAGGAGCCGTCGTAATCCGTATAGACCAGCGAGGTGGAGAGGAGCTGGTCCAGCGCGCCGACATCTTTTTTCTCTTCCGCCAGATTCCAGGCTTTTTCCAGCGCGAGAATCAGCGATTCGTCGGCGCTGAAGGAGCGGCGGTCTTGAGCAGAGAGCACGAGCGAAACGGAGATGAGCGCAACAAAGACAATTCCGGCAATTTTCATTGAAAGCTCCGAAGGACGCTAACGGGAATTGGCCCACTGAGAGTATTGCTTATCGCATTTTGGCGACGGCGTTTCAAGAGAGATGCACGACGATTGTTCGATGCGGCGCATCACGAGACGCGGCGGCAGCCTGCAGCAAAGAGCCGCCGGAAACCGCACTCTGCCGAGGGCCTCGGGCAAACGCGAGGGAAAGCGGTTTCTTTCTGCTTCCGGCATAGGCGCAGGTCAGGATTCTTCGATGCGACGAAGCCAATACGGAGCGAGCGTCAGCGATTCGTTCCGTTTTGTTCGATGAAGGTGAGAGCGTCCATCACGGTGCGAAACCCGCCACGAGAGCCGAGCACGTTTGTTTCGGCTTTGGAATAGAGTGGACGGCGCCGCGAGGAAAATCTCGCGGGGTCAAAGGCACCACGGTTGGTGTGAAACACCCAGACGTATTCGTGATGGCTCTTATCGGCATCGGTAGCGGAGATTACGGCGGTGTCAACCGTGGTGAGAGGAGTCCAGTCCGAAAATCCGTTCTGATCGGTGTGCACAGCGTTGGGCATGGTCACGTTATAGAACGGAACGTCGTGAGTGAAGATAACGACGAAATCCACCATGGCCGGCGTCGGTGCGGGGCAGACTCCGGGGAACGCCTTGTGGCGGTTCTGTGCGAGCCACTTGTACTGGTTCGCAGAGAGGCCGTATGCGGAAAAATACTGCGCGCAGTTGGCTGTTTCGTTATTCAGGGCGTTCACGGCGGAATCTTCGTCGTCGTCGGGATTCGCGGGGGGATTCATCCGCGAACTTACTGGAACCGGAGCCGTGCGCGCGGTGGTATTCGCGACGGGTTGCAGGGTCGTGGTGGCTTCGATCGTTATGCTGCTCACGTTTTCGGGTTCGGAAGCGCTCGCGAGAGATGCAGATGGGGCGGAAGCGACTGAACGTGGAGACGGCGCGACCGGTGCAGCGCTCGCAACGGTGATCTCCGCCTGCGACGGCGCCGCGGCCGAGAGGGCGACATCTGAAACTGCCCGAGGTGCCGCCACTGCAGCGCTGGCCGGCGTGGGCACCGGCGCTGGGGACGGGGACAACGTTTCTGCTCGTGTGGGTGGCGCCGCGCTGACAGCCGCGGGCGTAATCGCGTTTGCGCTGCGCGTGGAATTTGAGTTCATCGCGATCACTGGATTTGGCGGCGCAGTCGGCACCGGCGATGCTGGCGGCGGAGCCGGCTCGCTCGCTACATTGGATGCTGTGGGAGCTGCGGACGGGATCGCCACGGTTGTCTGTGTTTGTGGCCGACTAGGCGGGACTGCCTTCGCGATTGCGGGTTGCGGTGCGCTTGCCATAACTGCGGGATGGCCGGAGCGCTTACTTGCGGGAGCATCAACAGAGCTTTCCGGAGGCTGGGAAGCTCGGCGCGCCGCGAAGGCGACGGCAGCGGATTCCACGTCGTTGGGTTTCTCTGGGGGCTCGGGAGGCAGGACAGATTTTGAGAAGGCGGAATCGGGCACATAACCTTCCGTCCCGTCTGCGGTTTCGACCTGGACGTAGCCTTTCACGCGCCCGACGATCTGCACAGGGTCGCCGCACTTGAGCTTCGCTGCGACGTTGAAGTCGGTTACGGATTCGTACACCCACACTCGATCTTCGTTGGGCGCGCACTTTACATTGGTGGCGACCCCGGCGTTTGCGGGCGGGACTGCCCCGAGACCGAGAAAGACAACGAAGACGGCGAGAGCGCGATTCATTTTTCCTCCGAAGCTACCACTGGCTGGCACGTTACCGCGCCACGCACGGATTGGGGGCGAGACGGAGCGGTACGTTGCTCTTCCGAGCGTAGGGAATCGGAAAGGAATGGAAGTGACACGGCGTTCCCCAAGATCCACCGCTTTGAGTAATCGCCAGAACCGGCATGTCCAGTATGAAGAGACGCGAAGGGCGGGGGCAACTGACCGAACGTCCAGAAATGGGGCAGGCGAGGCCAGTTCGCCTTTTCATCGCCTGGAATGAGCGAAACGGGGCGGCGGTGGGGGGGGCGCGTTAGAAAAACATTCGTATGCCAGTTTGCGCGGGACGAAATGGCCACTACAGAATCTCGACGCCGTGAAGGGTATTGGTCTTTCTGAGTTAGGCGGCGTCTGCCTGGGAACGAGTGACGCGATCGCCCCGGAGCAGCCTTATTTCTTGTGGTGACCGGCGCGACGCTGTTTGTCGTAGCGGGCCAGGGCTGCTTCGATCACCGGGTAGGCGACGGCGGCGGGAAGAATCTCATCCACTTCGACTATCTTGCCCTCGAGCTGTTTGTAGTCCTGGAAGAACCTGCGGACCATGGCCAGCTTGTGCGGCGGCAATTCACTGGCTTCGTGATAGGAGTTGTATTCAGGATCGGCGGTCGCGACAGCGATGATTTTATGATCAATCGTGCCGGAATCAATCATGGACATCAAGCCGATGGTGCGCGCGTTCATGATCGTCAGGGGAATCACGGGCACCTGGCAGAGAACCAAAACGTCGAGCGGGTCGCGATCTTCGGCGAGCGATTGCGGAATGAATCCGTAGTTCGCGGGATAGTACACGGCGGAGTACAGCACGCGATCCATTTTGATGATCCCGCTGGTCTTGTCGAGTTCGTATTTGACGCTGGAGCCCAGGGGAATTTCGATCACCGCCTGGAATTCGCTGGGAACATGTTCGCCGGGGCTGAGGTCGTGCCATGGGTGCATCGAGATTCCTCCGAGAACAATTGTAGGCTAAGTGGTGCTGCGGAGAAGGGTGCAAATTATGGATGGATTCTGGCAGGAGCAAACCGTGACCGCTCGAGAAGCAAATCTCCGCCGGGCCCGCCAAACCGTGGCGATGTGAGCAACCGCGAATGGCGGAAGGCAGATGGAGCGATCAGGGTTGGTGCGGGGGGCCGCACTGCGCGTCCACTTGGGTTTGCAGCGTGTCGTCGAGGATCGCGGCACGGTGGGATCTCGCGGAGCAAACCTGGTAAGCGGTTAACTGCAGCGCGCCGCGCAGATCGGCGCCGTCGAGATTTGCGTCTTGCAGATTGGCGCCGTTCAGAACCGTGCCGGCGAAATGGGCGCCGTGCAAATCGGCTCCTTGCAAATCCGCGTCAATGAAAATGGCGGTCGCGAGCTGGGCGTTTTGCAGATGCGCAGCGCGCAACTTGGTGGACCACAGATAGGCCTGTTGCAGGTCGGCGCCATCGAGATTCGCGCCATCGAGATGGGCTTCGCGCATGTCCGCTTTTTCGAGGTTGCCGCGAACGAGCGAGGCGTTTTCCGCGTGGGCGCCATAGAAGCTGACGCCGTCCAGGCGCGCGTCAGTCAGTTCGGCACCGGCCAGCGAGGAATAGGATAAATTGGCGTTGCGCAGATCTACGCGCGTAAGATTTGCGCCGTCCAGGCCCGCGCGGTCGAGATTGGCATGATTCATTTGCGCGCGATCCAGCACTGCGAATTTTAAGTTGGCTTGCCCCAGATCCGCGCCGCGAAGGTCCGCCTCAGACAAGAACGCGCCTTGAAAATTTGCCCGGAAAAGATGCGCGCCTGCCAGGAATATGCCGTATGCCTGCGCGTAGCGGAAGTTCGTGCCGTTCAGATGCGCGCCTCTGACTGAGGAAAGCTGGTCGTCCGCGCCGGTCCAATTGGCAGGCCGGGACGAAATGGAAGCTTCGGTCAATTCTGCATATGGGTCGTAACCTGCGATCCACAGAACGTCGGGAGCCCAGCGCCGAATATCTGCGGACGCGAATTGGGGGGCTCGACGCTGGTCGTGGGGGACTCCTGCAATGGTTCCGGCGGACAGCAGCGTAAGCGCGGCGAAGAGAAAAATCAAAACGCTTGCGGGTTTGAGGCGCTGCAGACGCGCCAGCGTGGAGTTTGTGGGTTTCCCTCGCTCGGCCCACTTTTCCGCAGGGCGTCCTGTGCCCGTTGAGCAGTAGAGCGCTACGCCGACGGCTACCAAAATCAGCACCTCTTGCAAAATCGTTCCGTGGATCTCCTGCAGGGTCAAGTAACGTGCCCAGTAAAGAAGCAGAACGATCGGCACCAACCAATAGGCGAGCAAGACCGAAAGGCCTTTTTCGATCATGCGGGTGGAGGGAGCGTCCGGATTCATCCAGCGGAAGTGAGTGCGCAGCAGGCCAACAACGATGCGGGGACTCTTTTGGCCGAGAACATGGCCGTCCGGGAATACCGCGGGCAATTCCAGTACGGCATCCCAGACGCGTTGCAAGTGATACAGAAACCAAAGAAATACGACGAGCAGGGCAGCCGGCGCAATGAGATAGATTTCGTCGGTGGGTGCGGCCGCAGCGGCAGCAGAGGAATGCAAAAAAGGAATGATGGCCGAATCGGTGAGCAGTTGCACGTCCTTGGTTTTCCAAATCATGAGACAGGAAAGCAGACTCACCGCCACGGTTGTGACGAACAGTCGCCCGGCCGTGAGGGCGGTGCGCTGAAAATCGGCTAACGCATCGAATTCCAAGATCGTGCCAGGCACGGAGGCTTCGTGGAGATTTGTGCCGGCGAGCTGGCGCGGCAGGAGGCCCATGGCGGTCTCAAGCGAAGCCCCTTCCAGATTCGCGCCTTCCAGATTGGCACCGACCAGGCAGGTCTCTTGCAGATTGGCGCGCACCAGGCAGGCATCGCGGAGATCGGCGAGCAACAGGTCGGCACCCTGCAAATTTGCCTCCTGCAGGTCGGCGTAGCGCAGGCTGACGCCGATCAGTTCGCGGCCATCGAGTCGAGCCTTCTGCAGATCGGCTTTGCTGCCGGCGGCAGATTGGGAATCGAGCCACTCCTTGTGACTCGCAAGTTTTTCCTCTAGCGCCCACTCACTCGCATCTATCCTGGGAGGTTCCGCTATCGGCTCCGCGGCCATGAAATCCGGATCGGCGACCGCGTCATTTTCCGGATGCCTCAGGGAAACCGGATTCGTGGTGGACTGCTGTTCGATGACGACGGGTTCGTTCGTGTCGGCGGCCGGTTTGGAAGGCGAACCCGAAATCCGGGTTTCCGGATGTGAGGTTTCCAGTACGGATATTTCCGCGGGTGGGTCATCGAGCAGGAAATTCTTGATAAGGAAATCCTTTAACATGGCCTCGTCATTGGAGGCCGGTTCGCTGGGAGCGATGGCGCTGGGCGGCTTCTGCGGAGAAATCCGCAGCACTGAGGAAAGGTCGGTTGGGGCGACGAGACCGCCGGTTCCCTCGACTGGAAGCGCGCGCTTGAAGAGAAATGCCATTGGATGTGATGTTTCCCCGAAAGACCGAAATCGAAACTCGGCGCAAAGCAGGGAATCATCCCGCTCGTGCGCAGGGACAATCTTAGTCTGTTTTGAGAGTCGCCCGAGAGGATGGTAGCGCGAACGTTTCTGAAATCATGCCTGTCCGAAGGTTCAAGAGGCGGACAGCTGACCGGAAGTCCTGCGGGCGGGCTCTGGTCCAGCGGGACCAAGGACGCTACGGCCCGGGGGACGGCATCAGGGCTTGAGGAGCATCCGAGGCGAGTTTGGCGAGGCCAAATCCGCTGGGAGCCGCTGCCCTCTCCCCATGGAGTGAGTGGCTTGCGCAGTTGATGGCGCGGCGCGGAAGTGCAGGCTGCACGGCGACGCTTTCCGCAGTATCCTTACAAGAGCCGACGTCCGCGAAACTGATACGGACAGGCGCGGCGTATGAGTCGGTGCGTGGAACGGTTCACATAGGAGGGAACGTGGATGCCAAGGCGTCGCCTGCGCCGAGCAGGCACACTCGCGTCGAATCCGACAGCATGGGGAAAATCGAAGTGCCCAGCGATCGTTATTATGGTGCGCAGACAGCGCGCTCGCTGATCCATTTCGATATCGGGCGGGAAACGATGCCTCCGGAGCTGATTCGCGCCTTCGGGATACTGAAGAAAGCGGCAGCCCTGGTAAATCAGGACCTGAAGAAGCTCTCGCCGGAGAAGTCGAAATGGATCGTGGAGGCGGCGGACGAAGTGATCGCCGGAAAACTGGACGACCATTTTCCATTGCACATCTGGCAGACCGGCAGCGGCACGCAGACCAACATGAATGCGAACGAAGTGATCTCCAACCGCGCCATCGAAATCGCCGGAGGCGTGCTGGGCAGCAAGAAGCCGGTCCATCCGAACGACGACGTGAACATGTCGCAGTCTTCGAACGATACATTTCCTACTGCAATGCACATTGCTGCGGCGTCGCGCGTGGCAGAGGCGCTGATTCCGGCGGTGGAGCGGCTGCGCGATGCGCTGGACGCGAAGGCGCGCGCGTTCGCGGACGTGGTGAAGATCGGGCGCACGCACTTGATGGATGCCACGCCGCTGACGGTGGGGCAAGAAATGTCCGGGTGGGTAAGCCAGCTGGATCGCGACGTGGAACGGCTGCGGATGGTGCTTCCAGGGTTATACGACTTGGCGATCGGCGGCACGGCCGTGGGCACGGGATTGAACGCGCATCCTGAATTCGCGGAGCGAGCGGCGCGGAAAATCTCCGAATTGACCGGCTTGCCGTTCGCTTCGCATCCGAACAAATTTGCCGCGCTTTCGGCGCATGACGAGATCGTCTTCGCCAGCGGAGCGCTGAAGACGCTGGCCGCTTCGCTGATGAAAATTGCGAACGACGTTCGCTGGCTGGCCTCCGGCCCGCGCGCCGGCCTAGGAGAGCTGATTTTGCCCGAGAACGAGCCCGGTTCTTCGATTATGCCGGGGAAGGTGAATCCCACACAGTCGGAAGCCATGACCATGGTGGCGGCGCAGGTACTGGGCAACGACGCGGCGATCGGGTTTGCCGGTTCGCAGGGTAATTTCCAATTAAATGTCTTCAAGCCAGTAATGATTCACAATTTTCTGAATTCGGTGCGGTTGCTCACCGACGCGTGCCGCTCCTTCGTGGAGCATTGCGTCGCGGGGATGGAATTGGATCGGGAGCGCATCGCACAAAATGTGAAGAATTCGCTGATGCTGGTGACCGCTTTGAGCCCGAAGATTGGCTATGACAAGGCCGCGGAAATCGCGCACACGGCGCATCATGCGCACACGAGCTTGCGGGAGGCAGCGCTGAAGCTGGGCTATTTGAGCGCCGCAGAGTTCGATGAATTGGTGAAGCCGGAAAACATGACGCACCCGTGAGGAATTAGCGAGACGCGGCGCGCGGTGTACCGTCGTCAAACACCCGCCATTTCAAATCGGCACATTGTGGGTGGGGGTCATCACAAATTTCGGCCGATCGGTCCACAACTAGTTACTTCTTGGAAAAATCTTAGCGGCGGCGCGGATTTTCTTTGACACCTTCGTACGCTTTCATTAGAGTGCATTCCCCTTCCTAATGTTTTTGAGGTTCCCCCCTTCCTCAGGAGCAGTCATGCGTTTGTTAGTTGCCGAATATGATCCAGCCCTTGCGACCTTTCTGCACACCAGTTTCGACGAAGAACACTACGTAGTGGACTTGACGCGCGATGGCGAGGACGCCAAGCGCTGGGTTGAGGAGCGCACTTACGATCTGGCGATACTGGACCTGAACTTGGCGCAAGACGAAGGCACGCAGGTGCTGCAGCACATCAGGGCGAAGCGGCAGAAGCTGCCCATCCTGATTCTCTCCAGCCGGAACCGGGCCGACGAGCGCGTGCAGGTTCTGGACATGGGCGCGGACGATTTGGTTTTGAAGCCGTTCTCGTTCACGGAGCTTTCGGCGCGCGTGCGCGCCTTGCTGCGCAGAGGAGGCCGGGCGGCGGAGGCGGTCTTGCACGTCGAGGATTTGGAGCTGGACCGCGTGGAGCATTCTGTGCGGCGCGCGGGCCGCACGATCGAATTGACGCCGAAGGAATTCGGGCTGCTCGAGTATCTGATGCGGAACGCCGGCCAGCAGGTAACCCGCGCGCAGATTATCGAACATGTGTGGAACCTGTCCTTCGATACGATGACCAACGTCGTGGACGTCTATATCAATTATGCCTCGGCGCAGGTGGATAAGCGCAAGGCCGGACAACTGGCTATGGCCATCCAGGTGGCCTTTCAGCAGATGGGCATCTTCGACTCCTCCAATTCGAAGCCCGCGCTGGTGACTAGCGAACCCATGCCTTTTGCGGACGTGCAGATCATTGAGAACGTAAAAAGGCTGCAGGCCATGGGCCAGCTGGTCAGTTCACCCCAGGAATCTCTTGGCGAATCGGTGGATCGCCCTAGGATGGACGAACTGCAGAAGAAACTGGAAGAGGCTCTCGCAGCCCAGATCCAGAACCGCACGCTTTCAGTGACGCCTACCAAGGAAGGAATCGTGGTGAGCCTGCGGGAAGCAGGGTTTTTTCAAAGTGGCTCGACAACGCTCGGCCCTGAAGCACTCCCGGCCCTGGATGCGATCGCAAAAATCCTCGCGCCAGAGAAGATGCACATACGCATTGAGGGCTACACGGATGATGTCCCGATTCACAACAAGAAGTACGATTCGAACTGGGAATTATCCACGGCGAGAGCGACCGAGATCATCAAACTGTTCATCACCCGATTAGCGCTCGCTCCCAACCGCCTTTCCGCTTCGGGTTACGGCGAATACTATCCTGTGGCCAGCAACGAAACCGCCGAGGGCCGGGCGATAAACCGCCGGGTGGATCTGGTGATTCTGAACGCAACGACCGATGCGGGCGTGGCCACTCCGACGGTCTTAGCTCCCAACTCGATTCCTAAGATTTCGACCCCGCCGTAACATTCGAACGGATTTGCGGGCAATCGCCAGACCGCATCTTGAGGCCATTTCGCCACGCGCGAGGTTTAACGCCGAGGCCATAGGCGATGCGTGGCTCCGCTCGGTCTAGTTTGCTTGGTCAGGCGACGGCTGGGAGGGAATTGGCGGAGTGACGGCTGGCGTCGCCGTCCCCGAGGCAATTTGTTTTACCACCTGAGCGGCGAGCTTCTTGCTGATGGCGCAGGAAGTGTCGTTTATGCGGCATTGCGCCAGTGTTAGTTTGCAGCCGCAATCGCAGGTGTCGGAATTCATACGCTTCAGCGCGGCCTTTTTCTGGTCGGCCGTCAAACCGGTAAAATCAACGTTGGGCAGCTCCGTCGCAAGGACCGCATTCTTCAGAAATATCTGTCCGGTATCGTCAAAGGTTTCGATCGTGGCATCTACCGGCAGCCCCAGCAGAAGACGTATTTCGGATTCATAAAGGGCATTGGAATAAAGCCCTTCGTGCTTCTGCACCACGTTGCCGTCGGGATTCACGACGAACATTGTCGGGAGCGCCGGAACGCCGCCATACTCCGCGAGGATTGCATGGCTGGCCATCACAACCGGGTAATTGATTCCAGCTTCCTTGACAAATTGCTTTACGTCCTCCGGGTCGCCGTCATCCACAGACACACCGACAATCTGCAAGCGGTCCTTGTAGCGGTTGGCTAGATCAATCAAAATCGGAATCTCGGCACGGCAAGGTGGGCACCACGTGGCCCAGAAATTCACAAACACAACTTTACCTTTCCATGCCGCCGACGAAACGGGCCTACCATCGAGATCGTTTACCAGAAACGCGGGCATCGGCTGGGGATGACTCGCAAATCGCACCACTGGAGCGTGGTCTGAAGCGCCGGCGGGATCGGGCCTGGTCCTTCGCGGAGAGGAAGCGGCAATTAACTTGGCAGTGCGCGGCTGGCCAGTGCGGCCCGCGGCGAGTCCTATGGCCAAGCCTGCCAGCCCAGCCATTAGCGCCAACACCAGAATAAAAGATCTTTTCATGCCTCGCCCAACACCGGCAGCTATTATGAGATAGACACAATCGCCGAGCAAGGAGGGAAAGTGAGCGGCCGTGCGAAAAAGGCGCGGTCAGCGCGAAAGGGGGCGGACTCAAACCGGGACGATTTTTCCCGAATCGGAGCGCCACCTTGAATTCGGTTTCCGGCGCGAAGGGTAAGTGATTGAAAATGCGTTCGGTGCGATTCGAGGGTGAGCCTGAGCTTGGGCACTCCACTTGCAATAGGAACGGCGTGGGTCGCGTTCCAACACGATCTACATCGTCCGGCAAGTGGGGAGGAAGGGGCCCACTTGCAGGATGGTATGGGTCGTGCCCACCTGCCTCTGAGAGGGAAGCTGGATGGATGACCCCATGATTCGGTCACGCCTAGGCCGAATCAACGGAACGCGACCTTTGGGGCCCCCGATCCCAAGCGGGGGCCCCTCTCCTTTTCTGCCTCATCCTTGAGCCCGCCATTGCTCTCCGCTCGCTTCAATTTCCCCGTCATTTCGTGATAGGTTCTCGGCATGAATACCTCTCTTGTAATAGCACTGGCCTTCGCAATTGGCATCGTTGCAGGTTTGCGCTCCCTTACCGCTCCGGCGCTGGTTTGTTGGGCCGCGCATATGGGCTGGATCAACCTGTACGATTCGCGTTTGGCGTTTCTGGGATCAACTGTGACGGTGGTGATTGTCACGCTGCTGGCGCTGGCCGAATTGGTGAACGACAAACTTCCTGCCACGCCGAGTCGGACGACCGCCGGCCCCTTTGGCGCACGCATCGTCATGGGCGCGCTGTGCGGCGCAGCCCTTGCTATTGCAGGAGGGCAGACGATACTGACTGGCGCGATCGCCGGGGTCGTAGGCGCGATTGTTGGAACGCTCGGAGGATACCAAGTGCGCCATCGGATCGTCACGCAGTTGAAAGTGAAGGATACGGGAATTGCGCTGGTTGAGGACCTAATCGCAATCGGCGGGGCGCTGCTAATTGTTACCAGGTTCTAGCTTGCGCAACACAGGAATTCTGGCCTGCCGCAGAACGTGCTCCACCACCGTCCCGTGCAATCGCGAAGCGTCGTAGTCAATGTGCAGGTAATTGGTCTTTTCATCGAGGCGAAAACCCTTCAGACCATAAGTGTTCGCGAATTCACCGAGTGCGCGGAATTGTTCGGGCCCCAGACGACCTTGAAGTTCGTAGGTAACCGTCATCTGCGTCATGGGCGAGATTATAGCAGGTGCTGCGCCGTGCGCTTACAGTTTGATCGTCCGCAGGCGTAGCGCATTGGTGATCACCGAGACCGAACTGAACGTCATGGCCGCGCTCGCGAGGATCGGACTCAGCAGCAGGCCGAAAAAAGGATACAGGACGCCAGCGGCGATGGGCACTCCCAGCGAGTTGTAGGCAAACGCGAAAAACAAGTTCTCGCGGATATTGCGCATCGTGGCGTGGCTGAGGGCGCGGGCGCGTGCCAGTCCGCGCAAGTCTCCCCGCAGTAGCGTGATTCCGGCGCTTTCGATGGCAACATCGGTGCCGGTGCCCATCGCGATGCCCACATTCGCTTGTGACAGAGCCGGAGCGTCGTTCACGCCGTCTCCGGCCATCGCGACGATGTGCCGTTCGGCTTGCAGCTTCTTCACGACTTCGATCTTTTGGTCTGGCAGCACCCCAGCGAAGACCTTTTCGATGCCCAATGTGCGTGCCACCACCTCGGCCGTTGCCCGGCTGTCGCCGGTAAGCATGACAATCTGGATTCCGTCTTTACGCAGACGCTCGATAGCTTCCGCGGTCGTTGACTTCACGGGATCGGCAACAGCAATCAATCCAACCAACCGCGCGTCGGTAGCCACGAACATCACGGTCGCTCCTTCAGCTTCCCGTTGCTGGGCCTTTTCTTCCAACCCTTCGAACGGAATTTTCAACTCCAAAAATAGGGCGCGATTACCCAGCGCCGAGATTGTTCCGCCCACTTTCGCCGTGATGCCCTTGCCGGTGCGCGATTGAAAATCGCTGCTCTCGCCCGGTGCGACGCCGCGCTCTTTCGCACCCGCCAGAATCGCGCCCGCCAGAGGATGCTCGCTCGCGCGTTCCAGCGTCGCCGCAATTTGCAGCACTTGCTCCTCGGTCCATCCGTGTTCGGCCACGACCGCCACGACTCGCGGCCGTCCTTCGGTCAGCGTACCGGTCTTATCCACCACGACGGTGTCCACCTTCTCGAGCGTCTCCAGCGCTTCGGCGTTCCTCACCAGGATGCCTGCCAGAGCACCGCGTCCCGTTCCCACCATGATCGCCATGGGCGTGGCCAGGCCGAGAGCGCAAGGGCACGCAATGATGAGCACCGCCACGGCGTTGAGCAAGGCATGCGCCATGCGCGGCTGCGGCCCGAGCGCCGCCCAGATCGCAAAAGTGAACACGGCGATCAGCACAACAGCCGGCACAAAGTATCCGGCGACTTGATCAGCCAGTTTCTGCACGGGAGCGCGGCTGCGTTGCGCCTCGCTGACCATGCGCACAATTTGCGAAAGCAGCGTTTCGCTTCCCACGCGCTCGGCGCGTATCACCAAAGTGCCCGTTCCGTTGATCGTGCCGCCAATGACTCGCTCCCCGGGAGATTTCTCGATCGGGATTGGCTCGCCGGTAACAAGAGATTCATCCACCGAGCTCTGCCCATCGGTGACCACTCCGTCCACGGGCACTTTTTCGCCCGGCCGGACGCGAAGGATGTCTCCCGCCTGTACGTGTTCGAGCGGGACATCGAGTTCGGTGCCATCGGCGCGGACCAGTCGCGCGCTTCTTGGCGAAAGCCGCAGCAGGGAACGGATCGCGGCGGACGTTCGGCTGCGCGCGCGCAATTCCAGAACTTGTCCCAGCAGAACCAAGGTGGTGATCGCTGCCGCTGCTTCGAAATAAACGGGAACCTCGCCGTTTATTCCGCGAAACGTGGCGGGAAAGACTTGTGGAAAAAGCGCTGCGAAGAGGCTGTACAAAAATGCAGTGCCGGTTCCCAGCGCAATGAGCGTGAACATGTTCAAGCTGCGGTTTACCAGCGAGGTCCAGCCACGTTCGAAGAACGGGAATCCTCCCCACAGCACCACCGGCGATGCCAGCGCGAGCTCTATCCAGGCGATCGTACGCGCGGATAGCAGGTGCTGGACCGCGTGGCCGGGAATCAGGTCGGACATCCCGAGCAGCACGACCGGAATCGTCAGCGCGACGCTTGTCCAGAATCTTCGCGTCATCGAGACGAGTTCTGGACTCTCTGGCTCCTCCATGACGGTGGTGCGTGGCTCCAGCGCCATGCCACAAATGGGGCACGCTCCCGGGCCTGGCCGCACGATTTGTGGGTGCATCGGGCAGGTGTACTCGATACGTGTGCTCGGAGCCGCCGGGATAGCGGGCTCAAGCGCCATCCCACATTTCGGGCACGCGCCCGGATGATCCTGGCGCACCTCGGGATCCATCGGACAGATGTAAGCGTTCGGCGCGGCTGGTTTCGTCGAAATTGGGCTAGTTTCGAGGGCGCCCGGATTCAGGGCGCCCGCCGAAAAAACGGCTTTACCGGGGGTCGAGCTTCCCAATTGTACGAGTTTGCCCTGGTTCTCCACCGCGGTGGGAGTTGTCGCAATCAGGTATTTCGCAGGCTCCGCACGGAATTTGCCGGCGCATCCTGCGCTGCAAAAAAAGTAGGGCTGGTGGTCGTGTTCCACTCGCGCCGCCGCCCGCGACGGGTCCACTGTCATGCCGCAAACGGGATCGCGTTCCAATTGGTTTGTCATCGTATTGCCTCGGCCTTCTTGGCTCCGCGGGAATTCGGTCAGCGCGCGTGGGTGTAAATCAGCTTTATGAGTTCGTCATAAGTCGCTTCCGCTTGCGCAGCGTTTCCCTTGCGAATCGCTTCCGACGCGCAATGGCGCAGGTGGTTGCGCATCAATCCGCGGCCGACAGCGCGCAGGGCTTCCTGAACCGAAGAGATCTGCACCATGATGTCAGGGCAGTAGCGGTCCTCTTCGACCATGCGCGCCAGCCCGCGGACCTGCCCCTCGATGCGTTTTAGTCTCTTGAGATTTGCCGATTTGATTTCCGGGCTTACGCCCTCGGCCTTGCGTGCGGGGCTGTGGACTTCACACGGGCAGGCAGCGGCAGGGCGGGTGCGGGTTTCGACGTGCGCCATGTTCGTATACCCCCTAGGGGTATTGTCGCTCGCGTAGGCCGGCTTGTCAAGCGGAGATGGATTGCGCCGATAGCTGCTCGTTCGCACGGCGGGCCGAGTGCAAGACGGCACGGTTCGCGCCCTGCTGTCTTTGAAGACGCCTTTTGCGGTTGGCGTTACTTTGCGTCCAGCAGCGAATCCAAATAGGCCGTCATTTCCGGGCTGGTCCAGTCCTGCGGTCCCACGATTTTGCGGTCCAGCCGGCCGTCGCGCCGGATCACGTATGTGTCGGGATACATCGTCGTGCCGTACTGCGCCGGAATCTGCTTCGAGGTGTCACGGAAAGTAGGGAAGCTGATTTGATGCGCTTTCAGGAAGTCTTGGTACGCCTGCGGATCGTCGTCCTCGCTGACGCCCAGGACCATGCCGCCGCGCGAGGCAATTTGTCGCTGCAGGTCGTTGAGCGACGGTGTTTCCTCGATACAGGGCGGGCACCAGGTCGCCCAGAAGTTGACCAGCACGACCTTCCCGCGCAGATCAGACAGCTTGGTGGGCTTGCCGTTCAGCGTGAACGAAAAATCCTTGGGAGTGCTGCCGCGTAAACTCGGTTCGCCCTGGCGATAGTCCGGGTGCGCGAATAGCACCAGAAGGCCCACGATGAACGCGAGCACCAGGCCGGTATTCAGTTTCCGTTTTAATCCTTTGTCCAAGCACCCTATAATAACGGTATCGGCGAAGCGAATGCGAGCGATTTACCATCCCGGCGTTTGGCGGGAAATCGAGCCATGAAAGTCGAAGCAAGAACCGAAGCAAATACGGGTGCCAATTTACAGCAAGCGGTGCCGTTCTTCCGAGTGTCGGATATCGCGCAATCGGTACGCTATTACATTGACGGGCTCGGCTTTCGGATGACCAAACAGTGGGTTGACGAAGGCAAGCTCCGCTGGTGCTGGCTGCAGCGCGGGGGAGCGGCGCTCATGCTGCAGGAGTTCCGCAAGCAGGGACACGATTGCTGGGTTGCGGAAGGGAAAGTAGGCGTCGGCGTGTCAATTTGCTTTCAGTGCCAAGACGCCCTGGAGATCTATCGCGAGGTCACGTCCCGCGGAATTCAGGCTTCCGAACCCTTCGTGGGAAACGGGATGTGGGTAACCTGCGTACGCGACCCAGACGGCTACGTTCTCGACTTTGAGAGTCCCACGGAAGTGCCGGAAGAAACGAAGCTGTCGGAGTGGAACTCCTCCTAAGCTCGCAGGGGACATCGGAAATTGACTCGCTTGCGGCCATCCGTCTAGCAGCGTCGCACCGTTATCTCGCACCGCAAAATTATGATTTCCGCCATCATTCCGGCCCGCAACGAGGAAGCGTCAATCGCGCGCGCGGTCGAATCCGTGGCGACTCAGTCTGAAATCGCGGAAATTATCGTCGTAGATGATCAATCCACAGATGGCACCGCCGCCATTCTCTCCGAATTGGCCGCCCGCATCCCAAAGTTGAAGATTCTGCATACGCGGGCGCTGCCAGACGGCTGGGTGGGCAAGAATTACGCCGTCACTCTAGGCGCGGATATTGCGCAGGGTGAATGGCTGCTCTTCACAGATGCCGATACGTGCCACATGCCCGGCTCGGCACGCCGAGCGCTGGCGGACGCCGTGGAGCATGACGCGGTCCTGGTTTCCTACTCACCCGAACAGGAACTCGGTTCGTTCTGGGAGCGCGCGCTCATACCGTTCGTGTACTGCCGTCTGGCGGCCAAATTCTCATTTGGACGCGTGAATGATTCCCGGCTGCCGGATGCCGCCGCCAACGGCCAGTTTCTGATGGTGCTTCGCGACGTGTATCGGAAGGTGGGGGGGCACGCAACGATTGCCACAGAGGTCCTCGAAGACGTCGCCCTGGCGCGTCGTATAAAGCAAGCGGGGTACAGGATTTATTTCACGGCGCCGATTGGAATCATCCGCACCAGGATGTACCGCAGTTTTCCGGCTCTCTGGCAAGGATGGACGAAGAACCTCTACCCGCTGACGGGAGGTTCGCCGGGGAGGGCGCTCGCGGAGTTGTTCGAAGTCTTCCCCCTGGGCGAATTGGTGGCATTTTTCCTGGTCTGGCTGGCGGTTAGAGGCAGCCATCGAGAGTCACTTGTGCTGCTCGCAGTCCTGCTCGTCGCGGCGGTGCTTTTGCGCTGCGCGCGCTTCGCCCAGGCGCTTTACGGGAATCTCTACCCGGTTTCGTACATCAAATACTATGTTGCGGGGACGTGTCTCTACAGTGCGGCCCTCATTGCCTCCTGGTGGAAAAATATCCGAGGATCGGTGGTATGGAAGGGGCGAACGTACCCGTCGCACGTTCAGTCATGAGGGCAGCGGCCCGCGCGCCGGGGTCAAGGACGCCATGATTCGAATCACGAGGAAGGTCGAATTTTCAGCGTCGCACTTTTATCACAACCCGAATTTGTCGGCGGAAGAAAATCGCCGCATCTTCGGCAAATGCAATAATCCGCATGGCCACGGACATAACTACACCTTGGAAGTCACCATCGCAGGCGAGCCCGATCCGACGACGGGCATGGTGCTGGATTTGAAGGAACTGAAGGAGATCCTGCAGCGCGAAGTGATGGACCGCATGGATCACCGTCACCTGAATTACGAGGTTCCGGAGCTTGCCGGCAAGATTCCGACGTGCGAAAACATCGCGGCGGTCATCTGGCAGCTGCTCGAACCGAAGATCGCGTCCGGAAAACTCGATCGCGTGCGGCTTTATGAATCGCCCAATCTGTTCGCCGATTGCACCGCCGGGTCCGCGAACGGCGCAAGGGGCGGCGCGTGAAGCTTTCCCTTACACGGCGGTACGATTTCGCCGCTTCGCATCGTTTGCATGCGCCGGAGTTGAGCGAAGAGGAGAACCAGCGCGTGTATGGCAAGTGCAATAATCCCCACGGCCATGGTCACAATTACGCACTGGAAGTCACCGTGACTGGGCCCGTACATCCGGCCACCGGAATGGTCGCCAATCTGGGCGAACTCGATTCGTTTGTCGAGCGGCAAATATTAGCCGCTTTCGACCAGAGGAATCTGAACGAAGAGGTCGCCGAGTTCAGGAAAGTTGTTCCGACGACCGAAAATGTCTGCCGCGAGATTTTTCGCCGGCTGCGAGTATTTCCGGCTGCGCATTTGGAGCAGGTGCGCATCGAGGAAACCAGCAAGAATAGTTTCGAGGTGCGAGCGGAAGACTTTGCCTAACCGTGAGCCGCAAATTTGCACTTTAAGCCGTGCTTTGCGTTGCGGCAGCCATAACGCAGCGACAAGTGGCTGCGATCTTTCGACCGAGGCCACGGGAACGTGGATAGTACCACCGGACGATTCGGTACGGATGAAGCATGAGGAGCAGATCGAACATGAGTGAAGCAGCGGAAATCATAGTGCCGGACCCTGTTTCCGGAAGGATTGCGGAGCTCGTCCGGGAGATGCTCGTGCATTTGGGCGAAAATCCGGACCGCGAAGGGCTGCGCCGTACGCCCGAACGTTTCGAAAAGGCGCTGCGTTTCCTCACCAGCGGCTACCGGCAGGACCCCGACAAACTCCTGAACGGCGCCATGTTCAATGTGAGTTACGACGAAATGGTGGTGGTCAAGGATATCGAAGTCTACAGCTTGTGCGAACACCACCTGCTGCCGTTTTTCGGCAAGTGCCACATCGCCTATATTCCCAGGAAGAAAGTCGTGGGCCTCAGCAAAGTCGCGCGGTTGGTGAATATGTACGCGCGGCGGCTGCAAATCCAGGAACGCCTGACCAGCCAGATCGCCAACGCGATACAGGATAAGCTCAGCCCCGCGGGCGTAGGCGTGATCATCGAAGCGCGCCATCTCTGCATGGTCATGCGCGGAGTGGAAAAACAGAACTCGACGACTACTACCAGTGCCATGCTCGGGGACTTCCGGGACAACAAGCAGACGCGCGATGAGTTCCTGTCTTTGGTGAATTCAGGGAAGGTGTAAGCGCCCGACGCCCCTTTCCACCCGAATCGCGAGTGCCCAACCCGGCCCCTGCCGAAAATTCCTTTGCGGCTTAATGACTGTATGTTAGCATTTTGAAGTCGAAGAAGAGACCAAGAGCATAGGGCAAGGCACGACGTTTCAGGGGAGGGGTCGAGTTGAGCGCAGCCAAGTTGGCATTAATCGAACAGTTCCGGGTCCACACCAAAGATACGGGTTCCCCGGAAGTGCAGATTGCATTATTGAGCGAGCGCATCAGCTATCTGACCACTCACCTTAAGTCCCACGCAAAGGATCACGCCTCGCGCCGCGGGTTGATTATGATGGTCAACAAGCGTCGGCGGCTGCTGGACTACTTGAACCGTCGCGACCCGGATCGGTATCGCGAGATTGTGGAACGACTTAGCTTGCGTAAGTAGCGCGGATATCCCGAGCGGCCTTTCCGGCCGCGAATTTATCTTCCGCACAAACCATCGTTTTCAGGCGATATGCGGGCCGCGTGCGGCGATGTTGTTCGTTCGATATTTTTCCGCTCGATTTTCTTCTCGTCTCTCCCCCTTCGGCGTTTCTCCCGAGAGTGAAATCTCGTATCTGAACCAAGCGTCCCCGGTGAACCGGGGCAAAAAGGATGTGAAGTGATGTTTGAACAAGTTAGGTTGGAAGTGGGCGGGCGTACCCTTACCTTCGAAACGGGCAAGATGGCCCGTCAAGCGCATGGCGCCGTGGTGGCGCGTTATGGCGATACGGTGGTGCTGGCCACAGCTTGCATGGATAACAAAGCGACCGAAAAGGACTTTCTCCCGCTCACGGTGGACTACCGCGAATACACCTATTCCGCGGGCAAGATTCCCGGCGGATTCTTCAAGCGCGAAGGCCGTCCCTCGGAAAAGGAAATCCTTACCTCGCGCCTGATTGACCGCCCGCTGCGGCCTTTGTTCCCCGAAGGCTGGTCCAACGAGACCCAGATCGTCTCCATGGTGCTTTCCGCCGACAGCGAAAATGATCCGGACGTCATCGGCGTCACGGCCGCCTCGGCAGCGTTGTACATTTCGAAGATTCCGTTTACGACTCCCATTGCCGCCGTGCGCATCGGCATGCTGGAAGGCAAGCTGGTCGTGAATCCCACGGTTGCCGAGCAGAAGACCAGCACCATGAATATTGTCGTGGCCGGCTCCGACCAGGCCATCGTCATGGTGGAATCGGGCGCCCTGGAAGTTTCCGAGGATGCCGTTGCGGACGCGCTGGAATTCGCGCACGCCGAAATTCGCAAGATCGTTGCCGCGATTCGCGAACTGCATGCCAAGGTGAAGACGGCAAAGGTGGCGGCGACCCCGCCGGCGTTCGATGAAGCGTTCTACAAACAGATCCAGCAGCAATACGGCGAGAAGTTGCGCGACGCCTCGGACACCGCCAAGTATCCCAAGAATGAAAGCTACAGCCGCATTGACGCGATCAAGGCGGAGATCTTTGCGACGATTCCTCCGGAAGACGTGGAAAAGAAAAAGCTCGCAGCCCGCGCCTTCGAGCGTTTGCGGGAGTTCATCTTCCGCGACGACATGTTGACGCGCCACCGCCGGCCAGACGCCCGCGCTTTCGATCAGGTTCGCGAGATCACCTGCGAAACCGGTGTTCTGCCCCGCGCACACGGCTCCGCGCTCTTCACGCGGGGCGAGACGCAATCTCTTTCCACCGCTACTCTGGGAACCAAGGAAGACATGCAGCGCCAGGATCTTCTCTTCGAGAAAGATACCTTCAAGCACTTCATGCTGCATTACAACTTTCCGCCCTTCTCTGTCGGCGAAGTGAAATTCCTGCGCGGACCCGGACGCCGCGAGATTGGTCACGGCGCGCTGGCCGAACGCGCTCTGGCGAACCTGCTGCCTTCCGACGCGGATTTTCCGTACGCGGTACGCTGCGTCTCGGACATCCTCGAATCAAACGGTTCGTCATCCATGGCTACGGTTTGTGGCGGCTCGCTCGCGTTGATGGACGCGGGTGTGCCTCTCAAGGCCGCCTGCGCGGGTATTGCGATGGGCTTGGTTGTCGAAGGCGACAAATACGCCATCCTCACCGACATTGCCGGCGCCGAAGATCACTACGGTGACATGGACTTCAAAGTGGCCGGCACGCGGCAGGGAATTACCGCGCTGCAAATGGATATCAAGGTCGCCGGCGTCAGCATCGCCATGATGCGCGAAGCTTTGGCCCAGGCACGCAAGGCCCGTCTGCAAATTCTCGATATCATGGACAGGACTCTCTCCGCCGGGCGTCCCGAGATTTCCGTCTTCGCGCCGCACCTCTTTATGCTGAATATCCCCACGGACAAGATCCGTGACCTGATCGGTCCGGGCGGCAAGAAGATCCGCGGGATCATTGAAGCGACCGGCGTGAAGATTGACGTAATGGACGACGGCAAGGTCCACGTCTTCGCCTCCAGCGGAAAATCAGCCGAAGAGGCGCTGAAAATGATTCGTGACATCACCGCCACCGCGGAGATCGGCAAGACTTACCTGGGCACTGTGGTGCGCATCGCGGAATTCGGCGCTTTCGTCGAAATCTTTCCGGGGACGGACGGTTTGCTGCACATCAGCGAAATCGCGGAGGCGCGCATCCGCGCGGTTCGGGATGAGCTGAAGGAAGGCGACCAAATCCTCGTGAAGGTTCTCGCTATCGAGGGCAATAAAATCCGCCTGAGCCGCAAGGCCGTTTTGCGCGACAAGCAGGCAACCAAGACCGAAGCGGCAACGTAATCGCACAGCGGAAGAAGGGTGCTTGCCGCTAAGGTCGAGCTGCAATGTTCCCTTCGGAGGAATCGCGAAAGGGAGGCGGGAAGCCGCCTCCCTTTTTTATTCGTCTCGGCTGGTGACGCGCTCGATCCGCGCACCCACGTCCTGTAATTTCAGTTCGATCTGCTCGTAGCCCCGGTCAATGTGATACACGCGGTCAATCCAGGTCGTGTTATCCGCTACTAATCCCGCCAGCACCAGGCCCGCGCTCGCTCGCAAGTCCGAAGCCGTTACCGGCGCTCCGCTCAGAGGTGTTGGTCCGGTCACGATCGCCAGATTGCCGTCAATCTGGATGTTCGCGCCCATGCGCATCATTTCGCTGGCGTGCATGTAGCGGTTTTCAAAAATGGTCTCGCGCACGCGGGATACTCCCTGCGCCTGCGTCGCCAGTGCCATGAACTGGGCCTGCATGTCCGTGGCGAATCCCGGATATTCCTCGGTGGTCACATCCGCGCCCACAAGCTTCTTCGCCGCTCGCACGCGCAGCTTGCCCGATCCCTCGCACTTGATCTCCACTCCGCAGGCGCGCAGTTTTTCGATCACGGCCTTCAAATGCCCAGGCTCGCAATCGGTGAGTAGCAGGTCGCCTCCGGTAATCGCACCGGCCACCAGGAACGTGCCGGTCTCGATGCGATCAGGAATGATGGCGTGCGTCGCGCCGTGCAGTTTTTCCACGCCGCACACGCGCAACGTAGATGTGCCGACGCCCTCGATTTTTGCGCCCATCTTGATGAGCAATTCGGCTAGGTCGGTGACCTCGGGCTCCGTGGCCGCATTCTCCAGCACCGTCTCGCCTTCGGCCAGCACCGCCGCCGTCAAAATGTTTTCCGTGCCAGTCACCGTTATTTTGGGAAAGCGAAAAGTCGCTCCGCGCAGGCGCTTCGCGCGCGCTTCCACGTACCCGTGCTCGACGGCAATTTCCGCACCCAGCTTTTCCAGAGCCTGGATGTGTATATCAATCGGCCGCGCGCCGATGGCGCACCCGCCGGGAAGGGAAACGCGCGCATAGCCAAACCGCGCCACCAGTGGCCCCAACGTCAGGACGGATGCGCGCATGGTCTTCACCAGCTCGTACGGCGCCTCGCGCATGGAAACGCTCTCCGCCTGGATGATGAATTCGCTGGGCGGCAGATCGGGGCTCTCGACGCGGCAGCGCATGTGCGCGAGCAGCTTCGCCATGGTGATGATGTCGCGCACGCGCGGAATATTCTGCAGCGTGACGGCATCGCTGGTGAGCAGCGCCGCGGCCATGGTCGGCAGTGCCGCGTTCTTCGCGCCGCTGATCTGGACAGTCCCTTCCAGTTTCCGCCCGCCCTGAATTTTGAACCGGTCCATGTTATTTTCCCCGATCCCTTACGCTCACGCGTCGCTTCTTCCCGTGCAATTCCAGCGCCTTTCGAACGTCGCCGCCGGTCATTGAGAGCGCATGCTTTGCGGCAGCCACGGTTGCATCCGTCTTCAACATTACCAGCGCGGCCGCCAAATCGTGTCCCGTTTGCCGCAGTGCGTGTTCAGCCCTGAACGCATCCACGCTTGCGGCTTCCTGTAAAATGATCGCTGCTCGGCGCCGTAACTTCTGATTAATCAATCCTACGTGAATCATCCAGTTTTCATAAACCCTGCCGAACCGGACCATCGAGGTAGTCGAAAGCATGTTCAATACCATTTTCTGCGAAGTGCCCGCCTTCATCCGCGTGGACCCGGCGATCGCTTCCGGCCCGGTTCGTGGCGTGATCGCAATTCTTGCCGTTCGGGCGACCGGAGATTTTGGATTGGAAGTGACGGCCACAGTCGCGCATCCGCGCCTTTTCGCCCACTGCAGCGCGCCGACTACGTACGGGGTCGTTCCGCTCGCCGCGATGCCCACCACAACGTCCCGCCGTGTGACGCGTGCTCTCGCCAGGTCGCGCGCGCCGTTCGTTGCAGAATCTTCCGCGCCTTCCACGGCGGTCTGCAGCGCCTTCGAGCCCCCGGCAATCAGAGCCTGCACCAGTTTCGGCGATGTGCCGTACGTCGGCGCAATCTCCGCTGCGTCCAGCACAGCCAGCCTCCCGCTCGTTCCCGCGCCCACATAGAAAAGGCGCCCGCCGCCGCGCATGCTCTTCACAATCTGATCCACCGCGCGCGCGATCTGAGGCAACGTGTGCCGCACAGCCTCCGCGACGCTGCGATCTTCGCGATTCAGCACGCGCAAGATTTCAAGCGTGGATTTCCTGTCGAGCCCACGCGTCCGCGGGTTGCGCTCTTCCGTCTTTGTGGATCCCACCGAGCCCTCAGCCGTCCCTAGACCCGCAACAGGTCTTGCGTCAATTATACCGATAGGGAGGGGCCAGTTTGAGGCTTGTGATGGATTCCACGGCGCTTTGTGCTGAGGAAGTTATCGCGGCGCGGACGGGGCGTTAGACAACCCCAGAGCCTGAATGATGGCGTCATGAACCGCCGGGCGCACCTGGCGAATCTGCTCGTTGGCGCGGCTCGGGTTTACGCGATTGGTCAAAAGCACGACGAACAATCCGCGTTCGGGGTCAATCCACAGCGATGTGCCGGTGAATCCGGTATGTCCGAAGCTCTCCGGCGAGAAATAGTGGCCAGCGGAGGAGTCTGGCGGCGTGGGCACGTCCCACCCCAGCGTCCGTGCCGAATCGCCCACGGTCTGGCGCGTGGTGAATTCCTGGATCGTCGCCCTTGCGAGCAGCCGATGATGCGCATAAATCCCGCCGTTCAGTATCATCTGCGCGAACGCAGCGATGTCTGGAGCGGTGGAGAAGAGTCCGGCGTTACCGGAGATGCCGCCCAAGGCCCAGGCGTTCTCGTCATGCACTTCACCGCGCACCAGCCGCTTGCGAAAATCCGCGTCATTTTCGGTGGGCGCAATTCGCGCGCGCAACGACGCCGGCGGGTTGAACAGCGAATCGCTCATCCCCAGAGGGCCGAAGATATTGGCCTTCGCAAATTGCTCCAGTGTCTGGCCGGTCAAGCGCTCGATGATCTCGCCCAGCAGAATAAATCCCAGATCGGAATACTCCACTTGAGTGCCGGGCTGATGCACGAGCGGCTCAGCCATCACTTTCGCGAGAACGGCATCGTGGCCCTTGGCTTCTTTGTAGAAATCGCGATGCGCCGGCAGGCCGGAATCGTGCAGCAGCAGCATGCGTACCGTGATTCCAGCGCGCCACGACGGGTTAGGGTCGAATTTCGCGGCGGCAGAAAATTCCGGCAAGTAACGCATCACAGGCGCATCCAGATCCAGCCGCTTCTGTTGAACCAGCATCATGGCGGATGTGGTCGTCACGATGACTTTCGTCAGGGAGGCCATGTCGTAAATCGTGTTATCGCTCACCTTCGACGATTTCGCATCGCGCGTGAGTGCGCCAAACGGATACAGCGCCAGCTGATCGTGGTAACCGACGCCCAGCACGCCGCCTGGAAACGCTCCGGCCGTGACGGCGCTATCGAGCAAATCGAACACAGGGTGCAACCGGTCTTGCATTTCCGCCGATGCAGGCCGCAGTGTCATGGGGTTTTCGGCCACGCGCAGCCCGTCGCCCCGCTGCACCGTTCCCGGGACGGTGACGGGGATCTGCCCCTGGATAGCCACTTGCCCAAAAAGCGCGCGAACGGCAGCGGACTGCGAAACGGCATTAGTCGAAAACTCGGCGAGCCAGGTCTTCGCGTCGGGAAATCGCTCAATCAAATACGGGCTCCCGAACGCGATCACGGCTGTGGGCTTTCCACTCGCTGTCATTTCACTCACGAAAGCGCGCTGATCGTCGGGCAGGCCCACATTGCCTTTGCGATCGGCGACGCGCACGAACAATGCGGCGATCGCTACGTCATAGCTGTCAGGGGGCGGCAGCTTCAGCGTGCTCACGCTCACGAACTGCGTGTCGGCGCGCAGCGCCTTCAGCGAATCTACGCGCCAGCGAATTTCCGGCTCAATCGTCTCTCCGGGATAGGGATCGGCGTCCGCGGAAAGCGACACCAGCAGCACGCGCAGAGGCTGCGCGGCGTTCAGCGGCAATAGGTGAGCGCTGTCGCGCAACAACGTGACTCCGCGGTCCGCGATCTCCTGCGCCTGCGCCGCGAATTCGGGTCGCCCGAATCTCTCATCCAAGCGTTCAATATCCGCTAGGCGATTCCTATCAAGTCCGAGGCGCGCCTTGGCCCGCAGAATCCGGCGGACGGATTCGTCAATGCGCTTCTCGGTGATTCTGCCGGAACGCACGGCCCGCTCCAGGCCGGCTACGGCTGCGTCCGGCACCGGCGGCATCAGCAGCACGTCCGCGCCCGCCTCCACCGCGCGTACCGCGGCTTCGCCCGGCGGGTAGCGCGACGTCACCCCGCCCATGTCCATTGCGTCCGTCACCACCAGACCCTTGAATTTCAATTCGTCGCGCAACAGCAGGGTCAGGATATTGTGCGAAGTCGTTGCCGGCACGGTGGGATCAGGCTCGAAGGCCGGCACGGCAAGGTGGCCGGGCATCACGGATCCCACATCGGCCGCAATCGCTCCGCGGAAGGGAACCAGTTCGGTAGCTTCGAGTTCCTTGCGGTCTCCTGGCACGACGGGCAGCGAAAGATGCGAATCCACGCTCACATTGCCGTGGCCGGGGAAATGCTTTGCGGTTGCCAGGCCTCCGTTCTCTTCGATGCCGCGAACCTCCTGGGCCACGTATTGCGCCACGCTCTTGGGGTCTTCGCCAAACGAGCGGATATTAATGATCGGATTATCGGGATTGTTGTTTACATCCGCGTCCGGGGCGAAAATCCAATGCACCCCTGCCGCGCGTGACTCCAGCGCGATGATCTTGCCGACCGTGTAAGCCAACTGGGGGTCGTTTGTCGCGCCCACGGCCATCGCTGACGGAAACGACGTTCCTTCGTCGAGGCGCATCCCGGTGCCGCTCTCAAAGTCCGCGCCAATCAGCAAGGGAATCTTGGCGTGCTTTTGCAGTTCGTTGGTCAGTTCCACCGTGGGATACACCTGGCTGCGTTCAATGCCCAGCGGGCCGCGCTCGGTACCCAGAATGAATCCGCCGACGTGATTGTCTTGCACTTCATGCAGCAGCGCCTTGTAATCGGGGCTTTCGGCGGACGTGAACACACCGAAGTAATAGGGCATCAGCATTTGCCCAATCTTTTCCCGGAGCGTCATGCTCTTCAGGGTGGATTCTACCCAGGCACTGTTTGCCGAACTCCGGGCTTTGGGCGCAGGCTTTTTCTGCGAGCGGGCGTAGGATGTCATGAGGAGAAGCAGGAGCAGCGCAGAAAGCCCGAGTTTACGCATCGCACCCAATCGGAGCCTTCCATATTGACGCTCGCATCCCGCGGCTGTATATAACACACGGTCGCATGCCGCACAACGAATCCTCCCCCGCCATGTTTCGTATCGGTCTCGTAGGGATATCGCTTATGCTTCTCGTGGTTATCGGTGTGAACCGTCCGGGCGTCATTTCCTTTGCGCATCGCTCGGCTTCACGGGCATTGCAACAAACCGCGCCGCACACCCGAACAGGCATTGACGTCCTCGAGGAGCAGGACTTTTCGCCCTTGCGCGGCAAGCGCATCGGTCTGATCACCAATCAGACCGGAGTGGACTCGCAGGGGAGACGCACGATAGACGTCCTAGCGCACACGCACGGCGTGAATCTCATCGCGCTCTTCAGCCCTGAACACGGCATCGCCGGAAAATTCGATGCAAAGGTCGGAAATGCACTGGATGCCGCCACCGGCCTGCGCATCTACAGCCTTTATGGCGATACGCGTCGCCCGACGGACGACATGATGCAGGGGCTCGATGCGCTGGTGTTCGATATTCAGGGCGCCGGCGTGCGCTTCTATACCTTCATCACCACGATGGGCTATTGCATGGAGGCGGCGTCCAAACATCACATCCCGTTTTTCGTGCTGGACCGTCCCGATCCGCTGGGCGGCGAGAGAATCGAAGGTCCGATGCTGGACCGTTCGCGCATTTCCTTCACAGGATATTTTCGTATGCCGGTCGTTTATGCCATGACGCTCGGCGAGCTGGCGCATATGTTCAACGCCGAAAATCGGACGGGCGCCGACCTGCGCGTGATCGCCATGGAGAACTGGCATCGCGGCCAGACATACGACCAGACTGGCCTCGCCTGGATTCCTCCCTCACCCAACTTGCGCACGCTCAATGAGGCATTCTTGTATCCAGGCGTCGAAATCCTGCAGCCCACCGGAGTCTCCGTCGGCCGCGGCACCGATATGCCGTTTGAGCAGCTAGGCGCGCCCTGGATCCACTCGGATGATTTGTTGCAGTCACTGAATCCCAGGCAGATTCCGGGCGTCCGCTTTTCCGCCGCCAGCTTTACGCCGGCCAGTGGTCTCTATAGCGGTGCGACTTGTGCGGGCATCAGAGTCGAAATCACCGATCGCAATGCGTTCGATTCCATCCGCGTGGGCCTCGAAATTGCCGACGCGCTGCACCGGCTCTATCCGGAGCGATTCGCTATCACCAGGTTGGCTGACTTGCTGGGATCCGAAGCATCGGTGGACGCCCTAGTTGCGTACCAATCGCCGGTTAGCATCATGGCCAGCTGGGCTGACGATCTCGCGCAATTCCGCGCGCAGCGTGCGAAGTATTTGATTTACCACTGAAGGGTTTATGATGGCTGTGCGCGGCCATGTTTGGCGCGCGCGCGCGTTAGGATACCTTGATGCGAATCGTCTCCCTGCTTCCTTCGGCAACGGAAATTCTTTATGCGCTCGGCGTGGGCGAGCAAGTCGTCGGCGTGACTCACGAATGCGATTTTCCGCCCGATGTGGCTGGCAAGCCCGCGCTGATCAAACCGCGCGTGGACCCGCACGCTCCGCCGGCAGAGATTGATCGCCGGGTCAGCGAACTCGTTGCGAAGGGTGAAAGCATTTACGCTGTGGACGCCGATTTGCTGGAATCTCTCGCACCCGATTTGATCGTTACCCAGGATCTTTGCCACGTGTGCGCCGCCTCGCCCGGAGATCTTGCGATGGCGCTCTCGCGATTCTCTCGTCCCCCGCGAGTGTTGGCGCTTGCTCCCCATTCACTCGAAGACGTCTGGCAGGACATAATCCGCGTTGGAGATGCCACCGGCGCCATGCGCCGCGGCGAAACGCTGGCCAGCGAGCTCAGAGCGAAGGTGCGGGCAGCCGAGTGCGCCACGGCCCAGCGGCACACGCGCCCTCGCGTGGTCTGCCTGGAATGGCTCGAGCCGCTCTACGTCGCCGGCCACTGGGTGCCCGAGATGGTTTTCAAGGCCGGCGGTCACGACGCGCTGGCCCATCGAGGGCAGCCGTCGTTCAAGGTGTCGGCAGACGATGTGGCGCGGAGCGGTGCAGAGGTTATTCTCGTGATGCTTTGCGGTTACGACTCCGCCCGCAACGCGCGGGAATTCAAAGCGTACAATTTGCCTTCCAGTTGGAGCGATCTCCCCGCCATCCAGAATCGCCGAGTTTTCGCCGTGGACGCCAATGGCTATTTTTCGCGACCTGGACCGCGCTTGGCCGACGGCCTCGAATTGCTTGTACATCTGTTGCAAATGGAGCGAGTTTCCGATTGCTTGCCGGAAGCCGCTTATGAATCGCTCTGACGCTTGCACCTCTACCGCCAGCTTATTCCGATTGCTCACCGGCGCCAGGGCCTACCGCATCACGTCAGCTTGCCGGATTCGGCTGCGTTACCACCATCTCGCCACGCGCGATAAAAGAAAATCCCTGAAAGAATCAGCGCCAGTCCAATGGATGACCGCACCGGCCGTTCCAGCCAGATGTTTATCGTAAGCGCCAGCGCCCCGGCGACAAAAAGCGCCGGCACCACTGGATAACCCCACGTTCTGTAGGGGCGGGGAAGTCCAGGAGCAATCCGGCGCAACCGGAACATCGCTATGACGGAGAGCGCATAAAAAATCCACGCCGCGAACACGAAGAGCGAAGTCAATTCTTCGAAAGTCCCGGTCAGCGCCATCAGGCACGCCAGCGTGCCCTGAAATATCAGCGCACCGCCCGGAGTGCGAAACCGGGGATGTACGCTTCCAGTGATACGGAAAAACAATCCGTCTCGCGCCATCGCATACGGCACTCGCGCGCCGCTCAGTAGCGAAGAGTTCAGCGTGCCCAGCGCCGCAACGACCATTGCGAGTGTTATCCAGCTTGCGGCACCGCGTCCCGCAAAGCTGGCCACCACATCGGAAGCAACGTGTGAGGAATTGGCAACGCTCGCGAACGGCAGCGCGTAAAAGCATACCGCGCTGAACAGCAAGTAGATGCCGCCGACCAGGATCGTTCCTCCGATGAGCGCTAGAGGAATGTTGCGCTGCGGTTGCTCCACCTCCGAGCCTACGCGATTCAGATCCTCCCAGCCGTCATAGGCCCACAGCGCCGCTGCCAGCGCTGCAAAAAACTTGGCTGTTGTTCCCAAACCTGACTTCGCCGGCCAGAACGGATGGAAGTGCTGCATGCTGCCGTGGCCAAACCAGAATCCGGCCGCAACAATCGCCAGCACCGATGCCACCTTCAGGACGGTCAGCGCAATTTGCACGCGTCCGCCCAGCCGCACACCCAGATAGTTGATGAAGGTGAAAAGCGCGATCATTGCCACTGCCAAAGGCTGCGCCCACGTAAACACGAAATCGTACGGTTTGCCGGAGACCGGACTCCTCAGATGCCACGTGAAAATCGGCAGGGCGATCACCGGCACTAAAAAGCTCGAAAATCGTGCGAAACCCGCAGCGATGGATGCCGCCGAACTCGACTCTCCCACCGTCGAGTGCATCCAGCCAAACAGAAAACCCCAAAGCGGTCCGAGCCCCTTCCGCAAATAGGCGTACTGCCCGCCCGCTTCTGGCAGGGCCGCGCCCAATTCCGCGAAGGAAAGCGCGCCGAATAGCGACAGCAGCCCGCCCACGATCCACGCGGCATAGACGACGCTCACCGAGCCGCCCACCGCGGCCATTTCGCTGGGCTTCAGGAAGATCCCCGTGCCCACCATCGTGCCGATCACGATGGCAGCAGCAGCCCATGGCCCCAGCGCGCGTACCAGATCGAGGCGCTCGCCCTTCCTCGGAACAGTCGCTATGAATTTCCTCCCTCATGAAATAGCAGAACTAGGATGGCAGCACACCAGCAGTCTGCTTCGCACTCCGGAAGAACTCGCTGGCGGCGCTTCCCACGGCAAACGTCACGATCGTCCCAGCCAACACATACCACGTCCAGGCAAGCGGCGTGAATCCTTTTACCGCAATCATTGCCGCAAGCCCGGCCACAAATCCGGTCAGCGCGCCCCGTTCATTCGCCCGCTTGTTCCACGTGCCCAGCAAAAACACGCCAAGCAAAGCTCCATACGTGATTGACGCAATCGTCAGCCCGGCCACCAGGACCGGTCCCCAGTGAATCAATCCCAGCAGCCCCAGAACCACGCCCCAGGCGAGCGTCAGTCGGCGCGAACGCGCCAGCGAGTCCGCCGCAGTCTCTGCACGCCGCGCGCCCATATCCATCATGCTCGATGACGCCAGCGAGTTCAACGAACCGCTGGCATTGGACATCGCAATCGCAAAGATCGAAGCCAGCACGATTCCGACGAGCCCGATCGGCATCTCATGAACGATAAAAGCCGGATAAATCCGGTCGGGATCTCCCCCTGGCACCGTCAACAGGCCGTTCCGCGTATAGACAAACAGCATCACGCCGATGACCAGGAACAACGTGAATTGCGCCAAGATGATCACTCCGCTCACAAGCAGGGCCTTCTTGCTGTCTCGTTCGTTTCGCGCTGCCAGCAGCCGCTGCACCATCGTTTGATCGGTGCCATGGCTCGCCATGGTCAAGAACGTCCCGCCTAGCAGTCCGGACCAGAACGTATAGCTCTGGGTAAGGCTGAAGGCGAAATCGAAAACGCGCATTTTCCCGCCCGCCGCTGCGGCCACTTGCGTCACCTCCGGCCAGCCGCCAGGAATCTTGTGCAGCAGCAAGAAGAATGCGGCCACCGAGCCGGTAAGGTACAGCGCGAACTGCACCACGTCCGTCCAGATCACCGCCTGCATACCGCCCTCAAACGTGTAGAACATCGTGAGTACCGTGATAATCAGGATCGAAACGCGATCGCCCGTGCCGAACGCCACGCTGACGACCTTACCGATCGCCGATATTCGCACACCCTCCGCCAGCGCTCGCGTGCCCATGAAAATCACCGCCGCCACGGACCTCATACGCGCGCCGAATCGCTTCTCCAGAAGCTGGTAGGCAGTATAGAATTCTCCCTGGAAGTATTGTGGTATAAGAACCACGCAGAGGATCACTCGCGCCACCAGGTACCCCAACACCAGTTGTAGAAATCCCAGGTTTCCGCCGTAGGCGATTGCCGGAGTCCCGATGATTGTGAGGGTGGAAGTCTCCGTCACGACGATCGAGCAAGCCAGCGCCCACCACGGCGCCGTGCGGCCGCCGAGAAAGTAGTCGCGCAGGTTTTGTTGGCCGCGCCGGAATCGGGCTCCGAAAAGCGTGATGCCCACGAGGTAGAGCACCAGAACGCCGAGGTCGAATGGGCTGATTTGCATTGCGCTGATCTGCGTTCAGATCGCGGCTGTGGGTCGGGCGATGCTAACTGCCCGCTTTGAACGCTGTCAAGCATGGTGAAACGAATGACTGAAAAGCAATCAACGCCAAGTGCCTCCTTCTACCTCGGGTTCGACGGCGGCGGAACTAAGACCGACTGCGTCCTGACCGATGCGGAATCGAACGTGCTGGCTCGCGCCACGGCGGGCCCCTCCAATCCGCTACGCGCCGGATATGCCAAGGCTTGGTTCACGCTCAGCGATGCCGCAGACTTGGTGCTCGAGCGCCATCACCTGAAAGCGAGCGATATTCGCGGCATCTGCGCGGGGATCGGCGGCGCTGGCCGCGAATCGGTTGCCAAGCGCATCGCCACCTTCCTGGAACGCGCTTTCCCCGAAGCCGCCGTCACGGTGACGACCGATCTGGCCATCACCCTGAACGCGGCGGTGGGCGAAAAAGAAGGCGTCATTTTGGTCGTGGGAACGGGCTCGGCGGCGTACGGTCGCGACGCCCAGGGCCACACCGCCCGCGCCGGTGGGCGCGGTCCATGGTTTAGCGACGAGGGCAGCGCTTTTGACATTGGCCGGCGAGCTCTTGCGGCGGTAGTTCGCGCCGAGGAGAATCGCGGCCCGAAGACCGCGCTCTCCGAAAAAGTCTTGAAGTGGCTGGGCTGCAATGATTGGACGCGTGTGCTGGACTGGGTGATCAAGAATCCGGATGACGTGTTCCCCCGTATTTTTCCCCTGGTAGGCGAGCTGGGCGACAAGGGCGACCCCGTCGCCCGCGAAATTCTCTCTGCGGCGGCCACTTCGCTGGCCGAACTCGCCGCCAGCGTGATTGAAAAGCTCGCCTTGCAGGATCGCTCCATTTCCATTGCCAAGGCGGGCGGTACCATCGGTCGTTGCAAGTTCTTCGACGCGGCCATTGACGAGCGCTTGCATCAAGCCGCGCCGCTTGCTCAAGTTGTCGCGTTGCAGATGAAGCCCGCCGAAGCCGCGGCGAAGATGGCCATACGTCTGGGGAAGCGCAAGGCCCATGCCGGATGAAGCTTTCCCGCGCGCGAAGCTGGCGCAGTCTGCTCCAAGTGAGGATTTGCACTCGCTGATTCACGACCCCGACGAAGACACTCTGATCGCCCTGCTGGATAACCCGCATATCGCAGAGCCTCACATCTCCCAAATGCTCGAGCGTCTCGATCTTTCTGCGCACGTTCTTACGGCTATCGCCGAAAAGGGGAAATGGATCGCGAGCGAAGGTGTGCGCCTGCGTCTGGCGCGTCATCCGCACACCCCTCGCCGTTTTGCGCTTGCCCTGCTGCGCCAGCTCTACCTGTTCGACCTGGTGCGCCTGAGTCTGTTGCCCTCCGCGCCTGCCGAAATTCGCCGCGTCGCAGAAGAACTCATGGTCACGCGCGTGCCGCAATTGCCGATTGGACAGAAGTTGACGCTCGCTCGCCGCGGCCCCGCCCGTGTGGTGGGCGCAATCCTGGCCGAAGGCCAGCCTCAGGCGATCAAGCTCGCACTCGCCAATGCTTTTCTCACTGAGAGTCAGGTGCTGAAGGTTCTGGCAAAGGCCGGTGTCCCGGAGCGCGTGGTAGCGACGATTGCGCAGCATCCCAGGTGGTCTGTTCAGTACAATGTTCGGGTCGCCCTGATCCGGAATCCGCACACGCCCGTGCCGGTTGTCTTGGCGTTTCTTCCGAACCTGACGTTGCGCGACTTGAAAGAACTTGCGACGCTCGAAGGTGTGGCGTCGCCCGTCCGGCGTTATATTCAAAGGGAACTGTCGCGCCGTTCCGGCACGAGCTAGCGCCGCCCCGGTCGCGCGACTGCGAAGCGCCGGCGCCTACTGGAGACGAACTATGGTAAATCGTAAAATGCAATATCGCATCATCGTCAGCGTCGCCGCCGCAGTCTTTCTGGCAGTGATGATCCATTCATCGTTCCAGCAAACGCAAAACGAGTTCGAAGTCTGCTCTACCTTCAAGGGTGGAGTGCATTGCGCCACGGCCTCCGGCGCCACTTCGCAAGAGGCCATTCGCAGCGCCCAGGGAATTGATTGCCAGATGCTTGCCAATGGCCGTGACGAGAACATCGTGTGCCTCGACACCCCGCCCACCAGCGTGCGTCAGGTGAAATAGAAGAAACTTGCTCGTTTCCGGTGTCTAATAAATTGCGCGGATTTGCGTCCGGCCGAACCGGGCCATTGGCGAAGAGCACCGCGAATTGACAGCCAACGCGCTGCCTCATAACATCAACTGATGGTATGACCGGGGAGACGGATTATACGATGACGCGTTGTTTGAACTGTGGCGCCGAACGGTTCAGCGACATATGCGACGCCTGCGGTCTCGGTTCCTCGGCTGCCGAGTTTTTGCTGCGCCGCACCTTGCTCAATCGCACCGCGTTGTTTCTCGTCGGCGCCATCGCCTTCATTGTGGCCAGCGGCCGCTACCCCGCGTTGGAACTGGACGGCATTCTGATATTCATCGGCGTGGTATTTTTCCTGACCCTGGGATTGGCCATGATCGTTGAGCGCCGTGCTCTCCGTCACGCCGAAGTTGAATCCCTCAAGCGGGTTTACTACGGGCTGCTCCCGTTGCCTTGGCTCCTGGCGGCGTTGCTCTTCGCCAATGGCGCGCTCGACCGCTCGCCTGCCCACCAGGAAAAAGCGCGCGTCATCGGCAAATTCGCAATGTCTGGCCCGGTCCCCAGCAGGCGTCTGATTGTGTCTTCGTGGCGGCCGGGGCGCCGCGTCGAGCGCATTCCGGTTGATCGCGACGATTTCGACCGCTTCACGTCCGGCGACATCGTTGACATTCAGGTGAAGGACGGTCTGGTAAGCATTCCCTGGGTCGCTGGAGTTTCGCGCGACTGATGCGCTCCGGGCGTCTCCCGAGCGTCGCTCTACAACCTCGCCGGGTTTTCGCGCTTCAAGAATTCGCCGGCCCCGGCTTTCCCGAAAAAGCGGCCCTGGTCCACGATCACCCGCCCGCGCGAAAGTACCGTCCGCGGCACGCCGTTCACGCGCGTGCCTTCGAACATCGAATAATCCACGCGCATGTGGTGGGTCTTCACGCTGATGGTCTGTTCTTCATTCGCATCGAAGACGATCAGGTCCGCATCCGAGCCTGCGGCCACGGTCCCTTTGCGCGGGTAAAGTCCGAATAGTTTTGCCGGCGCCGTCGAAACCAATTGCACGAACCGGTTCGGCGAGAATTTGCCGCCATGCACGCCGCCGCTGTACACCAGGCTCATCCGGTGCTCGATTCCCGGACCGCCATTGGGGATTTTCGTGAAGTCGTCTTTGCCCAGATCCTTCTGTTCCTTCATGCAAAAAGGGCAGTGGTCCGTGGATACCACCTGCAAGTCGTCCTGCGCCAGTCCCTGCCACAATTTCTCTTGATGCCATTTTTCACGCAAAGGCGGCGTGAACACGTATTTCGCCCCCTCGAATCCCGGAGCGTTCATATTCTCCAGCGAAAGGTACAGGTATTGCGGGCAGGTCTCCGCATATACGCGCAATCCGCGGTCGCGCGCCTCGCGCACTTTCTCCAGCGCTTCGTTGCACGACAGATGCACGATGTACACCGGCGTACCGGCCATTTCCGCCAGGGCGATCGCCCGCGAAGTCGCTTCGGCCTCAGCCGTCACCGGACGCGTCAAGGCGTGATATTTCGGCGCGCGCTTTCCCTCGGCCAGGGCGCGCTGCACGATCACGTCTATCGCGCCGCCGTTTTCCGCGTGCATGCAGATCATCCCCCCGCAATCCGCCGCCGTTCCCATCGCCTTGAAAATAGACGCGTCATCCAGCATGAACACGCCCGGGTATGCCATGAATAATTTGAACGTGGGCACGCCCTCGCGCACGAACGCCCTCATTTCATCGAGCTGTGCGCCGGCGATGTCCGTGATGATGCAGTGAAACGAATAATCAATCACCGCCTTGCCGTCGGCCTTTTTCATCCAGGTGTCGAAGGCGTGCCGTAGCGTTTGCCCTTTATACTGAATCGCAAAATCAATCAGCGTGGTCGTTCCGCCGTAAGCCGCAGCCACGGTACCGGTTTCAAAATCGTCGGCGCTGGTGGTCCCGCCGAACGGCATATCCAGATGGGTGTGTACGTCAATTCCCCCCGGCATCACCAGCATGCCCCGCGCTTCAATTACCCTGTCCGCGTTTTCCGTCGGCAAGTTCAGGCCAATCACGGAGATCTTTCCATCAATAATTGCGACGTCGCTTGCGTACGTATCCGTGGCCGTCACGATGGTACCGTTTCGAATCAAGGTGTCGAAGTGCATAGCCTGAAATCCTCCGTGCAATCGCTGGGAAGCGTTGTAGCTTACACTCTTCCGCGGTTGTTTGCAGGACAAGCGAAAACCGTCACGGGCGTGGCTGCCGGCTGCGCCAGCACCCGCAGGCACGACTCTCGCGCTGTTGCCCAGTTCTTGCCGCTTCCGCGAATCGCTTGCCCTGTACTGCAATCGCCGGTGTTAGAATGGCGTCTCTTTTCCAGTCAAAGGGACGGACGCAAAGTCCATGACTCTCCGCGAGACAGCCCCCGAGCTTTCGCCCGAGCAATACGAGAGAAACTTCGCAGAAATATCGCCGCGCATGACCCCGCGCCAGGTGGCGGTCGAAGCAGCCCGCTGTCTTTTCTGCTTTGACGCCCCCTGCACCATTGCTTGTCCCACGCACATTGACGTTCCCTCATTCATCAAGAAAATCTCCACGGACAACTTGCGAGGTTCGGCGCGCGTGATACTGGAGGCCAATATTCTCGGGCACAGTTGCGGCCGCGTTTGCCCTACCGAAGTGCTCTGCGAAGGTGCATGCGTGATGCACGAAAACGGGGAAAAGCCGATCGAAATCGGCAGGTTGCAGCGCTACGCCGTGGACTTCGTGCTCGACAGCAATATCCAGCTCTTTCATCCCGGCACTCCCAACGGCAAGAGTATCGCCCTGATCGGCTCGGGCCCGGCATCACTCGCTTGCGCGGCGGAACTCGCGAAGCTGGGCTATCGCGCTACCATTTTCGACCGCAATGAGTTGCCCGGCGGCCTCGATACCTACGGCATCGCAGCCTACAAGCTGCGCGCCAAGGACGTTTTGCGCGAAATCGAGCTTGTCCGCGGTCTTGGTGTCGAGTTTCGGCAGAACAGTACCGTCGGCAGCGACGTCACCTTCGCGCAGCTCGAAAAGGAATTCGACGCCCTCTTCCTCGGCGTCGGCCTGGGAGAGACGGGAGCCCTCGGCGTTCCAGGAGAAACCCTGGACGGCGTTTTCGGCGCGATCGAATTCATCGAAGCGACCAAGGCCCGCTCCTTTTCGGAACTGAAAGTCGGTCGCCGCGTCGCTTGCATTGGGGCCGGCAATACTGCGATTGACGTGGTGACCGCCGCCCGTCGCCTCGGCGCCGAAATCGTTCACCTGATTTATCGTCGCGGGGAGACCGAAATGCCCGCCTTCCGCTACGAGTACGATCTCGCGAAACTCGATGGCGTCCGCTTTCATTGGCACACTCAGCCGCTCAGGATTCTGGAAGAAGCCGGCAAAGTCGCTGCGATCGAATGCATCCAAACGCGCGCGGAGCCGGTTGCTGGAAAAAACCGCGGCAAAGTCGCGCATATTCCAGGCAGCGAATTTCAAATCGAAGCGGACATGGTTGTGCGTGCCATTGGCCAGAATCCAGTGACCGATTTGGTCCGCTCCGTGCCTTTGATCGTTTTGCGGGAAAATGGCACCATCGCCGTGAACGAGCGCTTTCAAACCGGCAATGCGAAATACTTCGCCGCCGGCGATTGCGTCAACGGCGGCAAAGAAGTGGTGGACGCAGTCGCCGAGGGCATGTCTGCGGCGCGCGGAATGGACGCGTGGCTCGGGTCGCCGCGCGGAAAGAACTAGCCGTCAGTGCGTTTCCCTGAATCATGGACCGCGCGGTTTCCGCCCTTGGACATTCTCGAACAGGACTGGGAGCCGGTACCCCGCGCGGCGCTGGTCGCCTGGATCATTTTCTACGGCCTCTTTCTCTATCAGGCCGGGCGCGGCTCCGGGCTTCTGCTCCTGATGGACGGCGTCTTCGTCCCCATTCACGAGGGCGGCCATCTTTTATTCCGCATGGCCGGAGAGTTTATCTACATTGCGGGCGGCACGTTTCTGCAGTTGTTCGTGCCGTTTGCGCTCGCGCTGTACTTTCTCTTCCGCCGCCAGTCGCAGGCCGTCGCGTTTTGCCTGTTCTTTTTATTTGAACAGTTCTTGCCGGTCGCGACCTACATGGCCGACGCTCGAGCCCAGGAGTTGCCGCTGCTGACCGTGGGTGACTCGGATTACGTGATTCACGATTGGAATTATCTTTTTGGCAGGCTCGGCGTGCTTCCGCACGACACGCAAATCGCGGCTGCTGTTCGCATGATCGGCTGGCTCGGAATGATCGGAGTGGTAATCTGGCTCATCTGGCGCGGCGTGAACGACGTTCCGAGACAATCCCCCGAGGCGAACGCAGGTGAGCCCGGGACAAAAGGCGTCGCAGCGGAATGAGGTGACCCATGGCAGACCTAAGCGTCAATTTTTGTGGCTTACGCTCCCCCAATCCTTTCTGGCTGGCTTCCGGTCCTCCCACCAATACCGGCGGCCAGGTCATGCGCGCCTTCGACGCGGGCTGGGGCGGCGCGGTCTGGAAGACGATCGGCGACCCCATTCAGAATACGTCGTCGCGTTACGGAGCAATTGACCTGAATGGCGTGAAAATGATGGGCCTGAACAATATCGAACTCATCAGCGACCGTCCCATTGCCGTGAATCTCCGCGAAATTGCGGAAGTGAAAAAGCGTTACCCCAAGCACCTGGTCATCGCTTCACTGATGGTCGAATCGAAACGCGAGACCTGGCACGACATCGTTCGTCGCGCCGAAGACGCCGGCTCCGATGCCCTCGAGCTCAATTTCGGCTGTCCGCACGGCATGAGCGAGCGCGGCATGGGCGCGGCCGTCGGACAGGTGCCCGAGTACACCGAAATGATCACCTCGTGGGTGAAGGAAGTTGCAAAGACTCCGGTCATCTCGAAGCTAACGCCAAATGTCACCGATATCACGCACATCGCCCTCGCCGCCGAGCGCGGCGGCGCCGATGCCGTCAGCCTGATCAACACCATCAATTCGTTGATGGGCGTGGACCTCGAAACATTCGCGCCGCGCCCGAACGTGGCAGGGAAGTCTTCCCACGGCGGTTACTGTGGTCCGGCAGTGAAGCCGATCGCGCTGCATCTGCTTTCCAGTGTCGCGAAAAAAGTGAAAATTCCGATCGTGGGCATCGGCGGAATCGGCAACTGGATGGACGCGGCGGAGCACATCGCGCTGGGCGCTTCCTGCGTGCAGGTGTGTACCGCGGCTATGCACTACGGCTTCCGGATCGTTGAGGATATGGCCGACGGCCTGCGCGCATACATGGATAACCACGCCTATGCTTCCAGCGAAGATTTTCGCGGCCGCGCCGTTGCCAACGTGATGGATTGGGGCGATCTTGATTTGAATTACAAGATCGTTGCGAAGATTGACGCGGAGCTCTGCATCGGCTGCCAGCTATGCTATGTGGCTTGCGAAGATGGCGCGCACCAATGCATCGAACGGGCGCCGCGCACAAATGGCCACGGAAAGCACAATCCCAACGGCGTGGAAGTTCATGTCCCGAGAATCATCGAGGAGGAGTGCGTGGGTTGCAATCTATGCGCTCTGGTCTGCCCCGTGCACGGATGTATTTCCATGGAAGAAATTCACACCGGTCTCCCGCCAATGTCCTGGAAACAGAAGACCAGCCGCGCGAATCAGTAGAACGCGCGCATGTCCGGCATGTGCGGCAATTCCACGTCCAGGCCGCGGCCGTAATCGCCCAGCGTGAGCTTGATCATTTCCGCCGGACCTACGTCGCGCACGGTCCAGTTGCTCGTGGGCAGCACGCGCGACGCCACGAACAAATTGCCGCTCTCCAGACCGGCACCCTTCGCCTGCACATCCGCAGGAAACACGTAATACGCGACCTTGGCCTTGATATCCAGCGCGAGATACCGTCGCCCCAGCAGGATCAATACCAGGTTTGCTTCCTTCTTCTTGTCGGTCTGATAGATGTTCCACGCCAGGGGCACCTTGTCGTCCAGCTTGCATTGCGCCTGCGATACCGATTTCCACAGAAAGCGGCCATTGTCCGCCGCACCAGCGGAAGCGCCTGCGAACAGTGCGGCAGACGTCGCGCAAACAACGAAAACACCGGCGCAAAAGATTCGCCGCGTCCGAGCCAGCACACGGGGAAGCGTCGAAACGGGCGCGGGCCGGACGCCCTCCTGGCGAGCGCGCGTCGGCAGCCGGTTCAGTCCCATTTCACGGATACTCGTTTCGCGGAAATCACCACGTATCCTTTTGCGCGGCCGTGTTCCACCACATCACGCAAGATTGCTACATCCTGCTCGCAGTATTCCGCCACGCGGTCTTTCTGCCCGGCGCGCCACCATTCCACGGCCTGCAGTCCGTCTCCGCTTTTCGCGATGCCCAGCGTTTCCTTGGCCACATGGTCGAGCTTCACCCGATGGCCCAGTTGCTTGTGCAGCTCTTCCAGGACATCGAATGAGCGCTTGCGTACTTCTTCCACCGGCGCATAGCCGCGCAGTACTTCGATATCGAAACGATTGCCGTTGAAAGTGACCACGTGCGTGAATTGTTCCAGCTCCGCGACCAGCTTCAGCGCATCCTCTTCGAACCAACGCCGGAAGCCGCGCTCCTTGTCCCACGTCACCGCTACGGCCAATCCGAACGCGCGGATGTTCGACCAACCTCCCTCCACTTCGCTGGAGATGCGCAGCGTCTCAATATCAAGATAGATTTCGCGATCGAATAGTCCAGGCAGGTGATTATCCTTTCACGCCCAAAGCGCGGAACGCAAATGCATCGCTCGATTCGGGGTGGCGCGGTCTTTGATTTGCGAACCGGCGAATCTCAGTAAAGACTCGATTCGCGTTTGCGGCCGGTATAGTCAATGTAAACGATCTTGAGGTCGGTGTAGAAATCAATGGCCGTGTGTCCCACTTCGCGCGGGCCTACGCTGCTGTCTTTGGCGCCGCCAAAGGGCACGTGTGCCTCGCCGCCGACGGTCGGCGAATTTACGTGCGTCATCCCGGTTTCGATTTTGTCCACGAACTCGAAGATCTTGTTCGAATCCGTCGAATAAATCGAACTGGAAAGCCCATAACGCACGGAATTCGCCACTTGCAGCGCCTCATCGAAATTCTTCACGCGAATCACGCTCAGCACCGGCCCGAAAATCTCCTCCTGCGCGAGCTTGCTGTCCCACGCCACGTGATCGAACACCGTTGGAGCAACGAACCAGCCCTTGTCGTAGCGCCCGCCCGTCAGCCGCTCGCCGCCGCACAGCAATTTCCCTTCGCCCTTCCCGATTTCGATGTACTGGAGCACCGTGTTGAACTGACTTTCGTCCACCGACGGCCCCATATCCGTTCCGGGTTCCAGGCCGTCTCCCACCACGTATTTCTTCGCCCGTTCCGTAAGCATTCCCACGAACTTGTCGGCGACGCTTTCTTCGATCACCAACCGGCTGGTCGCGGTGCAACGCTGGCCCGTGGAAGCGAACGCTCCAGCCAGCACCGATTCCATCGCCAGCTGCAAATCCGCATCCGCCAGGACCACCACCGGATTCTTTCCGCCCATCTCGCACTGAATCTTTTTCAGTCGCGCCGCCCCCGAAGCGTACAACGAGCAACCGACTTCGTTCGATCCCGTAAACGACAGCCCGTGCACGTGCGGATTCTGCACCAGCTCGTCGCCCGTTTCCCGCCCCGAGCCCATTACGAGATTCAGCACGCCGGCGGGTAGCCCAGCCTGCTCGAAGATTTCGATGATCTTCATCGCGGTGAGCGGAGTCAGCGTCGCCGGCTTGAACACTACCGTATTTCCGCAGACCAGCGCCGGTGCAATCTTCCACACCGGAATCGCAACAGGAAAGTTCCATGGAGTGATCGCGCCCACCACTCCGAGCGGTTGGCGAATTGTGTAGGAAAAATTCTTTGGCAGCTCGCTCGTGAGCGTTTCACCGTTCAGCCGCCGCGCCTCGCCCGCCATGAATTCGATGATATTGATCGCCCGCTGCACCTCGCCGAGCGAATCTTTCAGCGCCTTACCTTCTTCGCGGGTAAGCAGCCGCGCCAGGCTTTCCTTCTGTTCCTGCATGATGCGCGTGGCCGCAAAAAGAATCTTGCCGCGATTCGGCGCCGGCATGTCGCGCCACGCAGGATAGGCCGCCTTCGCCGCCGCGATCGCCTGCCTCATTTCCTCGCGCGTCGAAAGCGGTATGCGCGCCACCACTTCGTCCGTGTTCGCGGGATTGCGGCGCTCCACGATCTTCGTGGACTTCGATTCCACCCATGCGCCGTTAATATAATTCCTGCAAAGCCGGTCCGTCGTTATTGCCGTTGCCATGTATGTTCCTGTCAGTGAGTGGGATTGCGAGCGTCCACACTGTGAGTTTTATTTGCTTCGAGGCTTCCCCAAAAACCCGTGAAAATCCTGCGTCGGTTGTAAAAGTAAGTAGCGATACAGCACCAGACGCTCAGAACGCAGGCGTCAAGTAAGGCACGGTAAATATCGTCGGACTTTCGCGTTCCTAGGGCGCGCACGAACTCCCGAATCAGAGAATACGCAAAATCTGCCGTAAGGACATACATCAGCCAAAGCGCCAACTTCGCTCTTCCAATTATCAGAAGGCCTGTGAGAGCAAGGAGCGCTGGCATGATCATCGCCTCTATCGTCCAAACCCAAGGAGTTGTCGGTGCGCTGCTTATCGCGACGACGACTAAGATCACGGCGACCAGCGCCCCGACCATCACCATCATCGCCCCGAGAAGATTCCCGAGCCGATAATCTCGCGGATCCGTCGGCGACAACGAATCGGATTCGACGCTGTGCGCCCTCACTTCACCGCAACCTCACTAAACGATTTATCCAGGAGCCGAATCCCCTCGTCCACATCCGCCTTCGAAATATTCATTGGGGGAGCCATGCGGATCACGTTCGCGTACATCCCGCCCTTGCCCACCAGCAATCCATTCGCGCGCGTACGCTCCAGCACCTGATTGGTTTCCTGCGGCGCGGGCTCTTTCGTCTGGCGGTCCTTCACCAGCTCCAGCGCTTGCATCATGCCCATCCCGCGCACGTCGCCAATCAGAGGATACTTCTGCTGCAGCTCCTCCAGCTTCTTGCGGAAGTAGCCGCCCACGACGAACGTGTTCTCCCGCAGATTCTCTTCCTCGATCACTGCAATCACCGCGCGCGCCGCCACCGACGTGACCGGGTTGCCGCCAAACGTCGCAATGTTCAAGCCCTGGAATTTGTCGGCCAGCTCCGCCGTAGTAATCGTCAAGCCCACCGGCACGCCGTTGGCCATGCTCTTGGCCGACGTGATTATGTCCGGCGTGACCTCCCACTGCTCGATGCCCCACCATTTCCTGCCGGTGCGGCCCCAGCCGGTTTGCACTTCGTCGGAAATATATTGGCCGCCGTAGTTTTTCACAATGCGATACACGATCTTGAAATATTCCGGAGGCGGAGTGATGAACCCGCCGACTCCCTGGATCGGCTCGGCGATGAAAGCAGCAATGGACCCGCTGGTGGTGGTCTGAATCACGCTCTCCACGTCATTCGCGCAGGCGACGTTGCAGGATGGATACGTCAGATGCAGCGGGCAGCGGTAGCAATACGGATTCACGGCGTGTGATATGCCCACGCTGATGACGCCGCCCTTGCGCCAGGCCGATTGCGCCGTGACGGACTTCGCCAGCGCCGAGCCTCCCGAATAGGCGTGCCGCAGGGCCACAATGTCGTAACTGGGCGAAGCCATGCGCGAGAGCATGATCGCCGCTTCGTTCGCTTCCGTCCCCGAACTGGTGAAGAAGCTCTTCTGCAATTTTCCAGGCGTGATTTCCGCCAGCTTCTCGGCCAGGGCGACGACCGCTTCGTTGGGAAATAGCGTCGAGGTGTGCTGCAGCTTATCCACCTGCGCTTTAATCTTTTCGGTCACCTTGGGATTGCAATGCCCCACGCCGATGGTGACAATGCCGCCGAAAAAATCCAGGTACTTGTTGCCTTCGATGTCCCACAAATACTGCATCGAAGCGTGATCGGCCACCAGCGGGTGCTGGTAATAGTTCGTCACGGACGGCCAGATGAATTCCTTGTGCTTGCGCACCACTTCTTCGCTGCGTGTCGGCACTACCTTGGGCGTTGTGGTCATTTGTCCGGTCCCTTTGGATTTAGTCCGCTGCGTCCACAGCTCTTGCGCCGGCATGCGTCCGCGTGATCTCGCCGTAGGATTCGGGGCGGCGGTCGCGGAAGAATTGCCAGGTCTGGCGCACCTTGTCCATTTCCTCAAGGTCCAGGTCCGCTACCAGCACTTCGTCCTTATCCCGGCTGGCTTGCGCGATAATCTTGCCGCGCGGGCTGCAGAAATAGCTCTTGCCGTAGAACTCGCCGATATTCCACGGCGCTTCTTTGCCCACGCGATTGATCGCGCCGACAAAGTAACCGTTCGCCACCGCATGCGCCGGCTGTTCGAGCTCCCAGAGATATTCGCTCAGCCCGGCCACCGTCGCGGACGGATTGAACACAATTTCCGCGCCGTTAAGTCCCAGCACCCGCGCTCCCTCCGGAAAATGCCGGTCGTAACAGATGTACACCCCGATGCGCGCGAATTGCGTCTGAAAAGTGAGATAGCCGGTATTTCCGGGCGTGAAATAAAATTTCTCCCAGAACCCGGGAGCCACTTGAGGAATATGATGTTTGCGATATTTGCCGAGATATTTCCCGTCCGCGTCAATCACAGCCGCGGTGTTGTAAAAAAGTCCGGTCATCTCGCGCTCATACACCGGCACGACCATCGCCATTCCATACTTCTTCGCGAGCTTGCGCATTCGTTCGATGGTCGGACCGCCGGGAACCGGTTCGGTCATCTCGTACCAGCGCGCCTGTTGCTCTGCGCAGAAATAGGGACCGTTGAAAAGTTCCTGCAAGCAAAGGATTTGCGTCTTCTTCTTCGCCGCCTCGCGAATCAATTTCTCGTGTTTTTCGAGCATCCTCTTTGAAATCTCGCGGATGGAGTGCTTCTCCGGCGACCACTCGCAATGCACCTGAATCAGTCCGCAACGAACCACACGAGGCATCAAAATCCTCCCCACGCCGCAAGTCGTCTGCAAAGTTTACCTTGCGCTGAGAAAAGCGGCAAGCGACCAACTTGCACGGGCACCGTCCAGCATTTCTGTGGAAAGGGGCTTTGAGGGTATCTCGCATGAGCGTTGTCCCCGGCATGCATTCGTTCCGCCGTCGGCAAGTAGCAGCCCAGGACCTGTTCGCTGTGCGCGGCATCCACAACGCGGGGAAAACGGCCCAGATGGCGCCGCAGGTGCCGGAAAAGACCTTGCGATACGTTCGTCGTAGGTAAGGGGAGGGAGGTTGGGGACGATGTTGCGACCAAAATTAGCGATTGATTATGAATTGTTTGTTGATAGGGAAGGAGTTGAGTGAGTTTCCGATTTCCGGACAGTAGCGATTGACAGGGCGTGGCCGGCGATGGCGGCTGGGGATGCGCGGGCGGGGTTGGATGGTGCGGGGAATGCGCGATGGGGGCGCTGGTGGGCGTTTTGGGCGCGATTAGAACGGGGTGCGGTTGTTTGTTTTCAATAGGTTGCGTCATTTTCT
>JBAQJS010000005.1:0-56538 GCA_049300435.1 Candidatus Acidiferrales bacterium | reverse complement strand
AGCGAAGCCGGCCCGCCGCCGCAAAGCCGCGCGCAAATCCAAAGCCAAGCCCCGCCGCGCGAGCCGAAAATCCGCGCAGCGCGCCCGCCGGTAGCGTCCCTTTTCCGCGCAGCAAACACGCCAAGTTGTTGCGATTAGAAAATATTCCGCCGTTTGTTTTCATGTGTTTACCGAATTTTTAAAATGAGGCGTGTTGCGATTAGAATTTTGCGTTTCCGCGTCCGAGGGGGGCTGCGGCGGAGCGGGCGCGAGGGATGGAGATGGCCCGGCGACCGCGGCGGCGGGCGGCGGACCGTAGATGATGTATTGCGTCCTGGGAGGCTCGATCCATTCGCCGTGCTCGTTGAGGTGGACGTAGAGGCGCGTGGCGCGGACGATCATGTCCGCGGCTTCGGGAGGGCAGAATTCGGAGCACTCCATGAAGCTTTCGAGGACGCGAGCCACTTCGCGGCGGCGGCGTTGGAAAAGGCCGAGAACGTGGGCGTGGCGATAGACGGAGGCACGGCTGTTGATGCCGTAGTCCTTGGCAATGCGTTGCGGGCTGCGCCAGCGGATGAAGTCGCCTTCGATGGCGTCGCGGTCGGGATGCGAACAGATGGCGCAGCGGCGGGAGTGGCGCGCGAGGTCGGGAGGGTCATCGGGCGAGAGTTCGTAAGGGAGCTCGTGAGGCGGGGGCGGAGGCGGGTGCGCGGATTGCGCTTGCGCGGGGGCGGGGTCTGGCTCGGGAAACGGCCGCTCAGCGGCGAGCCATTCCGCGGCTTCTTTTTCGGCGGCTTCGCGTTCGTGGGCGAAGCGGAGCTCGAGCTCCCTGGCGCCGAAGCGCGAAGGGTTGACCGCGTCGAAGGTTACGGGGAAGGTCCAATTCTTGGGCGGACGCTCTTGCATGGTTTCCTCTTTTGGCGGCGGAGCGAATCGCGCGGGCGAGCTTGCGCCGCGCGTGAAGGGAGCGAGGAAGTCCCACGGCAAGTCCGCGCAAGCGGAATGCAGGCCCGCCGGGCGCCGCGACGCGGAACCCGCGGGCGATGGGACTACGTTGCTCGTCCGACCGTCAGCTTTTTAGTTTTTTAGAAGGTGCGCTGCACGCGCTGGGTCTTTTGAAGCTTTTAATTAATTACTGACTACTATATAGCACGTTTGGGAGCGTTTTTCAAGAGGTTTTTGCGGCGGAGACGGTTGTACTAGGATCGGTGCGTGTAATTCAAAAGCTCGCGGGAAACGCGCCGCGAAAGGCCCTTCGAGACTGCCGCTGGCAGGCTCTCAGGACAAGTACGGCGCTTCGCGCCGTCTTTTCTCCCAGCGTTTCCACGCTGGGCTAAGTTGTGCCGCGCCTACGGCGCTGGGTGGAGGATGGAGCGTGCGGCTCGGAGTACACGCGGCGCTTTCAGGGATTCGGAGTTTGTGGCGAAGCTTAGTCTAAACCCTCACCGTCGCCTGCGGCGAGAGTGCGGCACCCCCAAAGCCTAACGGCGTTCTGTTGGGCGGTGGGGGCTTTTTCGCCACCGGCCGGCCCGAGTCACGCTTTCCCCCTCAGCGTTGTCGCCATCTAAGCAGTTTTCCGTCACCGCAATCGATAGTCCCCACCACCTAGAAACTGCAGGAGGCCGAGGTCGCGCAGAACCTGCAATTGCTGTCGGATCTTGTCTCGGATATGTCGATTCGCCGGATGAAGGCGTGCGAGTTTGCTTTCAAAGGCGTAAATCTCGCCGAGGTCGAATTCCGCTCTCCCGAGCGAACGCACCACATTCAACACGTCCAACGTCCACCCGCGTTGTTCCGCTTTGAGCTTTTCGAGAGGTCGAATTCGAGCATATTGCGCTCGAACATCGGCAGCGGGTGCAGGCTTTCCACCTTCGACTACACGAATTCTTGCATCGAGCGGAATCGCGCCAAGGAGGATGTTGCATCCGACCCAGCCAGCCCGTTGCGCATTGGGTCCAAGTGGGTTTCTCTTTTCGATCGCCGAGAGAGGAAATGCGAAGTGGGGAATCAAAATCAGATTCAGCACGCGCCACGCATCAAGCTCGTAATGAAGAGCGAACAAATTCGGGGTCCGCTCCTCCCGGATGGCCAGAACCATCGCGCTATAGGCCGCATCAGCGATTCGGCCAGTCAGTGCCCGCGATTGCGCCTTGAGTTGAAATGTCGCATGGCAATTGGGACAGGTGTAATCCACCGCAGGCGTGTTGGTGGCCGGAGCGGCTAAGGTGTCCGACTGGCAGTTGGGGCAGTAAAGATTCCGCCGCCCCCAGGCTTCCGAGGCGATACCAGCTCGCTGTGAATTGCTCTTGTAACGTCGCAGCCCGGCGTGAGGTAAGGCGATACGCACCGCCTCATTAGATCATTCTTATTGGGCCAGATAAATCTCAGTTTCAGTCTTGATGACGAATAGGATTTCCAGTGCGGCTTGCGCGCTTCCATTAAACTTCTGGACCGCCTCTTCCATGTCTTCAGCAATCACTGAATAGATGACTTCGCGGCGATAGCTTCCCACGAAGTAGAAGCTTCGCTCTCGACGGACTAGTTTGCTTGAGTTCCGCGCGTCCATGGCCCGGGTCCCTGTACACACTGATCGATCCATAGATCGCTCACTCAGATCAAGATCAATTTCCAGGCAAGCCGCCGTCATGGACACAAAGACTAGCTCGTTGGCGACGCGCATAAGCGTCGTTGAGAGCGACCCCGCTTCGAGTTCCACACCAATGACGGAACGGAAGCAGCGCAACGCTGCTACCGCCGTCGTACCGCTTCCGAGGAATGGGTCGAGGACGATGTCGCCTTCGCTCGAAGCGGCGCGCAGGATGCGGTCGATGAGGGCGATGGGTTTTTGCGCCGGGTGCTTGCCGAAGCGCTTTTCCTCGCGGCTGGGCGGATAAATCTCCCAGACACTTTTCATTTGTTTGCCGTGATTGATTTCCTTCATCAGTTTGTAGTTGAAGGCGTGACGGCTGTTCTTGTTCTTCGCGGCCCAGATAATGGTTTCGGTGGCGTGCGTGAAATAGCGGCAGGAAAGATTCGGGGGTGGATTCGGCTTGACCCAGGAGATATCGTTCAAGAGCTTGAATTCCAACTGTTGCATGGCGAAGCCAACGGAATGAATCACGTGGCTGGTGCCCGTGACCCAGATGGTTCCGTTGGGCTTTAGCACGCGCTGGCAGGCAGCCAACCAGGCGCGATTGAATTCATGGTTCGCGTCGGCGCCGCGCGAGCGATCCCATTCTCCCTTGTTCACGCTGACCATCTTGCCCGCGTGGCAGGTGATCCCATTGTTCGAGAGGAAATAGGGAGGATCAGCGAAGATCAAGTCCACGACGCCCTCACCGAGGCTCGCAAGAATGTCGAGGCAATCGCCTTGAAAGATCCGGATGTGATGCTTCTTGTCGCGGAAGATAGGTTCGGGAAGGCTGGGAGAGACGGACCCAGACGCGACAATTGTTGGGGAGTTCTTAGCTGAATTTTGCAAGGTGGGGGAGGCGTTCCATGGATTTTGGGTTGCATCCGGATCGTTGATCGGAAGGTAACGTGTGTCAAGTCGAGTTGCGAATGCTCGGGACGCGGGGCGTGAGGCGGTTCCCTTGTTGCGTTGACCGCCTTGGATGCGTCACCTACAATGAAAAAGAGCGGACTCATTCGCCGGTGCGTCATGAAGTGCGGCGCTGGGGTGTTACATACGGACTGTGTGGCGGCTGGTCCTTTGCTGCATGGACGCAGAGAAGGGCAAGAGATTTAACACAGAGGACACGGAGAAAGCCGGAGAGCACGGAGAAGGCAGGAGAGATCCTGCGCTTCGCTCAGGATGACCGCCGCAGAGGGCGCGGCAACGGCAACGGCTGCCCGGTTCGGTGAAGCCGAACCGGCCGGTACAAATTCAAACGCAACGGCAACGGCTGCCCGGTTCGATGAAACTGAACCGGCCGCTACAAATTCAAACGCAACGGCAACGGCGAAGGCAAATTCAAAGGCAAATTCAAATTCAAAGGCAAATTCAAAGGCAAAGGCAACGGCAACGGCAAAGGCAACCGCAAAGGAGCCGGCGAGACGCCGGCGCTACTAAGACCGGACGGGCGGGATGTCGGCAGAGCTAAATGGCTTCTAATTGTCGGGCATTAACCATGGGACACGAAAATGTTTGAAACACTGACGGAAAAACTGCAGCGGGCGTTCAAGAACTTGCGGGGGCAGGGGAAGCTCTCGGAAGAGCACCTGGACGCAGGGTTGGCGGAGATCCGCGAGGCTTTGCTGGATGGCGACGTGAACGTGGGCGTGGCGGATGAATTTATCGCGCACGTGCGGGCGAAGGCCTTGGGGTCCGAAGTTTTGCTGCAACTTTCGCCGGACCAGCAAGTGGTAAAAATTGTGCGCGACGAGCTGGGCGAGCTGCTGGGCAAGGAAGCGAAGCCGCAGTACGGGTCGAAGCCGCCGGCGGTGTGGCTGGTGGTGGGGCTGCAAGGGTCGGGCAAAACCACTTCGACGGGGAAAATGGGGAAATGGCTGGCGGAGCACGGGCACCGGCCGCTGGTGGTGTCAACGGACGTGTACCGCCCGGCGGCGCGCGAGCAACTGGCGCAAGTGGCGAAAGCGACAGGCGTGCCGCTGTGGCCGGGAACGGGCACGGACAAGCCGCTGGAGATCGTGCGCGGGGCGCTGCGCGAAGCGAAGATGTCCGCCTGCGACGTGGTGCTGGTGGATACGGCGGGGCGGCTGCACATTGACGACGAATTGATGAAAGAGCTGGCGGACCTGAAGCGCGAGCTGAATCCCGCGGAGCTGCTTTTTGTGGCGGACGCGATGATCGGGCAGGACGCGGTGCGCTCGGCGGGAGAATTTCACAAGCGGCTGGGAATTACCGGGGTGGTGCTGACGAAAATGGATGGCGACGCGCGCGGCGGCGCGGCGCTTTCGATTCGCAAGGTGACCGGCGCGCCGGTGAAATTCGTGGGCGTGGGCGAAAAATACGACGCGCTGGAGCCGTTCCTGCCGGACCGGGTGGTGTCGCGGATTCTGGGCATGGGCGACGTGCTGGGGCTGATCGAGCGGGTCGAGAAGACCGTGGACCTGAAGCAGGCGCGCGAGCTGGAGCGCAAGCTGCGCGAGGACGATTTCACGCTGGAGGATTTTCGCGACCAGTTGAAGCAGATACGCAAGATGGGTTCGCTCGAGCAATTGATGGGGATGCTGCCGAAGGTGGGGCCGTTCGCGAATCTGCCGAAGGACACGCAGATTGACGAGAAGCGGCTGGGGTCGGTGGAGGCGATCATCAATTCGATGACGGCGAAAGAGCGCGCCAACGCGAATTTGATTGACGGCAAGCGGAGGAAGCGCATCGCGGCGGGCAGCGGGACTTCGGTGCAGGAAGTGAACCAGGTGCTGAAGCAGTACGCGGACATGCGCAAGATGATGAAGCAGTACGGGAGCTTCGCGAAAACGAAGATGCGCGGGCTGGGGAAGTTCGCGGGGTTGAAATAGGCCGCAAATGCGTTGGTGAAATAGGCCAGGTTCGCTATACTGGTTGGCTCTGGCGCACGGATACGATTCAGGAGGAAAGAGGCATTGTTAACGATTCGGCTATCAAGAATTGGGAAGAAGAAGCGGCCATTTTACCGGGTGATCGTGACGGAAAAGACGCGGCCGCGCAACGGACGGTTCGTGGAAATCGTGGGCACGTATGACCCGCTGAAGAAGCCCGCGGCGATTGAGCTGAATCGCGAGCGCGTGGATTACTGGATCGGCAAGGGCGCACAGCCCAGCGACACCGTGCGCAGCTTTTTGCGTAACCGCAAGCCTGCCTAACACGTCCCAATCCCTGGCCCAGCAACCAATTAATGGAACTCGGGTTGATACCTGAGCGAATTAGTAATGCTCTGGGCTCTTTTTGCTGCTGCAGGGGGGACTCATGAAGGAACTAGTGACGGACATCGCGAAGGCTCTGGTGGATCATCCAGAACAGGTTGAGGTGAAGGCGATCGAAGGGGAGCAGGTGACGGTGCTGGAGTTGCGGGTGGCGCCGGACGATTTGGGGAAAGTGATCGGGCGGCAGGGGCGGACGGCGAAGTCCATACGGACGCTGCTGGGCGCGGCGGGAATGAAGTTGAAGAAGCGATTTACGCTGGAAATTCTGGAGTAGTCACCACGCAGGAAACGTCACGGACGGCGGGCGTAACGGTAGCGCGCGTTTTGCGGCCGCACGGCGTGCGCGGCGAAGTGGCCGCTGAAATCCTCACCGATTTTCCCGAAAGGCTCACCCGATTATCGCACGTGGAATTGTGGGACGGCGGGAGCGCGCCGCGGCGCGCGGCGGTGCGCAAGTGCTGGATTTCGCACAGCCGCGGCGGGCAGGCGATTTTCCACTTCGCCGAAAGCAATTCGGTGGACGACGCGAAAAAGCTGGTGGGGCTGGAAGTGCAGGTGCCGCTGGCGGACCGGGTGAAGTTGCCGACGGGAAGCTATTACATCAGCGACCTGGTGGGCTGCGAAGTGCGCGAGCGCGGCGGCGCGGGAGTGGGACGGGTGCGCGACGTGGAAATTCACGGCGAGGAAATCAGCGGGACGCCGAACCTGGTGGTGGATACGGCGCAGGGAGAGTTGCTGATCCCTTTGGCGCAGGAAATCTGCGTGGACGTGAACATCGCGGCGCGGCGGATCGAAGTGGTGCTGCCGGAAGGGCTGCGCGATTTGAACCTCGGATAGAATTTCCCGCCAAGGCAGGGAACGCGGGTTTGCGGTAGGATGAGCAAGCGATGCGTTTCGACATCCTCACAATTTTTCCGGAATTTTTCGCGGGGCCGCTGGATTACGGGATCGTGCGGCGGGCGCGCGAGGCGCGATTGATTGAAACGTGCACGCATGATTTGCGCGCGTTCACGCACGACCGGCACCGCACCGTGGACGACCGGCCGTTTGGCGGCGGCGAAGGCATGGTGATGAAGCCGGAGCCGCTGTTCGAGGCGGTGGAATCGCTGCTGGGAGCGGAAAACGCGGCGGCGGGGAAGGCGCAGAGCGCGGTGGTGCTGCTTTCGGCGGCAGGGAAAATGTTCCGGCAGGAAACGGCGCGGCGGTTTGCGACGCTGGAGCGCGTGGTGCTGATTTGCGGGCGGTACGAGGGAGTGGACGAGCGCGTGGCGCAACACCTGGCGAGCGACGAGATTTCGATTGGGGATTTCGTGCTGTCGGGAGGCGAATTGGCGGCGGCGATGGTTTTGGACGCGGTGACGCGGTTGATTCCGGGGGCGCTGGGGAACGAGGATTCGATTGTGAATGAATCGTTCAGCGAGCCGGTGGGCCAGACCCCGCGGGCCATATCCATCGGCGCCGCACCGTTGCGTGATATTTCCGGGACTGCGAGTGACGAATCACTCGTGACGAATCACGGCATTCTCGATTACCCGCATTACACGCGGCCGCCTTCGTTTCGTGGCTGGGATGTGCCGGAAATATTGCTGGGCGGAAACCACGAAGAGATTCGCAAGTGGCGGTGGAGATGCGCATTGGAGAAGACGTGGCGCAATCGTCCTGAGCTGCTGGATGGCGCGGGGCTGGGTGCGGAGGATCGCCGATTGCTGGGTGAGATTACGAGTGGCGTGCGAAACACGCGATAGAGTGCAGCCGCGGCGATTTCACGCGTGGGGCCGGTCTCACTTCTGTTCTTTTCGCTGCGTGCTTTCGGCGAACCAGTTCAGGACTACCTGGATGGACGCCGGGATCGGGGTGGAATTGCTGGAACGAACGGCGATGAATTTCTTGCCATCGGGGGTGACGTCGTACGACGGCACATAGCTGCCACGAAAATCGAAATTTGCTTCGAAGAGGGTCCTGGGATTTCCGGCGGAGAAGTCGCCTTCTGTATTCACGTCCACCGACATCATCTTTCCGTTACCGTAATAGAAAAGCTCTTTGCCGTTATGCGCCCATGTGGGCTGCGAGCCGCCGTCTCCGGAAATCTGCCATTTCCCGCCGGAGCCGGCGAAGGGTTGAACGTACACTTCGAAGCGGCCGGATTCGTCCGAGGCATAAGCGATCCAGCGGCCGTTGGGAGAAAACCTTGCGCCATCTTGATTCGCGGCCGAATTGATGAAGGAGCGCGACGAATCAGCGCTTCCCGGAGAGTAGAGGCGGATGTGGTGTCCCGTCTGAGGCTCGAAACTTTCATAAGCGAGAGTCCTCCCGTCAGGCGACCAGGACAACGGAATGGGAAGGCTCGTGCCAATGTTTGGCGACTCAAGAACGGGTTGTTCCTCGCCGCTGCCGTCCGCGAGCTTCCAGAAAATCCCTTGCACACCGGCAACGTTGCCCGCGAAAGTTACACGTTTGCTGTCGGCGGACCAGGTCGGCATGACGTTGCTGGATTCAAACGTCAGGCGCTTCCAAGTGTTGCGCGGAATGTCGTTCACCCAGATTTCGTCGTTGGCTTCGGCCACCACCGTTGCGATTTGCGTTCCGTCGGGAGAGATCCGCGGCGCCCAATAGGCGCGCGGTGGTGCGGTGATTTCGCTGGCCTGTCCGGCGCGGTCTATCCATACCAGCGAATGCTCCGTGCGCTGTATCCCGCCGGGTAGATAGACCAACATGCCGTTATCGGAGGCGGAAAACTGCACGGCGCCGCTTTCGGCGTCTTCCATCACGTCGTCGAGAACTGTGACGGGGGGTCCGGTAACCTGCAAGTGCCGCAAATCGAAGGGAACGGACAGCAGCTTGCCGCCGTGACCGTAGAGCAAATCGCCAGTCGGAACATAACGGGCGCAGGTACCGCCCTGAATCAGCGTGCGGCGCTCGCCCGTCTTGAGAGATTGCACCTCGATTTCGGCATCGTCCCAATTTTTGCTCTTGCCCACCGTGAACAAGATGGTGTCGCCATCGGGAAGGAACTGAGGCCAGCGGTGGCTCGCCTCGCCTTTCGCCAGATCAAGCTTGGTAAGAGGAGCGGGGGCGCCGCCATCCGCGGAGACAACGGACAAGCCGGTTGCGGGCGTGAGGGTCAGGGCAATCGTCTGGTGCGGTCCCCAACTGGCACCACGGGTAGTGGGCAAACTCGTCACGGCGACGGGCGCGCCGCCGCTGGCGGCAACTTTCTTCAGCCCTCCAGCAGGGAAAAAACCGACCCAATTTCCGTCAGGAGAAAAGAAAGGAGTATTGGCGCCCTCTGAACCGGCAACGGGAAAGGCCACCGATTGATCCAGGGCGCGAATAAAGAGCATGGGCACGCCGTTGTGGCGTGCAATGTAGGCGAGGCGAGTTCCGTCGCGCGAAATTGCAATCTCCACATAGCTCATCCCGTTCAATTGATCGGGCGGAGGGACGGAGATTTCGAAGCGCGCGACAGGCTGAGTGGAAGGTTGCGGATGGCGGAACCAGGCGCGAACGGCGACAGCTGCCAGGCAGAGCAGCAAGATCGCAGCGACGGCCCAGGCGGTGCGGCCATCGGTGAAACGGGAAATCGGCATGGAGGCTGAATCGAGTTGCGGATGCGACAGCGCTTCTTCGATTTCCAGGCGCGCATCACCGATGTCGCGGAGGCGCAGGCGCTGTTCTTTTTGCAGGCAGCGTTTAAGGAGGTCGCGAATCTGTTGCGGTGTTTCGTGCGGGAGCGAATCCCAGTCGGGCTCGGAGCGAAGGATGGTGGCCAGCGTGTCGGTTACGGTGTCGCCTCCGAAGGCTTTCTTCGCCGTAAGCATCTCGTAGAAAACGCAGCCGAACGACCAGATGTCCGTGCGCTTATCGAGCGGCTTACCTTTGGCTTGCTCCGGGCTCATGTAGGCAGCGGTGCCAAGAATTGCGCCGGCCTTGGTAGCGATGGCGCTGATCGTGGGAGAATTATGGATGTCGCTGGAAGCCGGGTCGCCCTCGACGGCCTTGGCCAAACCGAAGTCGAGAATTTTTACGGCGCCGTCGGGACGGACTTTTATGTTTGCGGGCTTCAGGTCGCGATGAATGATGCCGCGCTCGTGCGCCGCTTCCAGAGCTTCGGCGATTTGCCTGGCGATGGGCAGAGCTTCGTCAAGCGCGAGCGGACCTTGCCGGATGCGATCGGCGAGCGTGGGGCCTTCCACGAGTTCCATCACCAGGGCTCGCGTAGCGCCCGAACCTTCCAGCCCGTAAATCGCGGCGATGTGGGGATGATTCAAGGAAGCGAGAAGCTGAGCCTCGCGCTGAAAGCGGGCCATCGTCACGGCGTCCGCTGCGACGGAATCAGGGAGAACCTTGAGCGCGACTTCTCTCTGCAACGTGGTGTCATGCGCGAGATAGACCTCGCCCATGCCTCCGGAACCGAGTAACGAGATGATCTCGTAGGGACCTATTCGGGTATGCGGAGTGAGCGCCATCGCGGCGAGATTATGCCCCATCCTCGCAATTTGGTGTGGCGAAAACCGAGGTAATTAGGCTAGAATTGGAGATTGTGCGTTGTGTGCTGGCCCCACCTGAGCGGGTCTGCCTGGAAATAAAGTCATGAATCCGATTGTGCATAAAGCGCAGCAGTCCCAAATTCGCAAGGATCACCCGAACTTCCGTCCCGGCGACACGGTGAAGATCAACGTGCGGCTGAAGGAAGGCGAGGGCGACAAAGAGCGCATCCAGCCGTTTGAGGGCGTGGTGATGAGCCGGCGCGGGGAATTGCTGGGCGAATCGTTCACGGTGCGGCGCGTGAGTTTCGGCATTGGCGTGGAGCGCATTTTTCCGGTGCATTCGCCGATGATCAGCTCGATTGAAATCGTGCAGGCCGGACGAGTGCGGCGCGCGAAGCTGAATTATTTGCGGAAGCGCAAGGGCAAGGCGGCGCGCATCAAGCGAGCCGAGCGATTTGAAGCGCCGCAGGAAGCGACCGCAGCGGCCGCGAAGTAAACATTCCGGGAATTCGATGAGCCCGCTCCGAGAAATCGGGGCGGGCTTTTTTGTTCTGCGACGTGGTGCGGCGCGCAGGTGATGGAGCGGCGAGAGTGCGAGCCACACAACACTTTCATCTCATCCGCAGATATTTGTGTGGAGCGGCTTACAGGTGCGCATAGATGTCCAAGCGTTGTCTCACAAATGCACAGCAGAGGGTCAAAGTCGCGGCTTCAGGGGCTGAGGCCCCTTCTTTGCGTGGCTCGACGGCGGGGCCAAATTCTCGTCCTTCCGAAGCCCGCGATTCGACGCCCAGCTCTTCGGAAACAGCGACTGGTCGGATGGCTCGTACCGCGGAGCGGCACAAGAACTTGGACATTCTGTCGTTGTTTGGCAAAGTGGAATACGACGCCGACTACGACTACAAGCGCGAGCGCAACAGAAAGAGGAAATGAACATGCTGCTGAACTCGGCGGCGTGGTCACTTGCTGCGCGGCTTGGGCTTACACGCTTTGCCGAAAGCGAGAAAGATGGTGATCTGGCGGTTTCCGATCAGCGGCCTCCGGCGGTGACTCGTTTATAGTAGGTCGTGGGAATTGAGATGAGGACTTTAATCGTAGCTCTCTGTGTTGTGTTTGCGTCCGGCGGGCTGAGCGCGCAGACCCATGCCTGGCAGCCATCGCCGGGACATACGCAAGTGCCGATATGGCCGGGGGTGGCGCCTGATGCGCAGCTTTCGCTGGGTCCGGAGGATATGGCGACGGTAACGGACTCGCTGGTGGCGGGGCGGCCGTGGGTTCAGGTGGAGAACGTCACGCGCCCTACGATGACCGTTTATTCTGCGGAAGGGAAGAACACTGGCGCTGCGATCGTCGTGTTTCCCGGCGGAGGTTATCAGATTCTGGCCATTGATCTTGAGGGAACGGAGGTGTGTGACTGGCTTACCTCCAAGGGGATTACGTGTGTGCTGTTGAAGTACCGCGTGCCGAATTCGGGGATGCACTGGGACGAGCGATGTAAGTGCCAAATCACTCCGAAATCACCGACGGCGCTCGAAGATGCGCAGAGGACGGTCGGGTTGGTGCGCTTTCACGCCGCGGAATGGCATATAGATCCGCACAAGATTGGGGTGCTTGGGTTTTCGGCAGGCGGCCATATGGTGGCAGCGATGAGCACGCATTTTGGGCATCGTTTGTACCCGGCTGTAGATGCCGCGGACAATGAAAGCTGCCGCCCGGATTTTGCGGTAGCTATTTATCCGGGGCATCTGTGGATTGACGATGAGAAATTCGAGTTGAATCCGGACATTCACGTCACCAGCCAGACGCCGCCTACGTTTTTGCTGCAGGCGGAAGATGACGACGTGGACAACGTAAACCAATCGCTGGTTTATTACATTGCTCTGAAGAACGCCGGGGTTCCCGTGGAGATGCATTTGTATGCGCGGGGCGGGCATGCGTTCGGGCTGCGGCGCACGGAGCTTCCGATAACGGAATGGCCTCGGCTGGTGGAGAAGTGGCTGGTGACGATCGGAATGACTCCGAAGTAATTCGCATTCGAAGCGCAAACCTGCAGTCGCATGGCAATCTCATAGTCAGAACCGTCCGCCGCAGGCGGCGCGAGCCTGTGCTAAAATCGCGGGCCGATGGGAAGACTTTGTTGTTCGCGATACGAGCGCGAAGCGCGGCAGAGCGGTTGGCTGCGCGTCGCGGGGCTGGATGAAGCGGGACGGGGCTCGCTGTTCGGTCCGGTGGTCGCTGCCGCCGTCATTCTGAATCCGCGACGGCGGATCGTAGGCCTGGACGATTCCAAAAAACTGACGGCGGAGCGGCGGGGCGAGCTGGCGCCGCGCATCCGGGAGCACGCGCTGGCGTGGGCGGTGGCGGAAATTGACGCGAGCCGGATTGATGCGTGGAACATCTATCAGGCCAGTCGGCAGGCGATGATGGCCGCGGTGTCACTGCTCAGTCCTTTGCCGGATTATCTGCTGCTGGATGCGATGGAGATTGACCTGCCGATCGAACAGAAGGCGCTGATCCACGGAGACGCGCGGTCGGTTTCGATAGCGGCGGCTTCCATTCTGGCGAAAACGGAACGCGACCGGCGGATGGAGGAATTCGACCGTCTCTATCCGCAGTACGGATTGGCGCAGCATAAGGGCTACGGCACGCCGGAACATCTGGAGGCGTTGCGGCGGCACGGGCCGACGCCGCTGCACCGGTTTTCGTATGCGCCGGTGCGGCAATCGGCATGCTGGGCTTCCGGAGCAACGCAGGATGCTTTGCCGCTGACGGCTCCTACCGACATCCTCGCGCGGTAAGCGGCGCGAGCGATTCAATTTCCCCCCGCTACTGATGGATCGCCGAAGTTGACTGCCGCGTGCGGACGCAAGCGGGCGCATGCGTGCGAAAAACCGGCGCGCCGGCGCGTGTTATCATGAAGACAATATGCCTGCAGACGACTCCCACGTTCGGTTGAATTTGCTGGGCCAATCGGCGGAAGAACTGCGCGCGTTCCTGCAAGAGCTGGGCGAGCCGGCGTATCGCGGGGCGCAGATTTATCGCGCGCTGTACGCGGAGCGCCGCCTGGACGTGGCCAAGATGAGCAATTTGCCGCTGGCGTTGCGCGAGCGGCTGGCGCGCGAGACGGTGATTGCGCTGCCGGAAATCGTGCGGACGTACCGGTCGGGCGACGGCACCGTGCGTTACGTGCTGGGGCTGGGGGCCGGGGAAGCGGGCGGCGGAGCGAAGGCGGCGAGGCCGGCGACGGTGGAGACGGTTTTCATGCCGGAAGAAAATCGCCAGACGATTTGCATTTCAACGCAGGCGGGCTGCGCGGTGGATTGCGGATTCTGCCTGACGGCAACATTGGGATTGATCCGGAATTTAACGGCGGGGGAAATCGTCGGCCAGGTGCTGATCGCGCTGGAAGAAAACCGCGCCAGCCTGCGGCCGCAGACGAACGTGGTGCTGATGGGGCAGGGCGAGCCGCTGCTGAATTACGACGCGGTGATGGCGGCGCTGCGAATCCTGCTGGACCCGAACGGCATGGCGATTACGCCGAAGCATACGACGCTTTCGACCAGCGGAATTATTCCGGGGATCGAGCGGCTGGCGTGCGAGAAAGTGCGGCCGAAACTGGCGATTTCGCTGAACGCCTCGTCGAACGAGCAGCGCGACAAAATCATGCCGATCAATCGCAAGTATCCGATCGAGAGTTTGCTGGAAGTGTGCGCGCGATACCCGCTGCGTCCGTGGGAGCATTTGACGTTCGAGTACGTGTTGCTGGGCGAATGCAACGATGCGCCGGAAGACGCGCGGCGCGTGGCGAAATTGCTGGGGAACCTGCGCGCGAAAGTGAATTTGATTCCGTGGAATCCGGGAGAGCTGCCTTACAAAAAGCCGGATGAGGCGCGGGTGGCGGAATTTTGCCGGATTCTGGAAGAGAAAGGCGTGCGCGTTTTTGTGCGCTACTCGCGGGGGCAGGATGTGATGGCTGCCTGCGGGCAGCTGGCGCTCCTGGAATCGGCTGGACCGTCTGCTTCCCTGCCGCTTGAACAGATTTCTCCCGCGCCATAGCGGGTTTGATGCTGCCTCATGCGACTGCGAACGAGAAGCGGGGATTCAGGGGCTAAAGAGTTTGCGGAAAAAGGTGGCCACTACAAAGGACAGAAAAGCAGGCCCGGTTCGATGATGCTGAACCGCCCCCTGCAAATTCAATTGCTAAACCGGGCGCAGCCCACGGCACGCCTACGGACAGGCTTGATTATTTGCTGATGCCGATGGCGGCCATCAGACGGCCGGTGGTTTTTTCGCGACGATAGCTGAAGAAGAGGTCGGGGCGGCAGGAAGTGCAGAGAGCGGACGAGGAAATATTCTCGGGGGCGATGCCGGCGCCGGCCAGGATATCGCGATTCGCGGCGAGCAGACCGAGAAGGACGCGCGGAGGGGGCGGGGCGTGTCCGGGCGGGCGCATGGTGAGCCAGGGCAGCCAGTTGGGATCGGCATCGCCATTTTCGAGCGCGTCGAACGGGCCGGTGAACCAGGCGCGGGCTTGCGGAAACTTCGCGGCGAATTCCCGCACCACGTCGTGGCCCACTTCGTAGCAGCACCCGCCGATGCCCGGGCCGAGCGCGGCGACTACGTCGCGCGGACGCGTGCCGAACTCCATTTGCATGCGGCCCAGAGCTTTTTCGGCGATGCGCTGCGCGGTGCCGCGCCAGCCGGAATGAATCGCGGCGACGGCGCGCAGCCTGGTGTCCGCGAGCAAGATGGGAATGCAATCGGCGGTCTGGACGGCGAGCAGGACGCCCGGGTCGCGAGTGATGAGCGCGTCGCCTTTCGGAGCCTGGTCGCCCTGAGGCCTTGCGGCGGCGCCGACGACGTGGACGATGTCCGAATGAATTTGGCGCAGGGCGACAACGCGCATTTTGCCGGCGCCGAGCGCCGCGTAGAATCGGGCGCGATTTTCCACAACTTTTTCGCGTGAATCCCATTCCGTGAATCCCAGGTTCAAGACTTTTTCGGGTGCAGACGTCTGCTGCGCTTTTCCCGCGCTGTGGTTTGCGGCGAGTGCGCTTGCGCCGCCGGTGCGGGTGCTGAAACCGTGCACCAGCCAGGGAAGGCGGGCGAGAGACGGAGCTTCGAGGATTTGCAGGCCGCGCCGGCGGCGCAGCTTCCAGGGCGCGGCAGCGGGCGAAGGCTTGGCGCGGCGTTTGCGCGGCGGCGTTTTCTTCCTGGCGAGTGACGTGGGCATGTGCGACTGGTTGCGCGCGGCGGCGAATCGCGGCGGCTATTCATTATAGGTATAATCGCGTGTGGCGAGGAGCCGGCATTTTTCCGGCTATTCGCAAGCGAGGCGCGCGTGATCGTGGGGCTGGGGCTGGACATCGCGGAAATTGACCGGATCGAAGCGGCGCTCTCGCGCCACGGCGCGCCGATGCTGGAGCGGCTGTACACGCCGGGCGAAATCGCTTACTGCGAAAGCTATCGCTACAAATACGAACGCTACGCGGGGCGATTTGCGGCGAAAGAAGCGGCGATGAAGGCGCTGGGAACCGGCTGGCGGCTGGGAGTGCGCTGGCGCGACATCGAAGTGACGCGCGAGGAGAGCGGCAAGCCGACGCTGCATTTGCAGGGAGTGGCGCGAGAATTCGCCGAGGGCCTGGGCGTAAAGAATATTGCGCTGACGATCACGCACAGCGGCAACCTGGCGCTGGCGGAAGTTATCTTCGAGAACTGACCAGCAATTCCCCGGTCTCCGCTTCTTCCTCGATTGACTGGACGCGAGCTTCGCACCACGTATTCGCCGCGCGGCGGCCTGCCACACGGACTTGCAAATAATTTCCGGTAAGCGCCGCGGTCCAGGTGTCGCCGCTGCGCGCGAGGGTGAGGGCGCGCAGGGTGCGGTGCGCTTGCGCCGCGCGAAAGGACTGGGATTTCTGGCGGCCGAGAGCGCGCAAGGCACGCGCGCGTGCGCGGGTGACGGCGGGGGAAACGGGCGAAGCGAGTTCGGTGGCCTTGGTGCCAGGGCGCGCGGAAAAAGAAAACACGTGCAGGTATGTGAATGGCAGGCGCGCGATCAGGTCGAAGGTGGCGGCGAAATCCTCGTCCGTCTCGCCGGGGAAACCGGCGATGATGTCCGCGCCGATGGCGGCGTCCGGGAGGACGCGGCGAATGAGCTGAATGCGCTCGGTGTAATGCGCGGCGCGATACCAGCGATGCATGGCGCGGAGAATGCGGTCCGAGCCGGATTGCAGCGGCACGTGAAAATGCGGCGCGATGCGCGGCGAAGAAGCCACCAGCGCGACGAAATCCGCGGTGACGTCCTGCGGCTCGATGGAGCTGAAGCGTAACTGCTCGAGCGCGGTGCAATCGAGAATCTGGCGCACGACGGCGGCGAGCTCCACGCGGGGGGTGAGGTCGCGTCCATAGGAGCCGAGATTGATGCCGCTGAGAACAATTTCCTTGGCGCCTGCCGCGACGAGTTTTTGGGTTTCCGCGAGCACTGATGGCGGCGGCAAGCTGCGGCTGCGTCCGCGGACAAACGGGATGACGCAGTAGGAGCAGCGGTTATTGCAGCCATCTTGAATTTTGAGGATGGGCCGGGTGCGGTCGCCCGCTACGCCGGGACCATTTTCGACCGGGCTGAGCGGCTCGGAGGTTCGCGCGAAAATGTCCGCGGTGAGAATTTTTGCCGGGCCGCGCGCGAGGGACATGGGCTCGTCGTTGAGCGCGGCGAGCGGGATGAAATTGCGCGCGTGGGCGGGGGGCGGCTCGTGCAGCGGAAGTTCGGCGGCAGGGCCGACGACGGGCTGCGCGCCGGTGGGAAGCAATTCGCGGAGAAGTCGCGGGATTTCGGCCTGATGAGAATTTCCGACGACCCAGGAGACGCCGGGAAGCTGGGCGAGTTCTTCGGGCGCGCGTTGCGCGTAGCATCCGGTGACGAGAATGCGCGCGGCGGGATTGACGCGCTGAATCTTCCGCACCGCGTCGCGGGCTTGCGAATCCGCGGCGGCGGTTACAGTGCAGGTGTTGAGGACCACGACGTCGGCGGAGGCGTGCTGATCGAGCATGGTCCAGCCGGCGGCGCGCAGGGCGCGGCGCATCGCGGCGGCGTCTGCTTCGGTGGCGCGACAGCCAAAATTTTCCAGGGAGAAGGTGGCCATACGATGACGGCAAGCTCCACGTGCGAAGTTTGTCCGGCGGAAATTATAACAGCGAAATGCAGATACTGCCGCGAACGACAGAAAACGGCACGGTTCAATCGCAGGGTTCGGGGCGGACGGGGGAACTAGACGCCGGCGCCGCGGCGTTGGTAGCAGAGCAGAATCAGGTCCGCACGGCGGCGCACGCCGAATTTGGCCAGCAGGTTGGAAACGTGGAATTTCACGGTGCGCTCGGAAATGTGCAGCCGGTCGGCGACTTCCTTGTTCGCGAGATTTTCCAGGAGCGCGGCCAGGACTTCCTGTTCGCGGCGGCTCAGCTCGGCGGGGGAATCACCGCGCAGGCGGCGGCCCTGGGTGGTGCTGAGAATGGAATCCACGAAGCGCGAGAGGACTTCGCGCGGCACCCAGAAGCCTCCGGAAGCGACGAGCGGAAGCGCGCGGGGCAGCTGTTCGCGAGCTTCTTTGTAATTCAGAATGCCTTTTACGCCTTGGCGCAGGAGCGTGTAGCTATCCGATTCCTTCAGATTATCGCCCACGACGAGCAGGCGGGCGGCGGCATTGTGGTCCAGGATATTGCCGAGCAGGGCGCCGGTGGCCTGGCGCGCGGCGTGCGCGTCAATCACGTAAACCGAAGCGCGCGGGACTTCCAGATTGCGCAGATCGGGCGCGAGCATGGAATCGAGCTGGCGGATAACGAGCTGGAAGGCCGACTCCGCGAGCAGGCGGCGAAACTCCTCCAGCACCATGGGATGAGGAGAAAGAATACAGACCTTTAGTTTTGAGTTTGCGGTCGCCTTTGCCATCGTGATCAAGGCTAGCGGAATTGGCGGACAGGGGCAAGAAGGATGGGAAGGATGATTTCAAACCAGACACGGGTACGAGTTGGCTTAAACTGCGGCGGGGAGCAAGGAGGGCCGGGGCAGCCCGGCGGAGCTAGGAGGATTCGACGACTTCGCCGGCAGTCTGATCGAGCTTGCGCGCGGGGCGCTTGGCAGGCAGGCCGGCCTGGCGGACTTTGTAGAGCAAGGCGCGATAGCTGATTTTCAGGACTTCGGCGGTGCGGCGGCGGTTCCAGTGATTGGCCTGCAGGACTTTCAGGATAACGTCGTGCTCCATGCGGCGAGTGACCTGCTGGGCGATGTGCTTGAGGGGGATATTGCCCTCTTCATTCATCTCGTAGGAAATGTTCAGGGGCTTCTTCTCGGCGGAAGGGTCGCGGTCCAGATGGAAGGCTTCCTCGGAACCCAGGATGACGTAGCGCGCCATGCAGTTTTCCAGCTCGCGGATATTGCCGGGCCAATCGCGCTGCTGGAGCAACTGGAGCGCTTCGCGGGAGACGGCAGCGGCCTCGCGCTGGAAGCGGCGGTTGAAGAGCTGGCGAAGATATTCCACGAGATACGGAATATCGTCGCGGCGGTTGCGCAGGGACGGCAAGGTGATGGTAATCACGTTGATGCGATAGAAAAGGTCGGCGCGAAAACCGCCGCGGGCGATTTCCTGATGCAGCAGGCGGTTGGTGGCGCAGATGACGCGAGAATCCAGGCGGCGTTCTTCGTGGTCGCCGATACGGGTGAATTGGCCGTCCTGCAGGACGTGCAGCAATTTGGCCTGGAGGCTGGAATCAATTTCGGCAATCTCATCGAGGAACAGGGTGCCACCTTGCGCGAGCTCCATGCGCCCGGGTTTTGCGGCGTGAGCGCCGGTGAAGGCGCCCTTCTGAAATCCAAAGAGTTCGCTTTCGATCAGGGTGGCCGGAATGGCCGGGCAATTCACTTTGACGAAGGGACCCTGGCTCCACGGGGAACGCTCGTGGATAAAGCGCGCCAGAACTTCCTTGCCGGTGCCGCTCTCGCCGAGGACCAAAATGGGAACGTTGAGGCCGGCGGCGCGCTCGACGCGCTGGCGAACGGCCTGCATGGCTTCGGACGGTCCAAAATAGATATGTGCGGGTGGCAATTCGACGGATTGCGTGAGAGGTACGAGCTTAGCTTCAGCGGCGGATGCCATTGATGTCCAGTGATCGTTAGTAGGGCGTATGCCGCGCCCCCGGAAGAATATTGCACACCGAGCGCCAAACGGAGCAAAAGGGATAGTACTTGGGGCGCGTGGGCTGCGAAGCGGGAATGTCCGTAATTGATTGAATGTTAAGGTAATAGGGTAGGGCGGCCCATTCGATGTGCTAGTACCAAATGACCATGGGCGGGTGAAAAATGGTACGTTCGTCAGAAAATCCTGGGCACTTTCGGGAACAGGGCTTCCCTGTTGGCCGAACGTCCTGTTACAGGCGCCCCCTGATTCCATACGTCAGGGAGTGGGACCTTTGGCGGCCCAGCGGGGCGAATCGGCGGAGGCCGCAGGGGTTCAACGCTGAGGAAAGATCAGCGCCTCGAGCATATCCGCGCGGGCCTTTTGGTCGGAAGCGAATAACTGCAGCAGGTCGGTGACGGAAATCATGCCGCGGTAACCCTTCTGGTGGTCGAGGACGACCAGGTGATAGATGCTGTGCTGCTCCATGAGGCGCAAGCAGTCTTCGAGGGAGGTGTCCGGCGTGGCGCTGACAACCTGGCGGGTCATGATATCCGAGACGTGCATCCAGGCGGGGCACTTGTTCTCGGCGGCGACTTTATCGGAAACGTCGCTTTGCGAGAGGACTCCCAGGAGGACGCCCTGGCGGTCACAGACGCCGACGGAGCGCACTTGCTTCTCGCGCAGGTAGCGAGCGGCGTCGTAAACGGTGGTGTCCTCGGTGATGGAAAAAACATCGCGGCGAGACGCAATGAGGTCCGCAACTCTCATCGGATCCTCCTGATGGCTGGGCTTAGGCGGATAGTAGGACGATCCACGCGGACAATGCAACTGAAATTCAGGGGGCCAAGGAGAGGAAAGGGAGGCGCCGGGCGGGCGCCGCAGAGGCGGGCACCCGGCGCTGCGATTTCGATGCGACTGCAAAAGCGTGCAAAAATGAATCGCGCAAAAGCGACGATCCTTCGCGCAGAGAAAGATGCTAAATCGGCGAGGCCTCTCCCCGAATAATGTCGTAGCGTTCGATGACCGCCGCCACTCCAATCGTTTCACGGGCGTCGTCTTCCTGCTTGTCCACGCGAACCACGCGACCGTGTGCGCGCACGAAGACTTCAGTACCGCGGGTAATTTCCGCCGGCAAAGTGAGCGTGAAATCAACTTCGGTGCCGGGAGCGAGATCTTTCTGCATCATAAAGTAAACGCCGCGCGTCGAGATGTCCCGGGTCTGACCGTTATGAGTACCGGGCTCTCGATTGATCGGCAGGCGAACGTTTACCGGTAGCGACAAGTCGTACCGGCGTGCCATGCGACGCTCCGTCATCCCCACTGCTCCTCCATGCCAAGATTGAAGTGCAACACATCCCCGTACAGCGAAGCAGCAATCCCTCTTCCAAAGACCGCACTCATTGGATGGCCGCCCGCTGGCGTTCGATTACGCTAAGTTCCCCGCCCTCGGCTGGTGGAAAAACCGGGGAAAGTAGCAAATCCTTTGAAAACAGCGACAAGCGTTGAGTTGAAAATTCGGCCGGGAGGTCGGACGGCTCAAATCCCGGGAGCGGCCGTGCGCAAGCCCCATTTCGGAGCGAATACTAGACCATGCCGAGGGCAGAAGGGTAGTGCTATTTCACTGAATGTGCTCTAGATATGCAACTCTTTGCAACAGTAATAGGACTAGCAGGTATTGGTTTTTTGCGTTGCACTTTGAGAAAGGAGGAATGGAAAAGCGAAGGCCGGCGCGCGCCGATTTCCCGGCGCGCGGGCGGCGTGTGCGCGCTTGATTCGCGATTTGAAATCTGCAGAATTACGAACCGCGAATGGCAGGAGCGGATTCTTTCACCGCCGAGTCCTTCGCCGCGATTTCTTTCGCGGCGGATTCCTTTGCGGCAGCTTCGCGCGCGGCTCGCGCGGCGGCGGAACGCGCGCCACGACCGGAATCGAGATTGAACTGGCGCATTTTGTAGAGCAGCGCTTTGTAGCTGATGCTCAACATGCGGGCCGCATCCTTGCGGCACCAATTCGTTTTCTCGAGCGCGTCGGCGATGGCTTCCATCTCCGCTTCGTCCTTCAATCCGCGCACGAGAGCTTTCAGTCCCTGCTCTTTGGGCGGCGCGGCTTCTTCGCGCGGAGCGATGCGCTGCTGCTGGCCGGTCATTTCGAGCAGCTCGCGGAAGCTGCCTTCGTCGTCTTCGAGAATCACGTAGCGCTTCACGAAGTTTTCGAGTTCGCGGAGATTGCCGGGCCAGGGATAGCGCAGCGCCGCTTCGAGCAAATGCTTGGAAGGGTCGGGAGCGGGCTTGGCATATTTTTCGCTGTACTTCGCGAGGAAGTGGCGGAAGAGCAGCGGAATTTCGGTGGTGCGTTCGCGCAGCGGCGGGACGTGGATGGAAAGCACGTTGAGACGGTAATACAGATCCTCGCGGAAGCGGCCGGTGCGCATGGCGTCCTTCACGTCCATATTGGTGGCGGCGAGCACGCGGACGTCCACGTTGACGACGGCGCGGGCGCCGAGGCGGGAGAATTGGCCGTCCTGCAGTACGTGCAGCAGCTTGGCCTGGAGGTGGGGGCTCATCTCGGCAATTTCATCGAGGAAGATGGTGCCCTTGTGGGCGAGTTCGAATTTTCCTGGCTTGGCGCGGACGGCTCCGGTGAAAGCGCCTTGCTCGTAGCCGAAGAGCTCGGATTCCAGCAATTCGCCGGGCAACGCGGCGCAATTGACCTTGATGAAGGGTTGCACGCGCCGCGTGGAGCGAAGATGGATCATGCGGGCGATGACTTCCTTGCCGACGCCGCTTTCGCCGCTGATGAAAACCGGAACGTCCACTGGAGCGATCTGCAGGACCTGCTGGCGAATCTTGAGCATTTGCGGGCTGGCGGCGAGGAAGGAGAGATCCTCGGTGAGCGCTTCGCAATATTCGCGCAGCGATTTATTTTCGGAGCGCAGTTCCTTCTTCTGGCGGCATTTCAAGAACGCCGCGTCCAATTCCGGCTTTTCAAACGGCTTGGTGAGGTAATCGAGCGCGCCGATGCGGATGGCCTCGACCACGGTGGTCACTTCGTTCGAGCAGGAAAGCATGATGACGCTCAGGGAGCGGTCTATCTGCATGAATTGACGCAGGGTTTCCAGGCCGTCCATTTCGGGCATCAGCACATCGAGCACGATGAAATCAGGACGCTCGCCGGCGCCGATGCGCTCGAGAGCTTCCTTGCCGCTGGAGACGGACTCGACGGCGAACCCATCCACTTCCAGGAGCGTCTGGAGGTACTTGCGAATACTGGGTTCGTCATCCACGACTAGAATATTTTCTTTATCAGCCATCGTTTTTCCTAGGGAGCGGAATAAATCCGTTCCGATGCATTACGCATTTTATTCCGTGTTGGTCGGCAGCAGGAAAGAGAACGAGCTGCCGTGTCCGACTACGCTATCCACCCAGACTTTGCCGCGATGCGCCTGGATCAAACGCTTGGTGATCGCCAGGCCCAGGCCCATGCCGGACGAGGACGGGTCCACGCGGACAAATTCTTCGAAGATTTCCTGGTGAAATTCGGCGGCGATGCCGCTGCCGGTGTCCGCGACGGATACCAGCACGCTATTGGGGCGATTGCCGCGGCCGCGGCGGCGGTCGGCGGAGGGAATCGCTTCGGAGATGCGCCGTTCCCAGAAGTGGGGCTCCGCGACGAGGGTGACGCAGCCCTCCGCCGGCGTGTGCTTCAGCGCGTTATCCAGAAAATTAGCCACGCATTGCTGCACTTTCTGATAATCGAATTTGAAGGGCGCGAGCTCCGGATGAATCCGGATTTCGAGGCGGACCTTGGCGCGCTGGAACGCATCCTGCCAGCGGCAGGTAAGGTCTTTGATGCAATCGCGCAGATCGTTGTCCCGGAGTTGCAAGATCAGCTTGCCGCTCTCAAGGGCCGAGTAATTCAGGAACATGGAGACCAGGCGGATCAGGCGATCGCAGCTCTCTTTGGATTCCAGCAGAATGTCTTTCTGGCGGTCGTCGAGCTTTCCCAGCGAGCCGGTGAGCAGCAGATCGTAATAGCCCTTCATGACGGCGAGCGGAGTCTTCAACTCATGCGCGGCAGAGGCCAGGAACACCGTCTTCTGGCGGTTGACTTCCTGCAGGCGAAGATAGGCGGCCAGCAAATTCCGGTAAGTAATCTCCCGTTCCTGCATGAGCTCCTGAACGGTCTGGCGCATTTCGGCCTCGTCCGCAGGAGTTTCGGCTGGCGCCGGTTCAAGGTAAGTGACCAGCCAATCGGGTTCCGGCAGCCAGCGAATTCGGGCGTGGGTGAGTTCCGGAGCGAATGCCACCGTTCGGTGCAGTTCCTGTTCGCCGGATTCGAGTTGCTTCAAGATTTCCTTGCGGTCTGTGCACAAAATGTCCGCAAACAAATTCAAATCGGGCTTGGTGCTTAAGCCTTTTGCATTCAACTCTTCCTGGGCGTGGAAATTCGTGAACAGAACCCGCCCCGATCTGTCGGTAACTACCAAGGGGCGGTCAAACGCATCTAACAGGCTAGAGACCAGCTGCAGAACCTGCTGGTTGTTCGCTTGTTGGTCTGCGGTCGCGGTCTTTGACAAGCTTCTCTCCCAGGGCTGGCGCGAAACGGGTGCAAACACACCACATTCAGGCTCCAGTCGGTATTACCAGGGACGAGGTTGTGGAGGATTAATGCTCGCAAAGGGCAGAAATTGTGTCAATGGTAAATGCGTCCTACTTTGCACAATGTTGGAAATGTTCGGGAGTTAAATCACACATACGACTGGTGGTCATACAGGTGTGTCATCAAGGACACTTTATAAGACAATACTAATAAACGGCTTACACGATATTCAATTGGCCGACATACTTGCATTCAAATTGCGAATCAAACGGGCAGTACTAAAACTGGGGTACCAATGGCCATCCGAGAAAGCGTAATCCAACACCGTGTCAGTCAATCTCCGGTGTACGACGAGCGCAGGCGATTCCAACGAATTCATCTGCAAGTGCCGCTATTTGTGCGCGGGAAGGACGCGCACGGCGAGCAGTTCCTGGAGCTGGCTAAGACTTTAGATATCAGTGGATTAGGAGCATTTATCACCTGTCCGCGACCGCTGGCAATCAGCGAAGTGGTAACGCTGACAATCCCCGCGCCATCCATCACTTCTTCGGCTTTGGTGCCGGCAGGGATGCCGCCGATCCAAGCCAGGGTGAAACGGCAACAGGAAGCAGGCGACGTTCACCTGGTGGGGGTAGAGTTCCTGAAGCCGATCGGGTAGGTTTTTTCCCCGCAGGAGGCGGTTGGGCGGGTGGCAGCGTAGTCGAAAAGTGTAATCGTTTTGCCTCAAGGCAAGTCGTTCGGCGCTGGTTCACCATCAGCGAGCCTTCGGAAGCCTGTAAGCCAATTAATTACAGTAATTTGCAGTGTGTCCCGGGACGGCCGGTCTAATCGCGGATTGGACTGTCTCGTGCTAGTACTTTTCTGCCCCCGCAGTGTCCCTGTTCACAGGGAACAATAAAACTATTGCGGAACCCATTGATGCCTCAGACCGGCGACGCTTCCCAGCCGCAGCCCTCGGGCGAAGACTCGTTCCTGGATCTCCTGGTGGAGACCCTGGACGGGCTCGACGAATCGGTGCGCGGACAATTTCTGCGACAGTTCTTCCGCACGATCGCGCAGGTTGATTTCAGCGACGCGCAAAGCAACGAATATTGGGAGCGGATTCTGCTGCTGCGGCGGGAGCTGGCGGAGAATCTGGGCAAGCGCGTATCGCTGAAGACGGCGCTGGTGGACGTGCTGGCTTCGACGAATTTTCTGCGCGTTCCGATCCTGATGGAGTACGACGATTTCAAGAAGCTGCAAATCAATGCCGCCACCGACGCACTGACCGGGCTCTACAACCGGCGACTCTTCGACGAATATTGCGACAAAGAACTGAATCGCGCGAAACGCTACGGGCAGCCGCTGGCCGTGGTGATCCTGGATCTGCACAAGCTGAAAGAAGTGAACGATCGCTACGGACATCTGCAGGGCGATCAAGTGCTGCAGCTGGCCGCCGCGACTTTACGAAAAACGATGCGCGCTTCGGATTTCGCATTCCGCATCGGCGGCGACGAATTCGCGCTGCTGCTGCCGCAGACCGATCCCGAACAGGCCATCACGCTTTGCCGCCGCATCCGTTCGCAATACGAAAGCGATATACGGCCGCTGAAGATGGACGTCGGCGTGACGCTGGATTTCGGCGTGGCGGTGCATCCGCACGACGGCGAACAGAAGAGCGCGCTGATGAACGTGGCCGACCAGAGGCTTTATGAGCTGAAGAATGCCGGCCGCGAGGATGCGCGAGTGATCCCACCGGAAACGCAGGCCCCGCGCGAGATTCCCGCAGCGCCTCGAGCGCAGCGCGAGGCTTCTGTGCCGCCTCAGCCAGTTCAGCCGTCTAGCATTCCAGGTGTGGCGAGGACCGGCGCGGCTGCGCCAGCGCAGACGCCTCCGGCGTCGCCCACGCCTCCCGCGGCGACTCAGGCGGCCGCCGCTGCTCCCAGGCATGGCGAAGCTCGCAAGTGGGAGCGCGTTTCCCTGGCGGGAACCAAGGCTTATGCGGTGCTCACGGACGTGAATCAGAAGTCGGCTGCGGTGCTGGATCTGAGCTACGGGGGCGTGGCGCTGCTGCTGGAGAATGCCGAAGACCTGCCCACACAATTCCACGCGGTGCTGCACGTGCCGATTTTGCCGCCGGTGCGCGTGGTGCTGCGAAGGGCGCACAGCCAACGCATGGACGGCGGCCGCGTCCGAGTCGGTTGCTCGTTCGTTTCCTGAGCCGCTAGCTTCCACAGCGTCGCCCACAAGTCCCTGGACCCTGCCTGGGGCGTCTGCTGTATTTGGCAGAACGCGCCGATTGGCGTATAATCAAGGTTTCCCGCTAGCCTAGCGACGCGACCGTGCAGCCTTGTTTGGAGAAGTCGCGCAGACCGGCTGGCACAAGGAGCACCATGAAAGAAGGAATTCACCCCGATTATCATGCCGTGAAGGTGCATTGCGCCTGCGGCAACACGTTTGACACGCGTTCCACATTCAAGGGTCAAATGATCCGCGTGGAAATTTGCTCGAACTGCCATCCGTTCTTCACCGGGAAACAGAAGCTGGTGGATACCGCGGGCCGCGTGGAGCGCTTCACAAAGAAGTATGCGGACAAGGCCGCGTCGCTGAAGAAGTGACGAGCCGGTTGCGGCGTTAAAACTGGAAACTGACAAGCCCCGGGTCTTCGGCCCGGGGCTTTTTTGTGCACGATGGCGCGAGCGCGATGAAACGCGCGCTGGGGCGGTGTACAATGCCGCGTAGAAATGGCCACGCAATTGTCCCATTCATCCGACGCGCCGCTGGGTTCGCAAGTGGAGACGGCGGCACCGCGCGTCACGCTGCGGAATCATTTCGCGCACGGGTTTGATTCGGCGATCGCGGCGGCGCGCACCTGCTATTCGCCGCGGCTGATCGGGCCGGAGGAAATCAGCGACAAGCAGCGGGTGATGATCGGGTCGGCGACGTACTTCGGCGGACATCATACCGTTTACCAGCACGCGCATTTTGAGTTCGGGCTGGAAAATATCAGCCGGCAATTGGTGTGGTCCTTCCTGCACGCGCATCCCTTTTACAATTCGGAGCAGCAGAGCCAACGATACGTGCGGCTGGACCGCGCGCAGGCGTACGTGCCGGGCGAGAGCGCGGCATTCGGCGCCGCGGAACGCGCGATCTACGAGAAGGCGGTGGCGCGCGCGTGGCAGCATTATCGCGAGCTGACGGTGCTGCTGCAGCCGACGGCGCAGGAGATTTTGGCGGACATCTGGCACGTGAGCTCGATGTCTCATCCCAAGCGGGTGCAGAAGGTCGCGCGGCAATCCGAAAAGCGGGCGATCGAAGTGGCGCGGTACGCGCTGCCGGTGGCGGCGTTCACCACGATGGTGCACACGATTTCGGGGATCGTGCTGCACCGGCTGTACCGCATGGAAGCGGCGAGCGACACGCCGAGCGAAGCGCGGCACGTGGTGGGCGAAATGGTCGCCCGAGTGCGCGAAGTGGATCCGCAGTTTTTCGACCGCTTCGATAACGAACCGATGGATGCGCCGCCGGAATGGCATGAGCCGGCGCGGCGCGGCGAGCCGTTTGCGCGCGAATTTGACGCGAAGCTTTCCGGGTGGACGTCCAAGCTGGTGGATTATTCCGCGGGAGCGCCAGCGGTGATGGCGGATGCGTACCGCGCGGTGGTGGGGCTGACGGCCGCCGAGTGCGGGGACGCGGAAGCGCTGGACCGCATGTTGAATCCGGCGCGCAACCCGTACCGGCGCGAGACGCTGAACATCGGCGTGCACGCGCCGCTGATGCGGCCGCTGCAGCACGCGAATTTTACGTTTGCGAAGAAAATCAGCCACACCGCGGACAGCCAGGACCAGCGGCACCGTATGGTGCCGGGCTCGCGTCCGCTGCTGACGCTGGCGGATACGCGTTCGCCGGACTACATCACCCCGATGCTGATTCGCGACAACCCGCGCGCGCTGGAGATTTATCAGCGGGCGATGGAGGAGGCCTGGACGGCGAAGAACGAATTGCTGGAGCGCGGCGTGGCGCCGGAATTTGCGTTGTACCTGCTGCCGAACGCGAAAACGATCCGCCTGGTGGAATCCGGGCCGCTGCTGCATCTGCTGCACAAATGGACGATGCGCACGTGCTTCAACGCGCAGGAAGAGATCTATCAATCGTCCATCGAGGAAGTGAAGCAGGTGCGCGCGGTGTTTCCCGAGCTGGCGCGCTACATCGGGCCGCCCTGCCATTTGCGCGCGGGGATCTCGACGCCGATCTGCACGGAAGGCTCGCATTTCTGCGGCGTGAAAGTGTGGCTGGACTTTCCGAACATCCAGCGGCGGATATGACGCGGCGCGGCAGCCTGATTTACTATCTGGCAGCGTGGGCGCTGGGATGTTTCTTCATGGTGCTGATGGTGTGGAGCTGGGATCTGGCCGTGGTTTCGTCGCAGGACTTGGTGCGCGAAGCGACGGAAGGGTTTCTGACGCTGATTGTTTACGGGTACTTGTTCGGCGCGCCCACTGCCCTGCTGTACGGTTTCCTGCTGCGGAGAATCATGGTTGCGTTGAAGTGCAAGACTCCCTGGCACTGGGCGATCGTGGGCGCGATTCTGGCGCCGGTGGTGGTGGTGGCGCTGGGATTCGGCAGCCGGAGCGTGGCGCGGATTCTGCCGCAGACTTACGCGGCGATTTTGTTTCTGCTGGCGGGATCGGAAGGCGTCTTGCGCGCGGGATGGTGGCTGACGATTCCGGCAGGGGGCGCGACGGGCTATTACCTGGGGCGAATCCAGCGCGCGTTCGCGCCCGCGGCAATCGCGGCGCCGAACGCTAGCGCTTGAGAATGCGCGTGGAGTTGGGAGTGAGCAGCTCGTAGCGTATGCCGCGCCAGCGGATGGTTTTGGTCAGCAGCGACATAATAAAATTCCACGAAAATAAAAATGGGACGACCGGCGCGAGTACCGGGTAAACCCAACTCCACTCCTGCAATTTCGCTTTCCATTCCGGCATGGCTTCGCTGACCGCGATGCTGCGCATCGCGCCCTTCATCGCGGCGAGCAGCGGGATGGCCAGTGTGAGCAGCAGGAGCTGGCCCCAGGGATCCACGTCAATCATGCTGTAGAGGATCACGTACACGGCGAAGAGCAGCGTGATCGAATAGCTCAAGTGCGCGGCGGCGCCAAATTGCCAGCGGCGCGGCGAATAAACCTTGGTGATGAGAATTTGCCGGTTGGTGAATTCCACCAGTTCAGCGGCGGTCCAGGGATGGAGAGTGGCGGCGAGGCATTCAGCGCAGAATACGATGGGTTTGCCGGCTTGCTCGAGGGCGTAGGTAAGCGCGAAATCGTCGCTGACGGCGCCCTTCCAGTTCTCCAGAACGTTTACGTCGTCAAACATCTTGCGCCGAATCGCGGTGCCGCCGCCCCAACAGAAATTGCCGGCGGGTTTGCCCAACATGGTGGCGACCGCGCCGTTCCAGGCAGAGGCGAGACAGCTCGCGAGCGATTCCATACCCGAGCCGCTGGGGATGATCCAGCGATAGGCGGTGGTGGCGCCGATGCGGCCGTCGTTGAGCGGAGCAATCAGCTTGGTGAGCCAGCCACGGGGAAGACGCACGTCCGAATCGGTGAAGGCGAGCATTTCGAATTTGTCGGGCGGCAAGGCTTCCACGGCGCGTTGCAGGTTGTACACCTTCTCTCCGCAATCCGTGGGCGGCCCGGCAATGACGATATGCACGGGATGCGAGCTGGCGGCTTTGACGCGCTCGACTACTTTCAGCGCGGGATCGAGGCTGGTAGCCAGCGTGAAATATATTTCGTAATTGGGGTATTCGAAGCGCGTGAGCGCCAGGAGATTTTCCTCGAGGCCGCGCTCATTCCCCTTGCAAGGACAGATCAGAGCCGTCGCGGGAGTGTAGAAGCCCGCATGGGAAGCGAGCCTGTGGCGAACCATGCGGAACCAGCCGAAACCGTCCCAGAGCGAATAGAGACCCAGGGCGATCTGCGCGACAACCAAAATGTAAAAAAGTGCCTGCACGGGCGCGAGAATAACAAAAACGAAAGCGGAGTGGCACAGCGATTCGGAAGCGACTTGCGCCAGCCGCAACAGGATCAGTTGGAGCGGCGGCGGGAGAAGACGCCGCGCAGGACGCGATCGGCGGAAGCGTTGAGCTCCAACTGGAACTTTCCAGCGGCGCGGCGCGCTTGTTCCATAAGCGAGGGATCGAGGAGCAGAGCGGTGCGGTCAACAAAAGGCCCGGATGCGATGGCGTGCCGGTGCGGGCGGCGGGGCTCGATGGCCGCGAGGCTCTCGTAGAGTTCCAGGTCATGCCAGAAAGCCTGCGCGTCGTCGTCCGTCCAGCGCAGGGCCTGGCCCAGCGCGACGAAAAATTCCTCGCGGAAGAGGTCGAGCAGGGGAATGGCCAGGTCCAAGCCCGGTGGACGCGGCCTTTTCCTGGCGGGACGCTTCCCTTTCGCCGATTTCTTGCCCTTCTTCGGCTTGGCGCGCGGCTTGGTGTCGCGGACGGTCACGCGGACTTTCAGCCTGGCGGGCAAAGCGGCTTCGGCGCGCAGGACCATCGCCAGAATCGCTTCGCGGCGGATGGTTTCGAGTTGTTCGCGGTAATGCGCGGGCTGGTCGGCGCGGCCGGGGCGGCGATTTTCAGCCGCATACATATCGAGGAAGCGCGGCACCATCTCATTGTGGTCAAGCGTGGCCAGCAAACGCGTGGCGGCTTCGCGCGCGCGGACAGCGAGTTCTCGTGGGCGATAGGGCATAGGAAACTTTCAAGCTGTACGCGATTACGCGGCCGGCCGCAACAGGAAATGGTTTCGCTGGGCGAAAAAGAAAAGGCCCGGGAAGGAATGTTCCCGGGCCTTTGGCTACAGGGTTAAGTTGTTGACTGTGGTCTTAGTGGATCGGACCAGCGAGAGGAGGCCGGTCTTCACCGTGCGCGCCACCCGTCACCGGCCGGACCGTCTTCTCGAACTTACCGAGCGCAATTTCGAGGGCCTGTTCGGCGGTGCGGACGAAGTGAACCTTCATGCCGTCCAGCATTTCTTCCGGCAAGTCTTCCTTCACGTTCGGCTCATTCTCCGAAGGAAGAATGACTTCGCGAATTCCGGCACGCTTGGCTCCGAGCACCTTCTCCTTGATTCCGCCCACGGGCAGGACGATGCCGGAGAGCGAAATCTCGCCGGTCATGGCCACGCGCGAGCGAATGGCCCGGCCCGTCAGCAAGCTGACCAGCGCCGTAACCATCGCGACGCCCGCGGACGGCCCGTCTTTCGGGACCGCGCCGGAGGGCACGTGGATGTGAATGTCCTGCTTGCGGAAGAAGTCGGGATCAATTCCGTACCGTTCCGCATTGGCGCGAACCCAGGTGAGAGCGGCCCGCATGGATTCCTGCATCACGTCGCCGAGATGGCCGGTCATGGTGAAGGTCTTGCCGCCGCGCATTTTGCTGGCTTCGATGAAGACGATGTCTCCGCCTACCGGAGTCCAGACCAAGCCGATGGAAACGCCGGGCTTCTGCACCCGTTCTTCGACTTCCTTTTCCATGCGCACTTTGGCGATGCCGAGCACTTCGCGAATCACCTCGGGGGTGACGAGCAGCTTGTCCGTTTGGCCTTCGGCGAGACGCCGGGCCTGCTTGCGCACCAGGGTGCCGATCTCGCGTTCGAGATTGCGGACGCCCGCTTCGCGCGTGTAGTGGCGGATCAGCTCGTGCAAGGCCTCATCGGTGAACTCAATCTGTTCGCCGAGCGCCAGGCCGTTTTCTTTTGCCTGCCGGGCGATCAGGAACATCTTGGCGATGTGGACCTTCTCCTCTTCGGTGTATCCGGAAAGCTCGATGATCTCCATGCGATCGCGCAGAGGCTCAGGAATGGGATCGAGCCAGTTCGCGGTGGCGATGAAAAGCACCTTAGAAAGATCGAACGGCACGTCGAGGTAGTGGTCGCGGAACGTAGCGTTCTGTTCCGGGTCGAGCACTTCCATCAACGCCGCCGAAGGATCGCCGCGGAAATCGCGGCCGAGCTTATCCACCTCGTCGAGCATCAGGACGGGGTCCATGGTTTCGGCGCGGCGAATTCCCTGAATGATCTGGCCGGGCAACGCGCCGATGTAGGTGCGGCGGTGTCCGCGTATCTCCGCCTCGTCGTGCATGCCGCCCAGTGACATGCGCACGAATTTGCGTCCGAGCGCCCGGGCGATGGACTTGCCCAAGGACGTCTTGCCGACGCCCGGAGGCCCGATGAAGCAAAGGATCGGACCCTTCATGCCCGGCTGCAATTTCTTGACGGCCAGGTAGTCGAGGATGCGGTTCTTGATCTTCACCAGGTCGTAGTGGTCTTCGTCCAAAATGGCCTTGGCGTTGGGGATGTTGATGTCCTCGGTCCCGGAAGTCTTATTCCAGGGCAGCGAAGTCATCCATTCCAGGTAGGTGCGCGCCACCATATATTCCGCGGACGCCGGGGTCATCTTTGCCAAGCGCTTGAGCTCGCGCTCGCATTCCTTCTTGGCTTCGGCGGACATGCCGGAGGTTTCGACCTTATTGCGCAACTCATCAATTTCGGCCTGCCCGTCGTCGGACTCGCCGAGCTCTTTCTGAATTGCTTTCATCTGTTCGCGCAGCAGGAATTCGCGCTGGCTCTGATTGACCTGTTCCTGGACCTGGTCGTGAATCTTGTTGCGCAGATCCAGCACTTCGCGTTCTTTGGTCAATTCGCTGATCAGCGATTCCAGGCGCTTGCGCACGCTGAAAGTTTCCAGCAGTTCCTGGCGAATCATGGTGCTGAGGGAAGGCAGAGTGGACGTGACGAAATCCGCCAGGCGCCCCGGCGAATTCAGGCCCATCACTTCGGTTTGCAAGTCGTCGGAAAGCTGCGGCGAGCGCGCCACGACTTCGCGAAACAGTTCCTGCACGTTGCGTTCGAGCGCCGTCAATTCGGCGTCGCGTTGATCTTCCAGATCGGGCTGCGATTCCACGCGAGCCTTCAGGAACGGCGTGAAGCCCAGGACTTCCATCACGCGGATGCGCTCGATGCCTTCCAAGAACGCGACCACGTTGCCATTGGGCATGCGGACCATCTTGTGGACCTTGGCCAGCGTGCCCACGCCATGCAGGTCAGCGCCGGTGGGCGCCTCCACGCGAGGATCCAGTTGGGCCACCACGCCCAGAATTTTTTCGGTTCCTTCGAGCGAGTTCAACAGCGCCAGCGAACTCTCGCGGCCCACCGGCAGCGGCAGAACCGCGCCGGGAAAAAGGACCGTGTCGCGCACCGGAAGAACCGGAAGTTCCGGGGGTATGACTCTATTTAGTTTGGTCACCATTTGTCTCCCTGGGTCACCAAAACAGTGCAACCCATCAGGCAGCTAATCGGCTGCCATGCATGAAGGTTAGATGCAGGATAGGGGAAAAGGATTTCCGTGACTTACGTAATCGCCTAGCAGACAACCTGATAGTAGCACGCTAAGGACCATCTGGCAAGCTCTGACCGTATTGCGATTGGCCCCGTATAGCGATGCAAATGCTATTCTTAGCATCATCTGGAAGGCACCTGATAATACTTGCGAACCCAGATCAGCGCATCCTCGTGAGTGCGAAGCTTGCCTTCCAATTGGGCGTCCTCCGCAGCATCCAGGATCTCCCTGAATTCCGGGCCGGGGCGGAAGCCGAGCGTAATCAGGTCGTCCCCGGTCAGCAGGCGGGCCGGGCGGACATCTTCCGGGGGCGTTTCGGCCAGGAAGCGACGCATGAACTCGTAGTTTTCCAGGTTGCGATGGCTGGACGAGCAATCGAGCCGGTGCAGCTCCATGTGTTCTTCGAAGCGCGGGAGGCGGACGAAACGCTTCAGGGTGGACCGCTTCATCTGCGGCACATCCTTAAAGCGCAGGTGATTGGCGACCAGGGCGACGATCTGAGCGATGTCGTCGTTGGAAAAGCGCAGGCGCAGGCCGATGGCCTCGGCCATTTTTGCGCCGACGTCCACGTGATGATCGAAGCGGATGCGGCCGTTGGGGCCGGAGGGCGGCGTGAAGGTGGGAGGCTTGCCCACGTCATGCAGCAGGACGCCCCAGGCGAGCGTGGAAGAACATCCTGGCTGCAGGCCCGCCAGCATCAGCAGAGTGTGAATCCACACGTCGCCTTCGGGATGGAATTGCGGCGGCTGTTCGACGCCTTTCATGCGCGCAATTTCGGGAAGAAGCTCGGGAAGCAGGCGAGTTTCATCCAGCAATTCGAAGCCGCGGCGGGCGGAGCCTTCGGTGAGCAGCTTGCTGAGTTCGTCGCGCAGGCGCTCCGCGGAAACCTGGCCGATTTCGGGAGCGAGCTTCTGGATCGCGCGCAGAGTTTCGGGCTCGATGGCGAAGCCGAAGCGCGCGGCGAAGCGCACGGCGCGAACCATGCGCAGCTTGTCTTCGCGGAAGCGGGCTTCGGCTTGGCCAATGGCGCGAATGATTCCGGCGCGCAAATCGGCGCGTCCGCCGACGTAATCGAGGACTTTGTTGTCTCGCGGATCGAGCAGCAGGCCGTTGATGGTGAAGTCGCGGCGCTGCACGTCTTCCTGGGGCGAGGAGGCAAAGACCACTTGATCGGGGTGGCGGCCGTCGCTGTAGCCGACGTCGGAGCGAAATGTTGCGACTTCCACGGTTGCGGGTTCGCCGCCGGCCGGGCTGGCTTCGTCCGATTCCTGCAGGACCATGATGACGCCGAATTTCGCGCCAATCGTCAGGCTATGCGGGAACAGCTCTTGCACAAGCGCGGGAGCGGCATCGGTGGCGACGTCGTAATCAGCGGGTTCGCGCTGCAGCAGGATGTCGCGCACACATCCGCCAACGAAATAGGCCTGATGGCCTGCGGCGCGCAGCTTCTGGCAGATATGCTCGGCGAATGCGCGAGCGTTCATAGGGCGATTATGCGGGAATCGCGCCTGCGTTGGAAGATTGTAGATTCCGGCGCGCGGGCATGGGCGGCCGGGTTCGCTGCGGATCCGCGGGGCTTAGGGGGTGATTCGCAGGACGAGCGCGGTAATGTCGTCATGCTGGCGCGCGTAACCCACGAAAGTGTTCACGTCGGTCATGATGCGATTCAGAATCGCGGCGGCGGTCCCCCCGGGCATCGATAGGATTGCGGGAACGATCCGCGCCTCGCCGAATTCCTCGCCGCGTTCGTTGACGGCTTCGGCGACGCCATCGGTAAAAATAAAGAGCAGGTCGCCGGGTTCGAGCTGCACGCCGCCGGTGGCGTACACGATCTCGGCGTCGCTGAACAGCGGCACGCCAAACGGCGGGCCGCCGGTTTCCAGCCGCTCGACGGCTCCGGAAGCGCGGCGCAGGATGGGGTAGTTGTGCCCGGCGTTGATGTAACGCATGACGCGGGTTTGCGGATCAATTTCGGCGAGGAAGGCGGTGGTGAAGCGGCGGCCGTCCAGGCTGTGCGCGCGGGCGTAGCGATCCAGGCCCACGACGATTTCGTCCAGGGTGGCGGGGGTCGCGGAAAGCGCGCGCAGGCCGGATTGAAAAGTGGCCATCAGCAAGGCCGCCGGCACGCTTTTTCCGGCGACGTCGGCGACGACCACCAGCAGCGCGGGCGCTTGCGTTCCCGCCGCGGGAACGGGCCGCAAGAAGGCATCGTAATAATCGCCGGCGACCGTATTTTGCGGGCGGGTGGCGAAGGCGATGTCCATGCCGGGAATTTGCGGCGGCTCGCTGGGCACCAGCCATTGCTGGATTTCGCGGGCGATTTCCAGATCGCGCTTCATAGTCACGCGGTCGGCCAGTTCCAATGCCAGGAGCAGGAAGATGATGAGGGCGGCGACGCCGACGAAATCGAAATTCACTTCTTCGTTGCCCCAACGCACGTCCGGATGGAAGAGCACGAGCAGGAGCGCGAAAACCAGCAGGACGCGCCGCGCCGGCGAAAGCTTCATCAGCATGGCTTGAAAGAGCGCCCAGCCCGAAAGCAGGATCCGCTTGACCTTGGACTTCTCGCGCCCGATGGCTTCCCAGTCCACGTCCTTCGAATAGAGCACGTAGCCGGCCTGCGCTTCGGATTTGAATTGCCCCCAGAGCTGTTCGAGCTGGAACCCTTCGGTGAGGCGCGCCCAGAAGGCGCGGAGGCGCTGGACGAGGCCCGGCTTGACCTGCGGTTCGGAAGCGGGAACGGTAGCCATGCGGGTGTGATTATAAGGCAAGAAGTGAAATACGAAAGATAGCGCGCGCCATTCGCCGGGCGTGGTAACGGTATCGCGCGGCGGGAAATCGCGCGCGGCTATTCGGGCTCGTCGCGAATGGGGAGCGAGCCGCCGAACTGCACTTTGGAGAATCCGAAGCGGTCGCGCAGGCGATCGGTGGCGCGGGCCAGCCGCTCCAGCTTTTCACGGCGTTCTGGATCGAGCAGAGCGAATTGCGCGGAGCCCGCGGAGAAGGAAGTCAAGGCCACGCCCACGAGCCGCAGCAGAGATTTTCCGTTCCAGGCGTGCTGAAAAAGTTCGCGCACGGCTTTCAGAAATTCGCTGTCGAGGTCGGAAGGCTCCGCCAGGCTGTGGCTGCGGGTAATGGTGGTGAAATCCGCGAAGCGCACGGTGAGCGTGACGGTGCGCGCGTGCAGGCCCGCATCGCGCAGACGCTTCGCTGCCTTCTGGCAGAGGTAGCTGAGCGTGGATTCCAGCAGTTCGCGGTCGCAAGTGTCGTCACCGAAAGTCTGATTGTGCGAAAGCGATTTCGGTTCGGCGTCCACGAAGAATTCGTAGGAGTCAATGCCGCGCGCTTTGCGGAAGAGAGCCGTGCCCCACTGGCCGAACGTTTCTTCCAGGCGCTCGAGCGCGACGTTCTGCAGTTGCGCGATGCTCTCAATGCCCAGGGCGCGCAAAGCCTCGTCGGTGACTTTGCCGATGCCGGGGATGCGCCGTACGGCGAGCGGCGCGAGGAATGCGGCTTCGCTGCCGGCCGGAACCCAGACGAGGCCGCGCGGCTTGGCCTGCTCGCTGGCGATTTTCGCCACCAGGCGCGTGGGACCCAGTCCGCCGGAGCACGGCAGGCCGGTGGTGGCCGTGATTTCCTGCAAGAGTTTGTGTGCGGCGGCGAGGGGCGGGCCGTGCAAACGTTCGGTGCCGGCGAGGTCCAGGTAGGCTTCGTCAATCGAAGCCATTTCCACGATGGGCGAATATTTCGCGAGGATGGCGGCGATGCGATTGCTCCATTGGCCGTAAAGCTCGTGATGGCGGTCGAGGAAAATGGCGTGCGGGCACAATTGCGCGGCGGTGCGCAGCGCCATGGCGGAGTGCACGCCGAATTTGCGCGCTTCGTAACTGGCGGAGGTTACCACGCCGCGTTGATCGCGCTGGCCGCCCACGATGACGGCTTTGCCGCGCAATTCGGGCCGAGCAAGCAGTTCGACGGAAACGAAGAACGCGTCCATATCCACGTGCAGAATGGAAGCGGAGGAATCGGCCGCGATCGCGACGGGCGCATCGTGCTTCGCGCGGTATTGGGCGAGCTTAGGCATGGAGGCAACGCCAAGCTTAAATCACTGCGCGGGCGGAGGGTAAAGGAATGTTTCGCGGCAGCTAGCGGGCGCGTTCGGCGGCCAGCACGCGCGGGATTCCGGCCAGGTCCAGGCTGATGGCGACGTTGGTCCAGGCTGCCTGGTCGGCAAACATTTCGCGCACGCGCTCGGCGGAGTCGTAACCCAGCTCGAGGACCAGGATTCCGCGGTGGCGCAGGAGGTTGCGGGCCTGGTCAATCAGGCGCTGATACATTTCGACGCCCGTGGCGCCGCCGAAAAGCGCGGTGTGCGGCTCGTGCTCGCGGACTTCGCGCTGCAATTCGGCGGCATCGCCTCTTGCGATGTAGGGCGGGTTGCTGACGATCAGATCGAAGAGCGATTCGTCTGGCGGCGAGGCAGGCGCGGGGACGGCGTGCCGCGCGGCTACGCTGCCCGAGCCAGAATCCTGAAAACTTGCGAGCAGGTCGCACTGCAGAAAATGGATGCGCGCGGCGACGCCGTGCCGGGCGGCGTTGCGTCCGCCAACTGCGAGCGCCGGCGCGGAAATGTCCGTGGCGAAGACTTCGGCGTGCGGCAGTTCCCAGGCCAGAGCCACGGCGAGGCAGCCGGAACCGGTACCAACGTCCGCGACGCGCAGCTTTGCGCGGGGCGCGCCCGTATCCATGTGAATCTTGATCCCGCGCTCGCCCAGGCGGGCCAGCGCGACTTCCATGACGTGTTCGGTTTCGGGGCGAGGAATCAGCACCGCGGGCGTCACTTCGAATTCGAGGCCCCAGAATTCCTGTTTGCCGGTGAGATATTGCACCGGTTCGCCCGCGGCGCGGCGCGCGATAAGCGCCAAAAAGTTTTCCGCGATTTTTGGAGCGAGCGGTTCTTCGGGATGGCTGTATATCCAGGCGCGGTCGCGGCCCAGCGCGTGCATCAGCAGCAGTTCGGCGGCGAGGGTGTGCGCGGGAATCTGCGCCGCGCGCAGTTGCGCCATGCCTTCCTTCAGAGCGGCGCGTATGTCGGCTGGCAGTGGGCTTGGCACGGTGGTCGTTGCACGGTCACTTGCGGATGTTGGAAAAAAGCGCAGAGGCAAGATTGCCTGTGCCACTTTCACTTACGCTTCGACGAGTTCCTGCTTCAGGCGCTCGGATTCGTAGTGCGTTGAAAGCGCGTCCACGATCGGGCCCAGCTTGCCCTCCATCACCTGGTCGAGCTGATGCAGAGTGAGGCCGATGCGATGGTCGGACACGCGATTCTGCGGAAAATTGTAGGTGCGGATTTTTTCGGAGCGGTCGCCGGTCTTGATCTGGTCGCGGCGCTCGGCGGCGATGGCTTCGTGCTGCTTGGCCTGCTCCATTTCGTAGAGGCGCGCGCGCAACACGCGCATGGCTTTTGCGCGATTTTTGATTTGCGATTTTTCGTCCTGCTGCGAGACCACCAGGCCGCTGGGAATGTGGGTGATGCGCACGGCGGAGTAGGTCGTGTTCACGGATTGCCCGCCGGGGCCGGACGAGCAGAAGGTATCAATGCGCAAATCCTTGGGCTCGATCTTGATGTCAATTTCATCCGCTTCAGGCAGCACCGCGACGGTGGCGGCGGAGGTGTGAATGCGGCCCTGCTGTTCGGTGGCCGGCACGCGCTGCACGCGATGCACGCCGCTTTCATATTTCAGCTTGGAATAGACTTTGTTGCCCTGGATCGCGGCGACTACGTCCTTCATGCCGCCGATGGAGGACGGCGAGCTTTCCAGAACTTCCAGTTTCCAGCCCTGCGATTCGGCGTAGCGGGAATACATGCGGAAAAGTTCGCCGGCAAAAAGGGAAGCCTCGTCGCCGCCGGTGCCGGCGCGAATTTCGACGATCACGTTCTTGTCGTCATTGGGATCCTTCGGCAGCATTAGATATTTCAGTGCGCGCTCGACGGTTTCGCGCCGCGCGGTGAGCTCGCGCTCTTCATCGTGCGCCATCTGTTTCATGTCTGCGTCTTCCGCTTCCATCAGCAGTTGCTGCGTGCCTTGCAGTCCCTTTTCGATTTCTTTCCACTCGCGGTACTTCGCCACCATTTCGGCCATGTCCGCGTGGGTCTTGGCGAGCTTCTGGAAACGCGCCGAATCGTTGTGGACTTCGGGCGAGGAAAGCTGCTGGGTCAATTCTTCGTACTTCGACTCGATATTTTCGAGTTTTTCAAACAGCGTCATGTTCGCCATGGCGATACCTCGCGAAAGCAGAAAATTGAATGCGGGAATTGGAAATTCGGATGCAGCTGCACGGAAGCGCGACCCCGGCTGGGGTCGAAAGGTTTTGCTAATAGAAGGAGGCGAACATTGCAGTCGTCACTGGCATAAGAATAGCGGCAAAACAGCGAGTAGTCAAACACCTCGTGCTAATCTCTATCGAGAACACACCGCTGCAAATCAATGGAGTTAGATGGATTTCGACAGCCTATCTGACATGGACAAAACCACCGTGGGCGAAGCGCTTCGTGCTGCGGCTGATGGACCGTTCTTCCCGGATTGGGAGTTTCATACGCTGTTCGGATTAGAACGCACCGACGTCAGGGCGATCGCCGATGCTTGGCCTCGACCGGCTGCGTCCCACGAGGACTTGAAATTGGCCGTCACCAACTCGCTCAACAATTTGCTGGGATATCCACACGGAAATGAAGCCGTTTGGTCGAAATGGATCTCGGTTGAGCCCCGGGAACTCAGAGAGTTGCTCAATCGACTGCGAGGCGACGGGACGAAAGATTCTTCGACCGCTTGACGTAGGACTGTCCTTGCACCGCATTTCTGTATGTTGGAGATGGTTGCCAGGGAACTTCCGGCTCTCGTCGCTCGGGATAAGGAGCCGTACAACGACATGTGTGGGCAGCGCATGCCTCCTCGGGTTATCCTGAGCACCCTTGATCACGCGACGAAAAGTCAGCTCATTTAAATTCCTGGCATTGTTTCTGGTCCTCCTTCCGGCTGCCCGGGCGTATGGGCAGGAGACCGTTTTCGACGTGCCGAGCGCCGATATTCTGGGCGCAGGGAAGGTGTATGGCGAACTGGACGGCACGTTGCGACCCGTTGATCCGCTGGCTACGTTTACGCCGCGCGTCGTGGTGGGCATCGGGCACCAAATCGAAATCGGGATGAATTTCAACGGGCTTAGCGCGCCCACTTTGGGCGAACTCGATGTCTCTCCCACAATCAAGTGGCGGCCCTGGGAGAGCGACACCTCAGGATGGTCCTTTTACGTCGGCGATGACCTGTTTTTCCCCGTCCGCGAACGAAACTACAACGCCGGAAATTATTTTTATGCGGCATTCGCGAAGGAATGGAAAAGCGGAACGCGCGTCGGCTTCGGCGGATACGACTTTACGCGAAATGTTGTTGCCACCGCCAACCGCGCCGGTGGACAGTTCACTTTCGAGCAGCGCATCTCCAACCGCTTGACGCTCGCCGCCGAGTGGTACACGGGGAAGCAAGCCGCCGGATATGTGAACCCCGGCGCCATCATCAAGCTCACTTCAAAACTCACACTGTACGCCGCTTATCAGATCGGAAATACGGGCGTGGCGGAGGGGAATCACCAGTTCCTCTGGGAATTTGGCTACAACTTCAATTAGCCGTCGCCACAGGCTCGTCCCGGCGTACGCTTCCAAGACCTTTGCGTTGGGAATGGTGTGTACTACGATGGGCGACGACAATGAGTGACTCCGAAAATTCGCGCACAAGCGCGCGCTCCAGCGACATGCTGTGGGGCTTCTGGTATCCCGCGCTGCGCTCGGAACAGGTGCGGCGGCACAAACTGGTGCGCGCGATGCTGCTGGACGCGCCGCTGGTGCTGGGCCGCGACGCGGCGGGAAAGCCGTTCGCGTTGCGCGACGTGTGCCCGCACCGCGCGTTTCCGCTCTCCTTCGGCCAATTCGACGGCAAGACCGTCGAGTGCGCCTACCACGGCTGGCAATTCGACGCGCACACCGGCCAGTGCCGCACCATCCCCTCGCTCACCGAGGACTCCAAGCTGAAATGCGAGCGGATTTACGCGGGCAGCTTCCCGTGCGAGGAGCGCGACGGCTACGTCTGGGTCTTCATGACCAATCCCGAAGGCCGCGGCCTCGCGGAATTGCCTCCCGCGCCGCCGGAACTGCCCACCTTCAGCCCGCGCTACAAAATCGCGCGACTTTATGCCGACCTGCCTTGCGGCGTGGATCAGGCCATCATCGGCTTGATGGACCCGGCGCACGGTCCGTTCGTGCATCAGGCGTGGTGGTGGCGCAGCCGCCGCAGCATTCGCGACAAGGAAAAAAAATTCGAGCCGATCCCCAACGGCTTTCGCATGAGCCCGCATGCGCCTTCCACGAACAGCGCGCCGTACAAGATTTTGAAGCTGCTCACCGGCGAGCCGGCCACCACCACGATTGATTTCGTGCTGCCCAATCAGCGCTTCGAACAAATTCGCGCGGGCCGCTACTGGCTTTCCAGCCGCACCACGGTGACGCCCATCCGGCGCGATTTCTGCCGGCTGGATTTCTGCGCCGCGTGGAACATCCTGCCGTGGTTCCCCATCGTTTCCTTCATCATCAATGTGTTTGGCCCGCGCTTCATCCGCCAGGACACCGAAGTGATCCGGAAACAGGCCCTGGGATTGCGCTACGAGGACCGCATGATGCTGATTGACGACGCCGACCGCCAGGCTCGCTGGTACTTCGAACTGAAGGCGGCGTACCTGGAAGCGCAACGCAGCGGCACGCCCATGCGCCATCCAGTAAGCGGCGCGGTGACGCTGCGCTGGCGGTCGTAGCGCTTCGCGTCAGTTCCGCGCTTCGATTCCTCACTGAAGCCTGCTGAGATCGAACGGTACTACGATATCTTGGCCGTCGGGTGTGAGCACTTCGACGGTCGCGTCGGCGGTGTCAATCTTTTCGGGATCGTATTCCACCTCAATCCTGCCCCCAATGGGGGACGGCGGCGGGCCGTTACCGTCTGATCCCCACAGAGGATAAATCGCCGCTCCGCGCACGGCCTTGGGGCGAATTTCTTTGTCTTGAATCAGCCGCACCTTGAAATCGTTCCAGAAGTCCGGGTAAGCGGGCGGTGAGAGGGGGATTCCCACGGTGTGCGTCAAAGGCAACGGCATATAAGTGGACGTGAAATAGAATTGCACAAGCACCCGGAATACCATCGGTTTGTCTTGATATTCCTGGACGGCATCGAGCGAGTCGTAATTAACAGCCCCCTCGGCACGCCGTGCGACCTGAAGATACGGAGTATCCAAATCAATCTCGGCTACGTACGGCCCCGTTTCCGGCGCGGGCAGCGTCCGGCTGTATTTCGCGAAAAGCGCAGCGGTCAGATCATCGTTTCGATTACCGATGAGGAATGCATCGCGAATATCTATGGACGACAGCGGATACTGATACGCAAGAGCGGGAAGCGCGATTACCAGAACGATGACGAACGTCCCGAGAATCATCACTTGACCGGAGCGAGTGGCTGGTTTCATGGCGATCTCCAGTGCCATTAATTAACATGTGCCCAAGCAAGCGAAGGTTACAGCCCAATTCAAGCCGCAACGCTGCTTAGGAACGGATACTGTTCTGTCGCCTCCGCCTAACGAAGCTGCGATAGATCAAACGTGGCTTTGAGGCGCTGATCATCGGGCGTATGCACCTTCACCGTCACGCCCTCGTCGGGTTTGACGTTATCCGGGTCGTACTTCAATTCGAGGATCGCGCCGGAGACCTGGGCGGCGCGAGAAAATCCCTCGGAGGTAAGCAGATAGACGCGCGTTGACTGCGCGCCAATTTTCTTGCCGTCCTGAATCAGCTGAATTTTGAAATCCTGCTGGAAATCGGGCACCAGCGAACCGGAATTGACGGGGTTCGAGACCGCCGGCGCGGGATAAGTCGCCGTCAGATCAACTTCCACGCGCACGAGTAATGAGAATTTCTTGTTGGCGAATTCCTCTTCAGCGCCCTGCACGTCGGAATTCACCGCCGATTGACCCAGCTCGGCCACCTGCGCGTACGGCGTCTTCAGCGTGATCGTCGCAACGTGCGGGCCGCTCTCAGGCGTCGGGAATTGACACACGTATTGCGCGAAAAAAGTCGTGGTGTTCAGGTCCTTCGCATACCCGAGCAGATAGGCGTTGCGAATGTCGGAATCGGAAAGCGGATACTGATACGCGAGCGCGGGAAGTGCGATCAGCGCCAAAATGACGAACGTGCCGAGAAGAACGGCTAAACCGGAGGGAGCGGCTGGTTTCATGGCGGTCTCCAGTGCTGTCATTTAAGACGCACCCACGTAACCGAAGGGTACAGCTCAGTTCACTTCGCAATGCTGCTTAGGAACGGGTAGTGTTCCGCCGCGCCCATGAAGAAAAGCATGGGGAACGACAGCCAGAACCCCACGCGCGAGGCGATGAATCCCCAGCGAGCCAGCCGCGCCGCCTCTTCGGGCATCGGAGTGCCCTGCTCGGCGCTCGCGCGGGTCCAGGCGATCAGGCGCTTCTGCACGCGCCACACCACGCCCCAGGTGTTCAGCAGCATCAGCAAGCCCAGGCCGCCGCCAACGCTGATGCACAGATGGCTGTTCGAGACCTGCGGGCCGCCGTTCAGGTCGAGGACGATCCACGACGCGGCAATCACGATCGCCGCAATGGCGATGGAGCGTACCCAGGGACTGTCGAGGATGCCCTTGCTGGGCAATTGAAACGGATAGATAAGCGCATACGCCACCACCCAGACCAGGAGCCACCATCCGAACCAGCGCAGCGTGAGCGACGAGTTTCCGGAATTGTGAGCGTCGGCGGAAAGAATCGTGAAGTAGTAGCGCAGGCCGACCACCACCGTGATCAGCGCCGACCAGCGGAACCAGCTCATCGCGCGCGACATCATCACCGGATAAACCTTGGCGCGCACCGGCGCATCCAGCTGCTTCATGGTGGGAAAGCCCACCAGATTGAAAAAATAGAGCAGGCCAATCCAGATAATTCCGAAAATGAAATGGAGCCAACGCAGCACGATCAGCTCGTTCGCGGCCCCTTGCGGGAAGCTGAACTGCGGGACAAGCGTCCGAATGAAAAATGCGAGGTGCGGATGGATCATGGGCTATGCCCTCCCGCGCGGTCGTGCGTTCCAGCCCGCGCTGCTACGCTAGCGGAATCGCAAGCGGCAAGTCAATGCGAACCGGGCCGCGAAGCGTGGGGCGGCCCAAGCCGGTCGAGCGCCCAGCGGGCATGCTCGGCAATCAGAGAATCATCGGATGCGGCGAGGCGTTCGAGCAGCGCAATGACACGCGCGTGGGCGGCTGAGCCGCGCGACACTTGCGAATTTCCCAGCGCGACGCAGGCGTTGCGCACCAGCCCGCGCCATTTCGCGCGCTTCACGGCGCTGCCGCGAAATATCCTGCTGAATTCTTCCTGGGAGAGCGCTGCGAGCCATTCGAGCCGCGGCGCGAACAACGTCGCGTCATCTGTTGCCCTCTCGCTGCCGTTCTCGTCGGCTCGTTCGAGCGAGCGCGGCTGAAAGGCCGCAAGCTGCGTCACCGGCGATTTGCGATTCCACGGGCACACATCCTGGCAAATATCGCAGCCGATGACGGCGCTGCCCATGTGCGGCCGCAATTCTTCCGGAATCGCGCTGCGCAGCTCGATGGTGAGGTAGGAGATGCAGCGGCGCGCATCCAGCACGTAGGGCGCAGAAAAAGCCTGGGTGGGGCAAGCGTCCAGGCACAGCGTGCAATTCCCGCAGAGATCAGCGGCGGGCGGCTCGCCCGGAGCGAGCGAGGGCGCCAGCTCCAGCGTGGTGATAATCACGCCGAGAAACAGCCAGGAGCCAAGTTGCTCGTTGATCAGGCAGGTATTTTTCCCGAGCCAGCCGAGGCCGGCATACTTGGCGGCGACACGTTCCAGGATTGGCCCGGTATCCACGTACGCACGGGCGTCAAAAGGCTCGGGCCACTGCGCGTGCATGCGCGCGACCAGCGCATTCAGCTTTTCGCGCAGCACTTCGTGGTAATCGTCGCCCCAGGCGTAGCGCGAAATCCAGCCGCGCGGAGCGTCATCATCGCGGAGCGCGGCCTGCTCCGTGGAATAGGGCTGCGGAGAATTGTAATTCAGCGCCGCCACGATCAAGCTGCGCGCGCCCTCGAGCGCCAACTGCGTATTGGCGCGCCGCGGATCGCGCAGGTAAGCCATCTCGCCGGCATGCCCGCGCTCGATCCACGCTCGAAAATGCGCCAGTTCGGGAAAACTTTCCGCCGGGGCAACACCGCAGAGATCGAAACCAAGCGCCCGCGCCTGCTCGCAAATCCAGCTTGTCCGTCCGGCCAAATCCATGGCGCTATCATGCCATCAACAGCGCTTCCCGGGCGCCCCAGCGCCGGACGAGCCCCCCCGTGCGCTCCTTTCATTAGCCTATCGCCCTAATCGGCTGCTACAATGCGGCCATGGCTGATTGGCGGCAAATACAGGCGCGTATTCGCAAGGCGAAGAACAGCGCCGACCCGAAAGTGAAGCTTTCGGAGTTGTACCAGCGCACGCGCGACGCGATGGTCGCTTGGGAACTGGGAGCCGTCGAAGAAAAGGCCGAACGAAATGAGGACGCCGTGAAGTGGTACACCATAGCCGCGGAACGATTCCGCCGCGCTGACTGGAAGAAGAAGGCCGAGGAAGCTCTGGCGCGATTGGGCGCGCCGATTCCCGTGCGGGGCGATAAGCCCAGTCCCGAACCCAAATTTGCCGAGGCGATTTCCGCCGAATCCGAGGCGGAGCACCTGGACGAAGGCGTGCACAATGCGCGTCCGGCGCCGCAGCAGTTGGCGTTAGGGGAGATTCCGGAGGATTCCGAAGACGAGTCCGGGGAGTACGCCGCGGACACGATTGAGGTAGAGACGGTGCATCTGTCGGATGCCACTCCGCCGACGGGGGCTGCCCCTCTAGATAGCGACGCAGCCGGCAAGAAGAAGCGCCGCCGCGGGCGGCGTGGTGGCCGGGGGCGTCGCCGCAAGGGCGCGCCAGCCGCGACGGGTTTGCCTTCGCAGGCCTTTGCAGAGTCCGGGGCGGCACACGCGCCGGCATCGCCGGCAACGCAATCGCGAATGCCGGCGCCACAGATTCAGTCCGCGCGGCCCGCTGCGCGTGTGGAACATTTCGAGCGCACGCCAGCGGCTTCGATCACGCCGCACGAACCGGAATATAGCCCGCGGGCGGAGCAAAGCGCTCCGATGCTGCCCTCCGAGCGCACGGCGCACGGCCGCGCCGGCGATCCGGCTTTGGCCTCGCGCATGTCCAAGCTGGAATCCATGCTGCGCCGCCTGGTGGCCAGCCCGCTGCACCGTCTGGACGAATCGGATTCGGCCCCGGCGGGTCCCGGCGTGTTTCTGCTCTCGGATTCCGACCAGATCACCTCCTATTACATTGAAGCGTGCCAGACTTTGCGCGTCGGTCTGGGAAACTTGGCGCGCGGCAGCGGACGCAGCACCACCAAGGCCCCGCGCGGCGGGCGGCCGGCGTTCGACAGCGGCCTGAAAACGAAACTGGCGGAGCATCTGGGCATAGGCGAGGCGAAAGTCTCGCAATATTTGAAAGAGCACTGCGTGGTCCGCTGGATCCAGCTGGACGATGACGCGCCGCACCTGGCGCATTTCGCCATTGGGGTTCTGCGCACGCCGCTCAATCTCGACTAAGCCAATCGCGCAGCAATGCGCGAAGGATGGCCGCAGAAGCCAAAGCCTGAGCCCGCTCTGGCGGTCTGGAGCGGGCGCAAAGCCCGCCGCTCCGTTCAGCGCTTGGTCCCTAACGTTTCAAGATGGGCTGGAATACCGGTTCCGGGGGTACTAGGGCCCTCCCGTTGGCTGCACCTACGTGCCGTTCACCCCTCATAATGTACCTTTAGGCGCTCCCGCCTAGACTCCCAGTTTGAAACCATGCAAACTCTGGTACCGTAACCGGTTACGGGTGTCGTACATCCGTACGGGGCAAGCCTCCGGGGATGCAACAAGGGATTACGAGGCGGGTTTGAAAGGGAGAGGTGGAAATATGGCGAGCAGTGTGGGCACAAAACTTTGGAAATCGTTCGACTGGGCGCTGTGTAAGACTGCGGGCGTCACCTACGATACGATTCAGTACTTCAACAAATACAAGCCGAACCCTTCTTTCACACCGAAATGGTCTGATAAGCCGTTGCTGAAGTCATGGGAGAAGTCCAAACCCACGCTCGGCTGGCCACGGACGACCGATTCTCTGTGCCCCGATTGCGTGCGGGAAGCGCGCGATCTGATCATCAACGGGACAAAGGACTGGACCGATCTGGTGCACGAGAAAGTCGGCGAAATTAAGGCGCAGATCATCGAACGCGACGGCCAGGTCTGGATGGTTAAGGAATGCCCCATCCACGGCAAGTTCGAGGATTTGATGGCTGTGGACGCAAAGTTCCTGGAATGGATCGAAAAGAACTTCCCCGGACGCGATATTCCCGCGCACAACGACGAGACGCTGCACCGCCATGGCTCCAGCACCGTTCGGCACGGCCGCGGTTCCGTTCTCACCGTGGACCTCACGAACCGCTGCAACATGATGTGCGATCCCTGCTTCATGGACGCGAACCAGGTCGGTTACGTCCACGAATTGAACTGGGATGAAATTCAGGAAATTCTGGAGAACGCCACCAAGATCAAGCCGCGCCGGCAGATGTCCGTGCAGTTCTCCGGCGGCGAGCCCACCATGCATCCGCGTTTCCTGGATGCGGTGCGTTTCGCGCGCAAAGTCGGCTACAACAGTGTGCAGGCGGCGACCAACGGCATCGAGTTCGCGAAGAGCAAGGAATTCTGCAAGCAGGCTTTCGAAGCGGGCATGCGTTACGCGTACCTGCAGTTCGACGGCATCGGCAACGACGCCAACAGCCACCGCCAGGTGGGCAACCTGTTTGACGTGAAGCTCCGCGCGATCGAGAACATGCACGAAGCGGGCATCGAAATCGTGCTGGTGACCACCATCGTGAACAACGTGAACAACGATCAGGTGGGCCCGATCGTGAAATTCGCGATGGAAAACCCGAAGAAGATTTCCTTCGTGTCCTTCCAGCCGGTTTCCTTTACCGGACGAGACGAGGAAATCACCCCGGAACGGCGCATCCGCCAGCGCTACACGCTTTCGCACCTGGCCAAGGACGTCAGCGCGCAGGTGGGCAAAGTGGAGCCTACGCGCGACTGGTTCCCGATTTCCTTCATCAGCACGTTCGCGGGCTTTTCCGACCTGGTGCACGGCCCGGATTCGCAGTGGGGCTCGCTCTCCTGCGGCTGCCACCCGAACTGCGGCGTGGGCACCGCGCTGATGATCAACAAAGAAACCAAAGAGTGGGCGCCGGTTCCGCGCTTCCTCAATGCCCAAGGACTAACGAGGGACGTCGCTGCCATCACCGACGCGGCGCGCGGCAAGGGTTTTTCCAACTTCATGATGGCGATGGCGCTGCTGAAGAATTACAGCCCCTTCCAGGCGCCCCCCAGCTTGCGGCTCAAGGACCTGTGGAGAAAGTTCGACAAGACCTGGGCGCTTTCCAAGAACTCCGATAAGAAATACGGCAAAGTGGCGCCGGACCGCACCTACGAAGACGCCATGAAGCGCCGCGCCGAAGATCCCTGGAACTTCCTCTTTATCGCCGGCATGTGGTTCCAGGATTTGTTCAATTACGATTTCCGCCGCACCGAAATGTGCATCATTCCCTACGCCACGCAGCAGGGTGAAATTTCCTTCTGCGCCTACAACACCGGCGTGGGCTGGCGCAAAATCATCGAGAACATGCACAAGAACGCCACCGTCGCGCAGTGGTACAAGGAGCACGGCAAGCACGACATCTTCGCCAAAGGCAAGAAAGTCAATCTGGAGAGCTACGAACATTCTCTCCGCATTGACACGGAAGATGCCGCGCGCGTCCGCCACCTGGAGCACGATATCCCGCTGACGGCGGCCGAAGAAGACCGCATTCGCCGCAAGAAGGCCCTGGAAGAAGCCGCCAAGGTGCGCCGCATATACGAAGAGCTCGTGCTGAAGAAGTCCACCGAGCCTGTGGTGCAGATTGGCTCGATGCAGCAGATTCTGAGCGCGGTCCCGGGCGTCACCGTGAAGCCCGTGCAGATCGCACCGGCAAACGGAAACGGCCATTCGAGCGGCAACGGCGCGGCTAAAGTTGAAAAGACGGAAGCCGAAGCTGCCGTAGCCGGCGACTAACGCAACCAACTCCGCAGGGTATGCAGGTCCAACAGCCCCGGCCAAAACCGGGGCTGTTGTGTTTGGCGCCCGCACTCAGAGCGCTTACGATCCGTGCAATGCTTGGCCAGAATCCTCTTGCTCGCTTGGGGTATCATGATTCTTGCCGGCGTTTTCGGAATCGCGTCGGCGATGATTCCGTGATTGCTTGCGAAGGGGAAGGTACACCATGCCCATTTACGAATACGTTTGCGATGACTGCAACGAACGCTACGAGCGCATCGTATTCAATCAGAACACGGCGGTAACTTGCCCGAAATGCGCGAGCGCGAAACACACCATTCAACTTTCCGTCTTCGCTGCGCCCGCGAACGGCAGCAAATCCACTTCCTCCGGCTTCACGGGAGGGGGCGGCGGCTGCTGCGGAGGCGGTGGTTGCGGCTGCCATTAATTTGAGTGAAGACACAGGGCTGTATCGGCCCCCGGCACGATTCACTAACACCCGCGCGACGATAGCTCGCCCGCGAACGACGCACGTGTTCACTGCCTCGCCTCGCAATGTAAGACGATCGTTTTTACGCCCCTTATTTCTCTGGTTTCTGCCAATTCTATACGCGACGGCTCCCGTGGCGCGCGCCCAAGGAGGCCCGCCGCTTCTGACCAACGATCCTGGCACTCCCGGCAACGGAAACTGGGAAATCAATCTGGGCGTGATGCAGGTGCTTCGCCAAGGCACGAACATCTTTCAGGTGCCGCAAATTGACCTGAATTACGGATTGGGAGACCGCATCCAGCTTACCTACGAGGTTCCTTACGTCTTGCAGAACAGCACCGGCCAGCCGGTGCAAACCGGGTGGAGCAACGGACTTCCCGGAGTGAAGTGGCGCTTCTTCCAGCAGGATCACGGCGGCTGGAACATCTCCACGTTTCCGCAGTTGGAGATCAACGGCCCGCCGGGCTCGGTGAAGCTGGGGCTGGCCGGCGGCGGCACGCGTTTCCTGCTCCCCTTTGAAGTGACGAAAGCAGCCGGGCCGATCAATCTGGATTTCGAGGCGGGCTATTTCTTCCCGTTTCATTCAGCGCAGTCGCACCAGGAGCGCATCCTGGGTCTTGCGGCCGGCCACGTGTTCACGCCGAAGTTCGAAATGATCGGAGAGGGCTATAACGATTCGGTGAGGGGCGTGCCGCCGCACGACACCACATTCGATCTGGGCGGGCGCTACAAATTTCACAAAGGGCTGCTGCTGTTGTTCATGGCTGGCCGCAGTTTTGCGGGGAATTCGAGCGGACAGCCGGAGTTTGTCGGATATGTCGGATTGCAAATTCTATTGCGGAAATATGGCCGGGAGCTGAATCCGGACGACTGAGGTTTGCGCCGTCCGACTTCTGCGACCCGACGCCAGCGAGCCGGGCAACCGAATCCGGCGCGCTTGGCGCGTCGTTCAGGGCGGCGTTTCAGGCAAAAACGGTCGTTTAGAACGCACCTCCGTCGCTTGTATTCAGTAGCTTACGGTAATTTCTAATCGCCGCAGCAACGATTAGAACCTCTCGCTCTTTCCCTTTCACGCCCAGCCGATACGCTCGCAAGTGATCGCTCACTCGCCTTTCGCGAGTGCCGCTGTGTGCGAGAACAACCACTCCGCAAGACCCGGCTCGTCGAAGGCGACGTCCCACGCATTGTGTCCGATGCCCGGATACTCGGTGTATTTCGGTGTGCCGCCGGCCTGGCGCAATTGCGCGACCCAGTGGCGCGCGCGCGTGACCGGAACCAGAGGATCTTCCTCGCCTTGAAATATCCACACCGGAACCCTGGCGACGCGTGGAATCATGTAGGCGTCGCCGTAACCGGATAGCGCGATGGCGGCCGCGAAACGTTGCGGAGCAATGGAAAGCGCGGCCCACACACCCTCACCGCCCATGGATTGGCCGGCGACGTACTCACGCGATCGGTCAATGCTATAGCGTTTTTCGATGGTGTCCAGAATCTCGAGAGCGAGGCGGATGGCGACGGGAGGCGTGTTGGTGTGCGGGCGCGCCCAACCTTTGGTCACGTCCACCTGCGGCGCCAGCACGAACGCGTGATATTTCGCCTGGTTCGCAGGCGTGGTCCAGAGGTGCGAGCCGGCGAAATTGCCGCCTGAAAGCTGCGAGAAATTATCGGAGCCGCGCCCGGCCGCGCCATGAAGCCAGAGGACCAGCGGATAGGACTTGGCGGCGTCGTAATCCGGCGGGACGAACAGGCGGTACACCATGGATTCGCCGCTGGAACTGCGATAGGCGCCGGCCATGAATCCCGCGACAGCGGGCGCTTGCGCGGCAACGGGCTGGACCGGCGACGCGAGAAGAAGAAGCACGAGGGCGAGGGAAGAGCGAATAGCAATCCGCGCGAAATCAGTCATCGGCCCAAAGCGCTTGCACGGCGCGCTCCTGGTTGCCGGAGGCGGCCGCGCGAATCTTACTTAGCGTTTCTTCCATCGCCATTGCGGGAGTAATGCAGCACGCTCTGCGGCGGCTCGAGGCCGGGATTCAATCGCGGGTCGGGAACCGGCGCGCCCGGCACGACGGGCAAGGGCAGCACACCGGCCCAGATGGGCAGCGCGTAGTCCGCTTCGTCATCCTTGGGCGGCCCCAGACGCACTTTCGCCGAAACCTCCTCGAGCGGAAGGGCGAGGACGGACGTGGCCTTCAGCTCCAGCTCCGTCGGCTGGCGAACATCGTTCCAGCGGCCGCTGACGATGTGATTCGTGAACGCTTCCAGGGCGCGATTTTTCTCGCCGCTGTCCTCAATGGGCAGGGCGCGGCCGAGGATTACCACCGAGCGGTAATTGGCGGAGTGATGGAAGGCCGAACGCGCCAGCACCAGTCCATCCACCAGAGTGACCGTGACGCACACCTGCACGCCGCCCGCCAGCGTGCGCAACATGCGGCTCGCCGAGGAGCCGTGCAAATAAAGCGTGTCGTCCACGCGCGCGTAGTTGGTGGGAATTACAAACGGCTGGCCATCCACGACGAATCCGACGTGGCAGACGAATCCTTCGTCGAGGATGCGATACACGGTTTCGCGGTCGTACTTGCCGCGATCGGGCAGGCGGTGAACTTTGGTGCGCGCGGTGGGGCTGAATGGCTGGGTCATGGATCGAGCGTAAATCGGGGCGGCAATCGCTGCAAGTGCCAATCTGGATGGCCGTGGTTTGCGCAATTTCAATCTCCGCCGTCGCGCGGCTGGCGCGCCGAATTGCGCCGCAGCAAAATGGTGTGGTACACGACTATTAGGTTTCGGCTTGCGAGGATCGGAACTATTGCGGCGCCGGTTCCGGTGGAGCAGCGGGCTTTGGCGGCGGAGGAATGTGCACCACGCGGAATCCGGTGTATGCGGGATCGGCGGCGCTGTATTGCGCTTTGTTGTCTGCAGGACGATCGGCGCTGCCGCCTAATGTCTTCGCTGAACCATCGGCGGCGATTACCCATTCGGCGACGTTACCGCCGAAATCGAAGACGAGATCTTCGCCTTCGTCGCCTTCGGCCGCGAAGCTGCCGACTTCGCGGAGGAGTGGAGCGTCCCCCGGCAATTCCTTGAGCTTGGCCTCGAGCTTCTGCGCATCTTCGGGATTTACTGCGTAGCCGGCCCAGTAATCCAGGGTGTTCTCGCCGCTGCGTGGCTTGTACAGATCCGTCGCTTCGCTTTCCTTCGGCAAGCGGTAGGTCTCGCCGGTGAGGTCGCTGAGCCACTTGCAATATGCTTGCGCTTGCTCGAGGGTGATGCCGTTCGCGGGATAATTATCGGTGCCGGCGTCGTATTTGAAGTCCTTATCGAATGCGGAGTACTGCGCACGCGTAATCTCAAACCGGCCGACTTCGATGGCGCCACGCTTTACGGTTTCCGGAATCAGCACATCCGGAGCGGGATTTTCGGGAACGGAAGGCGGGCGGAAGGCCACGCCGTAGGCGGCGCCCGATTTCCGCACTGCCGCGCGCCGGAGCACGACGTCCAGCGGCGAACCCGTTTTCAGCGCCTCGTTTTCCGGCTGCTTGGTTTTGAACAAATAGGTATCGAACCAGGCATCCTCCTCGTTCATTTTGCGCAACTGGTGAGTGAGCTTTCTGGGCCCGTGCGCTTCGCCGGGAAACAAAATGAATTTGACCGGGGCCTTGCCGATGGAATACAGCGCGCGATAATGCGTCCAGCCTTCTTCGGTGGGCACCTGGCGGTCAATCGTGCCGAAAAATATCAGCGTGGGCGTCTTCACCTTGTCCATCTTAAAGACCGGCGACTTCTCCAGATAAAGCTGGGGGTCTTCCAGCAGCGACTTTCCGAAATAATAGTTGTCAAACGATTCGCCGAAATCCACGTTGGCCCAATCGCTTAACCATTCGACGTCGCCCGCTCCCACCACGGCGGCCTTGTAGCGATCGGGATTGGTGATGGTGAGTTGGATAGAGAGGATGGAACCGTTCGACCAGCCCGCCGCGCCAATTTTGTCCGGATCCACCAAGCCTTTGGCGATGAGGTTGTCCACGCCGCGCTCGATATCCGGAATTTCCAGGTCGTAATACTTGCCGCAGCAGATGGATTGCACGAACTTCAGGCCGTAGCCCGTGCTGCCGTGATAATTGGTTTTGAGGACGAAGGCGCCCTTTTGGGTCATGAGATTCGGCGCGTAAGCCCAGCGTTCGGCCCATTGGTCGAGATCGGCGCTGGCAGGGCCGCCATGGGTGGAGACGATCAGGGGATAGGCCTTGCCGGCCTGATAGTCGTCCGGGTAGTAGAGGATGCCTTCGATGTCGTCGTCGTTCGCGCCCTGCCAGTGCAAGACTTCTGTTTTGGCGAAGGTCTTGTCTTTGAAGCTCGGATTCAAGTTGGTGATTTGCTGAGGGGAGGTGATTTTCACGCCGTCCAGCCGCGCGCGGAAAAATTGCGTAGGGACGCTGGCGGTGGAGCGCTCGCAAATCAGCGTCTTGCCGTCGTCACCGAGGACGAAGCTGAAATAGTGCTTCTCATCCTCGCTGGAAATGGATTTGCGCGACCAGGCGGAGCCGTGCCGCGTGAAGCGCACGGGCTTGGTGTACACGCCGTCGGCAAGCAGCGCCAGGAAGCCGTCACTGGTGGGTTGCAGCGAGCGCGCGAAGCCGCGGTCCCAATCGAGATTCACTTCGGTGGATTTTTCCGCGGCGAGATCGTAGAAATAGACCTTCTCGACCGTGGCCACGAGAAAGTGCGGATCGTCGGAATAGGGCGCGACGACGTAAAATCCGGAATTATCGCGCGCCCAGGCGATTTCGCTCGGCTGGATCCGCTCGCCGGTGAAAACCTGGGTGCGCGCGCCGGTAGCCAGGTTGACGACGTAGGTTACCGGCGGAATCTTCTGGTCCCAGGCGAAACTTAATTCCCGGCGGGCCACGGCCACGGCGGTCTTGTTGTCGCGCGAGACCTCGAAAGCTGCGATCCAGTCGTCATTGTCGGTGAGCCGCGTGACCTTCTTGTCCTTGAGCGACAACTTGAAGAGGCGGACGGGCGCGGTGTGCGCGGTGTCGTCCACGACGTCTGAATCGTCCTTGCGCTCTTTCGTTTGGCGCTGGTAGAGCGAGGGATCTTCCTCGGCGCTGAAAAGGATGGTGTCGTTATCGAGCCACTCGAATTGCTGGACGCCACGCTCGAAATCCGTGACGGACCAAGGCTCGCCGCCCGCGGCGTTCAGCAGCCACAGTTGCATCGGCGCGATATCGGACTTGGGCTTCGGCAGGGCGTGAGTGCTGAGGTAGGCAATGATGTCGCCGGAAGGCGACCAGCGCGGATGCGAGACATCGTCCGCGCCGCGCGTCAACTGCACTTCCTTGGCGTTATCGAGATTGGAGAGATAGAGATTGCTGACGCGGAGATCTTTGTCTTTGTCCGCCGTGCTCTTCACCCACAGGGCAACTTTGCCGTCCGGCGATATCTGGAACTGGCTCGCATCCTCCTGATAGACGACTTCCTCAGGCGTCCATTGATTCTTTTTGGCGGTTTCGGGCTTTTGCGCGTCCGTTGCGGCGTGCAGCGATGCCGCCAGAGCGAGCAGGAGCGCTACGCACAGCAGGAGGGACGCAGATTTCCAGTCATTGCGAGCGACGCTTTTCATGCGCTCCTCAGGTTCCGTCGGGATTGCAGGAGTTCGAATCGAGCAGCCGAAAACCTATCACAGACTGGAAGCAGGTGGGTAGGGCACAGGCTTGTGGGGCACTGCCCAGCATTTCTGTTGAAAGGGTTTTTGGGGGTGTCTCGCATGAGTGTTGTCTCAGGCATGCATTCGTTCCGCCGCTAGCAAGCAGCAGCCAAGGATCGGTTCGCGATGCGCGGCATCCACACAGCCGGGAAAACAGCCCAGATAGCGCCGCAGGTGCCGGAAAAAACCTTGCGCTACGTTCGTGGCACGTAAGGGGAGGAAGGGTGGGGACGATGTTGCGACCAAAATTAGCGATTGACGATGAATTATTTGTTGATAGGGAAGGAGTTGAGTGGGTTTCCGATTTCCGGACAGTAGCGATTGACAGGGCATAGCCGGCGATGGCGCCTGGGGATGCTCGGGTGGGGTTGCGCGGTGCGCGGCGTGCGGGATGGGAGCGCTGGTGGGCGTTTTGGGCGGGATTAGAACGGGGTGCGGTTGTTTGTTTTCAGTGGGTTGCGTCATTTTCTAATCCCGGAATCCGCGATTAGAAATGCGCGGATGGGTGGAGCGGTGGTGGCGAGAGGCGGCCCGGGGAGCGCGAGAGGCGGAAGCGCGAGCAGGCGCGGGCATGCGTCCTCCTTGTGCGGGC
>JBAQJS010000004.1:0-7555 GCA_049300435.1 Candidatus Acidiferrales bacterium | reverse complement strand
TCCGGCTGATTCGCGGCGGCGGGGGAACTTAGCGCGTTTGTGTCGCGCCGGACGGGCCGGGAATATGGAATTGGTGCTCGAGGAGGGAATCGAACCCACACGGCCTTGCGGCCACCGGATTTTGAGTCCGGCGCGTCTGCCAGTTCCGCCACTCGAGCACCGCGGGCTGAAAGCAGAGTAGCACGCGCTCCCGTCCAGACTCAACCGAACGCCGCTTGGAGTCGGGGGTCAGTTTCCGGTAACGGCGCTGAAATATTTTCGGCCTCATCGGCATTTGGTTCAGCGGCGGTATACTCACTTCTGTTGTAAAACAGTGTTTACTGGCGCCTGGAATCAACACCGATATTGAGCCCGTGCGTGGGCGAGAGGAGTTAATAACATGCATTCGTTACAGGATCTCTTGCGGGAAGCACAACAAACTGGAAAGGCGATCGGACATTTTAACATTTCTGACTTGGTTCTATTGAAAGCGGTGTTTGCCGCTGCCCGCGAACTAAGCGTGCCCGTCTTGGTTGGTTTATCCGAGGGAGAACGCGAGTTTGTGGGAGTTCGCCAGATTGCGGCGTTCGTGCGAAGTTTACGCGAAGAGTTCGACTTCCCGATTTTTCTTAACGCAGATCATACCCACTCCCTCGCCAAGGCGCTGGAGGCTGCAAAAGCCGGGTTTGACTCAATCGTCTTTGATATGTCGGCGTTGCCCTTTGACCAAAATGTCCACCAAACCAAGCAGGCGGTCGAAGCGCTGAAAACGATCAATCCTTCCATGCTCGTCGAGGGAGAAATCGGGGACATCGGAACCGGCTCTGAAATACACGAACAGTCTCCCGACCTATCGAAAGGACTCTCGACGCCGGAAGAAGCGAAACAGTTTGTGGAGAGCACTGGAGTGGACGTCCTGGCTCCCGCGGTGGGCAACATGCACGGTATGCTCCGGAGCATGGTACGGGGAGAAACGAAGAAGCGGTTGGATATCGAGAGGATAGCCGGCATCAAGCGAGCGGCGCGGGTCTTCCTGACGCTCCACGGTGGCTCAGGTACCGATGATGAAGACTTGCGCAAGGCAATCGCAGGGGGAATCAATATTATCCACATTAATACCGAGCTTCGTGTCGCGTGGAGACATGGTTTGGAACAGGGTTTGGCCGAACGACCTGACGAAGTCGTACCATACAAAATTCTCCCGTCCGCCGTGGATGCAGTAAAACGGGTGGTCAGCTCGCGTTTGAAGCTGTTCAACGGTGAACGGCATTTCGCTCAAGCAATATAGACCCAGTCTGCGGCTGTTTCGCGAGCTCCTGATGCGAGCCGATCCGCTCGTCCGATAACCACGTCGTTAATGAGACACTCGCACCATCCATCGTCAGCGATCTGCCTGACGCGCATGAGGAGATTTGTAAAGATCCCCTTACAATCAAAAATCGTCTCCCGCAGCGTCAGGCTAAACTCCCGATAAGTCTCGTAATCTGAAACTGAGCCACGACCCGGCTTGGCGTCGTGCTCGAATTTGGGTTGAGGCGTTGTTCCGGCATAGTCGCAGAACGGCTTGCTGTTGAGCAGCCGCGCTTTTCAGCGGCCGGCTTCAGCCGCTTGTCACGCGATGTTTGGTTAGTCATGGTGGAAATAGAAGAGGTTCCCGTCCAGATCCTTTACGGTGAACTGCCGTAATCCCCAAGACTTCTTTTCCAGAGGATCCACGATGTTCGCACCGAACGACTTCAGTTCCTGGTACGACGCATCTATATCTTCAGCGAACACCCAGTGAACGGCAGGTTCGAACGGCGGTTTCCTCTTCCGAAAGAATATCGCCACATTACCGCGTGACACGGCCCCAATCTCGTTGCCCGGATAAAGCCATCCAATCTCAAAGCCGAGTGCATCTCTGTAATGCTGTTGTGCGCGTTCGACATCAGCGACCGGCAACTCCGGCACTGGCCGGCCAATCGAAGTCAATTTCTCTTTTGCGTCCACAGAGCGCTCCTTTGCTCGCCTTTATGTAACAACGCCGCCAGCGCGTCAAATTAGGACACTACCCCGCCCCGAGACTCCGAGTCTTTGGTTCCTTCGGTCGGCGCTAGCCCTGCGGGGTTCGGGAAGTATCGCGTCGAGTCAGTGCACCCACGAAGACACAGCCGAGAAATATTCCGGTGGCTGGAATTACCGCCCTCTGCGCCAAATACGTCCAGAAGTACGATTCACCTAACGAATCGAGCAACCACTCTTAGCGTGAATACGGTTTCCGCCGTACCGTCAAGAATGCGTCAATCTGCGCCGGCGGTAGCTCGGAAAGTTGCTGCATTTCGAACACGGTCAGACCCGGTTCGTAGCGATAGGAGACACGCGTCCGGATCGCCGTCGTTGCAAACGAGACGCCGAGCCCAAGGAGAATCGCAACCGCGAGTGACCGGAGAATGATTGTTTTCATCTCAATTCCTTACCACCAAACTTTATTTCCGATCGCGCCGAAAAAATAATGTGAAGTTCAGTCGTTGTTGCGGGCGGTGGCGCGGGCGTGAAATGTCTGCGGCTCGACGATGGCGCGGAAGACGCGGCCGCGGCCAAGGACGTGATCGTTGGAGCGGGCTTCGACGTCATAAACCAGGAAGCGGCCCTGATATTTTGCCAGGCGCGCAGTGGCGCGGACGGTGGCGCCTTCCGGCACGGCCTTCAGATGATCTACCTCGATGCGCGTGCCCACGGTGATGGCGCCCGGAGGCAAGTGCGGCCGCACGGCGTTGGCCGTGGCCATTTCCATCAAGCCGATCATGGCGGGGGTGGAAAGCACGGCGGGCAGCACCGGATCGAGCGCCGCAATAGTCCATTCGTGAAGAACCACACGCTCGACCTCAGCTTCTGATCCAATGCGCGGCTTTCCCGAGTCCGCCGCTTGCCGCGCTGCGGAGGATTCCGCTTTCCGTGCGGGCGCGCGACGCTTGCCTGATTTTGCTGAGCGTTTCATCGCGAGGATTCGCGGTTGCTGGCCGGCGCAGAGGCCGATGCGCGCGCGCAGGCCACGGTTCGCGGGTCGAGGAAGCTGCGTGAAAATTCCGCGACGGTAATCCCCAGCTGATTCCAGAGGCGGCGCTTGAGGCTGCGATAATCCTGCGAGCCGCTGAAAACGTCGCGAATGAGATCGCGGAACGCGGGCGAATAATTCAGGAGCTGCACCATGCGCGTGGTGATGGCGCCGCCGAGGAAAGTGCCGCGAAAAATCTTCTTGGCGATATTAGCGGCGAATTCCAGGTCGGCCGAAAACGCCGCGCGCAATTGTTCGGGATACAATTCGGGCTGGCCCGCGACGATGGCCTGCGCCAGCAGGTCGCCCGAACGCAGCGCGTAGTAGAGTCCCTCGCCGGTGATGGGGTCCACGGTGGCGGCGGCGTCCCCGGCCATCGCCCAGTTGCGGCCCATGATCTTGCGGCTGCGAATGGTTTTCGCCTGCGGCGAAGGCAGCACGTGGCTGTAGAACTGCGCGCCCGCGCGCGGGATTTTTTCTTCTTCGAAAAATGCATCGAGGTGCTTGCGCAGCACGGGAGTGGAGGTTTGGCCCATCTTCGCGCAGATGCCCACGGAAAGATGGTCGGCGCGTGGGAAGGACCACAGGTAACCCTCAAATTTCTTGAGGAATTTCACCTTGATGATGTCTTCCTCGGTGGGAACGAAATAGCCGAGCGTGACTTCCAGGTCCTTCGAGCCGAGCGCGGTGGTTTCCGGCAGCAATTGATTGCGCGCGCCGGCCGCCAGCACGATGAAATCCGAAAAGCGCTCTTCGCCTCCGGCCATCAGGCTGACGCGCGGGCCGCTGGTCTTGACGCCCGTGACGCGCGCGCAGACCGCCGTGCAACCCGCCGCCACGGCGCGGTCGAGCAACAAGCCATTGAGCACCTTGCGCGCATAAATCACGATGGGATGGCTCATTTCAAATTGCGCGCGATGGCCGCTGCTGGAGATCAGCTCGGCCTTGCGGATGATTTTCTTGGGCTGCGGTGAATCGAGCAGAAAGGGATAGGCTTCGATGGCCTTGTGCGTCAAGCCGCCGCCGCAGGGTTTTTCCCAGACGAGGCGCTCGTCGTAAATGGTTACCTGAAAGCCGGCGCTGGCCAGACGTTCGCCACAGAGCGCACCCGCAGGACCGCCGCCCACAATCGCAATCTCTTTCATGTCCCCTGCTGTGATCCGGTTCAAGTTAGAGGAAAGACACCGGCAATGAACCAGGAGGCGAGTATAGCACCAAATAATGCCGCGGCTGTGGCCGAGCGGTTGCGAGACCGTAACGCATCGGTAGCAAGGCGTTGCAGGGTGGAAAATAGCGCAAGATACGCGAAAAGCAGCGGGACGAGCACCTGGCCGCTGGCGAAAAGGTACCACGCGAGGGCGCAGGCCAGGAACAGTTCCAAGCGCAGCAGCAGGAAGACCGCGAAGCGCACGGCGCGATGCATGCCGTGCTGCACCGGGCCCAGCGCGACTTCCTCGGCGAAGCAGTAGATCCAGGCGACGGGCAACAGGCCGGCGAAGCGCAGCCAGCGCGGCGCGTTGAGCCATGCGTCGTCGAGCTGCCAATTCAGCCACGCGGCTACGGCCATGCAGGTGGCGAAGCCAAGAATGGCCGCGACAGCGAGCGCGCGGGCACGGAACGTGGCGTGTTCCATGGCGAAGCCGAAATTGAAAAGCAGCAGTAGAATGCCCGCGATGAGCAGCAGCGAAGCGAGGTACGCTCCGGTGTAAAGATGCAGAAATTTCAGCGGCGTGCCGGGAATCAGCAGCAGGACGCCGAGCATCGCGCAGATGGCGCCTTCGGCCAGCAGCAGCCACGCGGATTGATGGTTGCCGGGAAATTCGGTTTGCGGCGCAGTTGAGCTGGCTGCGGCATCGGCGGGTGGCGGCGCCGCTTTTCCGGCAAGCGCCACGGCCAATGGAAACAGCAACAGGACGCCGAACAATCCCAGGATTCCCCCGGCGAGGCGGCGGCGTCCGCGGCCGAATGTTTCGTAGGTGGCGAGATCGAGATTCAGGGTCAGCGTGTCCGCCGCGATTTGGGGGAAGAGCGCCTGCATGGCCCATTTTTCGGAGTCGTGCGCGACGCGGCGGTCGGTGAGCATGCTGGTGTGTGTCGCGTGCGGCAGACGGCGCAAATCGAACGCGCGCTGCTGCACGAAATCCTCCGGGGCGGTGCGTTCGCCGCCGGCCGCGTCGGAGAGGCTTTGCGCGGTGCGCTTCAGGATGCCCAGGTCGCTGCTGGCGCTGAAGACCAGCAAATTTGCGGGCATGCGCTGCGGTGGATTCATCGGCGCGGGTGAGATTGCGATGGTGGCGGCGAGCGGATCGCGGTCGGCCATGCGCACGGCGATGGCTGCGCCCATGGAATGTCCCAGCAGGATCGTGCTCTTGGGATCGAGCTTGCCGCTGCGAATCAGCGATTCGACGGCGGCCGTGGAGCATTCCTGCGCGCGCAGGAAGGAGAACGCGTCGCGGCTGTCGCCGTGCCCGGGCATGTCCAGGGCGTAGGCGCGGAAACCGTGCCCGGCGAAATCTTCGGCGAGGTACATCATCAGTCGGCGATTGGCGGCGAGGCCGTGCAGCAGGACGATGCTGCCGGCGGGTTTGACGTCCGCGGGAGGATCGAGCACGGTCATCGGAGTGTGACAGGCGCCGGCATCCAGCCAGATTTCCTGCTTGGGCAGTTCCGAGTCGCGAATCCAACGGGCGCCCAGCGCGAGAAAGACCACGCCCACTATCGCGAGAATGATTTGCCAGAGCTTCACGGCGCGCTCCGGCGGCGGGCAGGAATGAAGAATAGGGCGCCCGCTCCATGTCGAAGGCCCCGGGACGGACCGGCCGCTACAAAATCGCTTCGCATCTTGCGTGGGCGGTGCGGCGACAGGCAAGTATTTTGTTGGCGCGGAGTTCTTTGCGCCGGGGGGTGACGCACTGACCCGCTCCTCACGTGCCGTGGAGTTTGCACGCGGCATGGTAGAATTGCGTGTTTGTGATCTTCCGCCGCCGCGGACTGAGGGACGGGCAATTGGCTGTAGTGTCGCAATCCGATCTGATTCTCCAACGTCAGGAATGGAAACGCAACGGGAAGCGCTTGGTATGCGTGGCCGGGGCGTTCGATTTGCTGCATCCGGGGCACGTGCGTTTGCTGGAGCAGGCGCGGGGATTGGGCGACGCGCTCGTGGTGGCGTTGCAAGGCGACGAGAGCGTGCGGCGCCCGGCCGCGCGGCTTGGAGCGGATGCGAAGAGTATTCCCGCGCGACCGATTACACCGGCGGCGGAGCGCGCGGAAATCCTGGCAGCGCTGGCGGCGGTGGACTACGTGACGGTGATTGAAGAAGGCAGCGCGAGCGATTTCATCGCGCGCCTCGCGCCCGAAGTGCTGGCGCAAGGCAACGAAGCAAGCGCGCCGTCTAATGTCTTGATTGATGAGGGCGCCATAAAAGCAGCGGGCGGGCGCGTGGTGCGCGTGGCGCTCGAGCCCGGCTATTCAACCTCCCTGCTGGTCGCGCGCATCGCAGAACTTCACGCATGATTCTCCCTTTGGTCAGCGAGCTTCTCGCGCGGGTGGCACGCCGCCCGGTGGTCGAGGAAACCTTCGAGGCGCTGCGGCGCAGCGGCGGTGAAGTGCGCCTGGCGGGGCTTACCGAGCCGGCGAAGGCGCTGCTGATTCCGCTGGCCTTCGCGGAACTGGGCCGCCCCACCGTGCTGCTGGTGGACACCAATCAGCGCGCCGAAGCGCTGCTGGAGCCGGTGCGCTATTTCTACCGCGCGGTGACCGGCAAGCCGGGGCGGCGCGTGGCGCATCTGCCGGCGCACGAAGTGCTGCCTTACGAGAACCGTTCGCCGCACGCGGAAATCTCCGAGGACCGCGCCGTGGCGCTGTGGCGGTTTGCGACGGGCGACGCGGACCTGCTGATCGTCCCGGTGCAGGCGGCGGTGTGGCGGATGCGCGAGCGCGAATTCTACGCGCAACTCGCGCGCACCATCGTGCGCGATGAATCCATCGCGCACGAAGACCTGATCGAATTTCTATCCAGCGCCGGTTATGACAAGCAAATTACCTGCGAGATGCCGGGGCAATACGCGGTGCGCGGCGGCATCATTGATATCTACTCGCCGGAAGCGCCGCAGCCGGTGCGCGTCGAGCTGCTGGGCGACACCATTGAATCCATCCGCGCGTTCGACCCCAATACCCAGCGTTCCACGAATCCGCTGGAGCGCGCGACGCTGCTGCCGCTGACGGAATACCCGCGCCACGCCGAGGTGCTGGAGCGCGCGCGGATGAGCGGCGCGTCCGGGCGAGAGGATGATGCTGCGCCGGGCGGATTCTATCCCGGATGGGAATTTCGCGAAGCGCTGCGCGAGGACCGCAAATCCACGCTGTTCGATCTGGCCGTCGAGCCGCTGATCATCGCGGACGAGCCCTCGCTGCTGGCCGAAGCCGTCGCAGAGTACCGCACCCAGCTGGCCGAAGCTTTCGACGCGGCGGAAGATCCGCTGGCCGAGCCTCCCAACAAATTCATTTTTGACGACGAGGAGTGGGGTCTGGCGTTGAAGATGG
>JBAQJS010000003.1:0-1605 GCA_049300435.1 Candidatus Acidiferrales bacterium | reverse complement strand
GGTCGCGCGGCGCCGGCGCCGGTGATTTCGTCGCGGGAACTTTCCAACGTGGTGGCGTCGGCCGCACCCACGCAGGGTTACCGGAACATTTATCAATCCGCGGCGATTGGACCTTCGGTGGAAAATTTCGCGCAGGAAGTGGAGAAGCGCTTCAATCGCGCGACTGCGGGATTGAAAGGCGAGCGCGTGGTGGGTGTGATTGTCGCGTACGGCGGAGAAGTCGCCTGGAGCGACATATTCGCCTCCTCCGAACTTTTCGACGCGTACTGGCCCAAGCTGCTGCGCAGCTACGCGGTGGAAGCGCTGACGCGGCCGGCCTCGACGGAAAAAGTGTCGCTCGAGGACGCGCGCGATTTTCTGCGTCCGGCCAGCGGTCATGTGCGCGAAGAGACCGAGCCGGGCGTCTATCGCTGGCAGGAGCGCAGCCAAGGCCCGGAAACGGAAATCCTGCTGGAAGCGCTGGAGCCGCAGCCGCTGACGCTGCACTGGCTGAAAGTGCTGCGAACGAGCTAGGCGCGCACCGCAGCGCATGGTGAAGCGGTTGATTCAGCTTTGCCACGGGCGGACTTCGCTGCGGTCGGGAGTGCCCGCGAGCAATTCCGCGACGGTCTTTTTCAGGACGGGATGCATCGCCGCCGGAGCGATCTCCGCGAAAGGGACCAGCACGAAGCGGCGCTCGGACATGCGCGAGTGCGGAATTTCAAGACCGGCTTCGCGGATAATTTGGGAGCCGTAGAACAGGATGTCCATGTCTATGGTGCGCGGAAGCTTGCGGGCAGGCGAAGCGGCGCGCGAGCGCCCCATGGAGCGCTCGATTTCGAGCAGAGCGCGGATGAGTTCGTGGGGTTGCAATTCCGTTTGCACTTCGACGACGCCGTTGAGGAACCATTCCGGCTCGCGCATGCCGACCGGCTCGGTTTCGTAGAGCGAGGACCGCTTGAGGACGCGGATGTCGCGTATGGCCAATGCCTCGATGGCGCGGGCGATATTCTGCGCGCGGTCTCCGATGCTCGAACCCAACGACAAGTAGATGCCGGCCATGGCTGGAGCACATTCTAGCGTGAAGCGGCTGGCTGGGAAGCGCGGTGCAGCAACGTGTGCGGGATGGCGATTCTTTGCGGGTGACGAGTGGTGAGTCGTGATTGGTGAGTGGTGAGTCGTGATTGGTGATCTCGAACCGCGTTTTGGGTTCCTGGGAATTGCGCGGGTGGGCGTTGTTGCGACCAAAAGTAGCGATTGACGAAGAATTTTTTGTTGATATGGAAGGAGTTGAGTGGGTTTCCGATTTCCGGACAGTAGCGATTGACGGGGCGTGGCCGACGATGGCGGGTGGGGTGGCGCGGTGCGCGCAATGCGCGCTGGGGGCGCTGGTGGGCGTTTTGGGCGGGATTAGAACGGGGTGCGGTTGTTTGTTTTCAGTGGGTTGCGTCATTTTCTAATCCCGGAATCCGCGATTAGAAATGCGCGGGTGGGCGGAGTGGTGGTGGCGAGAGGCGGCCCGGGGAGCGCGAGAGGCGGAAGCGCGAGCAGGCGCGGGCATGCGTCCTCCTTGTGCGGGCCGTAAAAGCGCCCGACTCATGATAACACACTCGGCAAGGGAATAAA
>JBAQJS010000002.1:0-6319 GCA_049300435.1 Candidatus Acidiferrales bacterium | reverse complement strand
GAATAGAAATGTCAAATCTTCTGGTTAACCCTATCGTTCTAAACTCCGCCATGGTGTCGGGCTACAAAGCCTCTACCTTGTCCGCGTTGGGTTCATTTCAATATTTGCTTGTGGAAAAGATTTTGTGGGAAACGCCTGTATCTGTCGGTGACCAAGCGGTCATCGAAGACTTGATTGCGGGGAATATTCTCGCAACACTGACTTGCGATACCGCGAACGTTTCTCAGTGTTTGGATTGGACGGCGAAGCCGAAGCGCTGGGCGGATTTTCAAGTGACCAAGCTATCAAGCGGAATTTTGTATATATACATGGCGTAAAGTTTCTGCGGACGCCCGAGTAGGGGTTCGCGTACCCGCAGTAAAAATTAGTTAGGAGCAACACAATGTCGAAAGAAAAGCGTGACTCAAAAGACCCGATGCCCACAGAGAAGAATTCTCAGCGTTTGGGCAAAGACGGCGGCGGGAACACTCCTGTCACTGGCGAAAAGCACGACTCAAAGAAAGCCGAGCGCGTGACTGTGGCCAGCCGTTTTGATGGCACCTTCAAGGGTGATGTGAACGCAGAACGTCCGATGGGCGGCAACACGTCCAAGGACGGTTCTGGTGAATCTCACGACGCCAAGAAATCCGAAAAGATTCCGGCTTCTAGCCGATTCTAATCATAATCTGCTCACTACTCTAATCATGTGTAGTGAGCAGTTCTACTTTAGATAGGGAGCCCTTATGGCCGAAGAGAAAATGGAAAGCAAAGCGCCGGGAAAGTCTGCATCTATCCTTGGCAACGACACTACCCAGAAGTCTGCGAAGACTATGGGCGGCGGCATGGAAAAGAAGCCGACGGCGGGCGCGTCTCCGAAACCGGAGCACGAGCAGCACGCAGCGGCGGGCGGCAAGCGTAAGCACAAGCACACCCATATTGAGCACCACGAAAACGGCACTCACACTGTCCGCCACACACCAGCGGGCGGCGGTGAGGACACCAGTTACGCGGCGCAGGATTTGGACGGCGTGCATGACGGTTTGGAACACCATATCGGCGAACCGAATGGCGAAGAGGCTCAAGCACAGCCTGACGCGGGCGCACAACCGGGCGGACAGCCTGACGCGGGCGCACAACCGGGCGGACAGCCTGATGCGGCGGCGGGCGGCGCAGGTGCGCAGCCACAAGCTGGCGCACAACCGATGGCGGTGTAATTATGGCGACTCCACAACAGGGCGGTACGCCGCAGCAAAAAGCTGCGGTATCATCTGCGAAAAACATTCTCGCGGGCGCGAACAAGTTTGAAAAATCTGCCGACCCGACAGGCGCTCTCAAGCCCAAGGATTCCGCAGGTGTGAGCAAGATGACTAAAACGGTTTCTCCTCAAACAGATTCCGCCGGAGTTAAAAACCTGAATAAAGGCCCAATGTCTCCATCCCAGCATTCAGGTTCCGTGGCCGATACCAACCGCTCCGTGGCCGCAGAAGAAGGCGCGAAGTACGGAGTGAAGTCTATGCCCATCATGCACAAGGGCGGCGTCGTGAAAGCCGATGGCCCGCACATGTTGCAGAAGGGCGAGATTGTCATCCCGGCTTCTGGCCGTCAATCTGAATACCGCGAAGCGTTTGAAGAACGCGGTCGTCAAGGTCTGCACAAGTACGGGCAGGCCGCAAAGGAACAAACTCGTCAGGTTGGCGGCAACACACCAGCCAAGGGCGAGGAGCAGTTAAAGGGAGCGGAGAAAATCGCCAATCCTACCAAGGAGTAACGATGGACGACTTCTCCCACAATCTGGACAAGCTGGCGTTCTCCATAACGATGGCCGACGTTGAGGCCGTACCGCAAGGCCGTCCAGAAACTCTTGAAGAATGGCAGCAAACTGTACGCCGCGCATGTTTGACGAATACGCGATTCCTCGCGAATTGCATTTTGCGTCCGCCGCGCGTAAAGAAACTGCCACCGCTCGTGGAAAAGGTTCACGGGCAAATTATTGACTCGTTCCTGAAGCCCAATCCTGACACGGATTGGGACGAATGGGACAGTCTGGACGAATTCGTGACCATGGCTAGCCGTGGCATGCTCAAGTCCACGCTGGGAGCCGCGCTCCTGACCCAACTTATCCTGTGCTGCCCGGACATCCGCATTTTGATTATCTCGGGCAAGATGGATAAAGCCGAATCCATTCTGGCGATGGCGCGCGACCCGTTCCTGTCGAACGAAGTTTTGCGCTTCCTGTTTCCTGAGTGGGCGATTGACATTGATGCTGTCACCGCCGAGACGTTCACCACGCCGCGCCGCAATCCTGCGCTGCTGTTGCGCGACCCGACTATCGCCATCGGTTCTTTCGACTCCGTGAAAACGGGCGGTCACCACGAAGTTATTCTGTTCGATGACGCGACGAACGAAAACAACTCTAACAATATTGAGAATTGCGAAAAGACACACGCACTGTACGATGCCTGCGAACCGCTGATTGAACCCGGCGGTTACCGCTTGTTCCTTGGAACAAAATGGCACGGGGAAGATTTGCCCGAGTACATTATGCGTAACAGCGACAACGAGAAGGAAAAGACCGGAGCGGCGTGCGCCAAGCAATTCATCTTGCCCGCATGGAAACTTCGTGAAGACGGTACGCCGCGCGAATTGACGGAGCGCGAGAATCGCGAGAAGACGGGTTCGCTGACACCCGACGACGTTATCCTTACATGGCCTGAGAAACTGAAGGCCAAGTATTTGTTCCGCCTGTACAACAAGAACCGCGCGGACTTCTACAAACAATATTTGCTCGACGCATCGCTTGAGCAGCAGGCATCCTTCACCCAGCAGGTGATGGACCGCCAAATTACTTCTCCGACGGACTGGAATTGTATTCCTGTTCACGACCGCGCTGTTGTGGTTCACTGGGATTTTGCATCGGTGTGGTCGGGTCGTCGTCAGAAAAGTGAAAACGACTACTCTTGCGGCATTGTCGCCGGGTTTCAAAAGAGCACAGGAAAAATGTGGGTGCTCAACGCTATGTTGGCTCACTTTGTTAGCGGCGATGAAATGGCGGGCGCAGTTATCAGGCTCTATCAGTCTGCCATGCAACAGGGTGTCATAGTCGGGCACAGCATGGAAGATGCTGTCGGCATTCGCGCCGTGGAGAGTTCCATCCTTCGCGTGGCGAAAGAAGCGGAAGTGCCGATGATGTCCATCAATTTCGTTCTGCCGCAAAAAGGCACCAAGGGCGGCGGGAACGTAAAGAATTCCAACATCGCTCTGCTGGCCAGCGCGATGCGCGGCCCGCGAAACGAAAAAACGCGCGAGTACGAGCGCGGCACGGTGTTCATCAACTCGAACATCCCATTCCTAGAAGAAATTAAAACGCAGTTTGAGAAGTGGTCCATTGACGCCAAGCGCCGCAAAGACGACGCGCCGGACTGCATCGCTCAGATTTTGAAGATTTACGCTCCGATAATTCACGCAGACACGGTGACAGTAATGGAGCCGGACGGTCCTGTTCTGTCATGGGAGCCGAACGAATTTGAAAAGCCTGAAACCCCGGAAACGGGAGCATCGGATGCAGCGGACAACGACTACCTAGCCGATGATACCGTCACATTCCTAGCCTAGAGGATTTGAATGATTCTCCCGCAGCCAAATACGACCGCGCAGCCGCTTAATCAGGTCACCAAGGATTTTTCACTCCAAGGTGGCAAGGTTAAGACCGAAGATTCCGCGCTAGCGGTAGTCATTCAGTCTACCGAACGCGCCGAGAAGTTCATCATGGCTCGCTTGTGGCTGTCGGAATGGCGCGTAGCCAAGCAACTTTACGACGCACCGAGCCGCCAGAAATACTGGCGCGATACTCGCACGCCTCGTTCAAACAATTCATTCCCGCTGATTAAGCAGCACGTTTCAGCGATTTTGGACCAATCACTGCCCGCGCTGTTTTCGGCGGCGATTCCGTTCGCTATCAAGCCGAACGAAGGGACGCCTGCGCAAGTTGCGCGCGCATGGGAAAGTGTTCTTTCCTACCAGTTGCAGGAAGCCCGCGTGAAGCAGACATGCCGTCTGATTATGAAGGACGCGCTTATCTTCGGAACGGGTCTGGGCAAGATTGGATTCGAGACATACGACCGCAAGCGTGTTATGTACAAGCACGCGGTTCCGCCGCTGGAAGTTAAGTCCCTGACGGGCGGCGCGTCCACATATCTTGATACCAAAGAGTCTGACGAGTTGGTGGAATACGATGTTGACGAGCGTATTTCGCGCCCGATTTTCAAGCGCGTAGAAGTCAACCACTTGCTGGTTGCGCCCAATTTGCGCTCGCCTGATGTTCGCGAGGCCGAGTACGTTGTGTACCGTGACTATGTGACGGTTCGCGACTTGGCGAAGTTGCGCGACTTTGAAGGCTACGACATTCCTTCCGATGAAGAGTTGCGAGAGATTGCAACGATGCCGGAAGAACAGGCACCGAGTTCGGTGATGGAGACGGAGAGCACCGCGTACCCCTCGCAGGGTCATCGCGCGCTGCCGCGCTATCTAGATGCTGGCGCAGACCCGCTCGACCACAAACTAGAACTTCTTGAATACTGGACCAACGACACGGTTATCGTGGTTCTGCAACGCAAGAAAGTAATCCGCAACATGCGTAATCCGATGGGTATCATCCCGTTCGTGTCATGCTTCTGGGACGATATTCCGGGTACTTTTTACTCCTACGGTATCCCGCGTCGCATCGGCGGCATCCAGACCCACATCCAAGGTCTGCGTAACAAGCGCATGGATGACATCAACTTGAACCTTCAGAACATGTGGAAGGTTAAGAAGGGTGACAACATCGCTGCCCAACCGATTAAGTCTTACCCGGGCGCGGTGTTCAAAGTTACCGACATGGACAGCATGGAGCCGCTAGTCAAGCAGCCTGTGTTGACCGAAGCATACAAGGAAGAAGACGTACTCGTGGCCGACGCCGAGAAGACTACAGGCGCGAACGAACTGACCACGCAGGGCGGCGCTTCAACGGGCGGCAAAGGCACGGGCATGCGTACGGCTGCGGGCGCGAACGCGGTAGCGAGCGCATCGAGCAACCGTATTCAAAGTTTCGTGGATATTTGCGCCGACCAAGTTCTCGTTCCGGTTCTCTACTCGTTCCTGAAAATGGACCGCATGTGGATGGAACCGTCAAAGATTCGTCAGATTGTTGGTGCGACCCTGTGGGCCGCGCTGCAAGCCAAGAGCAACGGAAATTTGCTCGTGGACATGACCAACAATTCGGACATTCAGTTCACCATGCTGGCAGGTTCAAATCTTGCCGCGAAAGCCAAAATGGCTCAGTCGTTGCCGCTGCAAGGCCAGATTTATGGTCTGCCTGCGGTACAGCAAGGATTGGCCGCAGCCGGACTCAAGGTCAACTGGGTCGAGTATTCTCGCCGTATGGAACAGTCTACGGGCTGGGATTCTCAAGACGACATCATTATTCCGCAAACTGACCAAGATAAGCAGGCGGCTATGCAAAGCAATCCGAAGGTTCTTGACATGAAGGCAACGCAGGCTCGTTTGGCACAGATGCACGACAACGCATCTAAGTTGTCCGCTCAAGAACACACGCAGACCATGGAAAAGAATAGCTCTGCCGCGCTCGACAACACCAGTCAGGTAATTCTGACGAAGGCTATCGAGAGGCAGCAGGAAAAGAATGAAGCCCCTGAATTGGTCGGAGGCTTGGGAGGAGAATAATGTCACGTCGCTTGATTGACGGAATGGTCGTAAACGTCCCCGATGAAGATGCGCCGTTTGTCGGCGTGGACATCGAAGACGTTATGTACGAGGACCAAGATGCTCCCGCTCCGCAGGAATGTCTCACACCTGAAGAGTACGAGCAAGCCGCTCAGACTTACAACAGCGCGCAGAAACTTTTGCTGCTGTTGCAGGACGAGGGCTTCGTAGAATTGCTCCGCTTGCTGAAGGAAAACGCGGACTATCACGCCGAGTCTGACCGCCGTTACGCGGGTCTCGACATCACGAAGATTCAAGGTTTGCGGATGGACCGTATCGCCGCCGACTACGCTTTGAAATTTGTAACCAACCTGCTTGACAGCGCGAAGATTACGCCGAGACCAGTGTTGGCGCAGTAACTAACGAGGAAATTAAATTCGACCGTCGCCCGGTGGGATTACTGGGCAAGGAGATTTAACATGGCAACCAAAGGATTTGCAGCACCCCCAACAGCTTTTGAGAAGGGCACACGCATGGTGAACGGAGTAGCCGTTCCTATCGTTTCTGCCACCGACTTGATGAAGAAAGAGTTTCGTCCGAATTTGGACGTGGAAGCCGCCCGCGCCGCGATGGTTGCGGC
>JBAQJS010000001.1:0-1854 GCA_049300435.1 Candidatus Acidiferrales bacterium | reverse complement strand
CTAGTGAACTAAGCAAAAAGGCGTTCGAGGACTTTGGCTCCAAGCCGTTGCTCCTCGTTGTGGATGACGCCCACGACCGTCAAGACCTGCCCCTCTTGTTTCAGTTTCTCGCAAGTCGCCAGCCGTCTGCAAAAGTCTTGTTGGCACTGAGGCCCTATGGCTTGGAGCACCTAAAAGCTCAAGCGAGCGAATTCGGGCTCATGGGAGCTCCAACGGTCATTGATGAGCCGCTGCCTGCACTTTCAATTCAGGAAGCTGAAGAACTCGCGAGGCAGGTCCTTAAAAAGTACAAAGGCCCCTTGGAGGCCGCGAAAGATATTGCGCGCCTCACTCATGACTGTCCGTTGGCGACGGTAGTTGGCGCACAGATCGTCGCCAAAGAGAAAATGCTTTTTGACCTGGCCAAAAACGAGACATCATTCCGTACGACATTGTTTGGACGTTTTCAGGATGTCGTGGCCGGTGAAATCGGCACAAAGGCCGATGCTGCTCCGATCAATAAGTTGCTCAAAGTTTTAGCTCTTCTCCAGCCATTTCATCCTGATGACGCCCGCCTACTGGCCGCTATCCGGCAAATCGAGGGGATCGAGCCACACGAGAGCAGTCGCTTGATCAAGCTGCTCACGAACGGGGGCGTCCTGTTTAAGCGCGGCGCACGCTATCGGCGTTCACCCGACATATTGGCCGATTACATCATCGAAGCCAATTGCGTGGACGTTCAAGGCAAATCCACCGGCTATGCCGAGATTGTCTTCTCGGCCATCGGCACCGAACATCTGGAAAATTTCCTAGTCAACTTAGGTAAGCTTGATTGGCTTCGCTCGAATGGCGACGCCACCAACAGCCAATTGCTTGATGGCATATGGACCCAGCTGCTCCCGGAAACGCCTTACAATGATCCTTACATCCGCGCTGTTACCGCGGTGGCCTTCTACCAGCCGGCCAAGGCGCTGCAGTTCGCTGAACGGCTTATCCGCGAAGGCCAGTACCTCGACCAATTACCTGAGCTTCTGAGATACGTGTCCTATAACATGCGCTACCTCAAGGAGGCTTGCGAAGCGCTATGGGAGATCGGCAAGTCGGATAACCGCGAACTCAACCAAACTCCTAATCACGCCATCCGCATTCTTTCGGAAATGTGCGAAGTTCGCCCGAACAAGCCCTACGGATACAACAAGGATATTGTCGATTTCGGGCTCGGGCTCATCGGTAGCCCGGAGGCTTGGAAACACCGTTACACGCCCTTCGATATTGTCGCGCCAATTCTGAAGACAGAAGCCTACACTACGACGAGCACCAATAGGGCTATGTCGTTTCGGCCGTTTTTTGTAAACCTCCAATTCGTCGCCGATCTTCGCAAGAAGGTCATCAATGCCATCCTGGACCTGCTCTCACACGCGAATACCCGCATTGCGGTCTTGGCCGCGCGCCGGATTGCCGACGCGCTCCGCTATCCGATGGGAAGGTTTGGCGCGCAAGTTACAGACAAGACGCGCGATAAGTGGACCCCCATTTTTGTCGAAACGCTTGAAGCCTTGGAGCAAGCGGTTAAGACTGGCCAACTCGATCCTCTCGTCCTTTACATCATCGGCCGAGAGATTTCCTGGCATGCCGATTATGGGCCAACAGCAACTAGCAAGGTAGCGCGGCGTATACGTAAAGCGTTCCCGAAAGCGCTCGATTTCCGCGTGTTGTGCACGCTCATCGATGGTTACGGCATCGAGTTCGGCCGCTACGACCCCGTTGACCATATGGCCAAGCACGAGAAATACCTCGCCACACTCGCCCAAGAGACCCTCAAGGCTTATCCGGATGCTGAGGCACTGCGCCTATTCATTGCGCGCAACCTTGATC